>QIAM01000016.1 GCA_003225555.1 Acidobacteriota bacterium | reverse complement strand
CGCCGCAGCGATTGAAAGCGGTGGACGCCTTCCGGGCAAGGAAGCGGAGCGGTTTACAGCGGGAACGGTTGATCGAATGTTGAAAGGCATCGAACTGATGAAGCAACTCTCGGATGAGGAAAGGAAGGGCGAAGTCCAGCATAATCAGAACTCCCATCCCGGGCCGCCCCGATCCGGTCCGGCTCGTAATAAGTAAAAAGCTTCGGAGCGACTGGAAATCCGCAAGTTCGATTCATTGCAAGTAAACACTCGCAGAGTGGCGCGGGCGGGTGCAGGGATAGCCCTCGCAATAGCGCAAAATCTTGCAGATTCCCCTCAGCCCTCTTTTAGGCGAAACTAGTCTCTCCAATCTGGGTTTGGATATCGCCGGGAAGGGTTGTCGTTTCGAGAAAGCAATAATGGGTAGAGTAGTTTCACCAAAATCAAGCGTGGGACTCGCCCGCAGGCTTGCGCCGTTGTTAGCAGCAGGCCTGAGTCTGATCCTCTCAGGCTGTGGGGGAAGCTCTTCGGGGACGACGCCACCGCCACCCCATTCTAGTTACAGCGTGAGCGCCACCGCGTTGAGTCCATCGTCCATCAATTCGGGAAACTCCGCCAGTGCGACGATCAGCGTCACCCCTGCCAACGGATATACCGGGCAAGTCACGTTGTCGTGCAGCAGCATTACAGGTGGAGGTGCGCCCGCTCCGGTTTGCGCGTTCAGCAAGAATCCCGTGGCGGTGAACGCGACCGGGGGCAGCAGCACCCTAAACGTCGCGACGAATTTCGGCACGCCGGCGGCAACTTACACCGTCAAGGTAAGTGCAGCGGACGCAACCGGATCTGTCCCCGCCAACGGGTCGCTGACGTTGCAACTGGCGACGACAGCTTCGATTCAACACGTCGTGGTCATCTTTCAGGAAAACCGGACACCCGACAACCTGTTTCAGGATCCGAATCTAATCAAAGCGGGTGCCGACATTGCACCGAGCGGGTTTAATTCCAAAGGTGCGAATATCCCATTAACCCCGATTGATCTCAGCCCGACCACCTCGAATCCCGACGTCTACGACCTCGACCACTCGCACTCGGCGTTCACGAAAATGTGCGACTTCGACTCAACTTCAGGAACCTGCAAGATGGACGGTGCCGACCTGATTGCCGTTTTCTGTGCAGGGGCCGCGAATTGCCCGCCTCCCAACCCGCAGTTCAAGTACGTGAACCCCGCGGACGTCCAGCCGTATTTCGCAATGGCCGAGCAATACACCTTCGGCGACCGTATGTTCCAGACCAACCAGGGCCCCAGCTTCCCTGCCCACCAGTTCCTGATTTCCGCGACGTCGGCTCCAAGCCCGGGAAGCAACCTGTTTGTCGAGAACAATCCCGTCAAACCTAAAAGCGACAATACCGGTTGCATTGCTCCGCCCACACAAACCGTGACCGTGATCGATCCCAACGGGATCGAAACAACCCAATACCCTTGCTTCGAGCACCAGACCCTGACTGATTTGCTCAATGCTCAAGGGATTAGTTGGCGTTACTACGCGAACAGCGCGGGTACAATCTGGACCGCTCCGAATGCGATTCAGCACATGTGTGGACCGAACGCGACTCCGCCCAATGCGACCAAGTGCACCGCTTCCGACTGGACCAACAATGTGGTCCTCAAGTACACCCAGGTGCTTACCGACATCGCGAACAATCAACTCGCACAGGTGAGCTGGGTGACGCCCAATGGCCTGCAATCGGACCATGCCCAGTCCACTGACGGTACTGGACCCTCCTGGGTGGCTTCCGTGGTCAACGCCATAGGCAACAGCCCTTACTGGTCGAACACTGCCATTTTCATTAGCTGGGACGATTGGGGCGGCTGGTACGATCACGTCCCTCCCAAGATCATCAATTCGTATGAATATGGATTTCGCGTGCCGCTGATCGTGATTTCACCTTATGCGAAGGCGCAACACATCTCGCATAGCACTCACGATTTTGGCAGCATGTTGAAGCTCATTGAGGAGACGTTTGGGCTGCAATCCCTGGGATACGCCGATGCCGCGGCAGATGATTTTGCTGACTGTTTCGATTTCACTCAGACTCCGCTGAAGTTCCAGACCATCAATGCGCCGCTTAAGGCTGCATACTTTTTGAATGATAAGAGTCCACCGGTCGATCCGGATGATGATTGAGTCGTAAGCGGTCAGCTCAGCGGCTAAAGCCGCGGGTGATGTTGTTTGCACTTACGGCGCGGCTCGAAGCCGCGCCCTTTCAAAGCAACGGAGCAGATCGAGTTCAAAACTGCGGCGGAGAATCGAGTTTTTCTGCAGCCTTCTTTCCGTGGCCTCTTTAACCGTCGCCCAATTTCCGACGCCGATTGGTCATGGGGGGCCCTGTACTTTTGGGTCCTGAATTCCCTGTGCAAGTACAATAGAATGAATCGATCCTATAAAACGAGTGGACCGGATTCTGCATCTTAATGGGAGTTGCTCCCGCATTTACTGATTCTGAGGATGTTATGAAAATTGTGAAGACTTGCCTGGCTTCCCTGTTGCTCGTCAGCATGGCCTATGCCATGCCGCTCAACTCTTCGGCGCGTTCCGTGGTCCCTGGGGAGCTGCAGCAGCTTATCTCAGTGGACTATCGCGCGCTCAAAGACTCGCAGACTGCGATGGCGCTCAAGGAGCAGGTGCTGCCCGACAACCTGAAGCAGTTTGAGGCTGCGCTCAAGAACATTGGCATTGACCCTGAGAAAGATGTGGACACGCTTGCCTTCGCCGCGTTTCGAGTCGGTAAGCAGGGGACGAAGGGTGTCGGCGTGGCCAGCGGCCCGTTCAACATGAAGGCCGTCTTGAAGAAAATGAAGCTGCAGAAGTTCGTCCCCAAGAAATACCGCAACTCGAATCTCTATCCGATGGACGGTGGCATGCTAATGAGCTTTCTCGACGACAGCACGTTGCTGTTCGGCGAATCTTCGGCCGTGCGCACCGCGCTGGATGCCCGGGATGGCGAGATTCTCAACCTGGATACGAACGGGAACATGGCGGACATGATGTCGTCGGTGGACGCCGCGCCGGTGTGGAGCATCCTCGATCAGTCGGGCACGCAGAATATGCTGCATTCCGCCCTGGGAGACGCCTCGAAGGTCGCCGACTACGACACGCTCAAGAAGCGGCTGCTCGGTTCGCGCTACACAATGAATTTCAACGGCGGCGTGAATTTCGACTTGACCGTCGTCACTTCAGATTCCATGACCGCCGCCACGCTCTCGTCGCTGGTGAAGGCCGGCATGCTCTACAAGAAGATGAATGCCAGTCCCGCGGAAAAGATGGCGATGGACAATACCAGCGTCGATTCCGACAGCTCGAACCTGCAAATTCATTTCAAGTCGAATGACCAGCAGTTTCAGTCGCTGATGCACTCTGAGTTGTTTGCGGCGGTTTCACGCTGAGCCCAGATCGATTCACCACGGAGGCACAGAGACACGGAGAAATCCAGGAGGCTGGGGGACTACAGGTGCCGTCAACGGCTGAATCTGCGGTTGATTTTGCGGTACCTCGGCGCGGCTAAGGAGTGTGTGCGTGGAGAAGTCGTGCTGTCCCTTGGGGACTCTCTCCGTTATTCCCTTTTCCCAGGACTTGCGTCCTGGGCTAACGAATTCCGCCCCTTTGGGGCTTTGAATTCGCTGGTTGTGTCCCGCATTGAGTTTTTTGCTTACTTCTTCCTCGCTGCGCGCTTCTCTCTTGCCCACCCCTCTTTTACAATCTGGCGGCCGCGCGCGATCGCCAGCGAGTCTTCCGGGACATCATCAGTGATGCACGATGCGGCGGCTACATAGGCGCCTTTGCCCAGACGAACCGGCGCTACCAGGGTCGCATCGCTGCCCACAAACACGCCGTCTTCGATGACCGTCTTGTGTTTAGCCATGCCATCATAGTTGCACGTGATCGTCCCGGCGCCGATGTTTACGCCCGCACCAATTTCTGCGTCGCCCAGGTAAGTCAGGTGGTTGGCCTTCGAGCCCTTGCCTAGCTTGACCTTCTTGGTTTCGACGAAATTCCCTACGTGGGCACCCTCGCCAATATCACTGCCGGGGCGCAGGCGAGAATAGGGTCCTACGATAGCGCTTGCGCCCACGCGCGCCTCGTCGATCACGCAGCCAGGAAGAACGGACACTCCGTCGCCGATCTCTGAATCGCGAATCACGCAATAAGATCGTATTCGGCAAGCCGTTCCCACGCGCGTGTTGCCTAGCAGTTGTACGTAGGGCTCGATCACCGTATCCGGGGCAATTTGGACATCGGCATCGATCAGGCACGTAGCAGGATAAAAAATCGTTACGCCGTCGGCCATCAACTGGCGGCACTTCGCCAGCCGTATCTGCTGATCGATATCCGCCAACTCCGCCCGGGTATTTCCGCCCAGCACTTCACTCGGAGTCGGGGTCTTCCATGCCACGACGCGCTGCCGGGCCTTGCGCAAGACCTCGGCCATGTCGGTCAGGTAATACTCGCCATGAACGTTTGCCGTCGAAAGTTGGCCAATGTTTCCGTACAGCGCCTTCACCGAAAAAACATAGAAACCGGAATTGATCTCGCGAATCTTTTTCTGGGGCGCGCTGGCCGACTTCTCCTCGACGATTCCCTGCACCTCGGCGCTGCGGGCGTTCTTCCGCAGAACCCGGCCGTATCCAGTCGGATCGTCCAGATCTGCGCTCAACAGCGTCATGGCTGCTTGCTCTTCGAGATGAACGTTGCGCAGGTGGCCAATCGTCTCGGGCGTAATCAAGGGCGCGTCGCCCGAGAGCACGATCACGTAGTCATATCCGGCAATCGCATCCTGGGCAACCATGAGGGCATGCCCGGTTCCGCGCTGATCTGATTGCAGGACAAACTGAACCCCGGTGTGCTCCGTCGCCGCCCGCACTCGCTCGGCTTCATGCCCGATGATCGCGAAGACGTCTTTCGCCGGAACTACGCGGGTTGCAGCCGCGATTACGTGCGCCAGCAGCGGCTTTCCTCCGACTTCATGTAACACTTTAGGAAGTTGCGACTTCAGCCGCGTCCCCTTGCCCGCCGCCATAATGGCGATCGCAATCCGTGCCGTGTCTGTGGAAGAGCCACTACCACCGAAGGGGACCTGGGTGGAAAGCTTCCTTTTGGATGAAGTAGTGGTCCGCGATTTTCTCATTCGCCCCAATATACCTTGTGCGGGAACGGGACAGAAGAGTGAGCTTGCGGGAGTGACAGATTTGACGGCGGCAGGCTAGAATCATCCGCCGGTAGGTTCACGCGATCCGGCGCTACCGTCCCATCGAGCGAGGAAGCATGCCCAAATACGTCATCGAGCGCGACATTCCGAAGATTGGGGACGTAACTCCCGAGCAGGTCATCGCCATCTCGCAGAAATCCTGCAGCGTCCTGCAGAATCTGGGTCCCACGATTCAGTGGCTCCACAGCTACGTTACCCAGGACAAGATTTACTGCGTCTACATCGCCCCCAACGAAGAGATGGTGCGCGAACATGCGAAGCAGGGTGGTTTTCCGGCGAATCGTGTGTCTGAGGTAAAGCTGACCATTGATCCGACGTCGGCGGAAGCCTAGCAAAGACAGCTCTCAGCTGTCAGCTTTCAGGAAGATCGCGCCCGATCGGATTGAGTACAGATACGGGGACCTTGCTACAGTCCCAACCCGCCATCTACGACCAGAATCTGGCCGGTAATGAACTGCGGCGCGGTCGCGAAGAACAATACCGCATCCGCAATCTCATCCGCACGGCCATTGCGCCGCATGGGCGTCTGCCTGGCCATGCGTCGCATGAACGCTGCGGCAGCCTGCTCTCCGAGATCGATCATGCCGGGAGCCACGGCGTTGACCGCAATCTCCGGCGCCAGAGCCTTCGCCATCACTTTCGTGAGCATGTGCAGCGCCGCTTTTGACGAACCGTAGTGGGCGTGGGTCGCCCAGGGTTGCAGTCCGCCGAGGGAGCCCATGTTGATGATCCTGGCTTCAATTGCGGGCTGGCCTTTTCCGCGGTCCCGGCGCATCCACTTCAAAGCCTCGCGCGCCACCAGGAACGGTCCGCGCGTATTCGAGGCGAAAATCGCGTCCCACTGCCGGACCGTGAGCCGCTCAAAATCAACCGTTTCGTAGTTCGCCGCGTTGTTCACCAGAATGTCGATCCTGCCCAGTTCGCGCCCCACATCCTTCATCGTGCTCTTCACGCTGGCTTCATCACTCACGTCGCAGCGAAGGGCAAAGGAGCGCACGCCCAGCCCTGACAGGTCCACAACCGTCTCTCGCGCCTCGCGAGCAGACTTCAGAAACGTAATGGCCACGTCTGCACCGGCTTGGGCCAACGCCAGAGCGGAAGCCCTTCCCAGCCGGCGGGCTGCGCCTGTGATCAAGGCAGTCTTTCCGAGCAGAGGTTTCGATGAGAGGTCTGGCATGAAGGGATTCTAACGTGTGGTCCATCGAATCGTACGCAGGACGTTGTCGGCCCTGCCAGACGCGGGCCTGTCACGACGCCAGAGGGAGGGCCTGCAGAGCTTCCAACAACTTCACCCCCACCTCGGATCGCAGCAACACTGCGTCCGCGGAATCCAAGGCGCCTTCGACCAGGCTCTCCCTGTCGGTCACGAGCATGATGACTTGCACGTTGGGGCGAAGGCGCTTCAGTTCACCGGCGACCAATGCGGCTTCGACGCCGCCATTGTCGAGATCGAGAATCACCAGATCGATTGCCTGGGTACCCAAGCGGACGAGCCCCTCGTGCCCGCTGCCCGAGCTGAAAACATTCTATCCGTGTTCCCTGAGGAGGGAACAGCGCAGGTTCAGGTGAACAGCATTGCTTCCAATGCAGAGTACGCTGCGAGCACTTCGTTCCGGAGTGGACACTCGGCACCTCCTGCGCCACGTGCGGTCTGCAGTCGGGCGCTTCGGAAGCACAATCCCCGGTTGAAGATATAGACGCGGGGCCACTATAGTCCTTTGTCTGTACTTTGTAAGTGATGGGGATCACCCTTACCCTTGATTCGAGTCACACGGTCCCGATCCGGGCTAGACTGTCCCGCCCGCGGGCCAATTCTACCGATCGTAGTTTCGAACTGGAAACCGCAATTCCGAACGCGCTAGAATCTCCCCGCATGCCGGACGCCCGGACTGTCATCGTGTACTCCCGCAGGGGATGCCACCTCTGCGAGGTCGTGAAAGAGAGCCTGACCAAGCTCTCTCGCCGTGGCGGTTTCACCTGGCACGAGATCGACGTCGACTCCGACAACGAACTTCGTCGCCTGTACAACGATGAGGTCCCGGTCGTTTTCATCGACGGCCGCAAGGCCTTCAAGTACCACATGGACGAGCGGGAGTTTCTGCGCAAGCTCGCCAACTAGCATCTCCGGTGCGCGCGCAAGATCCTTCCCTCCGCCTGAAGAACGGCTGCGGTCAGGATGACGGCAACATTGCCGCGGGCATTCACAAGAGAGCCCAACAATCAGCTCCGTGCGTATAGAATGGCACCCGGCCATGCTCCGCACCCAGCTTTACGCTGATCCTCACAACCTCTTCCCGCATGATCTGGTCCTCGACTCCTGCCGCCGTCACGGCGAGAAAACCGCGATTATGGACACCTCCTGCGGCCGCCGGATCAGCTATTCGGAGTACGGAAGTATTACCGAATCGGCTGCGCGGGGATTGATTGCCGCAGGGGTCAAACCGGGCGAAGTTGTTGCCATCTTCATCGCCAATTGCTGGGAATTCTGCGCTGCCTATCACGCAACCACGCTGGCAGGAGCGATTCCCACGTTGCTCAATCCGACTTACCGTGAACGCGAAGTCCGTTACCAGCTGGAAAATTCTGGTGCGGCGGCACTCATTAGCGACGCTCCCAATATTGCTGGTATCAACCTGGGCGGCTTGCCTAATTTGCGCCGGATCTACACCACGCGCGACTCGGTTTCTGGCGCGGAATCCTTTTTGAGCTTACTCAAGCCAGTGACGGCGAACCTTCCCAAGTCAGCTCAGTCTTCGGAACAGACAGTGGCTGCGCTTCCCTACTCCAGTGGCACAACAGGCCTGCCCAAAGGGGTCATGCTCTCGCATCACAATCTGGTCGCGAACATTTACCAGCTTCTGGGACCGAACGCGACCGCGCTCAACTCCTCCGACACTATCCTTTGCTTTCTGCCCCTTTACCACATCTATGGGCTGAACGTGATGCTCAACCCGGCGCTGACACTTGGAGCAACACTGGTGCTGATGCCCCGCTTTCAGGTGCAGCCGCTGACAGCCTTGCTGGTCGAGGAAGGCATCACGATGATGCCACTGGTTCCGCCAGCGATGAACGCGCTTTGCCAGGCTGCCGAAGCCGGACAGTTCCCACGCGATCACAGAGTTCACTGGGTTAAGTCCGGAGCCGCGCCTCTTGCGCCCGAACTTCCGCGTCGCTTCACGGCTCTTACCAACATCCTTGTCTGCCAGGGATATGGGATGACCGAAGCCTCGCCGGTCACTCACGTCGGGTTTCTCGACCCGGCATTTTATCGCCCGGATTCCATCGGACACCCTCTGGCGCAAACTGACTGTCGCGTGATCCGTCAGACTGATCTCGATCCGACTGCGAGTTCGGAGTCGTTACCGGAAGCCGACCCGTGCGAACCCGGAGAGTTGGTGATGCGCGGTCCGCAAATCATGTTGGGGTACTGGAATGAGCCGCAAGCGACGGCTGGGGTGTTGCGCGACGGCTGGTACTGGTCGGGCGATATCGTCACTCGGGACGGCGAAGGCTTTTACCGGGTCGTCGACCGCCGCAAGGAGATGATCAAGTACAAGGGCTTTCCGGTCGCGCCAGCGGAGGTGGAAGCGGTTCTGCTGGAGCATCCTGCCGTCCGCGAATGCGGCGTGGTCGGCCGTCCCGACTCGTGCGCGGGTGAAATCCCCGTGGCCTTCGTTGCCTTGCGAGACGGTTTCGTGACCGGCAAGAAGCTGGAAGAAGAGCTGTGCTGCTTCGTCGCGGATCGCCTCACTCATTACAAACAGCCGCGTGAGGTGCACTTTGTGGATGCGGTGCCCAAGACGGCTTCCGGCAAGATTCTGCGCCGGGAACTCCGGAAAGCGGTGCGTTAGCAGATTGCCGAAAAACTCATTTTTCGTAGACGAGATGTTGCCTCAGTGGCTAAAAGCCACGGGGGATTTTGCGGCACTTACGGCGTGGCTTGAAGCCACGCCCTTTCAAAACAGAACCGCGACCGAGTTTTTCAGCAAACTGCTAGGACTATCTTTCGCTGGGAACTTTCTTCTTTGGCGGTCCGTACCTTCTTTTGACAGGCGGATTTCGGCAGTGTCACTCGCCGACCCCCTGGGAGGGACACCATGATGGAAGGGCTCACTGGTCTGGCCGCAGTTGTGATGTTCTTAGGGATGCCCACGGCAATCTTGGCGATGTATACCTTTTACCGCGTCCGCAAGTTGCGCACTGATGAACGCATGGCGGCGATGGCTCGTGGCCTGTCTGTGCCCATGGCAGAGGAGCTTAGCGAGGCGGCTCGCTCGCGGCGTTCCGGAATTCTGCTGGTCGCCGGGGCCATTGGTTACATGCTTACGTTCACACTGATTGCGAGAATTGAGCCTGACGCCTGGATGGCGGCGGCTTTCGGGGCGATTCCTCTGAGCCTGGGGCTGGGTTATTTTCTTGACTCGGCGCTGATCCGGCGTGATGCGCGGGCTTAATTTGAGAACTTCGCGCCGCGGAGTTGAAGACCGCCCGCGGGGCGTGTGGCTCTCGGGTGCGGGGGCGGGACGCCCCCACGACAGCCGGCGGGACGCCGGCGTTACGGATGATCGCGGGCCAACGACCGCTCATTCATTCCGCTGACAGGAACTTAAACTGCGACTCGTTGAGCGGTACTACGCTTAGGCGGCCCAGGCGCACTAATGGTGAGTCCGCAAAGATCTTGCTTGCTTTTACTTCCGCCAGCGACAAGGGCTTGGCAATAGAATTTCCCGCCTTGATCTTCACCTGGGGACTTCTCGCATCCGAGGCATCTACCGATACCACGGTCGCGGTTCCTACAGCACTTTTCTCATTCCCGGTGTGATAAATGACTAATCGATCTCCGGGCTTCATGCCTCGCAGATACTTCAGGGCAACGGGATTTGAAACACCGTCCCAGACGGTGGTCTTTTCGCGCTGCAAGTCTGCAAACGAATATGTCGACGGCTCTGTCTTCAGCAAGTAGTCCATGGCAGACCAATCCTAGTTGGGCTTGTCGTTCTTCTTTTTGTCCGCCGACTGGTCGGGCGGGGGTGCTTCTTGTTTGGGCGGGTCCGAATTTTTCGTATCTTTCGAGTGGTCTTCGTAAATCGAATACTGCCCCTGGGGACGCTTCAGCTTGATGGTGAAGCTCATTTTCGGCTGGTCGACTTCGAAGTCTTCGCCGTAGGTCTGGAATCCTGTGGCAAGAACCTGCACCCTCAGCCTTCCATAGGGGATTCCGTCGAAACTGGACTTGCCCTCCGCGTCGGTTTTCAGTTCCATCCCCCCGTGACCTTGCTTCCCGCGCGACGTCACCGGATGCATGATTACGGCCGCGTTCCGCACCGGTTTGCCGTTGTCTTCCTTGAGCACTACGAAACTGAGCAGCGCTGTCGGTTCATCTGGATCTTTCTGCGCAGCCGCCCCTGCGGCCAACCCCAGGAGCATGATTCCGATCACTCCCGCCAGCACCATCTTCTTCTTCATAGCGAGAACATTCTATGCACCAAACAGGCCGCGTGTCACGTGCCTTCGCCCATCGTGCAACTTATATCTGCAATTTAATCGGATGCCTTCACCAATAAGGCGTATGATGAAGGTGATGCCTTACATTGCGGAACAACTCTCCAGACTGCGTCAGGAAATCACCGAATTGAAGCAGATGAACGTTCGCTATTCGGAACACGGCGAACATACCGAAGTTGAACAGACTGCTCGTGAACTGCGCACCAACCGGCTGCTGGAGATCAAGCAGGAACTGGCCAAAATGCTTGACCGTCCGGACGACCCCGCGGTGTGGTGGCAAAAGTCCCGCAAGCCATTTCACGCCGCTTAGGGTTTCGCCCTTACTTCGGCTCATCGTAAGCTTTTCTTATTTGAGCTAGCGTCCGCATGCCTCCAAAACACCAAATCCTTCCGGAGAATTGCCGATCCGTTCCCAGAGGGCTTGAGGGAAATCCCTGTGAGTTTCCCAGTACACTTTCCTCATGCGTAAGAACTGGAAGACTAAGCTGATTCATCCGGACGCCCACGCTCCCGAAGGATTCCGATCCCTCTCGACGCCCACGTATCGCGGTTCGACCGTCTTGTTCTCTGACGCAGCCGCTGTCGAAGACACGTGGGATCAGTACGCAGTCGGCTACACCTACGGCCTGTATGGCACTCCGACGACACTCGAATTGGGGGCTCGTGTTTGTGAGCTGGAAAAAGGGTTCCGTACATTCATCACGCCTGGAGGCCAGGGCGCGATCGCGCTCATTAATCTTGCATTTCTGAAAGCCGGCGATCACATTCTTGTGCCGGAGAGTATCTACACGCCTAACCGAAAGTTTGCGGTGGAACTGCTGCGGCGGTTTGGAGTGGAAGTGACTTTCTATCAACCGACGATCGGGGCGGGAATCCAATCGCTGTTCCGCAGTAACACTCGACTGGTCTGGTGCGAGAGCCCAGGCTCAATCACCATGGAAGTTCAGGATGTACCCGCAATTGCCGACGCGGCTCATAAGATCGAAGCGACCGTGGTGCTGGACAACACCTGGTCTGCTGGAATCTATTTCGACGCGTTCGCGCACGGCGTCGATATCACCATGCAGGCGCTCACCAAATACGTGGGCGGACACAGCGACTTGCTGCTCGGCTCAGTTACGGTTCGGGACGAGGCAGGATACAAGCGTCTCGGGTCCACGCATCAACTGGTGGGCTGCGCTGCATCTCCTGATGATTGCAGTCTGGCACTGCGCGGCATGAAGACTCTCGCGGTACGGCTCAAGGCGATCGAAGCCTCGGGACTCGAACTGGCGCGTTGGCTGGCGGAGCGTCCGGAGATAGAACTGGTTCTGCATCCGGCTCTTCCCTCCTGTGCCGGGCACGAATTGTGGAAGCGCGACTTCACTGGTTCGGCCGGCCTGTTCTCGATTGTGTTTCAGCGGCGGTTCACCAAGCAGCAGGTTCTGGCGTTCGTGGATTCGCTGGAGCTCTTCAAGATTGGATACAGCTGGGCGGGTGTGACCAGCCTGGCGGTCGCCTACGATTTCCATTCCACGCCGAATCGTCCGGATTATGGAGCGCGCATCGTGCGGCTGAACACCGGGCTCGAAGATGGGGATGACCTCAAGGCTGATCTGGCGCACGCGCTTGAGGCCATGAAGAGGTAACTCATCCGCGGGATGGGTTACTATATTTCGTTTCATTCGACCGGCTCCCTGCGCCATTGAGGACAACGCATGCCGAGATTGCCTAATCCTTCGCTTCCAAGCCGTCGTTCTTTTCTGAGGAACACTGCCATCGGCGGAGTTGCCGCAACACTCGCGCCGCTCTATCCGGCCCTAGGCGCCGCGCGAGACCTCTCTTCCACGACTTCATCCGCGTCGCCTGTTCCTGAAGTGAAGGCATTCGAACTCGATGAGATCACGATCTCGGAGCTGCAGGATGGCATGAACTCCGGCAAGTTCACGGCGCGTTCGCTGGTAGAGAAATATAAGACCCGCATCGACGAGATTGATAAGCACGGGCCCGCCATCAACAGCGTCATCGAGCTGAACCCCGATGCTCTCGCGATCGCTGAGGAACTGGATCGCGAAAGGAAAGCGAAGGGCAAGCGCGGCCCACTTCACGGAATTCCGATAATGATCAAGGACAACATCGACACGGCGGATAGGATGATGACGACTGCCGGCTCGCTGGCACTGGTCGGTTCGAAGCCACCGAAGGACTCATTCGTGGTCCAGAAGTTGCGCGCGGCCGGTGCAGTAATCTTGGGCAAGACTAACTTGAGCGAGTGGGCCAACATTCGTTCGAGTCATTCCACGAGTGGATGGAGTGGACGCGGCGGACTGACCAGGAATCCGTACGCTCTCGATCGCAATGCTTGTGGCTCAAGTTCGGGGTCAGGGGCGGCCACTTCCGCAAACTTGTGCGCAGCGGCGATTGGTACTGAAACGGATGGGTCGATTGTGTGTCCTTCCTCATCCAACGGGCTCGCCGGAATCAAGCCGACGGTGGGTCTCGTAAGTCGCTCCGGCATTATCCCGATTGCACACACGCAAGACGGTGCTGGGCCGATGTGTCGTACCGTGCGTGACGCTGCGATCGTGCTTGGCGCTTTGACAGGAATCGATCCCGACGATGCTGCCACCGCCGCCAGTGCAGGCAAGTCGCCCCCAGACTACGCTCAGTTCTGCGATCCGAATGGGCTGAAGGGAGCGCGTATCGGGGTCGCCCGGAAATACTTTGGGTTCAATGACGCCGTCGATGCCCTGATGGAGCAATCTCTTGATGCGATGAAGAAGCAAGGAGCGACGCTCGTCGACCCTGCTGACATCGAAACTTTCGGAAAGTTCGACGAGAGTGAGCTGCTTATCTTCATGTATGAACTCAAAGCCGACCTAAACGCTTATCTGGCGCGGCTAGGTTCCAACGCTCCGGTCCACACGCTAAAAGAGATTATTGAGTTCAACGAAAAGAATCGACAGAAAGAGATGCCTTACTTCGGCCAGGACTTGTTCGTGAAAGCTGAGGCGAAAGGACCGCTCACCGAGAAGGCATATCTCGACGCCATCGAAAAGAATCATCAACTGGCCCGCACCGAAGGTATCGATGCAGTCATGGATAAACACCGGCTGGATGCGTTGGTCGCGCCGACTGCCGGCCCGGCATGGTTGACCGATCTCATAAACGGCGACCACGCTGCGGGAGGCAGTTCGAACGCCGCTGCGGTCGCGGGATACCCGAATATCAACGTTACCGCGGGATTCATCTTTGGCCTACCTGTAGGAATCTCATTCTTTGGCCGCGCTTGGAGCGAACCTACATTAATCAGGATCGCGTACTCATTCGAGCAAACGACTAAGGCTCGCCAGGCTCCGCGATTTCTGCCGACTATTGGTCCAAGATAAGATACTTCTTCTCCAACTTACCTCTCGCTCGTGTTAGCCTTTCTTGCCAGGGGGTATGAATGACCACACTGAACAAAGTAGTGGCCTCCTTACAGAAGGAATATTCCCGTCTCGAGTCTGAGATGGGGAGAGTAGGGAAGGCGCTTAATGCTCTCGGCCGTGCGGGCGGGAAGAAGCTCAAGAAGACTGGACGTACCTTGAGCAAGGAAGCTCGCGAACGCATAGCCGAGGCACAGCGGCTACGCTGGGCGAAAGTCCGTAAGGCCGCCAAGCTGGCCAAGTAAGGTGAACTAAGTAGACGTGCTTCGCAAGCACTGCAAGCCTCGCCGATAACTTCATCCCAGAACTTATAGGCGAGGTTTTCATTTCCTGCCTTCGTTTCTCACGAGATTTCCCTCCGCCCCGTTGGAAACAGCTGAGTGCAGACCACTTACGCTTTCTTGAAGCTGACCTCCGCCATTATCGACAGCCAACAGAAGAGTGACGTTGTGTCATCTGACACTCAGCAGTTTGCTGAAAACTTTTTCTGCCGAACGGGGATCACCTCAGCGGCTAAAGCCGCGAGTGATTTTAAGACACTTACGGCGCGGCTGGAAGCCGCGCCCTTTCAAAGCAGACCGCTTCAAAGCAGAACTTGCAATCGAGTTCTTCAGCAAACTGTCAGGGCTCCGACAGCGAGAAGCGCCGCTTGGTTGATCAACCATTTGCTTCGGGAGGCAAATTTATGAAGAAGCTCTTCGTAGTCTTTGCGTTACTTTTTGCCCTTTCTCTTGCGGCGTTCGGCCAGGGATCAGGCCGGCTTTCCCCCGACGATCAGAAGGAGTTCGATAAGCACTACACAAAATGGGTGAACGATACGCGCAAGAATGACCGGGACGACATTGCGAAAGACGTCCGCAAAATGCAGGAGATCATGGCCCGGTACAACATTCCACCCAACGTCCCCTACGAACAGATCGCCAGCAGCGGCAACGCGTATCCAGTGCGTGGCTACCAGGGACGACTGTCTCCGGATGAGCAGCGTGAGTTTGACAAGAATTACACAAAATGGGTAAACGACAGGCGGAAGAACGACCGGGATGACATTGCCAAAGACGAACGTCATATGCAGGAAATTATGGGCCGCAATAACATTCCACCCAATGTGCCTTTCGACCAGGTTGCCAGTACTGGCTATGCAAACGGTACTGCGGCCTATCCGTCAAATGGTCCATGGCAGGGACGGCTCTCCCCGGACGATCAGCGTGAGTTCGACCGGTACTATTCGCGGTGGGTGGAAGACAACCGCTCCAACGATCGAGACGACGTCGCCAAGGATGCCGGCCGCATGCAGGAAATCATGGCTCGGTACAACATTCCGGCGAATGTGCCTTTCGATCAGATAGCGAGTCGTGGGGCTTATCCGAATAACAACTATCCAAACAGCGCTTATCCCGGCTATGGGCAGACGAGGTTATCGCCGGACGATCAGCATGAGTTCGACAAGTACTACGCCAAGTGGGTTGACGACACGCGGAAGAACGATCGCGATGATATCGATAAAGACACGCGGCACATGCAAGACATCATGGCCCGGAACAACATCCCGGCCAATGTGCCTTTCGATCAAATCGCATCGCCCGGTGCGGCCTCGCGATACTAGAGCGGCTTTCTAAACACGATTGGAGGACACAGCGTCGGCTGTGCCCTCCAGTTCTTCGGCTACGGGTGGATCCTAAGTCCAGCGGAACCACTTTACCGCCAGCACAAACGAAACTCCTCCCCATAGGATCAGGACAAGGACGCGCGGCCATTGGTGTAGCAGGGGCGTCCCTTCGAGGATGCTGGCGCGCAGGGCGTCATTGAGTGCGGTCAACGGTAAGGCCTTAATCAGGGGCTGGATCAGCGACGGAAAGCGTTCGTAGGAAAAGAACACTCCGGAGAAGATCCACATCGGCATCATTACCAGGTTGATCAGGCCGCTCACGCTTTCGATCTTCTGAGCCCGGCTTGCGGTCAGGAGTCCGACCGAGCCGAACGAAATCGCTCCCAGCGCCCCCAGCAGCGTGATGGAGAACAGCGAGCCCAGCACCCGCATGTGGAAGACAAGCATTCCGAAAACCAGCAGGAGGCCGATTTCAATCACCATCAGGATCAGGCGGCTCGACATTAACGCCAGCAGGAAGTCACCGCGGCGCATGGGGGTACCCACGTAGCGTTTGAGCAACTTGCGCTGGCGCATATCGACTAGGGCGAAGCCGATGCCCCACATGCCGGAGTTCATCAGGTTCATGCCGAGCAGGCCTGGAATGAGGAAGTCGATGTAACGCGATCCCGGCTCTGAGGAGGTGATGGCGGTGGTCGCGACGGCATCCTTGCGGCCTGCCGCTGCCTGAAGAGCGTCATCGACTTCAGCCTTGGCGAGTACGCTCTCGGGGCGCGCCGGATCGTAACGATACTCGAATCCGCTCTTGCCGTCCGGCTCGATTACGAGGTCATACTTGCCGAGGCGGAAGCCCTTGCGGGCATCTTCCGCATTCTGCATCTGAATTTTGAATGACGGTTGACGCTGCGAATGTTCCAGCAGGGACTTCGCTCGCTCGGAGGCACCTTCTGCGACGATGGCAACCGATGGGGCGTCGCTGGGCTTGTTGCGGAAGGCGATTCCGAGACCTAGCGCGAGAAGTAGCGGAAAGACGAATACCCAGAAGACGACTTCGGGCTCACGCTTGAGCTCTAGCATCCGCGCCATGAGCAGGTGCGTGTATCCCGACCAGGGGCCGTTTCGCTTTGGTGGCCGGCCTCGGGGCAGGCTCGTCGTGGTGACTGGTGTTTCCTGTGCAACGCGCATCGAAGATTGCCTACAGCTGCTTCGGCTTCCACTTATTCAAGAATTCGAGCAGGGCCTCTGGCGTCGACGCCCGCGCGTTCTCAAACTCGCCGTTCTTCTGACTCACAATCAGTTTCCCATCGCTCTCCAGAACCGCCAGCGCGGGAACGCCTTTATCGAGCGGCACCTGAAATTGCTTCGCCAAGTTCGCGTTTTTTTTCCCGTCGGGGCCAATATCCACGTGCACGACCTCGTAACCCGCCATCACGGGGCCGAACTCCGGACGGTGAAATGCCAGGTCGAGGACATGGCAGTCGTAACACCAGTTTGCTCCAAACACCAGGAGCACGCGTTTATGTTCTTTGGCGGCCTTCGCTTCTGCTTCTTTGATTTCGGCACGCGCATCGGCGCTCCCGGGGTAGAGATCCTTGTCTTTCTTGAAAACTTGTTTCAAGTGCAAGGCATCGGTGCGCTCCACCGTCGCCAATCGCCAAGTGTCTTGTTGCTTCTGCCAAACTTGTCCCACTTTCACATAGACTGTCGCCTGCTTCGGCTGCGCTGCGGAGGACACTTCAGCCTGGAACAAGATCACAAGAACTCCATCCTGCGGTGAATGAGTCTCTCCAACATCGAGCTTTATGCTTCTCCCCTTCAGGCCCATCCAGAAATCGACGTCGGAGTCAGCATTGTTCTTCCCGGCGGGAGACTTGATCTCTGCAGGGGGATTGATGCTGTAGAGCATTTTGAGTCCCGCGGTATCTCCGGTCAGAACGCAGTTCTTCCAGACCTCAAGGGGTGCGAAATTCGAGGCGGGACCATCCTGGTGACTCCCATCCGCCTGCGCACGACAGAGTCCAGACACTGCCATTGATATCGCCAGTCCGATGATCGCGAGATACAACCTGGGACCAGATTTCACGTCTTGCTCCTCCATGGCTGCAGTGTCTTAATCCTCTCGCAGATGCCTTCCCGTGAGCCGCACAAAGACGTCCTCCAAACTCGCCTGCCGCGTGGTTAGATGTTGCAGGTTGCTCCCCTGTTTTTCGATCGCGTCGAGCAGAGCGGGAATCGTCAGATGCGGCTCCTTCACATTCAGCGCGACCATGCCGTCATCTTCGCGGACCGACTCGACGCTGGGCAGACCGCGCCAGGCTTCCAACGCCGCACCGTCCGAATTTCCACTTACGGCAAACTCGACAACGTGATGTCCACCGAGACGCTCGATCAAGTCGGTCGGCGAGCCCTCGGCAATAATCTGGCCGTGGTCTACGATCGCCAGCCGATCGCACAAACGCTCGGCTTCGTCCATGTAGTGAGTAGTGAGCAAGACCGTCCCCCCGTCGCGCTGGAACGTGCGAATGATATCCCACAGTTGGCGGCGGCTCTGCGGATCAAGTCCCGTCGTGGGCTCGTCCAGAAACAGAATCTTTGGATTGCACACCAGCGCCGTCGCTACCGCCAGACGCTGGCGTTGCCCGCCGGAGAGTTTGCCGACCCAGGAATCGGCTTTCTCGGTTAACTGCATTTGCTCAAGTACCTCGTCCGATGAGCGAGGATCGCGGTAGAAACTGGCAAACAACTCGACGGTTTCGCGCACGGTGAGCTTTTCCGAGAGACGCGTCTCTTGCAGGGAAATTCCCAGCCACTCGCGCATTTCCCGCTCGTTTTGGCGCCAGCTGTGGCCCAAAATAGAGACTTCGCCCGAGGTGGGTTGCAGCAGCCCTTCGAGGATCTCGATGGTTGTGGTCTTCCCTGCACCGTTGGGACCGAGGAGTCCGAAACATTCTCCGGTCTGGATCTCAAGGTTGAGCCCACACACTGCTTCCACTTTGCCGTCGTAGGTCTTGCGCAGGTCGCGGCATTGGATAGCGATGGGCATCGGCTAATTCTAACGGATGTTGCGTCTTCGTCGTTCCTCGCGAATCAGCTCTGGACGGCGTTTTCCAGAGTTGCAGATGGCAACGAGAGCTCTTCGACTCTGGTACGCTGTTGTAGAGCCACCTGCCCGAGGAGAGAGAACCCTGTTAAAATACCGCATCGCCTGACTTCGGCCAGGCATCTTTCTTCCCATGCGCATCCTGAAGCGCGGCTTCACGTGACGGCGTGCCCTCTAAAACGCCCGTGTGTCGTTTATAAATCCTCACTACAGTCCCTGGTTCTCAGAGCTAGAAAGGAAGGCACCTATGCTGCGTAAGAGCTGCCTGTTGCTGTCTCTGTTCCTGCTGAGCTACAGCGCGTTCACTCAAGACTCGCGCCATTTCACATTCCACTACGGCTTTACCGTGAAGAACCTGCCCTCTGGAAAGAGGGTGCGCATTTGGATTCCTGCGGCCCAGTCCGACGCCTATCAGCAGGTTAAGGTCGTTTCCGCTAAGGGCGATCTGCCGCTGAAAAAAACGAGCGATTCGAAATATGACAACGAGATGTATTACGCGGAAACTGCGGGTGCGACTGAGCCCGAACTGCATTTTAAGGTTGCATATGACGTCGTGCGTCGCGAGCGTACCGCCCTCGCGGGAAGCGGAGGCAAACTTGTCTCCGCGTCGCTCGCCAAGAAGGAGCGCCAACAATATCTTCAACCCGACGCTTTGGTGCCTGTTACCGGTTTGCCCGCGGATCTCGCTGCCAATGTCACACAAGGCAAGAGTGGGGACCTCGACAAAGCGCGCGCCATCTATGACTACGTTTTCACCACCATGCGCTACGACAAAACGGGAACCGGATGGGGACGTGGCGACGTACTCTACGCCTGCGATGCTAAGAAAGGCAACTGCACCGACTTCCATTCTCTCTTCATCGCCATGGCCCGATCGCAGAGCATTCCGGCGCGCTTCGAGATCGGCTTCCCCTTGCCAGCCGACAAGCATTCATCCGAGATCGCCGGCTATCACTGTTGGGCGGAGTTCTATGCGGACGGCAGAGGCTGGATTCCGGTGGACATCTCCGAAGCCTGGAAGCACCAGGAAAAGCGCGACTATTTCTTCGGCTCCCACGACGTAAACCGGGTGCAGTTCAGCATGGGCCGCGACTTGCGCCTCGGCCCGGCACAGGATGGCAAACTTCTGAACTACTTCGTCTATCCGTACGTCGAGGTCGGCGGGCAGGAGTATCCAAACGTGTCGTTGGCTTTCTCTTTCGCGGATGCGGATGCTGGGAGCTCGGTCGCGGCACGATAGGCGGGAAGTAATAAACACTTGCGGCGGCGCGGGTTGTCTGCGGTCAGCGCAATGATTGCGCCTCAGCTCTTATCTGCCGGTGGCAGGTACAATGTCGCCGGGGCCATTGCCCGGCGCAGGAGACGTTGGTGATGGCATCGTTGGTGGAGGCAGCGGCGCCCTGCCGTTGGCGGGTTTCGGCACGTCATCAGCATCCTCACCGGGGCGGCGCAAACTGGGGGCATTCGGGGGACGCTCTTCCTGCTCTTTTCGTGCTTCTTTGTCTTTGTCCGGCTGGTCGAGAATGACTTCCTTCTCGGTGCGCACAATCTTCTCGCCGCCGACTTTCATGGTCTCTACGCGGACAACTTCGTCGGCGACGATGCGGACAAAGTCTACGTCCTGGGGCGGCTCCCCATAGATCCACTCTTCGTAGTCTGTTTCGCCATCTTTCTCGCGGACTTTCTTCGGCGGCCTGCCCTTGGCGTGTACGACCATTTCCTGGTTCATACCCACCAGTACGTGATGCTTCTGGATGGCCTCCTTCACTTTGGGCGGCACCGTATCCAGGTACGCCTGCTCTTTGTTCTTGGCGTTGAAATCGAGGACGGGGAAAAGCAGATCGCGCAACTGCTGGGCGCTCAATTCAGGCACGTACTTATCGAAGTACACATCCACGAACGACCCGTGCGGATTGGCTTGTGGGTTGTCGTTCCCCGGGGTCATCGGCCCGCCGGTGCCGGAGATCTCGATGTGCTGATACCACTTCTTGCGACGAACCGGTCCCCCGTTGATCTCCAGGTGAATGTGATCGTCTTTGATCTGCACGTAAGAGATGTGAGCCGGGTCCCCGACTTTCACCGCGGGTCCATAAATCGCCATCATCTGTTGCAACTCTCCCGGGCTGGGGGTGATGACGCCGTCCTTCAGCTTCAATCCCTTCGTTCCCATGGGAAAAACCGAACGAGCATAGGCTAGCTGCGTTTCGAAATCGCGAATAATCTCGTAGCGGGTCTGCTTGGAGATGTGGGCAGCATTGGCAGGTATCGGAGGCGGGATCGGATTCGGCTCCGGCAGAGCGACGCTCTGAACGGACTGCGGAGCTGTCTGGGGCGACTGGCTAGGGGCAGCGTCTTGCGCGCTCGCATGGATGGTCAGGGTGAAAAGGAGAGCAAGAAAGAGAAAGCCTGAGCCACACCGTTGCATATCCCACCTAGGCCGACTTGGCATCATTATACCGCCGGGAACAACCTGGCGCAGCGCGAAGAAGGGAAATTCCGGCGACCGTCCCCCTGCGGCAAGTGCCCTCCTGGGTACGCGTTGGCAGCTGTTTCACATTGACACCTTCAACTATTTGAGCCAAACTGCAGCAAAGTTTTTCTGCGTTTTGTTGGTTTGAAACGCTTCGTCGGGTTCGAATCTGGCCAATTTGAGTAGGGTCATGGGCCATTTGCCGCTTCCAGCCTCTAGAGGACCGGGCCACCAGATTCCTGTTCCACCACCCACGTCACATTCCCCGATCCCACAACTGGAACCTGTTGCAGTCCTCGCGTCACTCCGGGAAACCCTTTCAGCGACGACGCGGCCTCCGGAGTCTATATTCCGAAGCATCACGGACAGCGCCCGGATTCTGACTGGAGCCGAGGGCATTGCGCTTGCGCTGCGTACCGGCACCGCCGTCATTTGTCGCGCACGCACTGGGAACCTCGCTCCCGAAATCGGCGACCAAGTCAATGCAGGCTCGGGAATTTCAGGCGAATGCCTGCGCACATCGCGAGCCCTCCGCTCCGACGACACCCAAACAGATGACCGGGTGGACCCAGAGGTTTGCAGGAATCTGGGCATCCGATCGATTGCGGTGATGCCCTTGCGCGGACGCGATGGGACCGTGGGCATTCTGGAGGCGTTTGCTGAGCGGCCCTATGCTTTCGGCGCCGAGCAGATGAGCCTGCTGAGGCGCCTGGCGGAGGTCGCTCAAGCCGCCTATGAGGCTGAATCGGGAACGAAAGAGCCCTCGCCCGAACCGCGAGTTGAAACCGGCAACCTGTCGCGGATTCGAGAACTGTTCTCCACCGCTATGGCTGATACGCTTGGAGCAACTCCGATAACTGCATCTGAGGTGCACATTGGGCGCGACCTGCTCAGCCAGCGTCCGCCGAGCACGCGGCGCTACTGGGTTGCTGGGGCCACGATATTTCTGCTTCTGACCGCAGCTGTAATTTGGACGACATGGCGCGAGCCGGACGAGGATACACTTTCCCCTCAGCAAGTCACGCAGCCGCAGACCGTATCAAACGTATCAGACGAGACTGCAAGCCCAACCTCTCCGGCACTGATCCCGTGGAAACCAGCCGCGGGACGGCCTGCATTCCGAGCCAGTCAACGCCCACCAAACCAGGTTCCACTTACCCAGGATTCGACGAGGCCCGCGTTACAGAATGCTGCGGAGATTGACAACGAGAAAGGCCAGCCAACCGATCAGAATGGCGCTGTCCCTGGTGCAGCCCTTGTCGCGGGGAAATCCGATTCGTCGCCCCAGGGAACCTCCGAACCACCCAGCGCCACGGAATCGATGCCAGCGGTCGAGTCGGCCAGCACCGGTGAAGCTCTG
>QIAM01000083.1 GCA_003225555.1 Acidobacteriota bacterium | reverse complement strand
TGGGGCACTGAAAACAAAAGCCCTGGAACTGGTGGCGCAGTTGAGAAATTTCGTGACAGCGAACCGTGCCATTGATGACCAAGAAAGTGATGAGGACTGGGCAGCCGAGAGCACGTTTCCACTCACCAGGAAGCGAACGTCCTACACCTCAAGTACGAACTCCTGTCGAAAGATAGGAACAACCAGTTCGTGTCGGATTACGAGTCAGTGTTCGTGCCACGGGCGGACGCATTGAAGCATGAGATGATCACGCGGATTCCAACGGTGGTCAAAACAGGTTCTGATGCCGGACAGAAAGGTTGGACTCCCGGGAAATGTATGACGTGGCCAACGATCTGGAAAAGCTTGCAGCTCAATTGGCAGCGGACAAGTGCGCCCCTCGTAACCTACCGGCCGGCGGGAAATAGAGAGTCTGGCTCACCTTAAAAGGCAAAGGCGAGGCTAACCATCATCGAGGCTGCCCCGGCTGAATCAGGAAAATGCGACAGCTAGTTGAGGAAGTACTGCCGGTACAACGTATCGCGCTGCGCGGGACGGAAGCCGGCATCGCGGATGATGCGGCGGAGCTCTTCTTCGGTGGTGCAGTTGGTCACGCCCGCGGCGCGGACGACGTTCTCTTCGAGCATGACTGAGCCGACGTCGTTGCCGCCGAAGCGCAGTCCCATCTGGCAGACTTTCAGTCCCTGCGTCACCCAGCTCGATTGCACGTTGAGGAAGTTGGAAAGATACAGCCGCGAGATGGCGAGGACTTTCAGATAGTCGACGGCAGTGGCTTCGTCCCAGTGGCGGCCGCCGAGCGCGGTGTTCTGCGGCTGGAAGCTCCACGGGATGAACGCGGTGAATCCGCCGGTTTCTTCCTGCAGGTCGTAGAGCCGTTGGAAGTGGTTGATGCGGTGCTCGTAGTTCTCGCCGACGCCGAACATCATGGTAGCGGTGGTGCGCATGCCGACCTGGTGCGCGGTGCGGTGCACGTTGATCCAGTCATCGGTCAGGCACTTCAGGCGGGCGATCTTGTATCGGACCTCGTCGTCGAGAATCTCGGCGCCGCCGCCGGGGATGGAGTCGAGTCCCGCGTCGCGCAGACGGAGAATCGTGTCGCGGATGCTGAGGCTGCTGTATTCGGCGATGGCTATGATCTCGGACGCGGAGTAGCAGTGCAGGTGAACTTTGGGAAAGCGCTGCTTGATGCCGCGCAGCATCTTTTCGTGCCAGTCGATCTTCAGGTCGGGATGGAGGCCGCCCTGCATCAGGACGCCGGTGCCTCCTAGTTCTACTGTCTCGCGGATCTTGTCGTAGATGGTGTCGAACTCCAGGATGTAGCCTTCCTTTGCGGCGGGTCCCTTGAGCGGGCGGTAGAAAGCGCAGAAGGTGCAGTACTCCGTGCAGAAGTTGGTGTAGTTGATGTTGCGGTCGATGATGTAGGTGACTACGCCCTCGGGATGCAGTTGGCGACGGACGGCGTCGGCTTCCATGCCTATGCCGATTAGGTCATCTGAGTGGAACATCTCCAGGGCTTGGGGTTTGGTTAGGGACATGCTGGTTCGATTTTAACGAACTGCGGCTTGTTGTCCAACTGGGCCAGTCGGGATTAACCACAGAGGACACAGAGGAACATGCGAACTTAGGACGCGGTTGACGCTCGTTTGTAACGCACGTATTGAACTAGCGTTAGAGTGGCGCCCAGGCAGGCTAGAGCTATCAGGATGGTCAAGGCTGGCTTGTAGTATCTAGAGAAGAATCGAACGATATGGGTTCCGTAGAGCGCGCCCATGCCGGCGACTATGGTGTAGCGGACCATGCGGCCCAGGGCGAGCGCGGCGAGGAATTTTTTTCGATCGTACTGTAGTGCGCCCGCGGCCAGCAGAAATGGTACGAAGGGAACTGGCGGAGGCAGGAGGGCGGGTACTGCGACTGCCCAGAATCCCCAGCGCTCGAAGGTCTGGTAAACCTTCTGAGCTCTCTTCCGGGAGAGCTTGCGCTCCATGGCGCGCTTGCCGCCCTTGCGGGCGAGGCTATAAGTAATGTAGCCGCCGATGACGGCGCCCAGGGTCGCCATCACGGCATAGTACGGCCAGGGTTCCTGATGGCGGGCAGCCAGCCAGATGGTAAGAACGTCCATGCTACCGGTCAGGGGGATCACGGAATTGTCGGCGATCCCTAGCAAGACTAGTCCGGGTCCGCCAAGGCGGCGCAGCCTTTGCCAGATCGTAACCGCGACTAACGGATCAAGGTGGAACACCATGCGGGTTGGGGCCAGTCTACAACAGCAAAACTACTTCTTTTCTGCTGACCGTTGCGAATTAGCGATAACATGTCTCGGAAATCATCTCTCGGAAAACATGACTCAGCCTTCGGCGTTTGCCCGGTATCTCAGCCTGCAGGGTGTCGTCGTATTGGTCACCGGCGGGGGCTCCGGCATTGGGGCGGCGATCGTGGAGCAGTTTGCGCTGCAGGGGGCGAGGGTTGCATTTCTCGATGTAACCGACGAAGCTTCGGTGAAGCTGGTTGAGAACCTGAGTGCTCGATGCTTGCACGCTCCCGTCTTCTTGCATTGCGATCTGACAGACATTGCGGCACTGAAGGCTGCCGTTTCCCAGGTTGAGGCGCAACTCGGGCCGGTGCGGGTTTTGGTGAACAATGCAGCCAGCGATGATCGGCACCGTTTTGCGGAGGTTACCCCGGAATACTGGGATGAGCGGATGGCGGTCAACCTGCGACATCAGTTCTTCACCATTCAAGCTGTGGCGCCGCGTATGGCTGCTGCCGGCGGCGGGTCAGTCATCAATATGAGCTCGATCGCCTGGATGGTTCCATCGACCGGCTTGCCGGCATATGTCACCGCCAAAGCCGGGATTGTTGGCCTCACGCGCACGCTGGCGCGAGAGCTTGGCGCGGCCAACATCCGGGTCAACTGTGTGTTGCCGGGGGCGATTATGACCGAACGCCAGCGACGGTTGTGGATGACTCCGGACTACCTTGCCGAGATCATGCAGCGCCAGAGCCTGAAGCGGGAGCTCATGCCGGAGGAGGTTGCGCGGCTGATATTGTTTCTGGCCGCCGACGATAGCGCGGGAATCACCAATCAGAGCTATGTGATCGACGGTGGCTGGGTATAACTTGCAGGTCGGCACCGCTGAGGCTCTAACTCACGACGGCTTTTGCGGCCTCCAGAAAGTTCAGCTCCGGTGCGGATGGCAATGCGCCGAGCTCAGCAGCGCAGCGATAGAACAGCTGCAGGCCTTCCAAGCATCCGGCGTCGAGATCGTAGTGAATGTTGTGGGAAAGATAGGCGCGCGCGTCTCCCTCGCTGATGCCTACTCGGGGCGCCCATTCACGGGCAATCTGGTCAAGATTTGCCGGCTCGAGGCCGTGATCACGGGATTGCTGGAAGATCCCGGCCAAGTCGTCGGCCACGGGCGTGGCTTCACGCAAGGCTTTTTCGCGGACCGCCCAGAAAGCGAACACAAAGGGCTTGCCAGTATGGCGAATCCACTCCTCGGCAAGATCGAGCGTGAGATAGCGGGAGCGGTCGATCTGCAGCGCGGGATCGCCGATGAGTAATCCGGCATCGTGAGCGGCGAGCATGGCGTCGATGTTGGGAGCCATGGGAACGAACTCTCTTCCTCCTCCCAGCCATTTTGCGAACAAGATTTTCGTCAGTGCGACAGAGGTCATCGAAGACGTGTCTAGGGCGATGGTCCGAATCCTTTCGATTGGAACCTTGCTGACCAGCAGGATCGACCGCACGGCACGGCGGGAGGCAATCGCCACGCCTGGTAGGACTCGCAGATCGGGAATCACTGCATAAGCTGCGGATGGGATGATCCCGATGTCGGCTTCGCCAGCCTCAAGGGCGCGGGCACAGGCCGACGGCAGGGTATAAGCGATGTCGAAGTGGCCGCCGGCTTCGCGGTGTTCGAAATCCCACATCAGAGGGGCGGTGTTCAGGTAGGAAATGGCCGAGATGCGCAGGCGTCTCATTCTTGTTTTGATTCTACCAAATGAAATAAACAAGCCGGTGTGACGCGTTACCTTGACAGCGCTTTCCGCCGGTGGTTACAGCCCGCGCAGTACGTCCTTGGACCGGAGTTCCGGCTTTGCCTAACTTAGTGGCCGCGTCGCCGACCGCTTCACACCTCCTTGAATGGCTCGCCAGCGCGCTGACCCCCGGCTTGGGGCCGACGCGGGCACGGAAGTTGGTGAATCATTTCGGGAGTGCTGACGCTGTGTTTCGGGCTTCACTCACGGAATTGGAAAGCACAGGTATTCAGGCGGTCTCGGCGCAGTCGCGGGCCACGGGAAAGTCTGCCGAACGGGCGCGAGAGGAAATTGCGCGCGCAGCCGCGGCGGATGTGACCCTGGTCTCGCTGGACGATCCGTCCTATCCCCCACGTGTGAAAGAAATTTACCATCCGCCCGTCGTTCTCTATGTTCGCGGGAATCCCGAAGTGTTGACGCAACCGGGCATCGCGATGGTCGGCACTCGCCATCCCACGCCGTACGGCTCTGGGATGGCGGAGCGTCTGGCGTGCGACCTGGCGGTGCAAGGACTGGTTATCGTAAGTGGAATGGCGCGCGGGGTTGACACCGCCAGCCACCGGGGCGCGATTTCTGCAAAAGGCAAGACCATCGCCGTTTTCGGCACAGGGGTCGACGTCACCTATCCCAAGGAAAATTCTCGGCTGGCGGAGCAGATTCTCGCTCTTGGCGGAGCGCTGATCTCGGAGTTCCCTCTCAGCACCTTTGCGGCGCCGCAGAATTTCCCCATTCGCAACCGGATTATCAGCGGCATGTCGGTGGGGGTGCCCGTGGTGGAAGCCGCCGAATACTCCGGCACGCGCATCACCGCGCGCTGCGCTCTGGAGCAGAACCCCGACGTTTTCGCCGTGCCCGGCAACGTGACCCACAAGAATTCCTGGGGGCCCAACACGCTCATCAAACAGGGAGCAAAGCTGGTTGCGACCTGGGAAGACGTTTGGGAAGATCTCCCGCAGGAAGTACGACTTAAGCTGACTCCTCCCGCCAGCCCTGAATCCGCGGGAGGTTCCTCTGCATCTCTATTTCCGGACGAAGGGCTTCCTCCTCACGAAAAGCGAATCCTGAGCCTGCTGAAAGCCGAGGAAGCCACCCACATCGATGAATCGTGGAGAAGCTGGAGACGGAATTGTGGTCTTCAGAAATCTTCGCGGCCCTGTTCGAGCTGGAGCTTAGCGGCAAAGTGCGGCAGATGCCGGGAAAGAATTTTGTGAAAAGCTTCTGACAGCTGTCAGCTATCAGCTTGCGAAGGAGGAGGCCGGTATGCAGGATTTCCGAAACCTGAAGGTTTGGGAGAAGGCGCACTCTTTGACCCTCGACGTATACAAGGTGACCAAACTGGTCCCGCGGGAGGAGATCTACGGACTTACAAGTCAGATTCGAAAGGCGTCAGTTTCCATTGGCGCCAACATCGCCGAGGGTGCATGTCGGAACGGGGATGCGGAGTTTGCACGATTTCTACAGATGGCGGCAGGCTCTGCAAGTGAAGTCGAGTATCACCTGTTGCTGGCACGTGATATGGAATTGCTGAAAATCCCCGAATATCAGCGACTTTCCAACAAGGTTATCGAGGTAAAGCGCATGCTGGCACCGCTGATGCAGAAGCTGAGAGCTGACAGCTGAGAGCTGACAGCTTTCTTGCGGTAACTTGTTCGCCGCTTGACATTCGTGCTAGGGTCAAAAACATTGCAAGGAGAATAGAGGGGAACATTGGCCAAGGGTTTAGTCATTGTCGAATCGCCCGCCAAGGCGAAAACGATTCAGAAATATCTGGGGAAGGATTTCACGGTTGAGGCCTCGCTGGGGCATGTCAAGGATCTGCCCAAGAGCACGCTGGGCGTGGATACCAGCAACAATTTCGAGACTGATTACATCGTCATTCCCGGTAAAGAGAAAGTTGTCGTCAAGCTGAAGAAGCTGGCGGCGGCCGCGGACAACATTTATCTGGCGCCTGACCCGGACCGCGAAGGCGAAGCCATTGCCGCGCACCTGGCGTCTGAACTCAGCGAGAACGGTGGGCGAAAAAAGAAACCCAAAAAACTAAAAAAGGGAGAGGTCGAGCCGCCTCCGCGGATTCAGCGCGTCACCTTCAACGAGATCACCAAGCGCGCCGTACAGGCGGCGTTCGAGCATCCTCGCCAGATCGATCAGAATCTGGTTGACGCGCAACAAGCGCGACGCGTGCTTGACCGCCTCGTCGGCTACCAGGTTTCGCCGCTACTTTGGGATAAGGTCCGCCGCGGACTTTCCGCTGGACGAGTGCAGACCGTCGCCCTGCGCTTGATCGTCGAGCGCGAACGCGAAATCAAGGCGTTCCAGAAAGTCGAATACTGGACCATCGACGCACATCTGGCCGCCAGCAAGCCTCCCGCATTCGATGCGCGCTTTCTGGGCAAGGGCGAGGAGAAGATTGAAGTTTCCAACGCCGAGGAAGCAGAAAAGATCCGCGCTGCGCTGGAGAAGGCCGAGTGGGTTGTCCGGTCTGTCGATAAGAAAGAGCGCCGGCGCAATGCAGCGGCGCCGTTCACCACCAGCAAGTTGCAGCAGGATTCCTCGCGCAAGCTCCGTTTCAGTGTGAAGCGCACGATGATGATCGCGCAACGCCTGTACGAAGGCGTGGAGCTCGGTGAAGAGGGCTCGGTAGGACTGATCACCTACATGCGTACCGATTCGACCCGGATCGCGCCCGAGGCGATTCAGGAAGTTCGCGAATACATCGGCAAAGAATACGGTGCGCCCTACCTGCCCGAGCAGCCGAATACATATAAGGAGAAGAAGGAGGCGCAGGCGGCGCACGAAGCCATTCGTCCGACGTCGGCGATGCGTCATCCCGACCAGATCAAGCAGTACTTAAAAGAGGATGAGTTCAAGGTGTACAAGCTGATCTGGCAGCGGTTTGTGGCCTCACAGATCAATCCGGCAGTCTTTGACCAGACCACGGTCGACATCGACGCGAAGAGTGGGAACGAGACTTTCTGGTTCCGTGTGACCGGGTCCGTGCTCAAGTTCGATGGATTCCTGAGAGTTTACGAGGAGTCCAAGGAAGGCAAGGACGAAGAAGACGAGGAACTGAAACACAAACTGCCGGCGCTCGAAGCCGGGCAGAAGCTTACGCTGCGAGAGCTGAAGCCGGAGCAGCACTTCACCGAACCACCTCCGCGCTACAACGAAGCGTCGCTGGTGAAGGAACTTGAGGAGCGCGGCATTGGGCGGCCCTCAACCTATTCCGCGATTCTTTCGACGATTCAGGAACGGCAATACGTGCAGAAGCTTGGTGGAAAATTTACTCCCACCGAGATTGGGCTGGTGGTGACCGATCTGCTGGTCGAGAATTTCCGGGACATCTTTGACGTGCAGTACACCGCCCGCCTGGAAGAGGAACTCGACGAGATCGAAGAAGGCAAGGAAAAGTGGACGGACGCTCTCGCCGACTTCTACAAGAAGTTCCAGAAGGACCTCAAATATGCCGAAAAGCATATGGAAAACATCAAGCGGATGGAGAAGCCCACAGACGAGAAGTGCGAGAAGTGTGGCGCGCCGCTGGTGATCAAGTGGGGCAGGCACGGGTCTTTCTACGCTTGCAGTACTTACGACAAGGAAGATCCGAATACTTGCACCTTCACGAAAGAAAATCCCATTAACCTGCCCGACCTCGACTCCGCCGACATTCAGGAGACGACGCAGGAGGAATACTGCGAAAACTGTGGGCGCGTGATGGTGCTCAAGCGCGGGCGATTCGGGCAGTTCATGGCTTGCACCGGATATCCCGACTGCAAGACTACGCGGCGGCTCGATCAGGGTAAGAAAGTTCCCGACATTCCGCTCGACGAGCCTTGCCCGAAGTGCGGACGCAACATGATGATCCGGCACGGGCGCTTTGGGGAGTTTACCGCGTGCAGCGGATATCCCGAATGCAAGTACGTGAAGCAGAACTTCATCGGCGTGAAGTGCCCTGAGTGCAAGGACGGTGAACTAGTCGAGAAGCGGGCGCGCAAGGGCAACACATTCTACGGATGCGGCAATTATCCGAAGTGCAAGTTCACTTCAGCGCACAAGCCGATTGCCGAGAAGTGTCCGAGTTGCGGCAGCGAGTACTTGGTTGAGAAAAATCTGAAGGCGGGTCCGGTGATCGCTTGTCCTAATAAGGAGTGCGACTATGAGCGTCCGGCGCCACAACCGGAAGCGGCGGCAACGTCAGCTTAAGGCATCGCGTGGGCAGTAAATTCTCTGATTCTTCCGGGCTTATTGGATCGTCCAATTCCATCAGTCCCATCGAATCAACGGAGGAAGTATGGCCAAGAAGCCGACAGTAGCCGATGCTCAACTCATTCTTCAACTCTACGATTTGCGCCGGGAAGCCGAGATGCGCAAAGCACGCAATTGGTGGGTTGTCGAATTCTTTCCGGAAAGTGCCGACGACCTTCAGAGAGTTTCCGGGGCGATGGGATCGCAGGAGAACGCCTGGTTTCGGCAAGTGCTGGGTTACTGGGGAATGGCAACATCGTTTGTTTTGCAGGGCGTGTTGAACGAAGCCTTGTTTCTGCAGCCAGCCTTCAGCGGTGAGATGTTCCTGATTTTTGCCAAGGTGCAGCCACTCTTGAAAGAATGGCGTCAGAAGCTCGGAGATGCGCAGATCATGCGCAATGTCGAACTGGTCGCTACACGCACGAAATTCGGACGCGAGCGCGTGCAGTTCCTCGCCAAGCGTGTGGAAATGATGAAGCAGAAAAGAGCCGAGCGCAAGGCGAGCTAGAGAGCATTCCTCCGCATCAGCACCCGCACTCTGTTATCCTAATCGGCTGTGCGGATGATCTGGTGGTTCCTGATCCTGGGTGTGAGTACGCTGGTCGTAGTGTGCGTGGCAATCGCCCTTTACATGCGCTTGCGGCGTCATTTGCAGCGAGCCCATGCGGCCCACGACGGAACCGTCAGCGAAGTGGAACGCGAGCGTCACTCGGGAGTGATCGAACACTAATGCCCCCCCCGCACATGCGGAGATTTCTCCAATGTCAAAATTGGCAATTCAAACTCTAGTTACTCCGCAAGAACGCGCCCTTGATGCGGCCCGGCAGGTTGCGCTCGTCGTTGGCGCCAGCTTGTTTGTGGCCCTGTCTGCGCGGGTCACGATTCCACTGTTTTTTACGCCTGTGCCTTTAACGCTACAGAACTTTGCGGTGATCCTCGTGGGCCTGCTTCTCGGCAGCCGGCGCGGCTTTGCGGCTCTCGCTCTTTACCTGGCAGAAGGCGCGATGGGAATGCCGGTCTTCAATCCTATCGGTCCCGGCGGAATCGCTCAGGTTCTCGGAGCCACCGGCGGTTATTTAATGGTTTATCCACTGGTCGCATTTTTAGTTGGATTAATTTTTGAACGCGGAACGAAGACCTTCACGCACGCCGCCATCGCGGGCACGCTGGGCGAGATTCTCCTGTTCGCGGGGGGATTGACGTGGCTGTATGTGATGTTTCATTCGCTGAAGACTGCCGCTTACCTGGGCCTGTACTGGTTCGTCGCCGCGGAAGTCATAAAGGTGATGTTCGCTGCTGCGATCGCGGTCCGCTGGCGCCGCAGCGCAAAAGCCTGAGACGTCAACATAAGCCCTTCGCAAAATAGAGTTGGAGTTTCTACATCATGATCCCGGTTTCCGAACAAACCATCAAGAACTCTTCCTATACAGCGACTGCCGACGTGCGCGAGATTACGGTCGCGCACAGTCCCGACTCCGATGATGCATTCATGTTTTACGGTCTCGCCACCAATAAGGTTCGCGTACCCGGACTGAAGTTCACGCATACGCTTTGCGACATCCAGACGCTCAATCAGAAGGCGCACGACGGCATCTACGACGTGACGGCGATTTCTTTTCACGCGTATCCCTACATTCAGGACAAATACGCGCTGATGGCCTGCGGCGGCAGCGTGGGCGAGGGCTATGGTCCCATGGTCGTTTCGCCGCGCGCCTTCACCGAGAGCGAAATCAAGAAGAAGCGGATCGCTGTCCCGGGCACACTGACGACGGCATACCTGGCGCTGCAACTGTTCGCGCCGGGAATCGAGACGGAAGTCGTGCCCTTCGACCAGATCATCCCGCAGGTGCTGGAAGGAAAATACGAAGCCGGGCTGATCATCCACGAGGGCCAGTTGACGTATGACAAGTCGGGACTGCACCGCGTCGTGGATCTTGGAAGGTGGTGGCAGAAAGTAACGGGCTTGCCGTTGCCCCTTGGAGGCAATGCGATCCGACGCGCGCTCGGCCCCGACCTAATGTCCGCCGTCACGGGCGCTCTGCGCGACAGCATTCAGTACGGACTCGAGCATCGGGAAGAAGCGTTGTCGTACGCCATGCAGTTCGCGCGCGATCTCGACGTGCAATCGGCCGACAAGTTCATCGGCATGTACGTGAACGAGCGGACGCTCGACTACGGCCCGGATGGGCGCGAAGCTGTCCGGCGCCTCCTCGACATGGGAAACAAGGCGGGCATCATCGGGCCGGAAGCGCGCGTGGATTGGGTGGGGTAGAAGCTCCTAGCTGCTAGCTTCTAGCTGATCGCTACTACTGCCGCCCTGTTCTTAACTCTGCTTTGTCGTCGCGAGCAACCCGAGGGATCTGGGTTTATTGCCGACGGCGAGACCGGTGCCATCGCGGGGAAGAACCCATATCCCTCGCGTTGGTCGGGATGACAACCGATCTCACCGCCTGCTTCAACACCGACAGAATCTCGAAACTCTGTTTAGCTAGCAGCTAGGAGCTAGAAGCTTGTCCTCGCAATCCCTTCTCATCGACGCCGACGACACGCTCTGGGAGAACAATGTCTACTTTGAGCGAGCCATCGCCCGGTTCATTTCGTTTCTCAACCATCACGAGTTCACCCCCGAACAGGTGCGCGAGGTACTCAACGACGTCGAGCGGGAATGCGTCGCCAAGCACGGATACGGCCTGCACAGTTTCGCGCACGCGCTGGTCGACACCTTCGAGCGACTGAGCGTGCATCCCATCACTGCTGAGTTGCACGCGCAGATCAATAGCTTTGCGCATACTGTTGCCGACCATCCCGTGGAATTCCTCCCCGAGGTCCCCGCGACCTTGCAGTACCTGTCCAAGCGGCATCACCTGATCCTCATGACCAAGGGAGCAATCGTCGAACAGACAGGGAAGGTCGAGCGCTCAGGATTGAAAGAGCATTTCTCTGCCGTCGAAATCGTCGCGGAGAAAGACGTGGCCTGTTACGCCGCGACAGTTGAGAAATACGGTCTCTCCCCCAACTCCACCTGGATGGTGGGCAACAGTCCGAAGTCCGACATCAATCCTGCGCTGGCCGCGGGATTGCACGCGGTTTTCGTGCCTCACGGCGATACTTGGATTCTGGAGCACGAAGAGGTGAATCAGGCCAACCCGCCTCAGAAATTGCTGATCGTGGGGAGTTTCGCCGAACTGCGGGAGCATTTCTAGCTCGGACGCCGTCTTCTGCGCTGTGGGGCAGGATCCCGACCACAAACTCCTTGCGACTTCTGCCTAGAAGGGGCGGGGCTTCGAGCCGCGCCATAAGTGCTGCAAAATCGATCCCGGCTTTAGCCGCTGAGGGACTCTGGTACTGCAAAGATATTTCTTGCTACCTTTTTCCACAGCTCTTAGGCTTCCCATTTCCCCGCCGCCCGTTTCAGTCGTTCGAAGATCGGAATGGATCGAAAGCCGAACTCTCTCTCGAAACGGCGAGAGTCGAGGCGACGCGGATTCCCAATCGCTTCCAGATGACCCACCTTCACGCGGATCTTCGAATTCACCGATTCGATCTCACGCTTTAACTCTGAGACCGTTAATGAATCACAGGGCGCGTTGTATATCAGGTGCGAAAGCTTTGGCGCGCGCAGCAATACCAATAGCATTTTCGCAACGTCTTCAACGTGCAACAACAGAATCCGTTCAGCGCCCACAAACGGCAGAAACAATTCATCACAAGTCTTAGTTTGCAATCTTTCGAAGATGTCGCTCCTCCACGACGACGTGGCCGAACGGGCGCCCGCTCCGACCACCCGCCCGATGCGCAAGCTGACGAACTCCGGCCCGTGTTTCGCGACGTAAGCCTCTCCCAATCGTTCGACGTAGATCTTCGCCGCACCGTAGAGGTCATCGGGAGAGGCCCGATGAGTTTCCGATACACGCTCGTGGTGCGGCCAGCTTCCATAGACACTCAACGAGCTGCCAAATACTATCCGCCGCGCACCAAAGCGGCTCGCCATCTGTAGCAAGTTCAGGCTGCCTTGAATGTTGACCTCCGTCGCCCGCCGCGGGTCATCTTGGGCCGCAGTAGGCAGAACTGCCGCCAAGTGCACGATGCTATCGATTTCCTCCCCTTCGAAGACGCTTTGCACCTGGGCAGCATCACTGATGTCACACTGGATCTCTTCGCGGCGCGTGTTAGTGGCGTCATCTTCGGTCTCCGCTTGATCCACCGCAAGCACGCGATAACCTTCACGCAATAAAAGATTACATACCGCGCGCCCAATGAATCCGCGGCTTCCCGTAACCAGCACGGCACGGCTTTTCTCAGTTTCCATGGCCCTCTCGCGGCAGGAACCACTCTCGCCAACGTGTTTTTCTTCTTGCCACGACGGCACCAAACTAACCAATACGCGCTTATCGCGTGGTTCTATCGCTGCATGTTACGCTCAATTTGCTCTGGGTTCGCACGCACTTCGTCCGTGGCGGTGCAGACCACAAATTTCCGGCGACTGTTGCGCACAGTCGAAGCGCTCTCTGAACTCGGCCCCGCACTCACGGCGGAGCGCGAGTTTTCAGAGACTTCGCGCCTCATGCTCTCCGCCATTATGGAGGCGGCAGGGGCGCGCGAGGGCGCGCTGTTCCTGTTCAACGACAAGCCGGCCATGCTGAGCTCCGCGGCGGCGCAGGGATTCGCCCTGATGCCCGATCCCGCCTTCATTCCTCTCCTTCCCAAGCATGCGCATGCGCTCAGCGCGGCGCGCGGCCCAGTGGTGTTGAACGCGTCGACCTATTCCGTCTTTCTCAGCTCCAACGGCAACGTCGCGCCTGACCTTTTCAAGTGTCTCGCTCCGCTCAAGGCCGCAGGCAAACTCGCCGGAGTCGTAGCTCTGGGGCGGCGCCCCGGCGATGTCCAGTACGAAGACGACGAACTCGACGCCATGGAGTTGTTGTGCAGCTACGTCGCGCTGGCCGTTCACAATCATGCGCTCACTCAAACCATCGCACAGCGCGTTTCCGAGAACCTGCGGCTGATGGCCTCGCTGCACGGGTTCTACGACAATGCGCTCGAGGCCTTCGCGACCGCCATCGACGTGAAACACGTGAACATTCATGGCCACTCCCTGCGTGTGGGCCGCTACGCCGCCGCCATCGGAGAAGCCATGGGGATGGAACCGGGCGAAGTTGCCGCCCTTCGCAGCGCTGGATATCTGCATGACATCGGCAAGGTCGCCGTCGACCGCCGCCTCTTCGGCAAGCCCGGGGCGCTCGACCCTGAAGAGTTTCGCGAGATGGCGGATCACACCGTCGTCGGACATCAGATCGTGAGCAGCGTTCAGTTTCCCTGGCCGAAGATTCCCGAGGCTGTCCGGTGGCATCACGAGCGCAGTGACGGAACCGGTTATCCGGACCAACTCTCGATGAACGATTTGCCCATGCCGGTTCGTATCGTGGGACTCGCCGACAGCTTCGACGCCATGACGACCATCCGTCCCTACCGCGAACCGCTCTCGGTGGGCAGCGCTCTGACCGACCTGGTACGCCTGTCCCCCCAGAAGTACGATCCCAACGTGGTGCAAGCACTCCTGATCCAAGTGCGGCGTGATTCGGTGGGCAGCAACCGTACGCCGTTGCTGGCTGACCGCATCTCGGTCAACATTGCCGCCGGCGACATCGACCAGCTCGCCGCCACATTGCAGCACAAGGTGTCGCGCGCGAAGGCGTATTCAGTTTAGCCGGAAGCTATTGGCTGCTGGCTACTGGCTATTGGCTTCCAGCTTTCCGGTGGAGTTTCCTCCGCCTTGGTCCTCAAACACTTTCTTCCGGCATCTCGTGGTTTGCAGGCAGCAACTTATTCTTTTACTCCGGGTTGATACTGAGAAGAATTTGACCTGTCACTGATAACTCGTTATGCGGCCATTCGCTCCTACGCTCGTACTCTTGCTGCTGTGTTTGAGCTTGCCGTCCGCCGTCCCGACCGTACTGGCTAAGAAAAAACAGCCCTCAGCCACTTCCGGCCCCAGCGAACATAGGCGCGCGGTGCATGCGCTCAATCGCCTGACCTTCGGCCCGCGTCCCGGGGACGTTCAACAGGTCGAGGCCATGGGAGTCGACAAGTGGATTGATCTGCAACTCCGCCCCGAGAGGATCAAAGACAGTGGGCTTGGGTCTCGTCTCGCCCCCTTCCGCACCCTCCACATGAGTCCGAAGGAACTCGCCGAGGATTTCCCTGATGGACAGATCATCCGGCAAGTCATGGATGGCAAGAAATCCATGCCGTCCGACCCAGCGAAGCGTGCCGTTTATCAGGCGCAGATCGCGCGCTTTCATGAAAAAAAGGATCGCAGGACCGAGGCTGCAAACGATGCCCGAAGTGCCGCGATTCGTGCCGTCAATGCAACATCAGGAAACGGCGCGCCAGTTCCTCCGGACGGCTCGATGGCCGCGGAACAAGGCGCGGAAGGTTCCCCGAATCGGCCTGCTGGTAACAATGCCATGAACGCGACACCTGCAGGAGAAAACGAGGCTCCATCAAGTCCCGGGCCCGGCACCGATAGTTCGATGGCTCCATCCGCCGATACAAAAACTCCACCGGCCGACGATCCCGAAGCCCGCCGTCGCGAAGAACGCCTATATGCCGACCTCGAGATCCAGCAACTGTTCAACCTTCCTCCAGCGGAACGCTTCAAGAAAGTTCTCTCTATTTCCGCCGACCAGCAAATCGCGCTAGCCAACTCGCTGCGTGGCGGCAAGGCGCAGGAATTCGTCGCGGGGATGGACCCCAAGCAGAAAGAAACAATCCTGGCAATGAGCAATCCCCAAGCTGTGGTTGTCGGGGAACTCGCTGAGGCCAAGCTGCTGCGGGCCATTTACAGTGAGCGACAGCTGGAAGAAGTGATGACTGATTTCTGGTTCAATCACTTCAACGTCTTTGTCGGGAAGGGTGCGGATCGTCTGCTGCTCACCAGCTATGAGCAGGATGTCATCCGCCCCCGCGCCCTGGGCAAATTCGAGGATCTGCTCGTCGCGACGGCGAAGAGTCCCGCGATGCTCTTCTATCTCGATAACTGGTTGAGCGTCGGTCCGAACTCCGCGCAAGCGCTTGGTGTGCCTGCCAGACCCCTGCGGCGGTATGGGCGGGACAGCCGCTATCCGCGGCGGTTTCCTCCGCCCCACGCCAGGCCGAAAGGCAAGCAAAACAGCGGCCTGAATGAAAACTATGGCCGTGAGTTGCTGGAATTGCACACGTTGAGCGTGAACGGCGGCTACTCGCAGCGCGATGTCACCGAGGTTGCCAAGGTCTTCACTGGCTGGACCATCGACAAGCCTAACGAAGGCGGAGGCTTCCGCTATGATCCGCTGATGCACGAACCGGGGCCGAAGTTTGTGCTCGGCCATCGCATCAAGCCCAAGGGCGAGGACGAGGGCCGCGAAGTGCTTCACCGGCTGGCTACGAGTCCAGAGACCGCACACCTCATCTCGCTGAAACTGGCGCAGCGCTTCGTGTCGGACGATCCTTCCCCGGCTCTGGTCGATCGCATGGCGAAAACATTCCTGAAGAAAAAAGGGGACATCCGCGAAGTCTTGGCTGCACTCTTTCAGTCCCCGGAGTTCTGGGCGGCGGACACATATCGTGCGAAAGTAAAAACCCCACTGGAATTTGTGGCTTCGGCGGTGCGCGCCACTGGAGCGGACGTCGGGGATGCGCTCCCCCTGGTTCGCCAGTTGAACAACATGGGCATGCCGCTCTACGGAGCGCAGCCGCCCACCGGCTATTCGATGAAGGCGGAAACGTGGGTGAATTCGTCCGCGCTGCTCAATCGCATGAATTTCGCCGTATCTCTGGCGGCAGGGAAAGTTCGAGGTGTGAAGGTCGATGCGGCAGAGATCGCGGGCAGCAATCCGCCGCCGGTAGACTCGTTGTCGATGCTATCGATAATGGAAAACCGCCTGCTCGCTGGCGACGTGACGCAGCAGACGCACGATTCGATTGCTGCGCAGATTGAGGGGATGAGCAACCATGGACAGCAGAGCGCTGACTCCGGCAAGCGCGGCGAAGCACCACGCGCCCCGGATGTGGACATCATTGCGGGACTTCTGTTGGGCTCGCCCGAGTTTCAAAGGAGATAGCTGCTAGCTTCTAGCTCCTAGCTTCTAGCCGAACCGGACGCGGCGGGGAACCGGGGTAGAACTGGAATATGCAGGGAAAGCATTTGGACCATGAAGTTGGTTCGATGCGCAGAGCCAGAAGCTAGCAGCTAGGAGCTGATGTCGTGCCCATCACTCGTCGCGTTTTTCTCCGTGACTCTGCACTCGCGGTCGTGGGCACTGCCGCGATCCCGTCGTTTCTTGCCCGCGCCGCCTACGGGGCAGCGGAAGCAGGTTCACGCAACAAGCGGCTCGTCGTGATCTTCCAGCGTGGCGCGGCGGACGGGCTGAACATCGTAGTTCCGCACGGTGAAGCGCAGTATTACGCCATGCGTCCGAGCATCAACATCCCGCGCAAGGCGGTGATCGATCTCGACGGATTCTTTGGCCTGCATCCTTCGCTCGCGCCATTCCAACCGCTTTGGCAGCAGCGGCACCTGGCCATTGTGCACGCCGCGGGATCGCCCGATCCCACCCGCTCGCACTTCGACGCGCAGGATTTCATGGAGTCGGGCACTCCCGGCCGGAAGGCCACCGACGACGGCTGGCTCAACCGCACGCTTCATTCCATACCGCAGTCGTCACCGAAATCGCCGTTCCGTGCCATCGCGCTCGGTCCGTCCCTTCCGCGGATTCTGAGCGGCTCTGAGCCTGCGGTCGCGATGAATAACATCAACGACTTCTCGGTCGGAGGGCGCGGTTCCAAACCTTCCCCGGCCGCCAGCACATTCCAGGCTATGTACGACCACTCGGCTGACACAGTGCTGCACACTACCGGGGAAGAAACGTTCGAAGCCGTGAAGATGCTGAAGGCGGCCGATCCGGGCAAATACAAGCCGGCGTCGAGAGCAAATTATCCCAGAGGACGCTTCGGTGACAGCCTGCGCCAGCTCGCGCAGCTGATTAAGGCAACCCTCGGCGTGCGGGTCGCCTTTGCCGACATCGGCGGCTGGGATCATCACGTGAACGAAGGTTCGACCGAAGGTCAGATTGCGAATGTACTCAGCGACTTCTCCCAATCCCTGGCGGCCTTCTGGACCGATCTCGGCGACCTCGCGGAAGATACGGTCATCGTCACCATGTCGGAATTCGGACGCACGGCGCGCGAGAACGGCAACCGCGGCACTGACCACGGCCATGCCAATGTGATGTTCGTGCTCGGCGACCCGGTCAAGGGCGGAAAGGTCTACGGACGCTGGCCAGGCCTCGAACGGTCGCAGCTCTATGAAGGCCGCGACCTGGCGCTCACCACGGACTTTCGCCAGGTAATCGGCGAAGCAATGGCGCGACATATGGGGAATGGAAATCTGAATGCAGTATTTCCCGGATACGAAAACCAGACCGGTAAATTCCTAAAAATTCTGGGATAAGGACTCTCGTGTCGGTAGCGCAATCAGACTTCTACCAACACTTCCCCGTTTTCAATTTTCAGCGGATAAACAGCGACTCTAGCGTTCGGATTGTGCGCGGCTTCGCCGGTAGCTGGATTCCATTGCCAGCCATGCCAGGGGCACACGACCTTTCCGCCCTCGATCATTCCCTGCCCCAGCGGGCCGCCACGGTGCAGGCAGACGTTATCCATCGCGCTGTAATTTCCGTTGACGTTGGCGATACAGATGGTCTTGTCGCCGCAGGGAAATTCTTTGGCTTCGTTGACGGCGGGGAGTTCGGATTGCGTGGTGAGCTTGACGAATTCAGGCATACATCAGATAAGGCTTTGAAAGGGCGCGGCTTCCAGCCGCACCGTTAGCGCGGCAAGATCAATCGCAGGCTTTAGCCGCTGGGGTGATCGGGCCTGTCCGCCCAGGTCTTTCAATCCAGGCCTCCTCGAACCGCCCCGCTGGACAGCCGGGGCGGCTGTCCCCACATCGTCTGTTCCGCTGACAGCTGAGAGCTGACACCTTATTTCGGCTGCAGCGTCTGTGCGATCATCACCTGGCGCTTGAAGTTCTCCACCATGTTCGGATCGAGGCGGACTTCGGTGGGCTTCTTCGCCAGGGTCATGGTGTCGATCTTGTCCTGCAGCTTGAGCAGCGCGTAGAAAAGATTCTCGGGACGCGGCGGGCATCCAGTTACGTACACATCCACGGGAACAATCTTGTCGACGCCCTGCAGTACCGCATAAGTGTTGAACGGGCCACCCACCGAAGAGCACGCGCCCATCGAAATCACCCACTTCGGGTCGGGCATCTGGTCGTAGATACGCTTAACCACCGGCGCCATCTTCAAAGTTACGGTGCCAGCGACGATCATCAGATCGCTCTGCCGCGGGCTGGGTCGGAACACCTCCGAGCCGAAGCGCGCGATGTCGAAGCGCGCGGTAGAAGACGCGATCATCTCGATCGCGCAACAGGCCAAGCCAAACGTCATCGGCCACACCGCCGACTTGCGCGCCCAGTTGAAGACGTAGTCAACCGTGCTGATCATGAAGTTCTTTTCAAACTTGTTTTGCAGCCAGCCCATGAATGGTCCTCGCAGTAGCTACTCTGGCAGGATAGGTAACGCGGAGATCGCTGTCAATCGGGCGTACGGGTCATCTGTTCGGGGCAAACCCTCTGTCTTACGAGGTCGCGTGACCGTGCTTACGATCGCTTTTGGAATCCTGCGCAACCTGGGTGATTCCCGACAGCACGATCGGCTCCCGGTCGGGAAACTCGACCACTAGAGACAATTGCCCACCCATGGCGCGGACATAGTCGCGCAGAGTCGAGATCAGGAGATCGCTACGCCGTTCAATCTTCGAAACTCCTTCCTGTCCGATGTGCAGGGATTTCGCAACCCTTTGCTGCGTAAGCCGGCATGCCTGCCGCAGCTGCCGGAGCGTCATTTCCTCGGCCACGAGTTCAGCAGTGCGAGCTTTGACTTTCTTCCGCTGTGCCGGGCTGAGTTTGCGGATAATGGCGTTTACATTTGTGGACATTGCTTACTTCCTTTCCTTCTGCTTCAATCGGCTTAGATGCGCGTCGAAGCGTCTGTCTGCTCTCGCGATCAGTTGCTCATAGAATTTCTTCTCACTCCCGCCTGACTTGTCGCCCGCCACAAGCAGGATTGCCTCTGCGTTTCGGGTCGAATGCGAAAGCTACCCGCCATTCACCATCAGCCGCACCGAAGCGCACTCCTTCATGTTTGGGTGCCGGGAGCCGTTGAGCGTATCGACGCGAGGCCGGCCTAACTGCGGCCCGAATTGCTGCCCCCGCCGCGCGAGGGCCAGAATTTCCATTCGCACGTCCTCATGCAGTTGGTTGAACTCCGGCTCGAATTCATCGCCGATCTCAACGGTCCAAGCCACAGCCGCAGCATGTCTCAGATTGCATATGCCGTAAAGTGCATTATTCTCTAAGCCGCGATTACCGCGGATCTCCGCGCTAATGAAAACTGCAGTCGGCAACGACAACGCAAAGCGTATACTTCCGTGGCAAAGAAATCCTCCGGGTCCGCGCACGACACAAGCACGGGCAAGAACGGAGATCGGGGATTACAACATGAACACGAAAAGCAGGCTGCTGGTCGGAATTCTCACTGCCCTGGCGATGATGGCCCTTACGTACGCGCTTCCCAGAGGAAGTCCATTGCGCGACGCGGCCTTGGTGCAGTTTCCGATGACCGTAGGAGTGTGGGCGATCTTCGTTTTGCTGTTCGTGAAACTGAAATAGAGCGGCTCCCGTATCTTGCGGGAGTCCTTCTCACTACATTAGCGCGTACAGATTGCCGTCCGCGCTGCCTACGTAGATGACATTGTCGACGACGACAGGAGACGAAAGGATCGCGCCAACCGACATCATTTTCCCCACTCCGACAATCATGTCATCGTAGAAGTCAGAGGCAAATGCCGCCTCATACTTGGGAGTGCCGTCGGGCTTGGTGTAAGTGGGGCCGTTCTGTTTTGAGGCATCGGTCTCAAACGTCCAGGCCACTTTCTGGCTGGTCAGGTCAATGGCAAAGAGCTTGCCTACGTGCGAGCCAATGTAGAGCATGTTTCCGGCAATGGCAGGCGAGGAAAACATAGGCCACCCCTGGAATTCCTGCGAGAAAATGGGGCTGCCGGTCTTCGCATCAAGCGCATGAAACAAGCCCGAGTCCGACGTCCCGAAGTACACCTTGCCTGCGTACACCGCGGGAGAACTGATCACCCACGATCCGTGATTTGGGAACGACCACCTCTTCTGCCCGGTAACCGCGTCCAGAGCGTAGAAGTTCGAATCGCGGCAACCGAAGTAGACCATGCCGTCAGCCACCGCCGCCGATGATTGAATGCCGACCTGGTTGTGAATGTCGGGATCATCACCGGTCTTGAAGCGCCATTTTTCTTTTCCGGTGGCAGCATCGATCGCATAAAAGTAGCTGTCCCAACTTCCGACGAAAACAGCGCCATCCGCTATTGCCGGCGAGGCATGAACCACGTCTCCGGTCTTGAACTTCCAGTTCAATGCGCCTGAGGTCGCGTTCAGGGAGTAGATGCTGCCATCTCCGCTGCCAAAAAACACGGCGCCATTCCAGACGGCAGGTGAGGAAAGGAAAAAGTCGAACGGGTCGGGCATGATTTCGGCTACCGGCTGAGAACCGTGCAAGTGCTTCGCGGCGAATCTCCGTTCGCCTCCCGTCTGGAATTTCCATTTTAGCTGGCCTGTCTTGGCGTCGACGGCATAAAAATTGCCGTCGTACGCGTTGAAGTAGACAAGTCCATCCGACACGGTTGGCGATGAAGCTACGCGGCTCTTCGCAGCAAACTTCCATTTCTGTGTTCCCGAGTCCAACGCGACGGCGTAGAGATTGCCGTCACTGCTGCCGACGTAGAGCGTTCGGTTCGCCACAGCGGGCGACGAGATCACGTAGCCGCCGGTGTGAAACTTCCACTTGACTCGGCTAAACTGCGCAATTCCGGGTGCATCGTAAATGCCAGTGTGCTGTGGATTGCCGCGGAAGACCGCAGGATCAAGGCAAACGGCCAGTACGGACACCAGCAAAACGAAGGCGCAGATCAGCAGGGATTTGCGCAGCATAAGCGGTCCACCTATCAGACGGTACAATTCCGAGACAGAGAACGGCGGGACGTGCGCAGCACGGTCACAACTTAGACGAACAGAAACAGTTTCCGTTTAATTGTTCGCGACGCTGTCACCCATGAAGATCGAAATCGTTCAAGGCGACGTCACGCAACAACCCGACATCGACGCCATCGTCAACGCCGCCAATACCGAGTTGATTCTGGGCTCAGGCGTGGCAGGGGCGATCTTGAGCCGTGGCGGCGCCGAGATTGACCGCGAAGGTCAGGCCAAGGGACCGATCAAGCTTGGCGAAGCCGCGGTCACGGGGGCAGGACGACTGCCGAACAAATATGTGATCCACGCCGCCGCAATGGGATATCGCCCAGAGGATGCCCTCGTGCCCAAGCGCAAGGGTTCGCTGTCGAGCGCGGCGATCATTCGCGAGGCCACGAAGAACAGCTTGCGGCGGGCCGAAGAACTCAAGCTGCAGAGTGTCGCCTTCCCTGCTTTGGCGACTGGGGTTGCGGCGTTCCCTGTCGAACAGTGCGCGGAGACGATGATTGGGGCGGTGCGCAAATACGACTGGGAGAATCCGCAGAGTTCAGTGACGCTGGTACGGTTTGTTTTGTTCGGGGAGTCAGACCACAAGGCGTTTGCAAGTGTGATGAACCGTCACAAAAAAGGACTGTAGAACCAGAACCATGTGGGGACAGCCGCCCCCGGCTGTCCGGCCGGGCAACGCCCGGCTGCTCTCGCATCCGCCAAGTTGCTCGCGCATCTTCCGTGAGCTACAAATAGAACCATCCATGGAATCTCGATCCGCGGCGGCTTTGGGCGGTGAGCATGCGTCTGGCCGTCTACTCGACACTTGGGCTCGAATCCGGACTTCGACGTTCTGGCTGGTCGTCATCGCACTCTTTCTGCGCGTGGGCTGGATCATCATCGGACACACCTACAAGTTCAAGAGCGCCGACAATAACTTCGGTTTCGGCTGGGAGATGGGCCGAATCGGGGCCGCGCTGGCGTCGGGGCGGGGGTTCAGCAATCCTTTCGGTCCGCCGACCGGACCCACGGCATGGGAACCGCCGCTTTATCCGTACCTGGTTGCGGGCGTGTTCAACGTGTTCGGAATTTATTCGAAGGCATCGGCGTTCGTGCTGCTGACGATCAACAGTGTGTTCTCGGCGCTGACCTGCATTCCGATTTTTCTCACGGGGCGGCGCGTCTTCTCAGAAAAAGTCGCAGTCGGAGCAGCCTGGACCTGGGCACTACTTCCTTACGTGATGTTCTGGTGCACGAAGTGGGTATGGGAGACGAGTCTGTCCGCCTTGCTCGTTGCCGTAATCTTCTGGATGACCCTGACGCTGGAGGATCGTGACCGCCTGATGCCCTGGGTCGAATTCGGCCTGCTGTGGGGACTTGCAGCGCTGACCAGCACCTCGCTGCTCTCGTCTTTGCCGGCCTCGGGGTTGTGGGCCTGGTATCACCGGGCGAAGCGGCACAAACCATCGCTGGCAGGAGTAGTGCTGGCTTCGGTCGTATTCTCCGCGTGCATCACGCCGTGGCTGGTGCGGAATTATCAGGTCTTCGGCAAGCTCATCTTCATTCGAGATAATTTTGGCGCTGAACTGCGGCTGGGAAATGGCGAAGGAGCCGATGGCACCTGGATGGAATATCTGCACCCCACGCAAGACGTGTATGCCATGCGGCAGTACCAGAGTATGGGCGAATTGACGTACATCGCCATGCGAAAGCAGCAGGCGCTGGACTACATCCGGGCGGACTATGGGCGCTTTTTGGCCCTGTGCTTGAAGCGGTTTGTCTACTTCTGGGCGGGAGCGCCGCGGCCTGCGCAAAACTGGTGGTCGGCACAACTGAAGAACTCGCTGTTCCTCGCGTCTTCCGTACTGATGTTTTGGGGTTTGGGACGGGCGTTGCGACAGCGCAGGCCGGGGGCTCGGCTGTTCTTCTGGCTGATCGTGTCGTACACGGCAATTTACTACGTGGTATTTCCGAATCCGCGTTACCGGCATCCGATCGAGCCGGAGATCACGATTCTTGCCGTGTACCTGGTAACGGAAGCGCGGGGGAAAAAGAGTGGTGCGAGCTTGTCGTGATCTACCAAGCTTTTGTCATCCTAAGCAAAGCGAAAGCCTGCCCTGAGCTTGCCGAAGGGGACCCATGCATTTTCTCGTCACCGACAGAATGCATAGGTTCTTCGCTTCGCTCAGAATGGCAAGGCGCGCTCAGAATAGCAACGCGCTGTTTTTCAGCCGGATAGCTACTGCGTTTCCAGTTCAATCTTGAGCACGTGGATGCGGCTCAGCTTGCTGTCCAGAACGCCTGTGAGCTTCACTTTCTGACCTTCGAATCCATGGACCAAGTCGGGGCGATCGAGCTTGAATACGTCTTTCCCTGACGAAATCACCAATTCGCCCCCGAGATGCTCGATGCAGTAAACCGAGCAGTTGGCCGCCGTCCCGCCCATGGACTTGGACTTCAGCATCTCCTGATGAGAACGGGTGAGCGAGTGTACGTTCAAGGCGCACTGGCTGTCGGAGATCTCCCCGCGGAAGACGCGTGCCGATTTCTCCTGGCCGTGGGCAAAGATTACCAAGGCCAGCATCCCAGCCGCGAACCAAATCGCAATTCGATTCATAGCAACTCCATTCTTTCTCAGGGCAGCACCGTGAACTTCATGTGCATGCCTTCGTGATCCTCACTGCAAATCACGGTGCATACGACCTCATAGTCGCCGGGTTCGGCGGGAGCGGTCAGCTGGAACTCCTGCGTGCCCGGCTTGAACAGCAGGCTCCAACCTTCAACTTTGGAGCGATCCTTGGCTCGCAGCAGGGTAAAGCCGTGGATCGATCCATCCCGATTCCATGATTTTCCTCGGCGAGCAGTGACCCGCAGAACTAGAGGCTCACCAGCCTTCACCGTGATTTCAGGATGGTGCTGGCCGGCAACCTTGTAGCGGCTATCACTGTCCGCGACCAACTCGATCACATGCACCTGAGCGCCAGCGCGCGCCACCAACAGGCTCGCAGCTCCGATCAGCACAACCTTACGACAGAATTGGAGATTCCCCATGGTCGGCATCTGCTGAGTTACTGGGTCATGTAGAAGAGGATCAGGCGCATGTCCTGGTCGGTGATGGTGGCGCGCACTCGCATGTGGCGCACGACCGTCGCCATGACGCGCGGCGGAAACTTCTGCGGTGCGGCGTGGCAGCGTCCGCAGTTGGCGCGAAAGCGCTGCTCGCCGTCGAGACGCATGGTGTCGGCATCGGCGGCAGGCACGACTGGAGCAACCGTCGTTGCAGGATCCTTCTTCGGCGTCCGGGCCCCGGCATGAACCCCGGCGCTGAGCACGAGTACGCAAAGCACGACGGCGATTCGAATTCTGGCGACTCTTGGGCTCGGATTCATCGCACCCCCGATCGTCCCAAAGGAAGCAGGAACCGGTATGCGATGCCAAAGCTCCAGAGATTGAAGTTGCCCTCGGAGCTGAATTGGCGGCCATAGCTGGCCGTCCCCTTCAAGCCATCCCGCAGGAAGTAGTTGATCCCGAAATCGCCTTCGCGAGTATTCGCTAGAGGCACGTTATATTCCGCGGCCTCATCCGGATCGATGGCGCCGTGAAAGAACTGCTGACCGCGGGCTACAACTTCCGTCCGACGCATCGCCTTCTGCCAGAACGAAACCTGGCTCAGGCGGTACGCGCCCTCAATCCAGTAACCGCTACCTTGAATCGACCGGGCGTATTCCAAGCGTAGGTTGAGTGGAACCTTGGGTGGTTGCCAGCCCAGATGGAATCCAAACCCGTTCTTGCGGTCTCCCTGCAGCTCCTTCTGAAAGGAACCGCCAATTTCCAGCCGCGGCCCGGGAAAGAAAAAACCGAGGCGTCCGCCGGCATGGCGTTCTGATTCCACTCCACCGACTCCAATCGCCGTCGCTGACAAATAGGCGGCATAGTTCATGTTCGCTCTGGCGTTCACCGCAAATCCTCCGCGGAACATCACACCGTCGCTCGATGCGGTACCTATCGGGAGAATCAAAGGATCCGGCTGCAGAGCACGAATCCAGATGGGATAAAGGCGCTCGTTGAAGATTCCAAACGGCGTGAGAAATCGTCCCGCCGTAAGCGTTACGTAAGGATTGACGATGTAGTCGACCTGGGCGTAATCGAGGTGCTTGCCGACCGGACCACCGTAGGGCCCTCCGCCGGGCGGACGCTGGAACTTGCCCTCAAACTCACCACGCGTTTCCACCAGCCAGCGGTCGCCCAAAGGCACAAGCAGAACAGGATTGAACTGAACATTAAGCTCGTTCTGCCCTCCGGCGACGTTGGTGAAGTAGCCAGCATTGCCGCTGAGGATGGGAACGGGGCGTTCTGAGTCCGAGGATTGCGCGCCCGTCTGAGCCGGCGCGAACAGGACAAGCAGAAATAAGGCGGTGGACGCCGGCACAGCACTGCTCCGCCCACGGCGAGCTCCGGTCTTTCCCTTTATGCAGAACAAGATAAACCCCACTTAAGTCGTTGAAGAGATTGTGCTTCATGCCCGTTTTCGAAGGAACATCACCGAGGTAATGTGCGTATCCAGGAGTGTGAGAACGGGAACGGACACAGAGTGTGGGAATTAAGAACCAACACATTATTCGGCCCTCACTAAACCCGGGTGGATTCGTCTAAAGCCTTGAAACGGAGGAAGTCATGAACCGCCGACGTGATTTTGCCACCTGGTTGGGCGCAATTCTCGGGACCATCTGCGCACTGTTCGTTCTCGCTTTGGGGGCACACGCTTCCGAACATCGTGGAGCGCTGACCGAAGAGTTCCATCAGACCTACGTGCTTACACCGGACGGACGCATCGAACTCGACAACATTAACGGGCCGGTACACATCTCCAGCTGGGAGCGGAACGAAGTGAAAGTCGACGCCATCAAGAGCGCCGACACCAAGGAGCGGCTCGAAGAGGCCAAGATTGAGATCGACTCGGGCAAGGAGTACGTGTCCATTCGCACCCGCTATCCCAGCCACGATCAGACGTGGAACTGGGGATCGCACAACAACCCGGCCAGCGTTGAGTACACGCTCACCGTCCCTCGCGGGGCGCGGTTGGATGAAATCAAGCTGATCAATGGGTCACTCGATGTGACGGGTGTGACGGGAGAAGTTCGTGCTTCGTGCATCAACGGACGGTTGGAGGCGCACAACCTCGCTGGACGCGCGCACTTATCCACCATCAACGGCCGATTAGATGCCCGGTTTGACCAGCTTGCGGGATCGCCGGTGGAACTGAATTCGGTAAACGGGTCGGTCGAGGTGACAATTCCCTCGGACTCGAAAGCCGAAATTGACGCCAGTACGGTCTCAGGCGGGATTGATAACGACTTCGGCCTGCATGTTAACAATCATCGCTTCGTGGGACACGACCTGCGCGGCCAACTGGCCGGTGGAGGCACGCGGATCGAACTGAAGAATGTGAATGGCAGGATTGAAGTTCGTCACGCGCAGGATGGCCGCGCTCTGAGTCCGGTCAAGGACCTGAACCATCGGGACCGCGATAAGGACGATGATGACGACAGCGAGATCTAAAATGATCGCAGCCTCAGCCGCTGAGGCCGGAGCGCGTCGTCTCGCCTCATGCAGAATCATAGAGTTAGAGAAAGCCTTGCGTTTGGAATCAGCAACTTAGCCATAAGTTATTGATTTCAATCCGCCCTTCGCATCGAGCCAGAGGCGTTGGGATCGACCCGTAGGATGCGCGCTAGGGCCCATGGCGTGGCCGTGTAGGGAGGCGAGCCTCGCTGGACGACCCACAACAGAGGTCACCCTGCGATTCTGAAGGGCCAGAATCGGCTCTAGTCGCAAAATAAGCTTTAAGCTAATAAGGTATGTACATTGTTGCCTGTGCGCTTAGTAAATGGTGTATCCCGGAGCCGGGGTCCGCAGGTCTGGCTTCGTGGCCATCAGCAGCAACGCTCCCTCGCGCTTAAAGGCTCGCAGATCGTCCAGGCTATTGAATGACTTCGTCTTGTAGTCATCAGGGGTCGGGGTATCGTCGGGGATGCGGCGCGCTTCCGCATTCTCGAAGGCGTGTTTTTTCAACAACTCGACGTATTCGGCGGCAGACCGTACGTGCACTGGAACTTTCAGTTTGTCCACCCACTGCAGCGAATACTGGTTGTCCTTGTAGAGGTTGATGAGGATGAACAGCCTGCCCCGTGGCGCCATCACACGAAACAACTCCATAAGAGCGCGATCCTGGTCGGGATAGTAGTAGAACGATTCGACCGACAGCACTTTGTCGAAGAAGTTCTCTTCCCAGGGAATCTGCTGCGCCGATCCCCAGACGTACAGAATGTTTTCGAAATCCTTCGAGGCCTGGCGGGCCTGGCGGACCATTTCGTCGGAAACGTCGACGCCGACGACCTGGCCGAAACCTTCCGGTCCGTCTCCCACGAGTCGCGCCAGCAGCCGCGTCGCCCATCCCGAGCCGCAGCCCAGGTCGAGGACACGTTCGCCGGGACGAAGATTCATCAGGCGGACTGTCTTCTCGGTGATGTCGAGATGATGGCGCTCCATCTTCTCGCCTTCGCCTTCGGCGGCCCAGCGGTTGAATTCGTGCTGCAGTTTCTCGTCGGGAGTTTGGGGTTTGTCAGGCAAATGCTTTTCCTTCGCGAACCGTTCCCTTTGATTTTATAACCACTGAGGAGATGAGGTATTTCGAAGGTGTCAATGGGCGGCTGCAAAATACGCGGGAGATCCTTCCCTCCGCCTTCGATGAGACGGCTGGTGCGGGTCAAGGGGAAACTTTTGGATTTTGATTTTCCCTTGGTTGCGGTTTTGTTGTTGTTGGTTTTGCTTTTGCCTGGTTCGTTCATCGC
>QIAM01000015.1 GCA_003225555.1 Acidobacteriota bacterium | reverse complement strand
TGCAGGAAGATGGCGACCGGCCTCGAATTGATCATGTGGTGATGAATGGCCACCACCTCGAGACCGTGTGCGCGCACAGCCTTGAGCGTCGGGTTGACCTCGCTTTCGAGCATGGCGACGTCGCCCGCGACGGCTGCGTCTTCACTTATGCCTACAAAAGCCGCCCAGGTGTTGAGGCCCATGCGGGCATTGATCGTTGCTCCCATCTCTTTCACCGAGAGGTCATCACGGCCAACGGTGATTTTGTACACCGCGCCAGTTTGCTCGCCCTGGTGGCCCACAATTTTCGCGATTCGCTCGGCGTCCAACGAACCTTGTTTGGGGGCGCGGCGCTTGACTGAGTGGAGGACTCGGCCGGCTTGACATGGCCGATCAGATCGAGGGCGGGCTTGATGTCCTCTGCTAACGTGGCAGCTTTGCCATGTCCATGGATATGCATGAAAAAGACCCGAGGTTCTTCCCAGAAGAAATGATTGTGGAGTGCGGTCACGTCCAGTCCATGATCAAGCAGTGCGGACATTGCGGGGTTCACTTCATCCTGCGTGAGGACGAGATCGCCCATCATGACGTCTTCCCCGCCGTCTCCCTTGGTCAGGGCGAACCAGCCACCGAAGCCGAAAGGTGTCGGCACAGAATATCCGGCGATGCTCACATGCAGGTCGTTGCGGGGAACATTCACTTTCAGAACGTCGACCTTGTCGTCACCTGATTTTCCTGTTGCCTTCAACACCTGCTGGTAGTCGCTCGGCACTTCCTGCGCAAATGCAGTGGACACAGCAAATGCGCACGCAAGGAGTGCCCAGATAGAAACGTTGAGGAAGTTTTTTGTATTGGCCATGATTTTCCTCCAGAGATCGGGTTCTCTCCTGAATATTAATGTTGCCTGAAAACAGCGCGGTCGATCGTCAACAATGCGGATATTCGGCAATGCAACTCGGGCGTGATTAGAGTGTCCGTCGGACATGCTCTTCCGCCGACAGATTCGCGCCCGCTAGCAACAAGAGACCCGACAGGAAGGCCCAGAACATCATGCTCACCGACAGAGCGAAGGGGCCGTAAACCTCCTGAAAATTGAGCCAGGGCAGCGCCAGGATGTAGGCATACTTCAAGGCTTCTGACAGCAAGCCCATGATGATGGCGGCGGGCAACACGGCGCGGGCGGGAACTTTTCCGTTGGGGAGCAGCCAGTAAATCAGGAAGAAGATTGCGATGCTGGCCACGATAGCGGTGACTTTCATCACGAGAAATCCGATGAGGCGAATGAATCCCATGGCGTGGCCGCGCAGCAGGAACTCGAAGGGCGCAACCACCCCTGCGGTCATCGCAATCGAAAGCAGGGCCAGCACCCCGCATGCGAACGCCAGTCCCAGCGAAATCAACTGGTTCCCCAGGTACGAGCGGTTGTTGGGAAAGTGCCAGATGCGGTTGAGCGCCACTTCCAGGGGCAGAAACACTCCCGTCGAAGTCACCAGCAGAATGATCAGGGAGACGACCTGCACGCGTTGGCGGGCGTTCACCATCGCCGTCAGGTTACGGATGACAAAATCCTGACCGGCGGGAAGGTAATCGCGCAGCAGTTGCACCACGACCTCATACATGACGCGCGAGTGGAACACGCGGCGGATCAGCAGCATCATCAACATGACAAACGGAAAGAAAGAAAGGATCGCGTTCGCTGCGACCGAGAAGGCGAAGGTGTGTACCTCGGTCCGCATCAGGTACTTGGCGGTAGAAAGAACGAGCCCGGAGCGTCTGCGACGCGGGGGTGGCGGTGGCACTAGAGTGGCCGCAGGTTGCCGGCTCGCAGGGGTGGAAGGGTTGGTCACGAGGTCGCTCGAAATCCTATCAGAGGAGGGCGATTTGCCTCGACTATGCGTAAGCTATTGATTCCAGAGGTGGTTACGCCGTGTTATTTCTTTATCGTTGTTAAAATCATAAACATCGCTCGCGGGTTACTTTTGCTTCATTTCTCTAATTTTTCTTGCGAATCGATTTAATACTGCTTATTATCTCGGTGCTCATTATCGGACGGCCGTCCGGTATTGGTTGCAGTTAGGTTGACGTTTGTGGTGGGTGGTAGAAAAAGCGCCAAATTGTCGGGCTCCGAAGTTCGCGCCGCGGATTCGTAACGTGGTGGAGAACTGAGGAGTCTTTTCTTTTGGAGTCACTTCTTCCGCGCATGGCGACGCAACCGAGTTCTACCGGTTTTCTTGAGGGGGGCTTCGCTCGATTGGGGCGCGATCGGGGATTCCGGAGAACAATTCTTCGCGATTGTGAAAGGAGTATTTCCAGTGAGAGAGAAAGGAACAGTCAAGTGGTTCAACGGGGCGAAAGGATATGGATTCATCCAGCGCTCCACCGGGGAAGATGTTTTCGTACATTTCTCTGCGATTCAGGAGAACGGCTACCGCACGCTCAATGAGGGCGAGACCGTGGAGTTTGATCTGCTCAAAGGCCCCAAAGGCTTCCAGGCGGCCAACGTCATGCGCGCTTAACTTCCAAATCAAGCTAGATCAACCCTCCCAGCCCCCGGCGGGAGGGCTTTTTGTTGCTGGCGAAACTGCCTTCCGACCTAGCGTCAAACCCTAATCGTCAAACAGATGTTTTGCCATTGCGTCCGCGATATCTCTGACCGGAGAATCGTCCTCGTTGGCAAGCACAATAATGACGGTGTGCTGGTCTGGATAGCGGGCCTCGAAGGCCGCGAATCCGGGATCGCCACCTTCGTGATAGATTTTTCGCCGTGGTGACGTTTCAACGAACCAGCCATAGCCGTAGTTGCCAGGTGGGTGTGCTGTGAACATTAACTCAAGTGCATGCCGGCTTAATAAACCCGGTGAATCCAGAGCCTTGTTCCAGCGGAGCAGATCTTCTGCGTTCGCATAGATTCCTCCGGCACCAGTCTCCATACTGCGGTCAAAATATTCGCGACGGCGCAGAGTGCTGCCCTCACGTGTATATCCCTCGGCCATTTGTGGCACGATGGTTGCCATCGTTGCAAACCCCGAATGAGCCATCTTCAAGGGCTCGAAAATATGGTGCGCTAAATATGCCGCGTATGACTCTCCGGAAAGTTTCTCGATGATGAAGGCGAGTAGGTAGTACTCAGTGTTCCGGTATTTCCATGAAGTCCCTGGCGGGAAGGTCAGGGGACGATCGCGAAACGTCTTAACCTGTTCATCGGTTGTGTAGAGAGTGCATTTACCCTTGTAGAAGTTTTCCCATTCGTCCTCGGGGAGTCCCGAGGTGTGCGTCAAAAGGTGATGGATCGTCATGCCCTTCCAGCCTGGAGGACTTTCCGGGTAGTACTTGCTGACAGGATCCTCGACATTCAATTTACCGCTGTCTGCTAGCTGCAGGATCGCACCTGCGGTGAATTGCTTACTTAACGATGCGATCTCGAATCTTGTTTCGAGAGAGTTGGGGATCTGCCATTCCTCGACTGCGGCACCATAACTCTTCGCGACAAGCACTTGACCGTTCCGCTCGGCCACGATGGTCCCACTGAAGTGTTTTGTGGGAGCGAGGCCCTTTACATACGAATCGGTCCATTCTCTTAACTCCTGAGCCCGAGAGAGCGTTACTATCGAGAGGGCAAGTAGAAGGACGGAACCGCGTTTTGGTCTCATTGCGTTTCAGGACTCCTTGTGGAAAATCAGTTGCAGGAGACCTCAGGATTCGATCTTCTGACTTCTACCCTCACCGTACTTCCAGAGAAACCAGGTCTCCATCGGATACGCCGCCGGGTTTGTAGTTCACCGTCACGGCGCGGTCGCGCCAGTCGCAGGAGAAATCGCTGGCCCCGATCAGCAGCAGCGATTTGTAATCCGGCGCGCGCAGCTTCAGCACGGTTCCTTCGGAAGCTATTGTGACCACCGCGGCCGGAGCTTGAGAACAATCCACCCGCACCAATCGGCCCTTGATGAACTTGGGTGCGCGCTTGTCTGCGGGGCCACCGCTCTCCGTTCCCTGCGCTGCAGCCGCGCGCTTCGCCGCTTCCTCCTCCAGTACGTCGAAGGGAGACTTCTGAGGTTTTAGCTTCGGCGGGGTTGTCCCCGATGCCATCGCGATGCCGTACTTCCGCTGGCTGGCGACCTGATCCAACTGCTCGCGGGCTTGGGCTGCGAGTTGCGCGTTGCCGCTGGCCTTGAGGCGCTCCAGCAAGGTCTTCGCCGCTTCCCACTTCTTGTCGGCGATGTAGATCTGCGCCAGGTGGTAGATGTAGCGCTCATCGCGCGGATTCAGCTGCATCGCGGCCCGCTCGGCCTGCATCGCGGCGCTGAGGCCGCCGCCCTCCATCCGGGCCACCGCCATCAGATCATAAGCATCCGCAAACTCGGGATACCACTCGAGCACGGCCCGCAGATCCTGCATCATGTTGGCGAGGCCCTGAATCTCGCCGTGCTTAGTCTCCGCCATACGGTACTTGAGCACCGAAAGGTAATAGCGAATCCACAGGTCGCGCTGATTGAGGGTCGCGGCATCGCTTAGTTCCGCGAGAGCTTCATCGAATTCGCCGTGCTCGATGTGATCCCATGCGAGCACGCGATGCGCGATCGCATTGCCGGCAGCGCCTGGGTTGAGCTTCTCGTCGGCCGATTCATCGGAATCTTTTTCCGCCGATTTCTTCGCGGCTGGGCCGGGGCTCGACGGCGCCGTGGCCAACCCTTCCAGTTCCTTCAGCCCGTACTCACGCCGTTCGGGGATACGGACCTGAACTTCCGCATAAATCGCGCGCTCATTAGCCTCTGGCAGCGGTTTCGAATTGATGGCAAGGTCATCGGGTCCAAGCGGAGCAGGGAAGTGATACACCTGCGCCGGGTTAGTAAGGTTGGGTTGAGCGTTCTTTTGCCTGGCGTTGTCGAGTGCCATTGCCAGGGCCGTCTGGGAGTGGAAGTAGTCCTTGACCGCCTGCTCGAACTGCGCCGCTGTCATGCCATACGCCTTCTGAATGGCCTCGTCGACCGGGACGTGCTGGTTCAACACTAATTCGAAATACGCGCCAGTTTCCGCCAGCTTCTGTTGATTCAGCAGGTAGTGCATCACCATCCATGACTCTGCATAGAAGAGTGTGTGGTGCGTGCCTTCTGCGTTGATCACGCCTTCGTGCTTCATGGTGAACAGGTCCGGTATGGACAGCCAGACTTGCGCACCCAGCAACTCGGTCAGCGACTTTGGTGGATGGGTTTCGCGCTGGTTTTGTAATAGATCCTGTGCGACCGAAGCGCGAAGTTCCGGATCGCCACCAATTTCCACTTGCTTGTTATCCACATGGATCGAGCTGAAATATTCGGCGAGGCCTTCGTCGAACCAGCCTTGCGCCGGCGGGTAGTTGGAATTCAGCAGCAAGTGCGCGAAATCGTGGGCGACGGCTCGCCAAGGCTCCTCTTCGAACAGATTCAGCACGATGAAATCCTGGTCTTTACCAGGAATCAGAAAGCCGGGCACGTCGATGGGCTGTCCCTGCCGCAAGGGCGCGACTTGGTAGTACAACTTGTCGTTCTTGAAGGCGAGGATGGTCAGCGGTCGGGGCTGGTTCAGGCGATCCTTGGTCAGCAGAGTCGCAAACACTGACCGCATCTGTTCGAAACGTAGCGCTACTTCGCGCCCTTTTTTGTCGCCGGCATCGGTGATGACGGTAAAGTGTGTCGAGTGGATTTCCAGCCAAGGGGACTGTTCCGCAGCGGATGCCAAATGGTTTTGTGCGCCAAGGCCGGCCAACGCCAGGAGCAGTGTCAGGGCTTGATGCGGGATTGGGCGACAATGGGCCATAAGCGCCGCGGGGAAGAAAAGAGTGGCAACGAATCAAATGCTACCACGCGCCCGCGGTCCAAATTCAGGCGAGCCCACACAGCTCCCAACCAATGCCCCGGTGTCGACACTCTTGACCTTCGCGCACACCCAGCGGTTGGCTTCGAGGCACCCGTCGAGTTGCAGCTTCAGGTAGTTGTCCGTCAAGGCCTCGGTGCGCGCAACGCCCGCGCCACACTGCTGAAGCGTGATGGCTTCGATGGTCTGACCGACAAATGAGCGCATGAAGGCGAGCTTCTTCTCTGCCGCCAACTCTCGCAGGATGCGGCTGCGCTCCCGCGCCAGCTGCACCGGCAGCTGATTTCGCATAGACGCTGCTGGCGTTCCGGGACGCGGGGAATACGTGAACACATGCAAGTAGGTAAATGGGAGCTCTTCGATCATGCGGCGCGTGGCCTCGAATTCCGCGTCGGTTTCGCCGGGGAATCCGACCATCACGTCCGCTCCGATCGCTGCGGCGGGCACGGCAGTGCGAATCTTCTCGATTTTCTCGCGATAGTGCCAGGGGCGGTACTTGCGATGCATGCGCCGCAGTACGGAGTCACTTCCGGACTGCATCGGCACGTGCGCATGCTTGGCGATCCGCGGTGACTCTGTCACCAGCGCAATCAGTTCGTCGGTCCAGTCCATAGGCTCGACCGAGGAGATGCGCAGCTTTTCGAGTCGCGTCTCACGCAGGATCGTGCGGATGAGATGTTCGAAGGCGGGTTTCGGGCTTTGGGCTTCGGGCTGCGGCAAACCAGGTCTTGCATTGAGATCGCGTCCCCAGCGGCCCAGGTTGATGCCGCTGATCACGACTTCGCGATATCCGCCGTCGACTAGCGCGTTCACTTCACGGATGATTTCGCTCAACGGCAGCGAACGGCTCTGACCACGGACGTACGGGATTACGCAAAATGAACAGCGATTGTCGCATCCGTCCTGAACCTTGAGGTTTGGGCGGGTGCGCTCATTGGCTGCGTCGAACACGGGTGCGGCCAACAGCTCGGTGTGGGCAAAGATGTCGGAGACGAAAAGGCGGGCTTCGGGCTCCGGGCTTCGGGCTTCGGCGGACAACGTTCCCAGTGGGATGAAGGTTCCGCTGAGAGCGACGTGGCTGTCGAGCACAATTCCGGCAAGTTTGTGCTTATGAGAATTGCCGACCACACAGCTCACGCCGGGCAATGCCGCTATTTCTTCGGGGACACGTTGCGCGTAGCATCCCGTGACCACGATTTTTGCCTTCGGATTCTGTTGCTGGACGCGCCGGATCGCAGCCCGCGCATCTTGGTCGGCGGCTGCGGTGACGGTACACGTGTTTAGCACGACCAGTTCAGCTTCGCGCGCGGTTGCAGCGCGCACCAATCCGCGCTCTTCGAACTGCCGCTCCAAGGCAGCGCCGTCGGCCTGCGTGGCGCGACATCCGAAATTCTCTACAAAGTAGCCAGACACGCTCTCTATGTTAGCTGATGCTCGAAGATTGCGGACGCCTTGAGGACAATGTGGTCACGCGCAGCCGCACAACTGCGGCGCACTGGAAACCGATGCGCCCAGCAACACTCTAACGCCCAGACTGATCAGGCGGTGGCTATGGTTCTACGCGACTGAAAACATTCGCGGCAGAACACGGGACGGCCTTGTGTGGGACGGAAGGGAACCGTAGTTTCCTTGCCGCACTGCGAGCAGGTGGCCCGGGTCTCAACCTTGGTGTAGTGGTAATTCTGTCCCGGAGGCGTCGGAGTGGCTCCCAGCACGGCCACCCGTTTGGACTTACAGGCCTTGCAGCGCTTGGGCTCATTCTTGAATTGCTTGTCGTGAAAGAACAGCTGTTCCCCGGCGGTGAAGACGAAATCGGCGCCGCAGTCGATACACTTGAGTACCTTGTCCTGAAATTCCATTGAGGATGGCTCCTTCAGCCCGTTCTCCGCGCTCCCAACGCGGGGAAGTAGCTGCGGTGGTGACGGAGAAATACAGGTTGTGTACATCTCCCCCTCAAACTGCCCCTGGACTCGGCCCTCCACGCGCCGGGAACGGCACATGGGCGCTGCTTTTACTGCTTCAATGCCGGTGTTGAAATGATAAGTATGAAATATCCCCTGCTGCAGCTCACTTTGGTGGGGGCCAAATTGAGCAGGGCCGCCCCGGGACGGGGCGACCCTTAATGCTTAGTCCTGTTCCTTGCGCGTTTTCTTGCGTGCGCGTTTACGAGCCAGCGCGGCCTTCACACGCTTCTTCTCGCCAGGCTTCAGATAAAAGGAGTGACGCTTGACCTCCTTAATGATGTCTTCCTGTTGCACCTTGCGCTTGAAGCGGCGCAGCGCGTTCTCCAGAGATTCTCCCTCTTGAAGTCGAACTTCCGCCAAACTGACACACCCCCAAACTCGTCCGGATGGACCGAATAGTTATTACAAGGTTTCAATCTGAAGTCAAGGGGTAGCCGTCGAAATTTCTGGACATTGTGTCGGCTAAGCACAACTTGGCGCGGAAGGGGGTTCATTTTGAGACTGGAGTCGAGCTTGGCACTTCTTGAGGCTCATTTTCGATGCGTGATCCGGCGTATTCTCAAGAAACGAGGCGAATCCCTGAGGTATGACATTCATCCCCCTGCGATGGCTCAGGGAATGCCGACTTACGAATGGACGACCTCACGTGGTATGGTTTCCTTTCTGGTTGCGGAGCGACCTCTGGGGCTAAAGCCCTGATCTGATGATGCAACGCTTACCGCGGCGCTTGAAGCGCTGCGCCACCCAAAAATGATCCGCCCTCTGAATTCATGGGCGGCCCTGATCCAAATACTGCGAATGATTCGATCGTATAAAGGTGTCAGTCCTAGCATTCCTGCAACCTGCTACGTCGACGACTCCGCACAAATTATCGGAGACGTCGTTCTCGGCGAGCACGCCAGCGTTTGGATGAACGCGGTTGTCCGAGGCGACGTGCACGCGATCCGCATTGGCGCGCATTCGAATATCCAGGACAACAGCGTGTTGCACGGAATGAAAGAGCAGTACGGCGTTTTTCTTGGGGAGTACGTTACCGTGGGACACACAGTTACGCTGCACGGCTGCACTATCGAAGACCGCTGCCTGATCGGCATGGGCTCGATTATTCTGAACGGGGCGAAGGTGGGGGCGGGATCGATCATTGCCGCCGGTACCCTGATTCCCGAGAAAGTCGTGGTCGAGCCAGGATCGTTGTGGATGGGCTCTCCGGGCAAGTTTCGACGGAAGCTGGATGCCGCCGAGCAGGAAACGATCATGCGCTACGCGCGGAATTATCTGGGATATAAGAATGAGTATTTGAAGGGCAGTGCCGAGTAGCCAGTAGCCAGTTGGGATATGTCATCCTGAGCGAAGTTGCCGCTCGCGAAGCGAGCGGCAACGCAGTCGAAGGATCCCTACCGCGCCTCGGAGATGTCAGCGGTGAAGGGTATTCTGGCACGGTCTTCGATGCGAGCCGGCCGTCATGAAAATCGCTGCGTGGTCCGGAGGCGGGTTCAGCTGCAAGGGATCCTTCGACTGCGCGAGCTCATTCGAGCTCGCTCCGCTCAGGATGACAGATTGAATCTGGAAACCGAAAACTAGACTCGAAATTGACATGATCAAATCTGTCCGAGGAACGCGCGATCTCCTCCCGCCGGAAACGGCGTTGTGGAACTTCGTCGAATCCGCAGTGCGTGATGTGTTCCGCGCCTACAACTTCCAGGAGATTCGTACGCCCATCTTCGAAGAGACGGCTTTGTTTGCCCGCAGCGTCGGCGAAGAGACCGACATCGTCGCCAAAGAAATGTACACATGGGAGGATCGCGGGCGAGCAGCGAGCGAAAAAGGTCAATCACTGACCCTTCGTCCGGAGGCCACGGCTGGCATCGTCCGAGCCTACATTGAGCACAAACTCGGTGATCGCGGACTGAACAAGCTTTATTGCATCGGCCCGATGTTCCGACGCGAGCGTCCACAGAAGGGACGCTATCGCCAGTTCTATCAGATCGACGCCGAGGTGATTGGGCCGCCGTCGGCGGGAAGCGAGTCTCCAGCGCGCGATGCCGAAATCCTCGAGATGCTGGCCACGCTGCTCGATCGCCTGGGCATCACGGATTGGGATCTGGAACTGAATTCAGTCGGTTGCGCTAACGATCGCGCCGCCTTCAACGAGGCTCTTCGGAAAGCGCTTGAGCCGGTGGTGGGAAGAATGTGCGTCGATTGCCAGCGCCGCGCCGTGACCAACCCGCTGCGCGTCTTCGACTGCAAGGTTCCGGAGGATCAGCCGATCATCGAGAAACTTCCCCGTATCAGCCAGTTTCTCGACGAGCCGTGCCGTCAACACTTCGAGAAAGTACAGGCAATCGTGCAAGCGGTGGGCGTGCCGTTCACGTTGAACGACCGGCTGGTTCGCGGTCTGGATTACTACACACGCACCGCATTCGAATTCACACACGGTGCACTCGGAGCGCAGAATGCGATCCTTGGCGGTGGACGCTACGATGGCCTCTCCGAATCGCTGGGAGGCCCCGCGGCTCCCGGCATTGGCTTCGCCATCGGCGAAGATCGGCTGGTAATGTCTCTGAAGGAGTCGGCCGAGGGTGTCGTGCGCAAGCCTGATGTTTACATCGCGCCCCTGGGCGCCGGCACGAACCCAGAGGCAGCCCGCCTCGCCCGTGAGTTGCGTCATCACGATCTCGTGGTTGAACTTGGAGATGAGAGCTTCCGTCTCAAGAAGTCGTTCGAAGTTGCGACGAAAGCGGGGGCGAAGTACATCCTTATTGTGGGCGAGAATGAAGTGAAAGCCGACGCTTTCGCCTTGAAGAATCTAGCGACGGGTGAGCAGGTCTCGGTGCCGCGGGCGGACCTGCCACGGCAAATTGGCCAGAATTGACGATCTGCGGATTTGCGCGTCACGATTGTCCGAAGCAGGCTTCGGTTATCGACTACAGGAGCTCCTATGAAACTGGATCGCATCTTCGCTGTCCTGTTGTGCGGCTCTCTCGGTATGCTCGCGTTCGGGCAGACCACCACCACTCCGCCCAAGCTCCTGACGCCGACGCAGCAGGCCCTGGTTGCCGCCGAGAAAAGCTTCATCGCTGCAGCCAAGAAGGGCGATGCTGAGTATTTCAAGCGGACCTTGACGGACGACTATTCCCTGGTTGGCTTTGACGGACAGCTGCATGACCGCCAGGAGACCCTCGGCGAATTGGGTTCGGGCGGAGTGAATGTGATGCCATACAACGTCAAAGTAGTCGAACTTGGCGACGCAGCGGCCATCGTAACCTACGACGTGGTCATGCAGGTTCCTCCGGCAGAAGATCAGGGCGCGCCTCCACGGTATCAGCATTGGAGTTCTACTTGGATCAAACAGGGCGATCAATGGAAGATCAAATTCCAGCAGACCACGCCTACGCACTGGGGAGACTGGTAGATGCAAGGATTTGCGATCAACAGTCAACTGTTGAATATTTCTGGAATAAACGCCTGCCCCGGCAACGCGTCTAATCCATAGCGGGCGTTGACTCAATATGGGAGCGCGCCTAATATCAGTGCCGAATGGCAGGTCATTCCTCCCTCGCCGGGTGGTCGACGGACAGGAACTGGCGGTGCAAGTAACGTTCAAGGAGACGCGGGCATGAAGCGAACAGCCATGAAGCGAACAGCCATGACCTCGGCGGTGTGGCTGTTGCTGGGCCTGGCGGCACTTGCGCAAACGGAACCGCCCAAGCCGGGTCCGGAGCACAAGAAACTCGACGTACTGGCGGGTTCGTGGGCGCTGGAGGGAGAGGTCAAGCCGAATCCCATGGGACCAGGCGGCAAGATGAGCGAGAATGAGAAATGCGAGTGGATGGACGGCGGCTTCTTCCTGGTATGTCATGTGGACTTCAAGAGTGCCAGCATGGGCAACGGCTCTGGCATGGGAGTGATGGGCTACTCTGCCGATGACAAGGCCTACACTTACCGCGAGTTCAACAGTTGGGGCGAGTCCATGGATTCGAAAGGTTCGTTCGATGGCGATACCTGGACCTGGACCAGTGATGAGAAGATGGGCAACACCGTCGTCAAGGGACGATTCGTCATGAAGATGACTTCCTCAACCTCTTACACCTTCACCTATGAGACGTCGTCCGACGGTGCGAAGTGGACGACAGTGGTAGACGGGAAGGCAACGAGGGAAAAGTAGGCATCGCAGAAGGGCAGCGATTTTGCAGGTGCGGGCTTCAGCCGTCGGGCTGAAGTCTTTCTGTTTTGTGGGTCGTCCGGTGAGTGATCTCACTCCGGCAAAATTCATTAACCACAAAGGGCACGAAGTTACACGAAGGTATGAATTCTCGGGGTTTCCTTCGTGCGCCTTCGTGTCCTTGGTGGTTAATGGTGTTTGGCAGCCTGAGTCGACCAGGAAAAGAACGTTTATAATCCAGAATTCGGCAAACCAGCCGCATTCTCACTGTAAGGAATCCCCTTGCTCGATTTCCTAGGTGATCTTCGACGAACGCACATGTGTGGCGCCCTGCGCCCATCCGACGCAGGTAAAAAGGCCGTCCTCATGGGGTGGGTGAATCGCCGCCGCGACCTCGGCAGCATCATCTTCATCGATTTGCGCGACCGCACCGGTGTCGCACAAGTCGTGCTGAATCGCGAACTGAATTCCGCTGCCCACGACAAGGCCAATGTACTACGTAACGAATACGTGATCGCTGTGCTCGGCACAGTGAAGCTGCGCGACGCAGACACTATTAATAAGAACATTCCGACCGGAGAGGTCGAACTGGTCGCCGACGAGATTCGCATTCTCAACGACTCGAAGCAGCCGCCATTCCTGCCCAGCGACACGGCGCTCACCAACGAAGAGACGCGCCTGAAATATCGCTACATCGACCTCCGCCGCGACGTCATGCAGTTCAATATCGAGATGCGCCACAGAGTCGCCAAGGCGATTCGCGACTATCTTTCGGGCCAGGGATTCTTCGAAATCGAAACCCCATTCATGACGCGATCCACGCCTGAGGGCGCACGCGACTATCTCGTCCCCAGCCGCGTGCAGCCGGGCGCGTTCTACGCGCTGCCGCAATCGCCGCAAATGTTCAAGCAGATTCTGATGATTTCTGGATTCGACAAGTATTTTCAGATCGTGCGCTGCTTCCGCGATGAGGATCTGCGCGCTGACCGCCAACCTGAGTTCACGCAGATCGATCTGGAGATGTCCTATCCGCAGCCCGAGCGCGTCTGGGAAGTGGTGGAAGGATTTCTGGTCGCTGCTTTCAAGGCCGCCGGGCTTGAAATCAAGACGCCGTTCCCGCGCATGGATTACGACGAAGCCATTCGTCTCTACGGCATCGACAAGCCCGACCTGCGGCTGCCGGCCTTTACTGATGTTCGGGAATGCTTTGCGCCCGAGAATCTGCAGCAGCTTGCGGTGAATCAGAATCTGCCCGTGGTTGCGATTCGGATTCCAAGCGTAGGGGAACTCTCGCGTGCCGAACGCGACAGCGTCAAGCCGCTTTTCATTTCGAAGGGCGGCGCCAAGGTATTCGAAGACTTCAAACGCATCGAGAAAAACTTTCCCGATGCCGCGGCTAAAATCGCAGCCAAATCCCGCGCGCAAGCCGGAGACCTGCTCGTCGTCGTCGCCGGATCGGCGCAGACCGGCGAGCAGACTGCGCTTCCCTCCCACCGCAAGGTGACGCCCAGCGAGTTGGCAATCTACGCGTCGGCCGGCCTGCTGCGCATCACGCTCGCCCAGAAGTATGCCGAGCGCCACGGTCTTTTCAAGAAGAGCGGCGATCCCGCGAAAGACTTCCGCTTCCTGTGGGTCACGAACTTTCCCATGTTCGAATGGTACGAAGGCGAGAAGCAGTGGAATGCCGCCCACCATCCCTTCACTTCGCCGCATGAGGAAGACATGAGCCTGCTGGAGAAGGGCGTCGAATCGGTAAATGATCCGCAATCGCCGTTGAGTGCAGTCCGCGCGCTCGCCTACGATGTCGTGCTCAACGGAACCGAGCTGGGCTCGGGCTCCATCCGTATTCACCGCCAGGACGTGCAGCGCCGCATCTTCCGCGCGCTTGGCATGTCCGAGGAAGAAGCGAAGGCCCGCTTCGGTTTCTTCCTGGAGGCGCTGGAGTACGGCACCCCTCCGCACGGAGGAATCGCGCTCGGCCTTGATCGTATCGTCATGATTTTGGCAGGCGCTGAGAGTCTGCGTGAAGTGATTCCGTTCCCCAAGACTGCCCGTGCCGTCGATCTAATGGTGGACGCTCCCACGCCGGTGGGAGAGAAGCAACTGAAAGAGCTGGGGATCATTGTGAAGAAGTGATTAAAGGCGGGAATGTTCCTTATTAATCAGGACTCACGATTCCCGCCAGCGGCTCACATTTCTTTGCTATTGTTGGAAACCGCGCTCGGCCGCGTCGGTCATGAACACCAAACTCGACCCACTCCCCGCGTAGCTTGTAAGTCTGAAATTTCCCTGCACGTCCCATGATTTCCCCTGAAAACACAAAAGGCGCCAGCCTGGAGGCCGCGCCTTTGAATATTGCCAATGGAGTCAAGAGGATAGGTCCGATCGCGTAATTGAAGCTGGAAGCTGGAGCTCTTCTAGTTGCGCGATTTCAGTACTACCGTATTGCGCTCGTCGCTGGCGATGATGCGGTAGAACTTCTTCAGCTCTTCGGCGCGATTCACCGGCACGCTCAACTCTTTCACCTCAAAGGTGCGCGTATAGCGAATCACGCCTCCGCTGACTTCCGTCTTGGAGTGATAACTGGCAAAGCTGTAATCCGAGTCCACTGCGGGCGGCAGATCATCTACGACATAGCCCAGCGGAATCGAGATCTCGAAGGTATCGGTATCGCGTGTGGGCTCGTCAAGCTCAATGGGAAACTTACGTGGTTCCTTCGTCTCAAGGATTGCCTCAGCCTTGATTCCCAGCACCCGCGGTCGCAACAAAAGGAGGCCACCGGCATTCTTGGCGTAATTCTCAGATTCGAAGGAGTAGTCGAACCCAAAAGGCAGGTCAGTATGCGTCAGGTTAAGGATGGTCGCATGGGTAATGCGAAAATTTGACAGCGAACCGCCCAACAACGTTTCGATCGGCTTGATGCGGTCGCTATCCTTGGCAACGTCTCGCAAACCCCATCGCTCCGAGGAAGCGCGTGCTCCCAGCCGGGTTTCGTTCACCTGTCCACTTATTCGGCCGGTTGGGTCCAGGGTCATTTTGCCAGTTCGGGAGATGCTGTTCATCGACGTGGGCTGCATTGGCAGCTCCACCAACTCTCCGCCATCTGAGGTGACCAGCAATCCATAGTTCGCCTGCAGATATCCCGGGATCTGTCCGAGCGGGATGAATTCATTTGTGGGATCAAAAAACAGAATCCTTCCCAGCTTAGGATGCTGCATGGTGGCGATCAGGGAAGCGTCGGCGACCCCTTCCGGCACCTTCACTGCCAAAATCACGTGATTGAATCCGTTGTGCGCGGGCGTATCGGCGGTAACGGAGCCACGCCGGCTATTGATCACAACGTGGTACGAATCCACGCCGATCTCGCGCAGCATCACACGCATCAACGTGGCCTTGTCCTTGCAGTCTCCGTACCGGTGCGAGAACACGTCGGCAGCCGCATGGGGTTGATAGCTTCCAATCCCGAGTTCGATGGCAACGTAACGGATGTCATGCTGTACAAAATTCGCCAGCGCTTGCATCTTTTGCAGAGGAGTATTTTTCGCCGCAGTTAGAGTGGCCACCTCGTCCTTGATCTGCGTCGAGGGGGCGATGCGATCTCTGACTAGCGTGGCGTACCACTTGCCCATGTCGTCCCATGCGGCGAACCCATTGGGAACTCGTCCACCGGCAGGAAAGAAAGTAACCACCATCTGGCTGAGAACACCCATAAGAGGAGGCATGCCGGGTTCCTGCCTCACGCTCTTAACATCGTTAACAGTCCATCTCCAAAGGTTGTTTCCAGACTCGACCGACTTGGTTTCAGAAGAATTCAGCCAGGAGGCTTTGAACTCCCAACCAGGGGGAAGTTGCAGAGAGTAGTGGCTTTCCCTCACCGGATCGAGTTCCTGGAAATACCAGATCGTTTGAAGGAAAAAGGGACGATCCTCGGTCTCGTACTCGTAGCCAACGATGTTGCCCGGGTCGGCTGCGGGGATTTGCAGCACTCTGTACTTCGTGTCATCCACCAGTTCCCCGCCGTGGTTCAAAGCTACGTCGGTGGCATCTTTGTCCTTGACCTCGTAGTCCTTGCCCTGTGCGGGAATGCACCAGCCGTGCAGACTCTTGATCTTGCGCTCGGGATTGAAATATATGTGCACGATCCCGCGATCTCGGCCATTCGGCCGCAGGATCTTGTACGCCTCGCGAACCTGAGTCTTGATCTTGTCAGTCGAGACCACGCTCACGTTGGTTTCCGAATACAGCAAGACCGCATCCGTCTTGTCGTCGTAAGTGGGGAGCGGGGCATTCACCAGGGCGTGCATCCACTGCGGAGCATCGCCGGCAAAAGCCGGCGTCGTGGCCATCAAGATGCCTGCAATCATCCAGGAAAGGAGCCGGCTGCTTCGCCGCCTAGTTGCGAGCGCTTGCAGAAGCGGGCTGCAATAACATTTGTTCTTCATCGCCGATCCTCACTACTTGGAAAAAGTTCCGCAGCGCGGGATAGTACTTCTGATCAAGCAGCAGAATATCGAAGTTTAACGTTCGTACCACATGCACTGTTCCGTTACCGTTCTCCACCTTCAAGGTGTAAACGATAATGTGTCCGTCTTGTGTTTGCGCAGGAGGAGTGCTGCTCACCTGCCAGCCCTGCGGAAGTTCCACGGTCACGTCGTCCACTTTCTGGTGCGGATACTCAAAGTAGATCGGGTGAACGCGATTGCCATGTTCAAAGACGCGCTTTTCCCCGGCAGTAAAAAAACCGACGGGCAGCATGACGCGCTTTCCCGCGCTCGATGCCCAACCGGAAACCTTCAGATTCAGTTCTGCAATCAAAGGCGTTTCGGTGCTAGCCCAGTCCGGCTTATTGGTCAATTCCAGTTCGGCGGCTGCGGGCACCTGTTCCTTCAACTGATCTTCCAGGAACTTTTTCCGCGTGACATCATCAGAGTTCCGCTGCTCCAACCTCCGGTACATGGCTTCCAGTCCGGTGTAGGTGACCTTCAGCGTCCCTTCCAGGTCGCCCGTGTCAGACAGTTTCAGCTTCGCCTCGCGATGAATCTGAGATTCCGAACTCGCCGGGAGTGTGGTCTTGATCCAGGTTCCCCCATCCTTGTCCATCCGTAGGCCATCAACACCTGTCTCCGACCAGGTCAGCAATCCAAAGGGTGTAAACGCTGCGCCCGGATCAAAATACATATCTTTGCCGTTTACCTTGACCAGGACGACGTTCGCGTCCAGTTTTTTGCTCTGCATCATCCTCTGGTTGAAGAAGTAATTGCTTCGATCCGAAACCCAGCATCCGTACGCCTCAAATCCAGCGGCCTTCACTAGTGCCAGGTACAGCCAGGTCAGCTGCCCTCCGTATCCATAGCCGCGCTTCCAAAGTTCCTCTACGTTCGCGGGAGGTTTCTCTTTCTCCCGCTTTTCCTCCTGCTCGGTTTTTCGCAGCTCGTACGAAATATTGCGGATCGCCTGCACCCGGTCATAGATTTTTCGCAATTTCACTTCGGGCGGGTCGTTTGGAGAAACGATCTGACCCACAACCTCTTCCATTGCCTTGCGTTTCCCAATAAAGCTTTCCAGGGAGCCGTTCCACTTCTTACCAACCTTCTGCCAAAACTTGGCGGGGTCCGATTCCGGATCGTCCTCCGAGTAAATGAAGTCTACCCGTGACTTCAACTCGTTCTCCGGGGGCATGAAATCCTCAGTCTGGAAGGCAGGAACGTTGTGAGCTTCCAGGCGAATGATGTGGTCGGGCCCTTCCGCGGGTTGGGCGGTGCCTGGCGGCAATCCCTGCCAAGTCCAGCGAAGACGAAACGGATTCTCGAAGGTGCTGCGGTAAGGCTTTAGTGAAAATCTGGCAACTTTGGTGAACAACTCGTCAGTCAGAATCCAGTTCGAGGCGTAGAGAGAGTATTCTTGCAAGTCCAACGTGTAGTAGTACTCGATGACGCTGTCCACCTGAACGTCGGGAAGGGTGAAAGTCTTCGCGGAATACTTCAAGCCCCGCGCCTTCGCGATCGTTTTCTCGTAAACCTTCCCGTCGAACTCCGCAATCGAGCCGTCGGGCCGGATGGTGCGGGCGTGCACGCCTACGACATTGTTTCCCTTGTAAAACGGAATCTCGACATCCGCCTGCTTTCGTCCTTCTTCTGTCAGAATCTTGACCCGGTAGTAGTTGTCCTCGTGCGAGGTCCGGCCATTGTCGTCACGATCTACCTGTCGGAACAAGATGATGGCCGGCGCGCCCGCAGCCTGCGGTTCGCTCGTCATCTTCAGTTCTTCCGGCACGACCGGCTGAAATCCAACCCCGGCGCGAGCCAGCGTTGGACTCAACAAAGCGAGGATCAACAGGGCGGTGAGTAAGAGAGAAGTAACGGCGCTAGAAATAGAAAACGACCGGGGGGTTGTCATGGCACATTTCACCTGTGGGAATTCAGCCGGCCGCGGCAGTCGCCAGCCTGAAGGGGGAAAGCAAAGGCCGTACGGCTTACCACGGTGCCCACGTTCAGGGGCCCGGACTTATGGCTCCGGACAATATCGTGACCGCTTTCGCGTGTCAAGGAAATCCCTGCGCAGGCTCGAACCACAAAAGTACTGCGGACGGGTGGCCCATTCAAGGCCCGGTTTTGGCTTGAGTGGGGACGGGCCCTGCTTATCGATGAACAAAGGTCAGATCTGCGCCGGCTCTTCGGGATCGGGTTCCCGCAGCGGAACATCCGGATTTTCGGGAGGCTCGGTCGGTTCCTTGATGGGAGGAGGCATAGGTTCGGCGGGAGTGCGGAACTCCAACTGAGGAAAGGCTGCCACGGGTTGCATGTCCCTCAGATGCGGTAGTAGCACTGAAGGGAAGCTGACATTATGTTAGGACTGCTGCGGCTCCGAAATGGTGTGAGCTTGAAGTCCTCCTTTCTTATGCTCGAAAGCGTACGCCGCAAAAGCGCCAAGATACGCCAAACGTCCTGTCTACTGTCCGGACGGTATTGAGCAGATTTCTATCCACCCCTAGAGTCCGAAGGTCAAGTACCAACACTCTCTCCCAACCCGCCGAACTTCAACCCTCGTTGAATTCTGTGTCCGTTCGGCGGGCCTTTTTCTCCGGCGCGAACTTGGCCTTTCCTTTCAACCCAGGCGAATGGGCAGTTCTTTTTGATTCTCGCCATAAGGATGCAATCGCGGATTCGTAACTGGCAACGGACCACTGCGTAGCGCATGCTATAATTCTTTATTCTCAGTCGCTTAGAGCACGGAGGACTGTATCGATAAACGTTTTATCCGCACCAACGATCGCATTCGGGCGCGCGAAATCCGCGTGATTGATGACGACGGGCAGCAGCTTGGCATCATGCCGCCCTACGAAGCCCTCAAGAAAGCCCGCGAACAGAATCTGGACTTGGTTGAGATTTCGCCCACCGCGCAGCCTCCCGTGTGCCGCATCATGGACTACGGGAAGTATCTCTACCAGCAGGAAAAGAAAGAGCGCGAAGCCAAGAAGCATCAAAAAACGATCACCGTAAAAGAGGTCAAATTCCGAATCAACGTGGACGACCACGATTACGAGACCAAAAAGAATCACGTACTGCGCTTCCTGGATGAGGGCGACAAGGTCAAGGCGACCATCTTTTTCCGTGGCCGCGAAATGACCCGCACCAGCCTGGGACGCCAGATTCTGGAGCGGCTGATTAAGGACGTGGAACCGCACAGCATTGTGGAGTTTCGTCCGCGGCAGGAAGGCAACACACTGCACGCGATCCTGGCACCGAAGAAGTCGGAGAAAGAACGAGAAAAGGAACGGCAAAAGGCTGCGGCACATAGTGCTCCCAACCCGAGCCAGCCAGCGGCGCAGGTCGCCAAACCCGCGTCGTAGGCCAGACGCGAGTCGAATCCAACAACTGGCAATGCTTACTGAAAGCTGACGGCGGAGAGCTGACAGCTGCGTTTGAGGACTTATGCCGAAACTGAAAACACACAAAGGCGCTGCCAAGCGCTTCAAGAAGACTGCAACCGGCAAGGTGAAGCGCGGGCGTTCGCATCTGCGCCACATCTTGACCTCGAAGGATACAAAGCGGAAGCGCAAGCTGGGATCGTCCGCTCTGGTGAGCGATGGGGATCTCAAGAAAGTGTTGCGCATGATTCCGTACCAGTGAAGCAGTGGTCAGTGGCCAGTGATCAGTGGTCAGAAAATCGCAACCGGTTTTTCTGATCACTGGCCACCGAACACTGGCCACAGGTTCCGGCGTGTGAAGAGGCCAGAGATCGCCGCACGGCGAATCTTCCTTACCTCCAGCCGCCGTTAAATTGAAAGCAAAAAGGAGAACACCATGCCTCGTGTAAAACGCGGAACCAAACGCCGCGCCAAGCGCAAAAAGATATTAGACCGCGCCAGCGGATACTTCCTCACAAAATCCAAGCTCTATCGCTCCGCGAAAGAAGCCGTCGAGCGCGGCCTGAAGTTCGCCTACTCCGGACGCAAGCAGCGCAAGCGGCAGTTCCGCTCGCTATGGATCGTGCGCATCGGCGCCGCCGCCAAGCTGAACGGAATGAGCTACAACCAGTTCATCCACGGGCTGAAGGTGGCGGGCGTTGAACTCGATCGCAAGATCCTTGCCGATGTGGCGGTCAAAGATCCAGCCGGGTTTAAGAGCCTCGCCGAGCAGGCGAAGGGTGCACTCGGCGGGGCAGCGTAGAACCAGTCGTCAGCTATCAGCATTTAACTTCGAAGTTCCGGGATGGGCACGGCTTTTAGAGGTTGCAGAAAAACTCAATTTGCATTTGGCCAGAGTCCCTCAGCGGCTAAAAGCCGCAAAGATACTTTGGACTTAGCGGCGCGGCTTGAAGCCGCACCTTTCAAAGAGACTCTGCAACGATTTTTTCCGCAGTCTCTTCTAGCCGTGCCGCCAAGCGCTCTACTCGACTTGTCATTCTGAGCGAAGCGAAGAAACTGTGCAGTCCGCCGGAGGTGCATAGGTCCTTCGCGCAAAGAGCGCGCTCAGGATGACAACGCGTATGGTTTAGTCGTGGCATACACCGTTCCCAAATTAACGGATTACTCGGCGGCGGCGCTGGAGCACGCTACCGGCGAGTGCATCCGTTCGGGTACCGCCGAGGCTGCGTCGATCCAAAACGAGGCAGAGCTGAAAGCATTTCGTGACCGCTGGCTGGCCCGCAAGAACGGGATCCTTACGCAGATTAACGACTCGTGGTTGAAAGGTGCGCCCAAAGAGGCAAAGCGCGAGGCCGGGTTTCGTGTCAATGAGCTAAAGGTACGCATTCATGAACTAATTGAAAGCACGGAACGTGATTATCGGCACAGAGCCCAGATCTATGATCGTGTGTCCTCGGTCTTTGTGGACATCACTCTCCCCGGAATCCGCCGCCCGATCGGTGCCGAGCATCCCATCATCCGCACCATGAACGAGATCGTCTCCGTGTTCCAGAAGCTGGGGTATTCCGTAGCAGATGGTCCGGTGGTCGAAACCGACTACTACAATTTCGAGGCCCTGAATTTCCCCCCGAACCATCCCGCACGTGACACGCAGGACACGCTCTTCATCGCCAATCAACAATCGAAGCCGCAGCGTGAGCGGCTGCTGCTGCGGACGCATACTTCTCCGGTGCAGATTCGCACCATGGAGAAGATGCGGCCGCCGATTCGCATCGTGATTCCAGGGCAGGTGCATCGCAACGATCCTCCGGATGCTAGTCACTCGCCCATGTTTCATCAGATCGAGGGACTGGCAGTGGACACCAACATCACGTTTGGCGATCTGAAAGGCACGCTCGATCACGCGATGAAGGCGCTGTTCGGGTCTTCGGTGAAGACCCATTTCCGCCCATCATTCTTCCCCTTCACCGAGCCCAGTGCGGAGTTGTATGTGACCTGCTTCATCTGCGGCGGAAGCGGGAAGCGCGGTTCCGATCCATGCCGTCCGTGCAAGCAGACGGGATGGATTGAGGTGCTGGGTTGCGGCATGGTCGATCCGAACGTGTTTGAGTTTGTAAAGGACAACGGGTACGACCCGAAGAAGGTTTCGGGATTCGCTTTCGGCATGGGCGTGGATCGGCTGGCTTTGTTGAAATATAGCGTGGATGATTTGCAGCTGTTCTTTCAGGGGGACGTGAGGTTTTTGCAGCAGTTTGCGTGAAGCAGTCGTTGGTCGGTAGTCGTTGGTCGTTGGCTAACAGGTCGAGAGCGAGCTGGAATCTTAGGCCATACATTGACGGCGTCATCCTGAGCGCAACCGTTCTTCAGGCGGAGCGAAGGATCTCGCGTGCGGCACCTCGGTGAATCTTCAGATTTGGTTGGGGCTGATGGCTGAAAACTGATTTTCATGAAACTTTCTCCACAGTGGGTTCGCGACTATGTCGATCTGACCGTCGACGACCGGCGCTTGGCCGAAGACTTGACCAATGTCGGCATTGCCGTCGAAGGCATCACCGGCTCCGGCGCGGACACTGATTTCGAGATGGAGATCGGCACCAACCGTCCCGACGCGATGAACCACTACGGAGTCGCGCGCGAGGCTGCGGCCATTTATGATCTGCCGCTTAAGCCGATCGAGCCCAAGCTGACCTCAGCGGCTAAAGCCGCGTCTCCTTCTGGCTCTCACGGCGCGGCTGGAAGCCGCGCCCTTTCAAAGCAGGCTCGTGACACCCTTTCAAAACAGGCTGGTGGCGCTGCTTCGAAGCAGACTCAGAGCACGACTGAGACAGTGGCCGTCGGGTCCGCGCCTTTCCCGATCACTGTGGAGGAGCCGCAACTGTGTCCGCGTTTTACGGGGCGGGTCATACGCGGCACTCGCATCAAACCCTCGCCACAGAAAATCGCGCACCGGTTGCAATTACTTGACCAGCGGCCGATCAGCAACGCCGTCGACGCCACCAACTACGTTCTCTGGGAGATCGGGAAGCCGACGCACGTGTTCGATCTCGATCTGCTCGAAGGCGGCAAGATCATCGTTCGCAAGGCTAGAAACGGCGAGATGCTCAAGACACTCGATGGCGTCGAGCGCAAGCTGACTTCGGAAGACCTTGTCGTCGCCGACGCCAAAAAGCCTGTCGGCCTTGCCGGCGTGATGGGCGGCTACGACACCATGATCACCGAGAAGACGCGCAACATCCTGATCGAGTCGGCGTGGTGGGATCCCGTGACCATTCGCAAGGCGTCGCGGCGGCACGCGCTGCACACTGATGCCTCCCACCGCTTCGAGCGCGGCGCGGACTTTGAATCCACCGTGCTCTCTTGTGACCGGGTTGCGGAACTGATTCTTGAATCTGGTGGCGGTGAGTTGGTGGGCGACGTCGTGGATGTGGCCTCAAAGAAAATGGATCAGGCGCCGGTCGTGCTCCGTGTCTCCGAGGCGCAGCGGATTTTGGGGGGCAAGGTCGATGCGGGAGAGATTTTTCGCATCTTGAAAAAGTTGGGGTTCGAGCTGATTCCCGAGGGGCAGGCTGACGCCCAGTTCCGCGTACATATCCCCAGCTGGCGGCTGGACGTGGAGCGCGAGATTGATTTGATCGAAGAGATCGCGCGGCTGCACGGTTACGACAAGTTCGAAAATACCTTGCCCGCGTACAGCGGAGCAGTGATCGAGTTGCCCGATGCGGCTAAGGAAGCCACGTTGCGGCAGCGGGCGCTTGCGCTTGGATACAACGAGGCAGTGTCGCTGACCTTCATCTCGCATGCGGATGCGGAAAAGTTTTCTTCTCTCTCGGCGGGCGCGAAAGTTCTGGAACTGGAGAATCCGTTGAGCGAAGAGGCCTCGGTAATGAGGACTTCGATGATTCCGGGCATGCTCGACATGCTGGCCTGGAACCTCAACCGCGATACCGAAGACGTGCGGCTGTTTGAAATGGGACGCGTCTACGAGCTATCAGCAACCGGAGAACGGATTGAGCCCCGGCGAGCCTGTCTGGGCGCGACGCTCACGGCGGTGCAGGGCTCGTTCCAGCAGGGCGCGGTTCTGGACGTGAGTAAGGGAGACCGGGCCGCCGCTGCAGAGGCGTTCCGCTCGTTTAAAGGTGACGTGGAAAATCTGCTTGCGGCATTTGATTCCAGCGAACTTATTTTTGACCGGCAGGTGGCTGAGTATTTTCATCCCGGACGGGCGGCACGCGCGTTGGTCGAGGGAACTGTGTTGGCGCAGTTTGGCCAGATTCATCCGGATGTCGCCGCCGCTCAAAAGCTGCGGCAGGATGTGTTCCTCGCAGAGCTTGATCTGGAAAAGCTCTACCAGCGCGGTTTGCGCAAGGCGCAGTTCAGGACGCTTCCGAAGTATCCAGCGGTGGAGCGGGATTTCTCGTTCATCTTTGCGGATTCGGTATCGTTTGAGGAGATGCGGAAAACGGTGAATCATTTGCGGCTGGATGAATTGCGCGATTTCCGGCCAGTCGAGATTTTCCGTGGGGGCGCGATCGACGCCGGCAAGTACTCGATTCTCTTGCGATCCACATTTCAATCCAGCGAGCGCACGCTGCGCGAAGATGAGGTGGCGCAGTGGTCGGGGAAAATTGTGGCGGCGCTACAGGCGTTGGGCGGAACACAGCGAGCTTGAGGGGGCTTCGGGCTTCAGCTTTCGGGCTTCCGTTTGTTTCAGCGGGTTTGCTTTTAGGACTTGCTCTTGCTGAGAGCCTGAGATTCCTAGAGCTGCAGGGCTGCGCCCGGTGGACAGCCGAGGGCGGCTGTCCCCACATTAGACCTTAGACCTTTCCCGGCTATTCCTTCAGCATCGTATCAATCAGCGCATACAGCTGGCTGCGGTCCACTACTTCCACAAAAGGTTTGCCCTTGCGCTTGTTGCTGACCACGTAGAGGGTGGGCGTGTGTTGGATATTAATGTCTTTGCCCAATTGCTTGTCGGCGTTGATCAGGGCGGCAAGTTTGCCGTCAGGATCGACGACGAAGGGCAAATCCACCTTATGCTCGGCCGCGAACTTTTCGGCGTAACCGCGCAGGTTCTGCGGCGTCACCTCAAGCTGGTTCGCAAAGATGTAATCGCGGAATTCGTTTCCCAGGGCCTTCGAGTGAGTATCAAAGTAGCGCGCCAGGATGGCCGCGTCCCACGACCAGCTATGAAATGGCAGCGGAAAGTCGTGCCGCACTACGGGAATCTTGTAAGTCTTCGAGGCCTCCTCCACCAGCGGCGCTGCACGACGGCAATCTGGACATTGCAAGTCCTCAAAGACGACGATGGCCACTCGCGCACCCTTAGGCGGACGCAGCACCGGATTGACCGGCGCCTGTGCCAAGGCACTCAACGACGCGGTAAGCAAAAAGATTGCCAGCGGCCGCACGGGATTTTTCCAAAGTGTTTTTTTCATCATTATTCTGATCAAAAGCGCAGCAAAGTTCTTCTTTCATGGTAACCGAAGCGGAAAGCAGTGGCCAGTGGTCAGTGCTCAGTACTCAGTCGAGGCCATTTCCCGGCATGACGATGATGCCAATCGGTTGAGGCCATTACTGGCCGCTGATCACTGGCCACTGTCTCCTGGGTCCATCAGATGTAAACCTTCGTGCCGCGAAACTCCCGCCGCAACGCGCTATAGTGGAAGTTCATCACGCGACCATCGTGAGACTGTATCGCTCCCATCTGTTCTACAGCGCATTGGCGGTAGCGCTGGCCGGCGTTCTGTCGCTTGCGGCCTGCAACCGCCGCGGGCATCGTGTGCTGGAAGTGGCCTACGTCTCCGCGGTCCAGGCTTCGCTCCGCGACCAGGTCGCTGCCGTTTACAACCGAGTAGGGATCGTCAAGAACGGTGAGCGGGTGGAGGTCGTCGATCGCGATAGACGTTTTGCCTTGGTGCGTACTGCGAAGGGGCTCGAGGGCTGGATCGAACAGCGTTACCTGGTAGATCAGAAGACATACGACGGCCTGCAGAAACTCACACAAGACCATAAGGACGATCCCATCCAGGCCCCTGGTGTGCTGCGCAACGATACCAACCTGCACATCACGCCCGGCCGCGAGAGCGAACACTTGTATCAATTGGCAGCGGGCGCAAAGGTGTCGCTATTGACGCGTGCGACTGCGGAGAAGGAATTGCCGGCCGCACCGGCGCCCGTCGCAAAGCCGGGAAAATCGAAGGCCAACCCCGCCGGTCCAGTTCTCGAAGATTGGTGGTTGGTGCGCGAGTCGCAAGGACGCGCCGGCTGGGTGCTGTCGCGCATGGTCGACGTGGACGTGCCCCTCGACATTGCGCAATACGCCGAAGGCCAGCGCTTCGTCGCCTTCTTCGTTCTGAACGAGGTGGAGGACGCGGGCGTCCAGGCAAAGGATAAGCAAGCAAAAAAAGAAAAAGATAAGAGGGAGAAGGCGGCTGGGACGGAGGCAAACTCCTTCGGCGCCAGCACTGGGAAGATGAGCGTCCCCCAGTATCTCTGCATCCTGACCGAACCGCGTGACGGCCTGCCCTACGACTACGACCAGGTTCGGGTTTTTACATGGAACGTAAAGCGCCATCGCTACGAGACTGCCTACCGCGAGCATGGGCTGAATGGCGTTCTGCCGGTGAAAGTCGCAAGAGAGGATTTCGACAAGGAAGGTACGTTGCCGGTTTTCGTGCTGCGAGTGAAAGACGACTCCGGGAGCGTCAGCGACCGCAAGTACAAGCTCAACACCCCGATTGTGCGCAGAGTCCTGGCCCCGGGGGAGCAGACCACGCGAGTGTCAACCAAACGTCGCCCCTGACGTCCTGAGAACCCAAGCTGCCCCAGGCCATCTTCTTGCAGTTTATCCCCGCCAAGGAACGCTTCTGAAGGAGCCCGTCGGCTGGCTCGGCGCGCGCGAGATATACCAAATCCCATATTTCTAGATGGCGGTTCGTATGTATTTCCAGATTCATCCGACACCACCGGACAGTAAGTAATACATAACAAAGTGTTTGCCAGGGATGAGTTTTGGATTGCTGTTTGCTAGGAGTGTCTGGTTTGGCGTGTCCGTCGGCGTGAAGGGAGTGTGCCCCTTCCGTTGCGGACCGGGTCCACCCGCACTCGTTTACAGACGCCTCCCAGGCTCAATAGGGCGTCCCAAAGTTGTTCACAGGGTTGAGGAGAAATCAGAATATGAAACATAGCGTGCGAAATCTCAGGCTTCTGGTCCTCGTAGTTGTGCTCCTTGGTTGGTTCGGATTGAACGTGACGGCGGCGTTTGGCCAAGCCATCAGCGGTAATTTGGTGGGAACGGTCCTGGACTCAACGGGCGCCGCGGTTGCCAATGCCGAAGTGACCGCGACCAATGCAGGCACGAATGTTACGACGACTGCCCACACTAGCAACATTGGCGAATATCGCTTTGACAACCTGCCGATTGGGACTTACAGGATAACCGTGAAAGCTCCAAATTTCCGCACGGTAACTCAGACAGTCGAGGTGCAGTTGAATACGACGGGCACAGCTCGTTTCACCTTGGTGCCTGGGGCGGCCTCTGAGACTGTCGAAGTGTCTGGTGAGGCACCCATTCTTGACACGACTACTCCTCAGATTCAATCCACCTACGAACAGATCCAGGTACAGGATCTGCCTACCGCAAATTCCGGTGGCGCGCTCGGCAGCGGTGTGTTGAACTTGGCGCTTTTACAGTCCGGCGTGGGAAGCAGCGGCGGCTTGGGAGCTGGATCGGGTCCGGCAGTCGGAGGGCAGCGTCCACGCGATAATAATTTCACGGTCGAAGGAGTGGACAATAACGACAAGGGTGTCACCGGCCCTTCGGTTTACGTGCCGAACGATGCGGTTGCCAACTTCTCGGTGTTGCAGAATCAGTTCAATGCGGAGTTCGGACACTCGAATGGCGGCCAGTTCAACATTGTCGTAGTCAACGGCACGAACGCCTTCCACGGTCGGGCATATGAGTACTTCCAAAATCGCAACTTGAACGCGATCGACAACGCAGTAGTCAATAATACCAATCCCGGCGAAACTCCCAAAAATCCGCGGTACGATAACAACCGGTTTGGCGGGCAGTTGGGCGGGCCGATCATCAAGAACAAGCTGTTTTTCTTTGGCAACTTCGAATACAACCCGGTTGGACAGGTTGCTCTACCCGGGGGCACGTTGCTGGCTCCAACCGCCGCCGGTTACGCCAGCTTGTTGAGTATTCCGGGCATTTCGACCGCCAATGTTCAAGCCCTGCAGCAGTACGCGCAAGCGAATTCAGCGAGCGGTCAGGTCTGCGTGGGGACGAGTTCAGGCCCCTGTCCAGATCCGGCTAGCGGAACCCAGGTAGAAGTAGGTAACTTGTCCCTGAATGCTCCGAACTATGTGAACTTAAAGTCCCTCACCGCGGGTATCGACTACAACATCAGCGATAAGGACCAGATCCGGGGACGCTTCATCTGGGACAAATTTACCCAACCCGACATTGGATTGACAGGAGTGACGCTCCCTGTCTTCTACACTACGCTGGCTCTGCCTTACGATCTTTTCACTCTCAGCGAGTATCACACCTTCTCGCCGTCGGTGACCAACGAATTGCGCATAGGCTACAACCGCCACGGCTATAACTATGTCGTTCCCAAACTGAGCTTCCTCCCCACGCTGGATGCATTCCCGAACATTACTCTCGACGAGTTGGGGCTCGATATCGGACCCGACCCTAATGCGCCACAGTATTCCCAGCAGAACCTGTACCAGGGCGTAGACAACGTTACATGGATCAAGGGAACTCACACCCTGAAATTTGGTGGGGAATATCGGAAATACATTTCCCCTCAGAAGTTCATCCAGCGGTCTCGCGGTGATTATGAGTGGACCCAACTGGACGGTTTCGCGTTTGATCGGTTGCCAGACGGCTCAGTGAACGAGCGCAGCTTCGGTACCGTCGGTTATTCCGGAGACCAGTATGGACTCTTCGGGTATATCAATGATATTTGGAAAGTTCGACCAAACCTCAGCTTGAACCTTGGAGTGCGGTACGAATACACAAGCACACCCTTCGGCTGGACGCAGCAGAAGTTGAACAGCATCTCTGATGTTCCCGGGCTGATCACTTTTGGTTCGCCGCAGGCGCCGAAGAAAGACTTTATGCCTCGGGTTGGATTCGCCTATTCGCCGGGATCGAGTGGCACTACCTCCATCCGTGGCGGCTTCGGGATGGGGTATGACGTTCTTTATGACAACATTGGTGTGCTGTCGCGGCCGCCGCAGATTGGTAATACGGTGGACTGCCCGACCACGTGTAGTGAGCCGTTCTTGGCCAACGGTGGAATTCCGCTTCAAAGCACGAGCGGTATTCAGGTGCTCGACCAGGCAACTGCCCGAGCCAATACGTCCAGTTTTCTGCCCAATCAGGTGAGGTATCCACTGGCGTTGTCATGGAACTTGGGCGTGCAACACGTGTTCAAGTCTAACTACACCGCTGAGGTGCGTTATGTAGGTACGCGGGGCGAAGACCTGAACGTGCAAAATCGCCTCAATGTAATCGACGTTGTGACACCGACTAATTTCTTGCCAACGTATTTGCAGAGTCCGGGCCAGGCTGCGCTGGACGCACTGCCAACGACCCTGGATGGTCCTGGCGGCTTACTTGATCAGTTTGATGCAGGAGGCTTTTTCGACCCCCGTTATCTCAACGCAACCTGTTCAGCAGATCCAACGCAAAACTGCGGCTTCTTCTCCGAGATTGTCGGTTTTATGCCCTGGGGTGCATCGACTTATCATGGTCTGCAGACGCAACTGAACCGGCGCTTTACCAACGGTCTACAGCTTCAGGCCGCTTACACGTTCAGTCATAGCATCGACAATAGTACGGCTGATTTTTTCTCCACCATCATCGCTCCCCGCCGTCCGCAGGACTTTCGAAACCTGCCCGCCGAGAGGAGCAACTCGGTTCTTGACCATCGGCAGCGAATCACGATTTCCGCTATTTACGAGGTTCCGTGGTATAAGCACAGCTCCAGCTGGCTGGCACGCAACCTCCTGGGGAATTATGAAATCGCGCCGATTTTCACATGGGAATCCGGCCAATGGGGTACCGTGCAAAGCGGAACCGATTCAAACCTGAATACCGATGGTGCGGGTGACCGAGCAATCGTCAATCCCAGTGGTGTGAAAGGAACCGGAAGTGACGTTACCGCATTGTGTCAGTTCGTGAATCCGTGTGGTTCGCTGGGTTCCGGTTTCGTGGTCGCGTATCTCGCCACCAATCCCACTGCCCAGTACATTAAGACTGGTGTGGGTGCACTTGCGAACGGCGGTCGCAGCACGCTCTTGACTAAGCCGATCAACAACTGGGACATTGCGGTAGCCAAGAAACTCGCCATGACCGAGCGCTACAGACTCGAGATCGTTATGGCGGCACGCAATGCATTTAATCACCCGCAGTATGTTACGGGAAGTGTGAACGATGTGCTTTCCTTAGGCGTTACGGGGGCACTCCAGAGAAACTATCTGGAACCCAGCAAGTCGAACTTCAACGATGCCAAGGCGACATGGGGAAGCAATGCACGTAACCTGACGCTTGGTTTGAAGTTCACGTTCTAAGGTAATTCGAGAGTTAGATGCTTGTGGAAGAAGGAGGCCTTTACCGGCCTCCTTTTTCTTGCGGTTTGCCGAGCGCTACCTTCCGAAGATCACATAGTGATAGCTCGTGGCCATGAAGAACAGCAGCGGCACGGACAGAAAGAAATTCGTGCGGGAGGCTAGAAATGCCTGGCGCGCCAGCACGGCCGCGTTTGCCGGGGGAGTTCCGGCGAGCGTGCCGTTGATGATCTTTTTCTGATTCGGCCAGATGATGCCCCAGACGTTGAAAAGCATCACGACACCCATGCCTCCGCCGACGCCGATGGAGAGCACGTGGTTGTCGTCGCGTCCTACCGGAGTGTAGTTCACAAACAGCCAGCCGGCGGCGATGACGAGGATCGCTGTGATCGCCCCCAGAACGTATCCGCTGGGCGCCTTCTTGATTACGAAGGACAGGATCGCCCAGACTGCGACCCAGAGCAGCCAGAACAGTCCTATTGTGCCCAAGGCGCTGGTGCCTTCGCGGCGGGCGTCGGGGCCTACGTAGAACTGCGCCCAGTACCAGAAGCCGACGAAGACGGTGACGAGGGCGCTCCAGCGGAACCAGTTCAGAGCGGGCAGAGTCAGATATTGGAAGATTTTGGGCTTGGCGGCGGCGTCCACCTGCTTCATGAAGGGGACGTTGATCAGGTTGAAGAAATACAGTAGTCCGATCCAGGTGATGCCTGCGATGAAATGGAACCAGCGCAAAATGAGTTGGGTGGCTTCAGCTCCGGTGTGGGTGGGTGCGACCCAGAGTCCGGCAAAGCATGAGGCTGCAAAGGCAGTTAGATTGTGCATCAAAGTTCCTCCGCCAAGCGTTGGATGTCAAAACATGGAATGGTCAGGATAGTCATATCCCCAGAGCACCGGAGCGTGCACTACTCTGAGTCTTGGGTCCGCTGGGTTTTCCTAGGGCGGGGGAATGGTTGCATTTTGAACCGGTTGTGTCAAGGCGAGCTCGCTGCCGCGTGGTCCGACAAGAAAATTCCTCTGCGCCCAGCAAAAACGTCTGTTGAAAAGCGGGCAGGGACGCCGTATCGTACAAACAGCTGATAGGCGCCGAGTCGACTCGAAAGAGAAGACGCGGCGGGTAGTAATTAGTCCCCCCTAGTTCCTCGGCGGCAGGAAGGTCCGCGGGAACCTGCTGTTGTTGTGGCTGCTCCAGGCGCGAGCCCGAGGGCGGCGTTCGTGTTCGCAGTTTACAGAGCCAAGGAGATCGGCTATGGAAAGCAACAAGCCGGCGCAGAACATTCAGGATTCCTTCCTCAACACGGCCCGCAAGGAGAGGATGAGCATCACGATTTATCTTCTTAGCGGCGTGAAGTTGACGGGCCGTATCCGCTCCTTCGACAAGTATTCGGTCGTGCTCGAGGCGAACGGGCAGGAGCAACTCATCTTTAAGCATGCCATCTCGACCATCGTGATGGGCCGGCCGGTGACGCATGGGGCGCACCTGACGCATTCGGAGACGAAGGCGGCAGTCGGCGCCGCGCCAGCGCCTGTCGTGGCAGCGAGTGCTTCGGGCACCGAAGGATAAGGCGTTTTCTGATTGCGCAGTTCTGATTCCAAGAAATCCCGCGGCCGTGCGCGTGCCAGCGGACGTGTGCTCTTTGAGACGCCAGTAGCTCAAGACCAAGACCAGCCGAGGCAGGAGCGTGCGTTTCTGGTCGGACTGGACGTTCGTTCGCGGCGGGCGAAGGGCTCGGTTACCGCCCAGGCGCAGGCGGCGCGAGATGCGGCTTCGGCGCCGACCGGCGCGGGGAAGCCCGGCTTTCCTGCCGCGACAAAGTCGAACGGAAACAAGCCTACAATTCCTGAGTTCGATGCCGACGAGTCTCTGGTGGAACTGCGCACTCTGGCGGGGAGCGCTGGAGCAAGCGTTGTCGGAGAGCTCTTGCAGCGCCGCGACCGGCCGGATCCGGCAACTCTGATTGGCAAGGGCAAGCTGGAAGAGATTGCGGGCGCTGCCGCTTTGGTGAATGCCGACCTTCTTCTGTTCGATCACGATCTCAGTCCATCGCAGCAACGCAATATCCAAAAGATTGTCCACCGGCGGGTGATCGACCGCACGCAGCTCATCCTCGACATTTTTGCGCGGCATGCCCGAACGCGGGAAGGCCAGTTGCAGGTCGAACTGGCGCAGTTACAGTACATGCTGCCGCGGCTGGCCGGACGCGGGATTGAGATGTCCCAACTCGGCGGCGGAATCGGCACGCGCGGTCCCGGTGAAACCCAGCTGGAGACCGACCGGCGAAAGATTTACCGGCGGATCCGGCACGTGGAGCAGCAACTGGAGAATGTGCGGCGCATCCGGGCGCAGCAGCGGCAGCGGCGCGAGTCGGCGCCGGTGGCGACAATTGCACTGGTGGGATACACCAATGCCGGCAAGTCGACGCTCTTCAATGCGCTGACGAAGGCCGATGTGCTGGCTTCGCCGAAGATGTTTGCCACGCTCGATCCGACGATTCGCGGCGTGACGCTGCCTTCGAAGCGTAGAGTGCTCCTCTCAGATACGGTGGGATTCATTCGCAGCCTGCCGCATACGCTGGTGTCGGCGTTTCGCGCCACGCTCGAGGAAGTGCAGCGGGCGTCGCTGATTCTGCATGTGTCCGATGCGAGCAGCCGGCTTTCGGCGGAGCAGGACGCGCAAGTGGAGATCGTGCTGAAAGAACTGGAAGTGGAGAAGAAGCCGCGCTTGCGGGTGATGAATAAAGTCGACCTGCTCGATGTGGAGGTGGCTGAGGGTTTACGAGACGATGCGAAGACGGTTTATGTTTCGGCGGTGGAAGGCACAGGGTTGGACCGACTTCTTGATCGCATCGACGCTATGATCGACGAAGACCGGGTCAGCCGCGCGCATCTGCGTATTCCGCAGAAAGAAGGAAAAATGCTGGCCATGCTCGAAGCGAAGGCGCGAATTTATTCGCGGAAGTATAGGGACGGTGCAGTCGAGCTGGAAGTGGAGGCGCCGGCGTCAGTGGTACGTCGAGTTAGAGAGTGGGTGGTCACGTCATGAGAGCCGAATTCCCTTGACAAAGGATCATCTGAGCATATATAAATATGGCTCAAGGTCTCCGGTCATTTATATTAACGCTGTCTAGAGGTGCAAAAGTGAACGTCCGAATTGATCAATTAGAGCCTGAACTTGCTCAAAAACTGGTTAGTCCACTAAGAAACATCCTGCACGAACTCCGCTACACCCTTCCTGGGCAGTACCAACTCCGTGTTTCACTCTTGGATGCCAAAGGACGAAAGAAACGTAGCGACGCGTCCGCTGAGAATTGGTCTCCTGAGTCCGGTCGCATCGAGATTCGGTTCGAGCCGGCACCGGAAACACAAAAAATGGTGGCACCTGAAGTCTCCTACGGAGCGGACAAGAGATCCAGTTCGGATTCGCTTCAAGCTAGACTGCTGCAGGCTCTGAACCGTGCGGAATCAACGCCGGGTTGGAACTTTGTCTCGCTGAAGAAATTCCGTGACGAGATTCTTCCGGGTGAGCCCTTTGAGCCAGGTACATTCCAGCCTACCGACGTTCACTGGCAAGAGGCCATTCGGAGCGCCATCGACAAGAGGCTGATCCTCGTTGGGAAGGTCCCAAACCCGAAGTCCCCTCAGTTTCCCGTTACAAGCATCCGTCTTAATCGCTTGATGCCAGAGGTGCAAGCGGTTCTGGGACATCCGATGAAGGATCTGGACTTTCACCCCATCCGCATCAAAGGAGAGCCATTGTCGGCCATCATTCTCCGGGAAAGGCGATAAGAGGTGGCGCTTTACTATCTGGAGACGAGTGCTCTAGTCAAGTTCTACGTTTACGAACCCGGCACGGAGCGTTTGGTCGGCCTTACCGCCAGCGACGGGGGCCATAGATTCGCGATCCTCTCTCTTGCGCAGGTCGAGTTCAGATCAGCGATCCGGCGGCAGCAACGGTGTGGCGAGATCTCTGGATCCGACGCGGGCGTATTGATTGAGTCCTTTCGCCAACACGTGGAGGGCAGGTTTGTAGTACAACCCTTTACGGAATCGCTCTTAGACGTGGCGTTGGCGCTGATCGACGGATATCCCCTTAAGGGCTACGACGCTATGCAACTGGCAGGATACTTAGTGTTAAGGTCGATTTCGGGTACCGACGAGCCCATCTTCGTTTGCGCTGACAAGACTTTGTTGTCGGCGGCGCGAAACGAAGGGTGCCCTATCTTGGATCCCTGCTCGGTCTGACCACGGATTTTTTTTGTCGCTAGGCGTTTTTCGCAAGAGCCGCGAACAAATGGGCTCCCTGACTGGGCTAGGTTTCGCTTAGATCGGATGCCCATCCGCATCGATAAATCGAATCTTGCCGATTCCTAGCTCCTTGATGCCCTGCTCGATCTTGCCCCGGTCACCGACCACCACCCACACCATGCTTTCGGGATGGATTACCTGCTTTGCGGCAGCGTCCAGGTCGGTCGACTTCAATGCGCGGATCTTGCCGGCCAGGGTGTCGTAATAATTTTCGGGCCAGCCGTACTGGATTAGATCGAGGATGGAGTCTCCGACGGAACGGATTGTCTCCCGCGAACCCGGCAGGCTTAGGGTTTCGTTTGCCTGGATGCGCGTGAGTTCTTCCTTGGTGACGGGGCGGTCTTTCAGGATGCCCTGAATTTCCTTGTTCACTTCCACTATCGACTCCTTGGTCTTGTCGGTCTGCACGGGCGCAAAGATGATTAGCGGCCGTTGCGCGCGAGCCGGCCAGAGCAAGCTGCCTGCGCCGTAAGCCCAGTGCTTGTCCTCGCGCAGGTTCATGTTCAGGCGGGAACTGAATGTTCCGCCAAAGTCGTCATTCATCGCCTGCGTGGCGATCTCCTGTGGGGTGTTGGCCAGCGTTGAGACGTGGCCGGCGATGATTACGGACTGGCTGGCGCCGGGCTTGTCCAGAATGTAGACGGTCGGCTCGGCCGCCAGCTTCACATTGGAAAGGTTTTTGGCCGGGACCTTCCCTGGCTTCCAGCCAGCGAACAGCTTCTCCAGTTTCGGCGTCAATTCGGCAAGGCTGGTGTCTCCCACAACCACCAGGGTGGAATCGTTGGGACGGAACCAGACTTGGTGGAACTTCACCAGATCGACGCGAGTAATGGCTTCTGTGCTCGCTGTGGTCCCCGATCCAGTCAAAGGATTTCCATAGGCGTGCCCCGCGCCGTAAACGAGGGCGGGAAAGACACGAAGCGTCATCTGGATCGGATCTTTTTGTTCCTGTGCGATGGCATCCAACTGCAGCTTCTGTTCGCGCTTGAAGTCCGCTTCGGGGAACGACGGGTTGAGAATGACATCGGCGAACAGCTCGAGTGAAAGGTCGAGTTTCGCCTTCAAAGCCGAGAGAGTTACAACACTGAAGTCTAGAGTGGAGTATCCGACGAGGTTGGCTCCCAGCATGGCGGCCTGATCGTTGATCTGGAGCGCATTTCTCGTGCTGGTGCCTTCGGTCAGCAGAGTGGTCGCCAATTTTGCCGTCCCGGGCTTGGCGAACTGGTCGGCGGCATAGCCGGCATCCGTGTCCATCCACAAACTGACGAGAGGGACCTCGTGCCGTTCCGCCAGAATGATCTTTAGCCCATTCGAAAGTGACGCGCGCTGCAGCTTGGGAAGCTTGAGTTCCGGCGGCGTGCCCAGTGCCGGCGTCTTGGCGCGATCGATTTCGGCCGAGGCCACCTTGTAATCGGGAAATGGCAGGACCTCGACGAAGTAGACCCCATCGTTAAGCCAGCGATTTGCCACCGACTTCAAGTTGTCCGCAGTGGCCTCGCGGACTCGATTGAGCGTGATCTTGTAACCGTCGGGATTGCCGGTAAAGGCCATGTATTCGGCCAATCGGTCGGACTTTCCTCCAAAGCCGCCAATCCGTTCAATGCCGCGAAGAAAGCGGGCGAGGTACTGCGTTTGCACGCGCTGTAACTCTTCGGAGGTGGGCCCGTCCTTGAGAAAGCGCGCGAGTTCCTCATTGGTCTCCTTTTCGATTTCATCGAGATTGTGTCCGGGACGCGCGGTGACCTGAATGCCAAACTGGCCGCCGATCTCGCGGGAATCGTTGTAGACGTAGACTTCGCTGGCGATCTGATCATCGTAGACTAGCCGCTTGTAAAGGCGCGAGGTCTTGCCATCGCCCAGGCAAGCTTCGACGAGTCGCAGATAGTCCGCGTCGGCGCTGCCGAACTGCGGCACGTTCCAGACCATGTAGACTCGCGGGAGCGGCACTCGATCCTGCGTCACTGAGCGGTGAGTCCCTGTCATCTTCGCGACCCAGGCCTGCTGGTGGGTTACGGGCGGTCCAGCCGGGATGTCCCCAAAATATTTCTGGACTTTCTCTTTCGCGGTCTTGGCGTCGATGTCGCCCGCCAGCACGATCACTACATTCGATGGGCCGTAGTAGGTCTTGAACCAGTCCTGAACATCCTTGAAGGAGGCGGCATCGAGGTCCGCCATCTCGCCGATCACGTCCCAGGAATACGGATGGCCCGCAGGGTACGTGTTCTGAGGAATGTATTCCTCGGCCAGCCGGTAGGGTTCGTTTTCACCCTGCCGCTTTTCGTTCTGGACGACTCCGCGCTGCAGGTCGAGCGTCTTCTGGCTCAGGTTGAGAAATCCCATGCGATCCGCTTCCATCCATAGGGTGAAGTCGAGTGCGGAGGTGGGGACGTTTTCAAAATAATTGGTGCGGTCAAAGTTCGTGGTGCCATTCCAGTCAGTCGCGCCCACCGATTCGAGGGCCTTGGTGTAGCTGTCCCCGGCATGCTGGCTGCCGCCAAACATCAAGTGTTCGAACAGATGTGCGAACCCGGTTTTGCCGGTCTTCTCATTCTTGGAGCCAACGTGGTACCAGAGGTTGACGGCCACGATCGGCGCCTTATGGTCCTCATGCACGATCAGAGTCAGTCCGTTGTCGAGCACGAATTTCTGGTAAGGGATATCGATGTTCTGGGCTTGGGCCAACCCGCTGACCGCGAGCACAACAATCGACAGGAGACGAAGTGTACGCATGATGGGACTCCTCAGAATGAATTGGACGGCAGACCCAACCGTTGGTGAGATCCTTGTCAGGGTTCGGCGGAAGCTCGGGTGGGAGTATACATCGGGGCATGAAGCCGCCTCCAGCCACCGCGTCATGGTTGACATGCGGGCGCGACAACCGTAAATCTGCTCCCGAAGTAGAGTCGAGGCGGGGGGCGACATGAACAAGAAAAACAAGAAAAAGATGACCGCTGCAATTCTTATCTTCGTGACCTGCATCCTGCCAGGACAGGTCGTGCTCCAGGCTCAAGATCCAGACTCGCGACCAAGCGAGTCGAAGTGGCCGACTCATGGCTGGGCGAAGGCTAAGCCTTCCAGCGTGGGACTCGACGAGAAAGCTCTCGCTGCATTCGACGCTGATCTGGCGAGTGGGAAATATTCGCTGGTCGATAGTTTTGCCGTGATCCGCTGTGGCAATTCCGTTTTCGAAAAGGCTTACTCCCACGACTACGGCACGATCTACGCGAAAGAGGCGAAGATGCGTGGGCCGCTGAACGCTCACCTGACCGGCCCCTACAACTACTTCGATCCGGCGTGGCATCCCTACTATCACGGCACCGATCTGCATAGCATGCAATCGGTAAGCAAGACGGTCTCGTCGGCTATTCTGGGTATTGCCATCACGCGCGACGACTTCAAGGCCGGCCTCGATACCCCGCTGCTCACGTACTTCGACGTAGCCAAAGTGAAGAACGGGGACGACCGCAAGCGCCGCATCACGCTGCGGCACGTCCTCACCATGACCACCGGGCTCGACTGGAACGAGGAGATTGCGTATGACGATCCCAAGAACGATGCGAGTTTGATGGAGGCGACCGACGATTGGGTGCAGTACGTCATCGACCGTCCGATGGCGCACGAGCCGGGGAGAGTCTTCAATTACAGCAGCGGCGTGTCGGAGTTGCTGGCCTACATCTTCCAGAAAGAGACGGGGCAGGATATCGAGAAGTATGGTGAGAAATATCTGTTCACGCCGTTGGGCATCAAGCATTACTGGAAGCGGACGCCGATGGGAGTCGTCGATACCGAGGGCGGCTTGTTCCTCAACACGACTGATCTGGCGAAGATCGGATATCTATACCTCCACGACGGCATCTGGGACCGGAAGCAGATCGTCTCGCAAGACTGGGTGAGGCAGTCACTGACGCCGTTCACTGATGCCGAGGAAGGCTTCAAGTACGGATTCAAATGGTGGCTGCTTCCGCGTACGGATCGTCCGGGGTATATCTGGATGGCGCGAGGTTTCGGCGGGCAACGGCTGATGGTTTTTCCTGAAGAAAACCTTGTTGCGGTGTTCACGGGGTGGGAGATTCTCAAGGATGAGACCCCAGACCGGGACTTGGTGAACCGGCTTTTGCCTGCGGTGCGCACGCAAACGTGCGCCGCCGCTCCATGAGGTGGCATGCAGATTTGTTCACAGAGGCCGACGAAGCACGGGTAGCCAACGACTAACGGATAGAATTAAATGGGCCGGCAACCAAGAAGCGGTGACATTCCTTGGCTATCGGCCCATTCGATCCTGAATTGGATCGGAGGTGATACTTCTATGCTAGTCCTCTTTAACCGGAAGTCAAGGATTATATGCAGGAATCTGCATGTCCTTGAGAGCCTCGCGTACCGCACTTTGTCGGCCATTTCTGGCCTTCCCTGACGTAAAATCTGTCCCCTCCGCGTTGACATTAAACTCCTTGGGACGTTAGACTTATCAGTTTTCTGAGCCCTCATTTCTCGGTCTATATCAGCACCACATGGATCAGATGCTACACCAACTAGGCGAATTACTGCTCGGGGCGGTTCCGACGGTGATTCTGCTGGCGTTGCTCTACGTCTTGTACACGACGCTCGTGCACAAGCCCCTGGGGCGGGTGCTAGGGCAGCGGCACGCCAAGACCGAAGGCGCGGTCGAGAAGTCACGCGCTGATATCGCGGCGGCCGAGGCGCGTACAGCTGAGTACGAGCAGCGTTTGCGCGAGGCGCGGGCTTCGCTTTTCCGGGCGCAGGAAGCGCGGCGCCAAGCAGCGCTGCAGGTCCGGACAAACGCCACGGCCGAAGCCCGAACGAGGTCGCAGGCGCAAGTGCAGGCTGCCAAGAAAGAGATTGAGAACGACAAGGAAGCGGCGAAGGCGGGGTTGCAGGGAGAGGCTGCCACGCTGGCGCGGGAAATCGTTCGGCGGGTGCTGGCCCCGGCAGGAGCGGGACGATGATTTCGACGAGCATGATTCCGACGAGGACGTCCACCGCGAAAAGCGTGCGCGCGGGATTGCTGGCACTGCTCATGGTGTCTGTGAGTGGGGCCATGGGGTCGGTTCGCGCCAAAGGCCAAGCTGCGCCTCCCGAGCAGCAGCAAGCCGGCGATTCCTCCGAGCAGCCCCAAGGTCCCGGGGAGCAGTTGACGCACGAGAGCCGCGAAGCCGCTGGTGAAGAAAAAGACGAGACTGCCGAGTTCAAGCAATCGGCATCGGTCCGACTGATTGCCAAATGGACCGGAATGAGCTTGGAGCATGCGTATTGGCTGAGTGTGCTCCTGAACTTTGCGGTGATCGCTGCCGTGATCGTCTGGGCGGGCCGAACGTATTTGCCTGGTATGTTCCGTGACCGGACCGCGTCGATTCAGAAGGCGATGCAGGAGGCGCAGAACGCCAGCGAAGAGGCACGCCGCCGCTTGGCGGATATTGAAACGCGGCTGATGAAGCTCGACGGGGAAATTGGCATGATGCGTGACGCTGCCGAGAAGGAAGCGGCGGCGGAAGAGGCGCGCATTCAGGCAGCGGCCGAGGAAGATGCGCGAAAGATTGTCCAGTCGGCGGAGCAGGAGATTACGGCAGCCGTCAAGACCGCTCGACGCGAACTGACCGCCTATGCCGCGGATCTGGCGGTGGGACTGGCGCAGAAGCAAATTCACGTGGATGCTGCCACAGATCAGGCAATCGTGCGGAATTTTTCCGGGCAGCTGGGCACTGCTTCCGGCGGCCCGGAAGCAGGCACGGGAAAGGACCGGCTCTAGAACATGGCTTCCGTCGCCAGCAGCTACGCCCGGGCTTTTGCTGACGTGGTTCTCAGCGCAAAGCTCGACGCAGATCGCGCCATTTCGGAATTGCGCACCCTCGCGAGACTCCTGGAGGAAAGCGTAGAGTTGCGCCGGGTGTGGGAGAATCCCGCGGTCCCGGCGGAGCAGAAGCGCGGCATTCTCGATGGAATCGCGAAGCGCGGCGGGTTCTCGAAGCAGGTCAGGAACCTGGTTGCGGTGTTGATCGATCACCGTCGCGTGCAGTTTCTGCCACGGATCGTCGATCAGTTGGAGAAAGAACTCGACGCCCGCCTGGGGTTTGCCGAGGCGCAGGTTACCAGCGCGCGTGAATTGGGCGACCCAGAGAAGCGAGCGCTCGAGGCTCAGGTCACAAAGCTGACCGGAAAGAAAGTGCGCGCGCGCTATGGGCAGGACGCCTCCCTGCTGGGCGGGGCGGTCATCCGCGTGGGCAGCACGATTTACGACGGTTCGGTGTTAGGGCAGTTACAGAGGATTAAGGAAGCAATCAGCTCCTAGCTTCTAGCTCCTGGCTTCTAGCTTGGAACTGAGTTGAGAGGGTGTGACTCCTCGCATTGCTTGCTCCGCAGCGATGGAGATGGCATCGCAGAGGGCTTGCCAGGAGCTAGCAGCTAGAAGCTGAGAGCTAAAGGCTAAGAGCTGATTCTATGGCACAAATCAAGGCAGACGAGATCACGAAGCTGATCCGCGAGCAGATCGAGAATTACGAAACCAAGATCTCCGTGGACGAGACCGGCACCGTCATCACGCTGGGTGACGGCATAGCGCGCGTGTATGGGCTGGACAAGGTCATGGCCGGCGAACTGCTTTCCTTCCCCCACGGCATTGCCGGCATTGCCATGAACCTGGAAGAAGACCAGGTGGGCGTGGTGCTGCTCGGCGAATACACCGAGATCAAGGAAGGCGACGAGGTCAAGCGCACGGGCCGCATCATGAGCGTGCCTGTGGGCGATGCGCTGATTGGCCGCGTAGTGAACTCGCTCGGCCAGGCTATTGACGACAAGGGTCCCATCGCGACTGACAAGTTCATTGCGCTGGAACGTTTGGCCCCCGGCGTCATTGACCGGCAGCCAGTGCGCGAACCGATGGCGACGGGACTCAAGGCCATCGACAGCATGATCCCGATTGGCCGCGGCCAACGCGAATTGATCATCGGCGACCGGCAGACGGGCAAGACCGCGGTGGCGCTCGACACCATCATCAATAGCAAGGGCAACGATCTGATCTGCATTTACAACGCTGTTGGCCAGAAGCGGTCGTCGATTGCGCAGGTGGTGAAGATTCTGGAAGACGCAGGCGCGATGGAGTACACGATCGTGGTGGCAGCGTCCGCTTCAGAACCAGCGCCGATGCAGTACATTTCGCCCTATGCGGCTTGCGCGATGGGCGAGTATTTTCGCGATACCAAGCGGCACGCGCTGGTAATCTACGACGATCTTTCGAAGCACGCGGCATCATACCGCGAGATCTCGCTGCTGCTGCGGCGTCCGCCGGGGCGCGAGGCTTATCCCGGGGACGTGTTCTATCTTCACTCGCGACTACTGGAGCGCGCGGCGAAGCTCAGCGACAAGAATGGAGGCGGCTCGCTCACAGCTCTGCCGGTAATCGAGACGCAGGCGGGCGACGTTTCCGCCTACATTCCGACCAACGTAATTTCGATTACCGACGGGCAGATTTATCTCGAGACCGATCTGTTCAACCAAGGCGTGCGTCCGGCGGTGAACGTAGGTCTGTCGGTGAGCCGCGTAGGCGGCAGCGCGCAGATCAAGGCCATGCGGCAGGTGGCCGGCACGCTGAAGCTGGAATTGGCGCAATATCGCGAACTCGCCGCGTTTGCCCAGTTTGGCAGCGATCTCGACAAAGCTACGCAAGCGCAGTTGAATCGCGGTCAACGGCTGGTGGAACTCCTGAAGCAGAACCAGTTCTCCCCGCTGCCATTCTCGAAGCAGATCCTGATTATTTTCGCGGGGACAAGCGGGTTCCTCGACGATCTTCCGGTTGGGCAGGTTCGCGACTTCGAGAACGAGCTTTACAAGTACGTGGATGCGACTAACCCCGGGCTGTTGCGCACGATCATGGAGAAGAAGGTTCTCGACGATTCCTTGAAAGGCCAGTTAACCGGAGTGATCAAAGAAGCGAAGCAGCAGTTTGTGGCCTCGCGGGAAGCGGTGGCGAAATAGCGAGGGGTCCCGTGAAGTTCGTTTTGTGGGTCGCGATGCTCGGCATTGTTTGTGTTGCGTACGCTCAAACCGCTCACGACGTGAAAAAGAAGGACGTTCCCGAGTTCTTGCGGCAATTAGCAGATGATCGCAAAACGATAGCAGACGGCTATGTTCACTGGACAGAAGCTGCAAAAGCGAAGAACGTGGACGCGATCTTGAACATGTATACGGATGATGCAACGGTTCTGCCAGAAGAGAAAGAGGCCGCATCCGGAAGGAATGCGGTTCGCGCGTTATACACTGATTGGTTCGCGCAGCAAGACAAGCTAATAGAGCAGAAGTTCGAGAACATAAACTCAGTTCAAGAAGGCGATCTGCTGATAGATAGCACAAGGTATTCCGGGACTCTAGTGAAGGACGGCAAAGAAGTCGCTGTCAAAGGCAAGAGATTGGTCGTTTGGAAGCGCGAGTTTCAAGGGCCTTGGAAGATACTCCGGGACACTTGGAACAAGTCGCCAATACAGTGACACTACATAGGTCCTTCGCTTCGCTCAGGATGACAGAGTTGATGACTGGCAACTGGGTACTAACTGGCGACTGATTCATGCCCAACATTCTCGACATACGGCGGCGGATTCGCAGCGTAATCAACACGCGGCAGATCACCAAGGCCATGAAGATGGTCTCGGCGGCCAAGTTGCGCCGGGCGCAGGACCGGGCGCTGGCGGCACGTCCGTATGCACAGATGTTGACCAATGTGCTGAAATCGCTGGTGGCACGCGCGGAGATCTACGATTCGGAGAGTGGTAAGCCGAAGCATCCTCTGCTGGCGCAGCGGGAAGAGAAGAACATTCTGCTGATCGTTGTAACGGGCGACAAGGGGCTGGCGGGGGCGTTCAATGCGAACATCATCAAGGCCGCGGCGCGGTTTGTGGAGTCGAAGTCTGGCAAGAACATCGACATCGAGGCAGTGGGGCGCAAGGGGCGGGACTTTCTCCGGCGACGGTATCCTGCGGCACCGGTGCAGACGCGCTGCCTGGCTGAGGCCGAAGAATTGGTTGAGCAGGCAGAACACGCAATCGGGGAGCGCGCCGGCAACCTGCAGATTACGGGCGAACACATCGGCATCCTCGGCAGTGTCGGCTTCGCTCAGGCCCGAGCACTGGCGGAAAATGTGAGTGAACGCTACAAACGCGAGGAAATTGATGCGGTCTATGTTGTCTTCAACGAATTTAAGTCAGTGATCGCGCAGCGCCTGATCGTTGAGCAGATTCTTCCCATCGAGCAGATCGGAGAACAGGCGGTCCGCCTGGCCGAGGAGATGACGGAAGAAGAAAAGAAAAGGGCGAAAGACGCGGCGATCAGCGCGGGCGTGGGCCTGCGCCGTGAACGTCCCGGAGACGAAGCGGCTGCGCAGTTCGGTACCGCGCAGGTAGATTACATCTACGAACAGCCGCCGGAAGAATTGTTCCGCTCGCTGCTGCCCAAGTATGTGTCGATCCAGATTTTCCGCGCACTGCTCGAGTCAGTTGCGGCCGAGCATGCCGCCCGCATGACCGCGATGGATTCCGCGACCAGCAACGCCACCGACATGATCGATTCCCTGACCCTGGTGATGAACCGCGCGCGGCAGGCCAAGATCACGAAGGAAATCATCGAGATCGTCAGCGGCGCGGCGGCAATGTGAAAAGAAGCCTCTAGCTACTAGCTTCTAGCCAAAACAGATTTGCAGGTTTCGTATTTGTAAGGTTTGCTATTTTGAGGGCGCGCTGTCGAAGAAGAGATTGTGACCAGCTAGGAGCTAGCAGCTAGAAGCTGATCTTATGCCAGAAAATATCGGACATGTCATTCAAGTGGCGGGGCCGGCGGTGGACGTGCAGTTCCCCGAGGGGAAGCTGCCGCCGATCTACGAGGCGGTGAAGGTCGTCAGTGATGGATTCACCGTTCCCAACCCGATCAACGTGATTCTCGAAGTCCAACAGCACCTGGGCGAGGGCCGGGTGCGTTGCATTGCCATGCAGCCAACCGACGGCATGGTGCGCGGGATGAAGGCCATTGACCAGGGCGGGCCGATTTCCGTCCCGGTGGGCAGCGGCACGCTGGGCCGCGTCATGAACGTGATCGGTGAGCCTGTCGACCAATTGGGGCCGATTGAGTACAAAGAAAGGCTGCCCATCCATCGCCCGGCGCCCGCGTTCGACGAGCAGGCGACGACCGCCGAGATGTTTGAAACCGGCGTCAAGGTCGTCGACCTAATCCAGCCGTTTTTGAAGGGCGGAAAGATCGGACTCTTCGGTGGCGCGGGAGTCGGCAAGACCGTCGTGATCATGGAATTGATCAACAACGTCGCCAAGAATCACGGCGGCTTCTCTGTGTTTGCCGGCGTCGGCGAGCGCACGCGTGAAGGCAACGACCTGTGGCTCGAAATGACGGAGTCGGGCGTGATCAAGCCGGGCAAGCCGGCGGAGTCGAAGGCCGCTCTGATCTATGGCCAGATGACGGAACCTCCCGGGGCGCGTCTGCGTGTAGCGCTGACGGGGCTGACAGTAGCCGAATATTTCCGCGATGCCGAGGGCGCGGACACGCTGTTGTTCATCGACAACATTTTCCGCTTCACGCAGGCGGGTTCGGAAGTGTCGGCGCTGCTCGGCCGCATGCCTAGCGCGGTCGGCTACCAGCCCAACCTGGCCACCGAGATGGGCGAACTGCAGGAGCGGATTACGTCGACCAAGAAGGGTTCAGTCACTTCGGTACAGACGATTTACGTGCCTGCCGATGACTTGACGGATCCGGCGCCGGCGACCACGTTTGCTCACCTGGATGCGACAACGGTGCTTTCGCGTGCACTGACCGAGATTGGAATCTATCCCGCGGTCGATCCACTGGCTTCGACGTCGCGAATTCTTGATCCGCGTATTGTCGGCCAGGAGCACTACGATGTGGCGCAGTCAGTGAAGAGAACGTTGCAGACCTACAAAGATCTGCAGGACATCATTGCGATTCTCGGCATCGACGAACTCAGCGAAGATCAGAAACTCACCGTCGCGCGGGCGCGAAAGATTCAACGTTTCCTGTCACAGCCGTTCCACGTCGCCGAGCAGTTCACCGGAGCCGCAGGACGCTACGTCAAGATTGCCGACACTGTGAAGGGCTTCAAAGCGATCGTCGAAGGCAAGTACGACGACATCCCCGAGCAGGCGTTTTACATGAAGGGCCGGATCGAGGAAGTGCTGGAAGCGGCGGAGAAGATGAAGGCGGCAGCGTAAAACCAGCTGGCAGCTTTCAGCCGTCAGCCCTCAGCTTTAACCCGGAAGGGGGATAAGGCCGATTGCGCTGATGGCTGACTGGCTGACAGCTGATTTCATGGCAGAGACTTTCCAACTCGAGGTCGTCACGCCGGAGAAGAAAGTTGTGAATGCTCCGGTGGAGGAGGTTCAGATTCCCGGCAAGAACGGGTATCTGGGCATCCTGCCGGGGCATGCTCCGTTGATCACGGAACTCTCAGTGGGAGAGATTAGCTATCGCGAGAACGCGACAGAGCGGCACCTTGCGGTGGCGTGGGGGTTTGCCGAAGTGCTTCCGGAAAAAGTAACAGTATTGGCCGAGACGGCTGAACGCCCGTCAGAGATTGACGTCGAGCGCGCGCACAAAGCAAAGGCGCGTGCGGAGCAACTGTTGACAAGTGGTGATATCGAGGTTGACGTGGAACGGGCTCTGGATGCTCTTCACCGGGCGGAGACGCGGCTGGAAGTCGCGCAGAAGAGTCAATAAGTCTTCCACTCCAGATTCTAGTTCTGAGATTTAACCTTTCGCCGCCCATTGTTGCGACCGAGCCATTTACAATGGGGGCCTTATCTCGTCATGAGGATTCACGAATGAAATCGAAATCCTATCTGCTGTATTTCCTGTTTCTGCTACTTCCGGTTCTGACGGCAGCGCAGGCGGCCAAGCCCGCCCAAGCTCAGCCTCCGCAGCCTCCCGCGCCGCTGGTCTCGCCCGAGGTGCACTCCGACAGCAGCGTCACCTTCCGCTTCCGCGCGCCGAATGCGGTGGAGGTGAAGGTTGCGAGCGAAGGAACAGAAGCAGTTCCCATGCAGAAAGACGACCAAGGCGTCTGGAGCGTCACCACCGCACCTCTCAGTCCGGACTACTACGGGTACTCTTTCGTCGCCGACGGGGTGCGCCTGATTGATCCGTCGAATCCCTTGCTGAAGCCGAATTTGCTGGCGACGGAGAATGCGGTGCACGTTCCCGGGCCGTCCTCGTTGCCCTGGGAATTGAATGATGTCCCACATGGTGAGATTCATCATCACTTCTACAAGTCCGCGGTCGCGGGCGATGACCGCGACTACTACGTTTACACTCCCGCGGGTTACGAGCCGGCAGCAAAGAAGACTTATCCCGTGCTCTACCTGTTGCATGGCTTCAGCGATGACGCCAGCGGTTGGACCGCCGTGGGACGCGCGCACGTGATTCTCGACAACCTGATTGCTCAGAACAAAGCCAAGCCCATGATCGTGGTCATGCCGCTCGGTTACGGCACAATGGAAATGATCCGGCTGGGATGGAACGCGTGGAGCCATAACGATGTTCGCGCCCAGAACTTCGAGAAGTTCCGTCAGGCGCTGCTGACCGAAGTAATGCCGCGGGCCGAGGGCGAATATCGGATCACGAAAGACCGGACGGCGCGGGCGATTGCGGGCCTGTCGATGGGCGGATCGGAATCGCTGCTGACGGGATTGAACAATCTGGACAAGTTTGCCTGGATCGGCGCGTTCAGTTCCGGCGGGATTCCGGAAGACTTGCAGGCGGACTTTCCTGGGCTCGATGCGAAGGCAAACCAGCAGATTCGGCTATTGTGGATTGCGTGCGGAACAGAGGATCGCTTGATCACCGTGAACCGTAACTTCCGCGAATGGCTGAAGGGCAAAGGCATCCAGCACACCGACATCGAAACGCCCGGGCAGCATGCGTGGATGGTTTGGCGCAGGAATCTGGCGGAGTTTGCGGGGTTGCTGTTCCGCTAGGGCAGTTGTGTTGCAAAACCTCTCGGGGACTGTCGTACGCGACGATGCAAGGGATCCTTCGACTGCGTATTTGCTCTCGCTTCGCGAAAACATACTCCGCTCCGGATGACACGGCTGCGGAGTGGGCATCTACCGAACGTTCACGGAACCCTGATTTTCCACTGGCACGTATTTCACTGCCGCGGTGCGCTCCAGCTTATCCCAGGCAAACTTGCGCCCTTCCAGCGCGCGCTTCAGCGTCTTGAACAGAACAATCGAAAACAACTGGCGGTAGGCGAAGCGTTGCAGCCAGACCTGGCTGAGTAGCCAGATGTCTTCCTTGGCGTCAGGTCGGCGTCGCTCAAGAGCAAAGGCAATGGACGAGGCTAAGAAATCAATGACCAGGAATGCAAAGAAAAACGCTACCAGCTTGTGGAAGTCGGTGGAATCGGTTGAGTAGGGGTGAAAGTACTTCCGGCTGAGATACCACAACCCGCTGCCGGCAAACATGATGTCGATGAGCGGCGACACCAGCGGCAGCAGAATCTGGAAGATCACGATGTTGGGCAGCGCAACGAAGCCAAGGACGCCTTTTCGTGCAAACGCCCCTCGATGTTTGTAGACAGCCTGCAGAATCCCAAACGACCACCGAAAACGCTGGCGCATCAGCCCGTTTGCGTTGGTCGGAGCTTCCGTGTAAGCCATCGCCATGTCTTCATATTCGACGCGATAGCCCAGGCGCAGCAGGGCCATGGTCAGGTCCGCATCCTCGGCGACGGTATCGGTGTGGTATCCGCCGGCCTCGCGCACGGCGGAGACGCGCCATGCGCCGATGGCACCGGGTACGACGCTGACCGCGCCCAGGACATCCAGAGCACGCCTCTCGAAGTTCTGGCTGGTGATGTATTCGAGGGCCTGCCAGCGTGTCCACAGGTTCACGCGGTTTCCGACCTTTGCGTTGCCCGCGATTGCTCCCACCTTGGGATTGACGAAGTGCGGCACCAGGCGTGAGATCGCGTCGGGAGCGATTACGGTATCGGCATCGATCCCCACGAAGATCTCCGAGTCGCCAATGTGCTCGATGCCGTAGTTGAGCGCGTCGGCCTTGCCGGAGTTGGGTTTGGTGAGAATGATCACCTTGCCGTGAGCTTCTTCGGCAGAGAACGCGTTGCGAGCGACCTGGAGCGTGCGGTCCTTGGAGCCGTCGTCGATTACGATCACGCGTAGGTTCGGGTAGTCGGAGTTGAGGGCTGCCTGCACCGTGCGCTCGATGACCTTTTCTTCGTTGTAGGCCGGAATCAGTACCGCGACATTCGGTTTATAAGACTCGACTTCAGCGAGCTTGCCGAAAATCTTTTCTCGCAAGCGGTCGTATATGGCCGCGGCTCCGATAAACAATAACCGCCCCGTCATCAGCAGGTCGCCGAGGAAAAAGATCCAGACGATGCTCTTGCTGCCGGCATCGAATAGCCAGAAGCTGATCCAGTTCAACCGCGCAGCCCAGCGTTCGTTCCTGGCCAACGGAGGCATGACGTCCGCCTTCGTCTTGCCCAGCAACTGGTGAACCGGAACGATGGACTTGCCGCGAGAGCGTATGCCGTGAATGATCATGGGCAGTGCGCGCACGGTCTCAGCACGATTGCCGCCACCGTCGTGCAGCAGAATGATTTCGCCGCAGTGAATGTCGTTGGCGGCGCAGGGTGGAAGATGGTCCAGGACATCTGCGGCGATCTGCTCGGCCGAACGCCGCGGATTGGCGCGCCAGTCGCCGGGATCGATCTTATCGCCCACCGTGGTATAACCCATGTCCTGCGTAAACTCGAGCGGCCGCACTTGGTCGGCGGTGTCCGGTTCTTCGTCAATCGAGTATGGCGGACGGAAAAGAACGGTGCGAATGCCCAGGCGACTAGCAAACAGCCGTTCCGTAATGTTCAGCTCGAACTTCATGTAACCAGACGAGATATTGCTGATGTCGGGATGCGTGAAGGTGTGGTTGCCGACCTCGTGGCCTTCGTCGTAAATTCGCTTCGCAACGCCCGCGAATTTGTCCGCCTGAATGCCGATCATGAAGAACGTTGCCGGCGCATGCTCGCGCTTCAGCACATCGAGGATCTTCGGCGTCCACTCGGGATCGGGACCGTCGTCAAACGTGATCGCGACTTTGTCGGTACTGTAGCCATAGCGGCCCAGACGGTAAGGCTCCGGCAGGGACTGGAATACTTCGTCGGTGATCACCTTCGTGTTCGGATCAATCGTCAGATCACGCGTGCCGTGGGAAGGCCGCTCTTCGATGCGTAGAATCTCTCCCTGGCCTTCCATGTCGACGTCCTGCCCGGGAGGCACATCGCGGAGTTTGTCGGCCGCTCCAGGATCGCCGGGGATGTCCCAAACTCTCCACAAGGTGCGATCTTCCCCACCAAGGCGCCAGAGCGCGAAAGTCTTGATGCCCACGGCTTGCGCGATGCGCATATGATTCAGCGCCGTCACTCCGTCAAGAAACCATACGTCGTGACGAAGGTTGCTTTCGTCGAGATAGCTGAAATGCGGATTCAGGGCGTCGTCATCGAAAGTAATGTCTTCGTCCGAATCACGCGCTTCCAGCCATGCCTCCTGCACGCTGACCGAGCTGTCTTTTACGCCCGGCGCTAGGCTGCCCTTCTTCGGTTTCAGTACCCAGTCGTAACCATAATTCGCAATCGCGCAGATGATCTTGTCCTGCGGGATCACTTTCTTGGCAAAGGTCAGGTTTTGCGCGAACCAGTCTTGGGAAGCGACCGGTCCCGGCTTGCCGCCAGGATAGTGCTCGTCGTAGTTCATGAGTACGACGCCATCCGCTGCTGCGGCTACGGCGGGATAATCGAAATCCTCATTATGCGAGGGCACAGCCACATAGAGCTTCATCCCGCGGCCATGTAGATCCAAGGACAGTTCGTTCAGTAGAGCGACATAGCCAGGCTGGCCGCGCTTGGGGAAAGCCTCGAAGTCGACCATCAATCCTCGATACCGGCCCGAGGAAAGAAACGCCGACACTTGTTGTCGAAACAGACTCCGCGCTTCAGGGTCGTTGAGAAACCCGCTGACGTTCACCCAATCCGACCCGTCGAAGTTGTTGACCATGGGAAAGACTTCCAGGCTGGTGTCTTCCACGTTCAGGTATGGCATGACCCGCTCATCGACGGAGCGAACGGTGTTGCCCTGAATCACGTCAAAGAACTTGTTGGTCTGGTCGTCCACGGCCTGCAGGTGGCCGTCGGGAGTGAGCACGTGCAGCCAATCGGGATAGAGAAGATCGATCTGATGAGCGAAATCGCGCAGAGAGGAGAAGCTGGCAGCGTCCCAGGGCACATAGAAAGCGGCGCGAATGCCTTCTTGCTGATTCAGCGTTACTTGCGAGGGAGCGAGTTTTGACCTGCGTCGCCGGCTGGCCTGTTTCTTTTGGCGTTCCCGAGCCTTCTCATTCTCGGTTTCCTTTACTGGCTTGAATGTCCGCCTCTGCGGGGAGAAAAACATCTCGGGCAAGGGTTCATCGCGGAGGGCGGTATAGACAAAGAAGACGACCAGCAGTGAAAACGATACGGCTAGAACATCGATCAGCCGCCGCAGGCGTTTCCAGCGGGCGCGTCGTGGATCATAAAAAACCGGATCAGCCATGGGGGAATGAACGATTTATCGTATGCCGCGGGCGGCACACGGTCAATTCCAGGAGGTCAGGGTCAGGTAGCTGCTCTGAGTGGTTAGATGCATTTTCCTGCCTTCAGGATAGCCGCAAACGCGCTATATTCGCTGCGTGCCCAGACCTGTACGACTGGTGCGAAAGAGTGCGCGCTTCTTTGCCGCGGCTGGACTCGCCGCCTTGGCGCTGCGCCTGCTGTTTGTGTTGCGCTTTCCGGGCGTGGTGGATGATTCACGGCTTTATGCCAACATTGCGGAGAATTGGCTGCGCTTCGGGATCTATGGCGTAACCGACTCCGGCCAGGTTGTTCCCACGCTTTCGCGATTGCCCGGGTATCCTGCATTCCTCGCGGCGATCTTCGCCATCTTTGGCATGGATAATTTTCGCGCCGTGCTGCTGGTGCAGGTGCTGTTTGATCTCGGAACGTGCTTTCTCATCGCCGACATGGCTCGCCGCCTCTTCTCTGATCGTGCGGCGAAAGCGGGTTTTCTTCTCGCGGCCCTCTGCCCCTTTCTCGCGAACTATGCAGCCGCGGCTCTCGCTGAAACTCTGGAAATATTCTTCACTGCTCTGGCATTGGATCTGGTGCTGCTCGGACTGGGGGTGGGTGAGGAAGCATCTCCTTTCGAAGGACGCCCGCTCCACAAGTTCGTGTGGTTCGGCTGTGGTCTCGCGACCAGCGCTGCGATTTTGCTGCGGCCAGATGGCGGGATTTTCCTTGCGGCGGTCGGGGGATATTTGCTGCTGCTCCTGGTTCGAGCCCTGCGATCGAAAGGAGATGAATCACGCGCAAGACTTTCGCCGGGACGCGTCATCACTGCGGGAGTGCTCTTGACCGTGGGCGCGATCGCTCCCCTGGTGCCTTGGACGCTGCGCAATCTGCACACGCTGCACCGCTTTGAGCCGGCCGCCCCGCGCTATGCCAACGATTCCGACGAACTGGTGATGAAAGGCTTCAACCGCTGGGTCAAGACGTGGATCGCCGACTACACGTCAGTCCAGGAAGTTTATTGGCCAGTGCCCGGCTCCGAGCTGGATTTCACACGACTACCTAGTCGCGCATTCGATTCCGAACCACAGCGCAAGGAAACCGAAGCCTTCTTCGCCGACTACAACCAGGACCATGAAATCACTCCAGAACTGGATGCGCGTTTCGCGGCCCTCGCCGCTGACCGCATCCACGCCGCACCCCTTCGGTACTACATCTGGCTTCCTGCGTTGCGCATCGCCGACATGTGGCTGCGTCCGCGGACAGAACTGCTCCCGTCGGACCCGCGCTGGTGGGAGTTCAACGACGACCCTCGCTGGCTTACAGTCAGCCTCGTCTTCGGAGCGATCAATCTGATTTACGTGGCAATGGCCGCAACGGGCCTGGTTCGCGGCCGCGCAATTTTTGCCAGCGGCCTATTCGTTTTGTTTCTGCTGCTGCGTTCGGGATTTCTAGGGACACTGGAGAACCCTGAGCCGCGCTATACCCTGGAGTGCTATCCCGTGGTCATTCTTCTCGCTGCAAAGTGTTTTCACCGCCCTGCATAACCTTCCAATAACGGAATCGCATGTAATAAGCCCCATTCAAACGTTTCATCTAGCCTGCAAAACCTGAAAATTCTTCTTGAACAGCGTGGCAAGAAAGTTGCACAATAGCGCCCCGTTAGGGCCCCAGGGGTCTCACTGTCAGTCTCTCATTCCTGGGCGAACACAATCTGAAATGTAATGCCCCCGTGGTAAAGGAGCTTCCCCATGCGTTCTGGCTCACGTGCATCTACTCTGTTGGCCGGGTTATTCTTCGCCTTGAGTATCCTGATTTCCGCTCAAACCGCCACCACTTCGCTGCGCGGCACGGTGACCGACCCCAAAGGTGCGGTCGTGCAAGCGGCTGTGGTCACGCTCAACAACGCCGCGACGGGTTACTCACGAACCACCACGTCGGCCAACGACGGCGTGTATCAGTTTCTCGAGGTGCCACCAGCGACCTACACGCTGACCGTCACTGTCCCGGGCTTTGCCACCGTGAAGCAGGATAAGGTCACGCTGCAAGTGAGCCAGCCTGCAACGCTGGACGTCACGATGCAGGTGAGGGGCACAACGGAAGTGGTCGAGGTCAGCGGAGAGGCGCCGCTGGTGAATACCACCGACGCGAGCCAGGGAAATACGTTCAACGCCATCCAACTCGCTAACCTCCCTTCGGAGGGCCGCGACCCGGTAGCGATCCTGAGCCTTCAGCCCGGCGTCACGTATCTTGGAGGTAACACGAACCAGGATAATACGAAGCCCAATCAGACGGAAGACAGCCGTGGCGGAGCGGTGGCAGGCGCCCGCAGCGACCAAACCAACGTGACCGTGGATGGTTTGGACAACAACGACCAGTTGCAGGGCTACGCCTTTCAGGGCGCTCTGAGGGTTCCGCTGGACTCGATTCAGGAGTTCCGCGTTACGACCTCCAATTCGAACGCAGATGCCGGCCGCTCCTCGGGCGCACAGGTCAATATGGTGACCAAAAGCGGCACCAATAACTTTCATGGCACCCTATACGAATACAATCGTTCCAATATTGGCCAGGCAAATGATTGGTTCAACGAGCAGGCCCAAGTGAGAGCAGCTTTGCCCAACAAGCCAGGGCCGCTGGTGCGTAATACGTTTGGAGCCTGGGTCGGCGGCCCCATTATGAAAGACCGCTTCTTCTTTTTCGGCGGCTATGAGGGGCAGCGTACCAATGAGTCCATACAGACCACCCACGTTGTCCCCAGTGACAACCTGCGCCTGGGCATACTGCAGTATCCATGCGAAGCACCTTGTGCGGACACATCCAACGCAAACTTCACCGTTGCCTCTGGCATCGTGACCATTACGCCCGCTGGTTTGGCCAACACGGATCAAAACTGTGCATCTGCAGTTCCTGCGACCTGCAACTGGACCGCAGCAGGATTTCCCTTCGACGGCGGCGCAGATCCGTATGTCGCTAATGTCAACGGTTCGAACCCCAGCGCCATCTTCATGGGTTATCCCCGCCCTAATACCGATGCGGTGGGCGATGGTTTGGACTACCGTGGCTTTACCTTTGCTGCACCTAACCCGACGAAACACGATACCTATATTTTGAAGCTCGATTACAAGCTGACGCAGAACGGTAACCACAGTTTGTTTTTGAAGGGACACCTGCAGAACTGGCATAGCAAGTCGCCGCCACAATTTCCCGGTCTGCCCCCCAACGATTTCCTGACTAACAACAGCAAGGGAATCTTTGCCGGCTACACAGCCCTTTTCCGCAGCAACTTGATCAACAACCTCCGTTACGGATGGATCCGCCAGGGCCTGGGAGACACCGGCTTGGGCGTCGCCGATTTCAATTATTTCCGTGGAATGGCCTATCCCCAAGGTGCGGGTTTCACTCCGTCAATCTTGACCAATGTCCCCGTTCACAACATTGTGGACGATGTGAGCTGGACCAAGGGCAAACACACTCTGCAATTTGGCGGTAACCTGCGCATCGTCACCAACAACCGCACCGGTAACGCTCAGAATTATTCGTTCGCGCTTACTAACGTGTACTGGCTGGACAACGCGGGAATAGCAAATCAAGGCTCTAGCCTGGACCCGGCTGGGTTCGGATACCCAGCGGTGGATTCGAACTGGTCTACCAATTATGACTTCGCAACTGCTGCCCTTACAGGCCTGCTGACAGAAACGAACAAGGTCTACAACCAGGACAAGACAGGGCACTTTTTCAATCCCGGCGAGCTGATTACACGGAACTTCAGGAGCCACGAAGGCGAGTTATACGTTCAGGACAGTTGGCGCGCCACGCCGAACCTTGTGCTCACGGGAGGGCTGAGATATTCGCTGCTGCAGCCTCCGTACGAAATTCATGGGAATCAGGTGTCTCCCACTTTCAGCCTGAATAACTGGTTCAAGCAACGTGGCCAGGCAATGCTGCAAGGCCAAACCCTTAACTCAGGGACGCCGGACGGGCTCGTGCAAATGACTCTCGCCGGGCAGGCGAACGGGAAAAAGCCCTACTGGAACTGGGACTACAAGAACTTCGCTCCCAGACTTGCTTTTGCGTACTCGCCGCACGCGAGCGGCGGGATTCTGCATGCGCTGTTTGGAAGCGCCGGCAAGAGCTCCATCCGCGGCGGTTACGGTCTCTACTTCGACCACTTTGGGCAGGGAATTGTAAATAGCTTCGACCGTCAGGGCTCCTTCGGCATGACTACTTCGCTTGTGAACCCTGCTGGCACGCAGAGCATAGATTGCACCCCGCGTCTTGTCAGTCTCTATACGCTGCCACCGGCGAACACAAGCTTCTGCAGTCAGCAGGTGGTTGGTCCGCCACCGCCTGCACTGCCGGGTCTGGTCACACCACCGACGGGAACTTCGGCGGGATCCTTTGCCATCTACTGGGGTCTGGACGACAAACTTAAGACTCCGTACTCGCACGTATTCGATTTGTCCATCAGCCGCGAGCTCAACAGAAATTTTGTCTTCGAGGCCTCCTATGTCGGGCGGCTCGCCCATCACCTGCTGCAGGAAGAAGACTTGGCCATGCCTTTGGATGTGGTCGATCCTGCCTCGAAGATGGACTACTTTACTGCTGCGACCATGCTCACGAAGGCCGCTGCCGCCGGAACAGATATCAGCCAACTGGCGAACATTCCCTTCTGGGAAAACCTATGGCCGGGCGCTGCAGGCAAGCCGGGCTTCGGGCTGGGCGGAGGGCTGGGCTGCGCGCCGAACGCCGGTGGTATTTCATCTGACAGTTTCACCGCCACGCAGTCGATGTATGACCAGTTTTCCTGTGATGCATTCAACGAGACCACCGCACTGTTCTTCGCGGATGTTCCTCAAAGCTGGAATGGTGACGACTGCGCGCCGGCTTGCTCTGTCCTGAATGGAAGCTATGGGCCATTCCATTTCTGGGACGACCAGTTCTCCTCGCTCTACGCCTGGCGCAGCATTGGCAACAGCGCTTATCACAGCATGCAGCTCAGCCTGCGTCACGCCATGACTCATGGCTTGCAATTTGACTTCAACTACACGTTATCCAAATCCATTGATATTGGTTCAGATGCGGAACGGATCAGCCTGTTTGAGGGCTTCGGATTCGCCAGCCAGGTCATCAATTCGTGGTCTCCTGGTCAACTGCGCGGGGTCTCGGACTTTGATATGAGACATCAGATCAACTCCAACTGGGTCTACGAAATTCCCTTCGGCCGGGGCCGGCGTTTTGGCAGCGGCGCGAATCGATTGCTGGACGCGGTGTTGGGAGGATGGGGCTTCTCCGGCATCATCCACTGGACGAGTGGCTTGCCATTCAGCATGGGCTCGGGAGCGGGTTGGTCCACCAATTGGGAGTTGCAGGGGGCCGCGGTGCAGACTGGGAACCCTGGGAAAGTCGGGGTGCATCGGCAAGCCAACGGCGATCCCACAATGTGGCAGGACGTGAGTTCCACAGGACAGGCTATCAACGCGTTTCGTTTCCCCTATCCGGGAGAGTCCGGACAACGTAACAACCTGCGTGGACCCGGCTACTTCGAACTGGACGACAACCTCTTTAAGACGTGGAAGCTCACTGAAGGGCAGACACTGCAGTTTGCCTGGCAAACGTTCAACCTTACCAATACGCCCCGTTTTGATGCGGCTCAGGCTGCCTATAATTTTGGTCTGACATTCGGAGAGTTTGGCAAGTACACGACGACTCTGAGTGTTCCGCGCGTAATGCAGTTCTCATTGCGCTACGAGTTCTAAGAAGGACGCAAGTAATACAAGCTGGGGTGGACCTTCCGCCCCTTTCTTTTGTGGCGAGGAACTATCCCAGCGGCGAGTCGCTCATTCTGAATCGCGTGCGCACGTGTTCCGAGAGCAATTCGATGGCGGAACGATTTACCACGGGATCGGATTGGGCCAGATACTTCATGGCCTCCACCAGCAGACGCTGGCCATCGACGTAGCGAGGATCGGACGTTCGTTCTCGGCGCTTATTTCCCAACTTGGGAGGGACTGGAATCGTAAAGACCTTGGCCATGAAAGGAAACCCACTCACTGCGTTGGGCCAGTATAGCGCCCGAACTGCAAATTTCAGCACGCTATCTTGGCTTGTAGTTTCAACAACTTAGCCTCTAGGTGAAATAGTCTGCGTCTTGCTCGTGGTCTTCAGCCGGAAAACGTCATCGTTGATCTTTTCGTTGACTCGAATGTTGGAGTACTTTGCCAGGCGATAGTCTCCCTGCGGCTCAAAGAATTGCTGCTGCACCGAGATGCCGCGCTGCAGATCGATCCAGAGCAGAATCTTGGCGAAGGTGTTCCTGACCTTTTCTGACTTTGGAACCAACTGCAGCTTGGCGGTGGCAACGCCGTTGATCGTCTCCGGGCCCAGATAGGTGATGTCGAAGGCCTTCAGCAGATCCTGCCCACTGCCTCCGAAACCCAGGACGAGGTAGGTCTCGACCTCCGTGCGATTCTTGCCCGTGTCATGGACGGTGACCTGGTCCGCCTTCGGCTGGTACACCTGAATCTTTCCGTTACTGAACAGGACGTACTTTGGCTCCGGCTTTTTGATGTCGGCTTTCATCTCAACGTCTTTGCCAGCGCGCCGGTAGTAAACCGTGCCGGACTGAATGTCGTCGATCTCGTCGATAACTTTTTCATAGCGGTCCCATTCGAAGTCGGCCTCCGTGGTGCGGAAATTGGTGGCGGCTGCGTCCATCTTCTTGAGTACCTGGTCAAGGCCGCTGGAATCGGGCGGGGCCTGCGCGGAGGCTATGCCGCACAGGCAGGCTGCGAAAATCGCGATTGGGAGGACTCGGCAGAAGAAAAGTTTCATCCAGAACTTTCAAAAGCAGATTTGCATCAGCCGACGCCGGCAAAGACTTCGCTACTCTCGCTTCACCACAACTCTGTAAGTCTGCACGTGCCCCTGATTATCTGTGACAGGTTCGTACTTTACGATCGAGACCGCGCCCGAGATCGGCTCAATGATGCGGAGCAATTGCTCGCGAACGGAGTGGTCGTCGCCCGGGGAAACGGCACTGCCCGCGATCTGATACAGCAGGCGGCCCTCCGCATCGCGCGTGACCACTACATCTGTCGGATGCGGAATCCGTGCGGTAGGTTTATCGTTGAAGTTGATCCAGTAGGGCGAGAACAGAACGAAGATCAGGATCAGCGTGACCATGATGTCGTAGTGCAACGTGCCACGCTCGTACTGCCAGAGAATGTATCCGCGAATTGTGCGCCAAATGGCGTTCATCGACAGGGACGGCGCGCCGGGCGCACTGGTCGTGAGTTCTGCTCTCTGCAAGTCTAGTGACCGCTCCTGTTCTTGGCAATGATAACGCAGCTGTTGGCTCTCGGCTATTGGCCTATGGCTCTTACACTCCGCTACTCTTCGGTAATCAAAGCCAAGAGCTAAAGGCCAAGAGCCAAGAGCCAAAAGCTAGAAGCTCTTCCTCGTGATGCGCTCTGCCCCGATGTAAGGGCGCAGTGCCTCCGGAATGATCACGCTCCCGTCTGCCTGTTGGTAGTTCTCGACAATTGCCACCCACGTCCGTCCCACCGCCAAGCCACTGCCGTTCAGCGTGTGGACGAACTCAGTCTTGTTCTTCCCTTCAGGCTTGTAGCGGATGTTGGCGCGACGCGCCTGGTACGACTCGAAATTCGAGCAGGACGAAATCTCGCGGAACAATTGCTGGCCCGGCAGCCAGATTTCAATGTCGTAGGTCTTCGCCGAAGATGGCCCCATGTCGCCCGTGCATAGCGTTACAACGCGATAGTGCAGGCCAAGTTTCTGCAGAACTTCCTCGGCATCTCTTGTCAGCTTTTCGTGCTCGTCGTAAGAGTTCTCGGGCCGCGAGAACTTTACCAGCTCAACTTTCTGAAACTGATGCTGGCGGATGATGCCGCGAACATCCTTTCCGTAAGAGCCAGCCTCGCTGCGGAAGCAAGGCGTATAGGCGGTCAGCGAAATCGGCAGCCGCGCGGGATCGAGAATCTCGTCGCGATACAGATTCGTCACCGGAACTTCGGCCGTAGGAATCAGCCAGAGATCCTTATCCCCGTGCGGGACGCGGAACAGGTCCGCCGCGAACTTCGGCAGCTGCCCGGTGCCGTACATGGAATCGGAATTCACCAGGTATGGCGGAAGAACCTCCGTGTACCCGTGCTGCCGCGTGTGCAGATCGAGCATGAAGTTCGAGAGGGCGCGCTCGAGCTTTGCTCCCAGGTCCCAATAAACCGCGAAGCGGGCACCAGTCAACTTCACGGCACGTTCCAGATCAAGCACTCCCAGTTGCTCCGCCAGTTCCCAGTGCGGCTTGGGAGCGAAGTTGAACTGCGGCGGCTGGCCCCAACGTCGGACTTCAACATTCTCCTCGGCACTATGGCCGATGGGAACACTGGCATGCGGAAGGTTGGGAATGCCGGCGAGAATCTCGCGCAGCCGCGCATCAAGATCACCCGCAGTTTTTTCGAGCTCCTGGATCCGCTCGCGCAGTTCTTTGGTCTCCGCCATGGCGGCGCCGGCATCCTGTCCCGCTTTTTTCAGTTTCGCGATCTCTTCGGAAGCCTTGTTGCGCCGCGCCTTACTGGTTTCCTCCTCCGTGATGGCCTGGCGTCTCTGCGTGTCAACCTCGCGGAAGTCCTTGAGCACCGCAGCCGGATCCATGCCGCGCTGGCGCAGCTTCTCCTCCACCAAAGGCAGATTGTCACGGACGAAATTCAGATCAAGCATGGGAACCAACTAATGTATCGGAAAAGTAGGAAGCCAGGCACTTGTCGCGTGAGGATTTTATCTGGCGGCATGCTGTTTTTGGTATACTTGTTATTCGAGAGGTGAAAAATGACTCAGCCCAGAGTTGCCCCGCCACCGCCTCCACGGCGCCCCAGTCCGCGCCCCCTTAAAAAGGGCGGCTAAAGAAGGCGTAAAGGGCGAAGCCGCCGCCAATCGCCAGAAAAGCCAGAGCCGCAAACAGAATGAAGGCCCCGGCGGTAATCCATCTGGCCTTCTTTTCGCTTTCGGCTTGATTCACTTCGGCTGTTTCGATCAGCTCCAGCAGCACTCCTTTTGAAGGCTCTTCGACTGCGGCGTCGGGATATTCTTCCTTGTATTTCTCAGAGTTTCTGACCCATTCGACCATTTCGCGAGTGGGGAAGATCTTGAACTCGCGGACCATCGCCGCTACCAGCAGCAGGGTTCCGGCGAGTAGACTGAAACCGGCGCTTACGCTGCACAGCCTAATGGCAGTCCCGCTGCAGGGTGCCGCCAGGTCCTTGCTGAAGTTGATTACCTGCAGGGAAGCGCTAAAAATAAATGCTGTGAAGACCAGATAGAGCGAGGTTTTCACACTCATCTCAGCGCTCAGACTGTGCATGATCTGATCTTGCCCCTTTGCGATCTCGAATAGCCTTTGCTCAATGTCTTCGGGCATCCATTCCCCTTTCGAGCTAGCATGCGCGCCGCGGGACAGCCATATTTTCTTCCCTGTGCAAGGCCGATGACAAGAGTGGCCCCCACTTCGACTAACCACCCTGCACCCCATTTGATGATTGGTGGACCAAGGACCCTTTGGCCTGTACCCGCTCGCCTTGTGTAAACTACCTTCGCGATGCGATCCTCCCCCAGACCCACTGTCCCCCGCACAGTCGTTGCGCTCACCTGCTTACTCTCGCTGCTAGCCAGTCTACCGGCTCCAGCGGTTGCCTCCGCCTACAACGGCCACCCCAAGCTGATTGTCGTCATCGTCATCGACCAGTTTCGCGGCGACTATCTCGAGCGCTATCGCGACCAGTTCGGCGACGGCGGATTCCGCCTATTCCTCGACCATGGCGCCTACTTTCCCGACTGCAGCTACAACTACGCCAACACCCGCACCGGGCCGGGACACTCCACACTGTTTACCGGCGCCTACAGCGACGGGCACGGCTTCGTCGCCAACGAGTATTGGGACTTCAAGAACAAGCGCGAGGTCCCTTTTGTGGAGGACGACAAAACGAAGCTCGTCGGTGCTCCGGGAGAAAAGGCTGGGGCGTCCCCGCACAACCTGCTGGCAGACACTCTGGGCGACGAACTCAAACTGGCGACGCAGGGCAGATCCCGCGTGTTTGGAGTTTCGCTAAAGGATCGTGCGGCTGTTCTGCCGGCTGGCTACGCAGGAGACGCCGCGTACTGGATTGAGCCGAAAAGTGGTCTGTGGGTTACTTCGACCTACTACCGGAATGACCTGCCGAAATGGGTGCAGGATTTCAACGCCGGCAACCGGGCCGCGAAGTACTGGGATCGCGACTGGAGAGATTCCCAGGGAAAAATCTTCCGGTCCACCGCGCACGGCAAGGGAAACGGCACCGAGGCCGGCTTCTACGAGGTGGTTGGCGCAACGCCCTTCGGCAACGAGTACGAATTCGAATTCGCCAAAGAGCTTGTGGTTTACGAGAGCCTGGGGAATGGGCCGACGACTGACTTGCTTTCCATCAGCCTTTCGCCGAACGACATTCTTGGTCATCAGGTGGGCCCGGATGGGCCCGAGATGCAGGCAATGGCCCTGGCCATGGATCGGGAGTTTGCGGATTTCTTCAATTTCCTGGGGCATCAGATTGGACTAGCCAACGTCTGGATCGCGCTCTCCGCCGACCACGGTATCTCTGCATTGCTCGAGACCGTCAAAAAGATGCGCATCGCGACAACCGAGGTGGATGGGCCTAAGGTGGACGCCGATATCAACAACGCTTTAACGGCAAAGTTCTCTCCCGGGCATCCTGCGGTCTATCTGAAGCTGGACTATCCAATGGCCTGGCTCAACCAGGAAGCATTCGCCGCCGTGCAGGTAAAGGAACGCGACGCGGAAACCGCCGCCGGTGAGGCCATGAAGCACGCCGGACTGCGCGACTACCACACCAAGTGGCAACTGGCCGAGGGCGCGCTACCCAACACCGCTTGGGGCCGGAAATATTTGAACAGCTATTCTCCCGAGGGAGGCTGGTGGGTGATGGGCATCCCCGAACCTTACACCATCGGTCAGAGTCGCGGAGCGAACCACACCTCGCCTTACACCTACGACACGCACGTCCCGCTCGCATTTTACGGGTTGGCTTTTCATCCCGGGACCTATCGCACGCACTCCGAACCCGTCGATCTCGCGCCGACGCTGGCGTCGCTGCTCGGCATCAACGCTCCCACCCACTCGGTGGGGCGCGTTCTGACCGAGGCTCTTGCTCCTGAGCATCACGAAGAGAATCACCCAGGGAAAAGCCAGCCATGACGGCTTCCTCCGGAAACCGAGGCCACGCGGCTCCTGACCTGAGCGTGAGCTTCGCCGGCATTCCGCTCAAGAATCCCATCATCGCCGCGAGCGGTACGTTCGGCTACGGAGTCGAGTTCGAAGACGTCGTGCACCTCGGCAAGCTCGGCGGATTTGTGGTGAAGGGCCTGTCGAAAGAACCGATGATTGGCAATCCGCCGCCGCGTTTGTGGGAGACCGCAGCAGGAATGCTCAACGCTATTGGGCTGCAGAACATCGGGGCACAGGCGTTTCTGACAGAAAAGCTTCCGCACCTGCGGCAAATGAAAAACGTCGTAGTCTTCGCCAATGTATTCGGATACACCCGCGAGGACTACGAACGAACGATTGAGATGCTGAATGAAGGAGAAGGAATTGCCGCCTACGAGCTGAATGTTTCGTGTCCGAACACGGAACAAGGCGGGCTGCAGTTCGGGAACGATCCGCGCTCCCTCGACGAGGTCGTTACCACCGCCAAACGAGTGGCCCGGAGACCGCTGATCGTCAAGCTCTCGCCCAACGTAACCAGCATCGCGCAGATGGCGTACGTGGCACAGGAAGCAGGAGCAGACGCGGTGTCGCTGGTCAACACTTTCGTGGCCATGGCCATCGACCCCGAAACTCGCAAGCCGCGCATTGCCAACGTTACCGCCGGACTCTCCGGTCCCGCCATCAAACCGATTGCCGTACGAATGGTTTACGATGCCGCCCATGCGGTGAAGATTCCGGTAATCGGCATGGGTGGAATTTCAACCGCCGCGGATGTTGTGGAATTTATGCTGGCGGGGGCAACCGCGGTCGAAATCGGGACTGCCAGCTACTTCGATCCCTGCGCCACCGAGAAGATTGTCGATGAATTGCAGGAATGGTGCCAGGAACATCACGTCACCCGCCTGGCCGACCTCACTGGCGGCTTGCAGCTGGAGTAAGAGAACGGTAGCGCTCGGAGTCATCCTGAGCGTAGCCGCTTTTCAGGCGCAACGAAGGATCTGGCGTGTACCACCATCAGCTTGCCTCAATTCACCTCCACGCCCCCATAATCGCTCCCATCGCCAGGTAGCAGACCAGTTGATACCCGGTGTTGATCGTATAGAGCTTCCAAGGCTGCCGGCTGAACACTGCATTCGTTAATTGGACCGTGGTCACGAATCCCAGCCACATAGCGAAGCCGAATTTCATCCCATACAAAACGGAATGAACCGATGCGATCGCGATGATTTTCCCCAGCACCGCTGCAGATAGCCCGCTGGCCACAAACGCCAGAGCATACGACCGACCCGCGCTCTTCTGCATCTCTGCGATCTTGGCCTTGTCGTTCGGGTCGTAGCCCATCAACTTCATCCAGGGATTGGCAAACAACATCGGCGAGTACCACAGGAAACCGAGCGGCATGGTGGCCACGGCGGCCACCAGCACAGCCCACAGATTCACTCCCATGATGTGCATGGAAATCCTCCATCTGAACCAGTGGCCAGTGATCAGTGGTCAGTGGTCAGTGGCTAGTAACACCGCGCCGCTTTGTCTGGCCGCTGGTTCATAGAAAATGCCGGTATGAGCGGAGACGCTATCGGCCGTGAGTGTACCAGATCGAGCCGGGAGACTTGTAATTTCGTCCTTCGCCCCAGACCGCATGCGTCACGCCGTCACTGTCGATGGCAATGGAGAAATAGTCGCCAAAGGGAAAGCGGAAACCGGCCGGCATAACGTAGTCATAGAATCGCGCCGGCCCCGAGAGCTTCGTTTCGGCGGACCAGGTGGCGCCGCCGTTGGTCGAGCTCCGGTAGTAGGTGTTCCACAGGGGATGGTTGTGAGAGTCCATCGCCCGCGTATCCATCCACGCGATGCGAACGTCACCGGATGTGCCGGCCGCGATTGTAGGGAAGCAACCCTCAACCCCCTGGCGCGCCGCGGAAACGTCTGCGCGGGACGACCAAGTCGCTCCCGCCGTTGTCGAAGATGAGAAATAAATACGTTCGGGTCCGCCATTCACCGCACCGGCGTTCCATACTGCGTAAATGGTGCCGGCCGCGTCCGAGGCAAGAGCAACCTGTGCGCCCAGGTATCCCGTGTCGCAAGCCAGGCCGTCGCAATCGGGCGGCGCGCTGGATACGTCAAGCAAGGTCGTGGTCCAGGTGCGGCCGCTATCCGCCGAGCGGCTCAGGTAGACGCTCACTGGTCGGCTCGGCATCTCGTGCCGGGCATACGCCGTCCAGCCAAAGTAGAGCGCGCCTGCTGAATCAACCGTCGCACCGCCCGCCAGTGACCATCCTGGCCCTGCTGCGGGATTCACATTCACACGGCTGAAGGTCTGCCCCGCATCGTGCGAGGCCGCCACAAAGAACTTTTCCTCGTGGTTGAAGCCCACGTAAACATCGCTCCCTCGCACGGCGAGGACGGGCTTGTCACCGTTCGCCGCGGCATGATCGGCCACGGACAATGACCAAGAGCGCCCAAAATCCAGCGACCTGGCGACGATGATGTCCCGCTTGTTGTTTTGCAGCCAGGAGGCGTAAACCGTCTGCTTGTCCTGCGGATCCACAACGATCTGTGGATCAAATTGTCCGGTTGGAAAAGGAACCAGAGGCCGCGATGGCTGCCACGACCCTCCGTTGTCGCTGCTCACCAGCAGCGTGATGCTCGGAGCGGTACAACCCGGACAATTCGGCACCGGCCCGTACTGTGGGTAAAGAATGTAGAGGTGCCCGTGCCCGTCAGCCGCCATCGCCGGCTCCCACTGATCACCCGTGGTGTAACCCACGCGCTTTTGCGGTGCGAATCCGGAGACTGCCTGCGTCGCCTGGGAGACGGCCAAGTCAGAGAAAGCTACCAGGAACAGAAAAAATGCGAACTTCTGCACAGTCCTGGTGCGGCTGGTAAAAAAGACCACAGAACCTCACACGTGCGACAACCCTGCTGGGACTTTAACCGAGTTTCGGGCAGAGCGTCAATCGGCCAGTTCCCAGGTAGTTCTCCGCGCACTCTGCGGATTTTCTCTGCGGTCTCTGCGATTTAAGGTTTTGGCTCCGGCAAACAGAAACCCCCGAATCGCAGAGATCGCTGAGAACTGGCGCAGAGTGCGCAGAGAAAAGCCGGCAGCGCTAAATTACGCGCTTCGAGAGAGGCGTGACTTTTGGGGGAGTTTCGTCATCTAATAGGCAACATAGAAAGCAGGAATACAGGAGTGATTCAAATGCCGAAAGCCACTTTTGCAGCAGGATGTTTTTGGGGAGTCGAAGCCACCTTCGGCCAGATTCCCGGAGTTCTCTCAACCCGCGTAGGCTACAGCGGCGGCCACACCGACAATCCGACCTATAAGGAGGTTTGCACCGACGGCACCGGTCACGCCGAGGCGGTCGAAGTCGACTATGATCCCGCGAAGGTTTGCTACGAAGACCTCCTGAAAGTCTTCTGGGAGAACCACGATCCCACGCAGCTCAACCGCCAGGGGCCGGACTGGGGCACGCAGTACCGGTCGGCCATCTTTTTCCACTCGCCGGAGCAGGAATCCACGGCGCGCGCGTCAAAAGAATCGCTGGAGAAGGCCCATCGCTACTCCAAGCCGATCGCGACGCAGATCGTCCCCGCAGTCACGTTTTATCCCGCCGAGGACTACCACCAGCAGTACTTGGAGAAACGCGGCATGGCCAGCTGCCACGTCAAGTCATAGGTCGCTCGGACGGCGAACGCTGAGGCGCCTTCGGTCCAAAGAAAAACAGCAGCACAAATCCGCCAGCATAGTAAGGCAGGCTTTCCTGCAGGTTGTAGCCAAGAAAGCGCAAGACCAGACCGAGCAGTGCCAGCGCCTCACACAGCACGTAAGTTGCGATGTACCCGGTCCTCCAGTGATTCAGAGTGAGAGCGTCGTCAGGGTGAATGGCCAGGCTCTCTGCGGAACGAAGAACCAGCGTACGGCGGACCACGAAAATCATGCCTACAATCGCGACAGCGAGGGTTGTGAAAAGATAGGTCACTGCCGGGTCAACCGCCTTCGCGCGCGGACCGGCGACCTCCCCCACTACGCCATAGACCAGGATGGTGACCAGCATGGCCAGTTGCACCATCCGCAGCATCCGCATAGCCGAATTCATCGATAACATTCTCCCGCAAGGACATCCCCCGGTCACCACTTTTTTGTCTGGAATCCGTCTAGGCAATACTCCGCATGACTGCCTACGGGGCGTGGCCGTACTTGCCTGACCCAGGACGCAGCCGCAGAAAGAGCTGGAACGATACGGGACTGCTCCCGTATGCCGCATCCAGCGCCGCCGGCTTCGAATAAAAAGTTACATCCGCACCCAGCCCCAGTTGCCACGCTCGATTTTGCACGACGTCCCGCTCGCCGCCGAAAGTGTAGCCGCCGATGCGATACGCCGGATGGACCGGCGCGGCCGGGAACAGTTCGTCTTTATCCACCAGTTCAAGCCGCGAGAAAGCATAGTTGCGCGTCTGGAAATTCAACCTAGACTCGAGCAGATAGCCGTTGAGGGTCGTGCCCGTCTCGATCTTGTGCACCCGTCCCCAGATCAGCGATGTTGCCCAGTTCCCCCGCAGCAGAGGCCGGTTGTATTCGACAGATGCCGTCTGCCGCCACTGGCTTCCGGGCTCGAGCGCCTCCGGATGCTCCAGCCTGCCGATACTGTACTGCGCCGTCCAGTTCCGCGAAGGCGCAACACTGGCCCGTCCCGACCATGAATCGAGTGCCGCCAGTTGAATGCTCCAGCGCTCCTCATTCGGCTCCCGCCCGTTGAAGGCGGAAGCTTCCAGCCTGATTCGATCGAAAACAAATCCGGTGGTAATCACGCCAAAGCTGGTGTGCGTGGAATCCTGAAGATGATGATTGAGTGGAGCCAACGGCAGTTCTGACGCAGAGGTGCGGTGGATGTACGCCACAGGCCCGAGTGCAGGCTCCGCCGCCGGACCACCGTAGAATTCCCAGGAAAGCTTTTCCGTGAGCGGCAGCGTATAGAGCAACGAGAGCTCCGCAAACACATTGTGCGGATGCTGATGGTCAACCAGTGGCTGCCCGTGATAAGTCTCGCCCGTCTGAAACAATTCGGGAAAGCCAGGATGCGGTGAGGTCAGTGATTCCGCGGAAAACATCTGCTTGAAACGAATCGTGCCCGAGCCCAGCTTGTGCTCCTCGATCACCATGCCCCAGTTCACCGATTCGGCCTTGCCCGCGCCGCGCGGCCCGCCTTGCTGGTTGTAGCCTAAGAAAATCACGCCATGCGCCATCAGGCCCCAGCCGCCGCGCATGACCATCCACTCGTGGGAGGGCACGGAAGCCGGTTCCCAACCGGTGCCCGACCCGGAATGCCCAGAAGGAACGGGGGATTCATGGTGTTCGTCCATCGGCATGCCGCCCATCTGCATACCGGTCATGGACTGGTCCGGGGGGGAAGTGGTTTGCGACTCCGTCACTGCCGCCCACACGATGAGCGGCGCCAGACACCAAATCATCCTTCGCACGAGGTGCTCCTAAAAGAAAGTGCAAGCCCGCCGACAAGCCTTTGCCGACAAGCAGGAAATTTCTGATGAAAGAAAGATGAAGGGAATCAGAGCGAGCTGCAGTCTAGACGCGGAGTGGCGTTAGACCAGGTGAACCATCAAAGAAGGGATTAGAAAACGCCGCATCACCGCAGCGCGACCTAGCGCCGGGTGTGGGTTCGGTTTCGATTGTCATGGCACGAACCCCCACTGGAGGATGAACGGCAAAGTGTGCCGCGGGAACAGCAACGTCGTGACCGGACGCGCAACACTCGTAACTCGCCGGTACCGGAGCGGGCGTAGGAGCCTTGTGACTGTGGCATCCCGCTGGCTTCACCGCAGGATTCGGCAAAGCGAACGCTGGCGTGCCCAAAGACAACGTCATCATCCCAATTAACCCGGTTCCGACTATGCGAGAGATGCGTTTCGTCAAGGCTACGTCCCTGTGATCTTGATGCGGATCTCTTCCGGCAAGCGCTGTCGAATCTCTTCCGGCAGCCGGTCATGCACCCGCCGCGCGCCTTCCTTGGCCGCCCCCAACACGGTGACCGGAGCCGGAGTCGCCACCGCCACTCCCAGCCAGATCAGCGCCGACAAGGCGAAGCCAGCCAGCGCGGCAATTTCCAGCCAGAAGGCATGACGCGGGCCGAAATGGCGAATCACTCCGAAGGCAAGCAGAAATAGTCCGGCGGAGACCGAGGCCAGTACGATCAATCCCACATCAATGATGCGGTGAATTTGCTGTCGGCTGCGGCAGCGCTCACAGGATGCGAAGTGGCTCTCGTAGTCACCGCGCATCTCCAGCGCCAGGCCAGAAATGTCATAACGCCAGCCCGCCAGAATCTTGCCTACGATGGGATCAACACACTGCTGACTCATGGATATACAGCGCTTACCACGCCCGAAATCCCCTACAGCCGGATCGGCTCCAAGGCCTCAGACTGGGCTGCCAGCAACACGCGGTTGTGAAACAGGCCGCCACGGTTGGCCAGCGCCTTTTCTGCCTCTCTCCGAGCTATCTCTGGGTGATTGTTCTCCTCAGAGAGATGTGCGAGGACCACAAACGCTGCTTTATTATCATAGTCGTTGGTAAAGAAATCTGCGAGGGCCTCGTTCGAGAGATGACCCACCCGGCTCATCACCCGCTGCTTCACCGACCAGGGATAAGACCCGCCACGCAGCATCTCCAGGTCGTGATTCGATTCCATGACCAGCACATCGCAGCCGCGCAAATGATCCCGCACGCTGACCGGCAAGTAGCCGAGATCGGTGGCAATCCCTACCTTAATTCCATCCGCACGAAAGGTGAATCCCACGGGATCGGCGGCGTCATGAGGAATCGTGAAGGGCTTCACCGCAATGTCGCCAACCTGAAAGCTGTGGCCCGACTCGAATTTCTCCAGCTTGTCGAGCTGTGGCCGCTCGCCTTTTTGATCCCTCATTGCACGCGCCCACGCCTGATGGGTGGCGCCAGTCATGAAGATCGGGATGTGCAATTTCTTGGCTAGCGTAGCAAGACCGTAAACGTGATCGCAGTGCTCGTGGGTGATCAGAACCGCAGAGAGCGAATAAGGATCCTCCGCCAAGGCCTTCATGCGCTTGAACGTTTCACGGCAGGAGATTCCCGCATCGACCAGAATCCTGGTCCGCGAGCTGGCAACCATGGCGCAATTGCCCCGGCTGCCGCTGGCCAGCATAGAGACACTCACACCCATGCTCGCCAGCATACGCGCAGAAACTGTGGAATCGATAGTAACTTTTTAGCTAGCCGATACCTAAGAGCACCGCAAGAGGAACAATCCCGCAACCGGCCAGCTAGAGACAGCCCGCGTAGAGACAGCCCATGTAGCGACAGCCGCCTCGGTTGTCCAACCCTGGGGCGAGGCCCCGGCGCCCCCTATCTCCCCTGCCTCAAGTTGCGAACCACCCCGCGCATAAACGACCCGCCATAGGCCCCCGCAATCCCCGGAAGAGATGCCAGAAACGATCCATAGATCTGCGCACGGGTAGGCTTAACCGTGCTGATCAAGTAAGCCGCAAGTTCAGTGAACGGAATGAAGACTCCGACAACAACCACCCACCGCCACGGCCATCGCGGACGCAGCAACCCCAGCAACATGCACGACGCCAGCACCAGCAAAGCGGTGAACAGCAGATCGTTGACTACAACATCAGCCCAGCCTGCGCCCACGCCGCAGAGCGCCGCCAAGACGTACAATGGGGCGTCGTTCTGCTTGACCGAAGTGCTATTCATCGCCTGAACCCGCAACCACCCTCCGTCAGCACACGAATCAGTACGCATACTCCCAGCAGGTACAAGAGTCCGGTCGTTTTTCCAACTCGACTGATTGGCTTCTCCAGCCACCACAGTGCCGGTACTGGCCCGTGGTTATCTCGCGAGGCAGCAGTCTTGCATACAGTGTCTCGAGCCTCGCTGAGACGAAATCCTGCCTTGCTCAACCTCGCCGCACCGGGAGACGATTCCGTGGACAAGATTGCCAACATGAGGTGATCTGTATCGATCCAATAGTCGTTGAGACGGTTCGCTTCCGCTGCAGCTCCCGCCACAACCCCCTTGCCGTCCTTCGATCGAGAGATATCCCTCGGTTGCGGAAACCTCCCCAGAGCTCTCATGTGCGAGGTCTCTTCGGGGAACCGCTCGCTAAGCTGAAAGATCTTGTTCACCCGCGTGGATTGTTCGACCAGCAAGCCTGAGAGGATGTGGGTGGAATCGATGTGGGAGGAACCAGCGTGGAGGGCGGCCTCCCGAGCAAAGAAAATCACTCTTCGGGCCGACGCCGTGTATCTTTGGAACGTTGACAACCGAGTCGCGCTCCCCAGTTCGCTAATACTGATAAAATCCTCTCCCGCTTTTGCGTCCCAGCCATCCCGCATCCACCATCTTGATCAGCAGCGGACATGGGCGGTACTTGGGATCCCCCAACCCATCATGCAGCACGCGCATGATGTCAAGGCAAACGTCGAGCCCGATGAAATCCGCCAGCGTGAGCGGCCCCATGGGATGCGCCATCCCCAGCTTGAAGACTTCGTCCACTGCCTCAGCCGTCGCCACGCCTTCCATCACCGCATACATGGCCTCGTTGAGCAGCGGCATCAGAACACGGTTGGAAACGAAGCCCGGCGCGTCATTCACCTCCACCGGAGTCTTTTCCAGTTTCACTGCCAGGTCTCGCACCGTAGCGAAAGTTTCCTGAGAAGTGGCCAGACCGCGAATGACCTCCACCAGTTTCATCACCGGCACGGGATTGAAGAAGTGCATGCCAATGACTTTCTCCGGCCGCTTGGTCATCGCAGCCAGCTTCGTGATCGAAATGGACGAAGTATTCGAGGCGAGAATTATTTCGGGCCGAGTCAGCCGCTCCAGGTCGCGAAAGATTTCAGTCTTGATCTCGAACTTCTCGGTCGCAGCTTCAATGACGAAGTCGCAATCCGCCAGCCGGGGCCGGTCGACCACAGCTTCAATCCGCTTCAAGGTCGATGCCTTGTCATCCAGCGTGATCTTGTTCTTCGCTACTTCGCGGTCAAGATTCTTCGTGATGGTCTCCAGCCCGCGGTCCAGAAAGCGCTGCCCCACATCGCACAAGACCACGGAATAACCGCTGCGGGCGAACACATGGGCAATGCCATTGCCCATTGTTCCAGCGCCCACAACTCCTATGCGCTTGATTTCCATGCAATCGCCTCTCGTCAATGTGAAGCCGCCGCTGTGAAAACGTTCGAGTCTACCACCGCGCCGGATGAATCGCGAACCTGCTTGAGCGCCGCGTAAACACTTGATCCAAAAGAAAGTTGCGCGTCCAAATGCTCACCAGGCAACCAACTGATGCCTACGGGATTTCCGCCCGTCCCGGGCGGGCATCGCGGCGGCGCACCCCCCGCATCCCACTTGTTATGAGGTTGAAGCTTACCCCCGGAAGCTTCGGTGCGGAGGTGATTATGTTTCAAGCGAAGGCATGGAAGAGAGCGTTCCTGCATGGCGTAAGGCTAGCAGCCCTGGCTGCGACGGTCTCGCTGGCATTCGGCAGCTTGGCGTGGGCAGATGACGATGACGACTACTACCGTCGGGATAACTACCGCCACGACGAGGCTCGCGAGCACGGCTATCGGAACGGATATCAAGACGGCGTGGAGCGCGGCCAGTACGATCGCATGCAGGGATACCGCTACAACTACAAGAGCGGCCTGTGGGAAGACGCCGGCGGTTACGAGCGCTGGATGGGCTCGCGCGGCCGCTACAAGCAGGCTTACCGCAGCGGGTATGAGAATGGCTATCAGCGAGGCTACGGTGCCTATGAATATCGCCGCGGTTGGTACAACAATCGCAACGACAACCGCTGGCACGATCGCGCTGATGATTGGCGCTAGCCGGGATGCTGAAAATCGAGCGGCCGGCGAGGCCGGCCGCTTGGTTTGTGCCTGCGAAAAATCGAGCGACTTCTACTATTGAGAGGGCTAAACTTAAAAAGAGACGGTCCAACCGAGCGTCGAACCTGCCTCTTCAGAACCACCTTCCTGGAGGCCCCTATGAGGAAGCTCGTGCCCTTCCTTTCGTGCCTTGCTCTCCCTCTGGTTTCCATTATCATGCTGGCTTGCGGCAGCAGCAGCCCGCACGGCCAGCTTCAATCCATAACTATCAGCCCAGCCACCGCCGACGCGCAGAACTTCCCCAATGGGCAAGTGCAGTTCAAGGCGACGGGCACCTACACGGACGGAACCAAGGTATCGCCGCTGGCTGTACTCTGGTGGCCCAACCAACCCTGGACGCTTGCTCTCCAGACTCCGGTCGTAATCAGTCTGGACAGCAAAGGCGAGGCAGCGTGCCGTCTGAATTCCGGCACATTCGGCATCTGGGCGACCGCGCCGGTTGATCCTCATATTCCTTTATCGCAGGTGACGATGAGGACTCCACAGGTGGTCGCGACGGCACAGCTAACCTGCCCATAGAGCTCATCGTTTTCCGCCAAAGGCGGACGGCCCCGAACCTCCTATGCCGTTTGCTGGAGCGACCGGCCGGAACTCCGGAAAAGGGTGCATGGCCGGTCCTGACATCATGGGCCAGGACCTGAATAGTTTCACTGGAGGCTCGTATGCGCAAGCTTCGTTTTCTCTTTCTTTGGACCGTTGTCCTTTTGGTCGTCTGTGTACTCGCCGCATGCGGCACCAGTTACCTTCCCGGCCGTCAGCTTCAATCCGTCACCATCAGCCCCGCTACAGCGGGCAGTCAGGCGCAATTCACCGCTACAGGTTTCTACAGCGACGGGAGCAAGGTCACACCGCTACCCGCACGATGGTTCCCGTCTAAACCGTGGTACGTTCCCCCTATGAACCCCCTCAATTGGGGGAGTGTGGACGAGACTGGCAAGGCCTCGTGTGGAGTGACAGGCTCATTCGGCGTTTTCGCCACGGCGCCCGTCGATCCAAACTTCCCGCTGTCGCAGATGACACCGACGACTTCGCAGGTTTTCGGATCGGCGCAACTCAACTGCCCGTAACCCTTCGTTTCAGCAAAACGGACGGCATCGAATCCACGGTGCCGTCCACTGCAGCGCCGCGACCGGAACTACCGAACACCTGCATGCCCGGTGCTACAATAAGGCGTAATTCTTAGAGAAAAAACCAGTCCGATCCCGGACCCGAAATTCCTTCCGAGGTGCATCCATGGCGACCGTCGAAGCCCCCGTCCGACCACGCACGACCGTGCATCAGGGCCCGTTTGTTAACGAACCGTTCTTCGATTTCCGCAAAGAAGAAAACGCCCGCAAGATGCGTGCGGCAATCGCTAAAGTGCGCGCCCAACTCGGCCGCGAGTATGACCTGATCGTTGGCGGCAAGCGCGTCAAGACTACCGACAAAATCAAGTCGCTGAATCCGTCGCGGCCCTCCGAGATTGTCGGCATCCATCAAAAAGCCAACAAAACGCATGTCGAGCCCGCGATGCAAGCGGCGCTCAAGGCGTTCGAGTCGTGGAGCCGCACGACGGTCGAAGAACGCGCCAGCCTGCTATTTCGCGCCGCCGACCTGCTGCGCCAGCGCAAGATGGAGTACATGGCCTGGCTGGTCTTCGAAGTCAGCAAGAACTGGGCCGAGGCCGACGCCGATATTTCCGAGACCATCGATTTCTGCGAGTTTTATGGGCGTGAAGCGCTACGCTTCGCCAAAGCGGAAACTCCGGTGCAACTCCCCGGCGAGCACGATTCGCTGATGTACATCCCACTCGGCGTCGGGGTCGTGATTCCGCCCTGGAATTTTCCCTGCGCCATCATGGCGGGCATGACGCTGGCCTCGATCGTCAGCGGCAACACGGTGATCCTGAAGCCGTCGAGCGACTCGCCGACCATTGCCGCCAAGTTCATCGAATTGCTGGAAGAAGCCGGCTTGCCCGAAGGCGTTGTCAACTTCTGCCCGGGCGCGGGCGCCAGCTTCGGCGACGCCATCGTCGCTCATCCCAAGACGCGCTACATCGCGTTCACCGGCTCTCGCGAAGTGGGACTCCACATTAACCAAACGGCAGCGACGCAAGCGCCCGGCCAAATCTGGATCAAGCGCACCATCCTCGAAATGGGCGGCAAGGACGCTATCATCGTCGACGCCGACTCCGACGTCGCTTCCGCTGTCGAAGGCGTAGCGCAAGCTGCATTCGGATTCCAGGGACAAAAGTGTTCCGCGTGCTCGCGCGCCATCGTCGACGAGCGCGTTTACGACAAGTTTCTCGAGCAATTGAAGGCGCGTGTGGAAACGATCAGCGTTGGTGATCCCGCGGAAAACTCCAACATGGGTGCGGTCATCAACGAAGGCTCCATGAAAACGATTCTCGGCTACATCGAGCAAGGCAAAAAGGACGGGCGCCTCATCACCGGAGGCGAGCGCGCCACCGAAGCCGGCGAGGGTTACTACATCCGCCCGACGGTCATTGCCGATATCCCGCCGAAGTCGAAACTCGAGCAGGAATAAATCTTTGGTCCCGTGTTGGCCGTGATCAAAGCCCGAGGCTTCGATCATGCGCTCCAGATCGCCAACGACACCGAATTCGGCCTGACCGGCGCCGTCTACACCAACTCCCGCGACAAAATCGAGCGCGCCATCCGCGAGTTCCACGTCGGCAATCTGTACATCAACCGCAAGTGCACAGGAGCCATGGTCGGCGCGCACCCCTTTGGCGGCTTCAACATGTCCGGCACGGACTCCAAGTCCGGGGGACCCGATTACCTGTATCTATTCACGCAGGCGAAGGCGATCGGAGAGAAGATCGTTTAAGACAGGCGCGCCATCTACGGCACCTCGCTGACCTGTCCGCTTCCGGACGCCCCGATTCAGCGGAGGACTGTTGTCGCTGTCGTTAGATTCTGCAAGTAGCACAGAAACAAAGGACTAGCTCACCGAGAGGTTGGAACGCAACCTGCTCGCCTGGTTGGCACGTAAGGGAGAGCCATGTTCTCGACACTCGTGCAAGACCTGCGCTTCGCACTGCGCCAGCTCCGTAAGACACCCGGATTCACCGCCATCGCCGTCCTCACCCTTGCCTTGGGAATCGGGGCCAACGCTGCCATCTTCACCTTGCTGAACGCGGTCATGATGAAGAACCTTCCCGTGGCCGAGCCTGAGAGGCTTGTGAAGCTGGGCGATGAATTCATGTGCTGTGTGGGATTCGGCTATCGCGACGACGGGGACTATGCGCTTTTCTCCACCGCTGTCTATGAGCACTTGAAGAAGAACGCGCCCGATTCGAGGAGCTCGCGGCCATGCAGGCGGGATTTGCTTTCCGGCCGGTTGTCGTTCGGAGAGGAGCAACGCAGGAAAGCGCGCGGTCGGTCATGGGAGAATTCGTCTCCGGCAACTACTTCCGCACTTTTGGGCTACAGCCTCGCGCCGGCAGGCTGCTGGCCGATGCGGACGATGTTCAAGGCGCGCCCACCGTTGCGGTCATGAGCTATGAAACGTGGAAGAACAACTACTCCGGAGATAGTTCCGTCGTCGGCAGCACATTTTTTGTAAATACCCAGCCCGTAACGATTGCAGGAATTGCCCCCGAAGGTTTCTACGGGGACCGGCTTTCCAGCACCCCTCCAGACTTCTATCTCCCCATTGAATCGATGCCGGCGCTGGCGAATGTAGCGTACGTGCACGATCCCGATGGCAACTGGCTTTACATGATCGGCCGCCTGAAGCCGGGCGTGTCGAAGGTCCAACTCCAGGCCAAGTTGAGCGGTCTGCTGCGGCAAGCTCTCACACCCACGCGCACATACTCATCGAAAAATGACCAGCCAGCACTGGCCCGGGCGCATCTTGTCCTGACTCCGGGCGGCGCCGGCATCCAGGCCATGCAGGAACAGTATGCTTCACACCTGCAATTATTGATGTGGAGTTCCGGACTCGTATTGTTGATTGCCTGCGCCAACATCGCCAATCTGCTTCTAGCTCGGGGCATGGGTCGGAAATCGGAGATGTCGGTGCGCACCGCCCTCGGCGCAATGCGCTACCGGATCGTGCGCCAGTTGCTGACAGAAAGCCTGCTGCTGGCGGGTCTGGGCGGAATCGCGGGGCTCGCCGTGGCCTATGAGGGAACCAAGATGTTGCTGGCACTGGCCTTCCCCGACGCGACGGGTTTGCCGATCCATGCCAACCCCTCCCTGCAAGTGATCGCTTTTGCTTTTGGGATGTCGTTGCTGACGGGCATATTGTTCGGCGTTGCACCCGCCTGGATCGCGGCGCAGGCTGAGCCCGTGGAAGCGCTCCGTAGTGGCGCTCGGACGACCGGCGGAGCTACGCTGCTGCAGCGCAGCCTCGTGGTGGCGCAGGCAGCGCTCTCGCTAGTGCTGCTGGTGGGCGCAGGATTGTTTTCCCAGAGCCTGAACAAACTCCAACACATTGACCTCAAGCTCGAGTCCAAGAACCGCCACATCGTGCACTTCAATCCCCAGGCCGCGGGTTATTCGCAGAGGCAGGTCGGCGCTCTATACCGCGACATCGAACAGCAATTCCACGCGATACCAGGAGTCGAAAAGGTGGGTATCTGCACCTACACTCCGATGGAGGATAACAACGATGCCTGGGGTGTCCGGGTAGAAGGACAGCCGGACCTGAAGGTAATGGCGTCCGATGTGAAGGTAGGTGCGGAATACTTCGATTCGGTGGGCACGCACGTGCTGATGGGCCGCGGAATCGGCGTGCAGGATACGGCGACCTCGCCAACCGTGGCAGTGGTGAACGAGTCGTTTGTGAAGAAGCTCTTCAAGCCGGGCGAAAATCCCATCGGTCACCACTTCGGCTCTGGCGAACATGCGACGCACGACTACGAGATCGTCGGGGTTGTCCAGGATACGGTCTACACCGACGCCCGATGGAAGGAGCATGTAATGTTCTTTGTGCCGATGATGCAGAGGCCGGCAAGCGATAAGAATCCGATCGAAAAAGACGAGATGATGTACGCGGGAGCGTTCGTGCTGAAGACCGCGCATCCCATCAACGACATGGAAGCCCAGACGCGCCGAACCCTTTCCAGCATCAATCCCAGCCTGGCGGTCGTGAAGGTCCAGACGTTTGAGCAGCAGATTGCCGACCGATTCACCGACGACAACATGCTGGCGCGCTTGACCATGCTGTTGGGTGTCTTGGCCCTGCTTCTGGCAACGCTCGGCCTCTACGGCGTGAGCGCCTATGCGGTCGCGCGGCGCACCTCCGAGATCGGAATTCGCATGGCTCTGGGGGCGGAGCGCGCCAAGGTTACCGCGATGATAATGCGGGGTGCGGCGATCCAGGCAGCCCTCGGCTTGGCGATCGGCCTTCCGACAGCGTTGCTCTGCGCACGATTCGTACAAGCACAGCTCTACGAAGTGAAAGGAGTTGATGCGGCTGTCCTGCTGGCATCCGTTTTCACGCTGGCCTTGGCCGCGTCGATGGCCGGCTTCATTCCGGCACGACGAGCAGCATCGATTGATCCGGCGAGCGCTTTGAGGACCGAGTAGGTTCTCGGTCCGTCTAAATCATCAAGGCAGCCTGGATAGTCAGGCGGCCTCGTTGTTCATACTCGAATAAAGGCTACCCTACCGATCGGGAGTCAAACCAGAATGGGGCTGTGAACCGTCGTTATCGCCGGTGAAGGCGTACAGGGTTTTTTCCGTTGCGGCGAGCGCTGCCCGAACACCACGCATGTCACCAGTACGAGCGCGGCATGCACGCTGATCCTGTATTTCCTTTGCAGCATGAAAAAGACTCCATTTCTGTGAGCGTTCTAGGAAGAAGTAGTGGAAGTAGGAAAACTTCTCCTCGTGCGTAATTGGTTTCGAGATGACCCGGACAAGGTTGGCGTCGAAAGATGCTTGAAAGCAAAAAAGCCGCCCAGTGGGGCGGCCTTATTCACAGAACTTTAACTTAAGGCGAAACGCCCGCTGGAGGCTGTGGCACCGAGCCCGCGGCGGTTGCGGCCGCGGCTTCATTCAGAATCCGGTGGTGAATGGTGAACAGCGCCAGCTCCAGCCGGTCCGACACGCCAATCTTGTCGTAGACGTTGCGCAGGTAATTCTTGATCACCTGCTCGGTAGTGCCGAGCTGGGTAGCAATTTCCTTGTTCTTGTAGCCCTGCACGATGAGCGCCACAATGCGCAGTTCCTTCGCCGTCAGCCGGTCGCGGACGCGCAATCCGACCATATCGTTCTCGGTGAGTTCGCTGGGCACCGCGACATCCTGCACCCAAGTCTCGTTACGCGCCACCTTGCGGACGCAATCGACCAAAGCCGCGCTCGTGACGTTCCGGTAGACAACACCGTGCGCCCCATTCGACATGTGCCGCTGCGCGCTCTCGCCCGTATCCGCGAGGATGACCACGCGAGTCTTGGCTTTGTTCGCCGCCTGTACGATGGCGGCAAAGTCGTTGTGGAATCCCCCCGCCACGACCAAAACGGCCGCGCGGAACTTGTCTAAGGCCATGAACATCTGTTCGGGCGTCTGCGCCTGGGCCACGATGCGCATCTCATCTTCGACGGCCAGCACTTTGGCGATGCCCGCCCGGAAGATTGCCTGGTTGTCGGCCAGAATCAGTTTGAGCATGTTTTCAACGCTCCCAAAAGTTGCTGCTGCAAAACGTTAAGAGTTTCTAATGAACTCGTACGAGTCAATCACGCAGGCTACGCCTCGGCCTTCATCGGCCTTGCCGGATTCGTCCGTGCGCACCACGCGTCCTTTGCACTGGATCTTCACGTTCTCCGTGCCGCCCGTCACATCTGGCGGCAGCGTGATTTCGAATTCCACGGGCGAGCCAACGTCCAGCGAGGCATCCGCGCGGATGTACACACCCGCCGCGCTCAGATCTCCTGTGACTCCCTTGGCTTCACCGCCCGCTTCTGCCTGGTGAATCTTGATGGGCAAATGCAGGGGAAACCTTTTCCCGGTCCGCGCTTCTTCGGACACAGTTCCTCCTCTGTCAGGGCCTGGTCTCTGATTTTCTGCGTGTGAGGCCAATGCCGTCAAAACAAGCTCCGGGCGGGCAGACGCCCGCTTTTATGCTCACGGGCGGTTATATCACGGATGCTGAGCGTATAAAAGCCTGATAACCCGTTAGTTACCAGTAAGAAGTAGGTTCCCCCTCCCTCCGGACGATTGCCGGAAGGCTGAGTCGACGGGGTGTTGAGCCGCGAAGCGGCGTAAGAATTCAGCCCACAGCCTGCCCTGAGCCTGCCGAAGGGGCGCAAGCCGTGGGTAGGAAATGAAACGAGAACAAGCCCAAGAGGGGCGAAAGAGAAGCGACGACACAGACGCCCGAAACAGGGCCCGTTTCAACCATACGTAACCTGAAGGCCATCTGAATCCTGCGACAGAAATATTTCCGCGTTCTTCCATTTATCTGCGTGTGGGCGTGAGGTTTTCGCTTTAGACTTCGGCTTTGGGCTGGCATAGATCTTCGGGCGACAACCCCGAAGCCCTGACTCTCCGATGAAACTACTGATCGTAGAAGACGAAGCCCGCATGGCCGACCTGCTGCGCAAGGGTCTGACCGAGGAAGGTCACTATGCGGTGTGCGCCCCCGACGGCGTCGAGGGGCTAGCCATGGCTAAGGCTTACGAGTTCGACGTCATCATCCTCGATGTGATGATGCCAAAAATGAGCGGCTACGAGATGGCGAAGCGACTGCGCACCGAAAAGAACCGGACTCCCGTGCTGATGCTGACGGCGAAAGACGCCGTCCCCGACGTCGTCCGCGGCCTCGATCTGGGCGCAGATGACTACATGACGAAACCGTTTTCCTTCGACGAACTCCTGGCCAGGCTGCGATCCGTCAAGCGGAGGGCGCTGGCCGCGGAAGAGACCAAGCTCAAGATTGCCGATCTCGTGCTCGATCCCGCCAGCCGGGAAGTCACCCGCAGCGATGTTCGCATTTCTCTGACCCGCACCGAGTACAACCTTCTCGAGCGGCTCATGTATCGCGCCGGCAAAGTCATCTCGCGGCGCGCCTTGATCGAGGCAGTTTGGGGCTTCGACCGCGAGATCGAAGAAAACACGCTGGACGCATTCATGCATCTGCTGCGCAACAAGATTGACCCTGCCGGACGGGTCAAGCTCATCCACACCGTGCGGGGCGTGGGATACATGATCCGTTCCGACGGGGAAGCCTAAGAAGAGAACCATGATGAAAAGAGGCATGAGAAGCGAAGCATGACAAAGCTCTCCATCGGCATGCGGCTAACGCTCTGGTACCTGGCAATCTTCGCTGGGGCCCAGCTGATCTTTGGCGCCGGGATGTGGTTCGTGTTGCGGCACCATGTCTACGACCTGGTCGACGATGGCCTCGAAAGTCAGGTCGAAGATCTCGAAAGCTTTCTGCGCGCGCAGGACAAAGACGCCTCCCTCTCAAAACTTCAAGAGGAATTCGGCGAAACCTTCGTCCTCGAGCACTCTGGGGATTATCTGCAAGTCTACGCCGGGAATGGAGAGTGGGTCTACCGCTCTGCCTTCCTTCAGGAGCACCCGCTGCCGCCTGTCGAACCGAATCTAGTGCGGCGGGCTTCCTTCGACGATCGCAGGCTGGGCAAAAGGCCATTCCGATTCGTCACCCTGGCCTTGCATCTGAACGGACGGACCTACACCATACAGTCGGGCGTGCCGAACAAGGATGTCGTAGAGGCCCTGTCTCAATTCCGGCTGTATTTGCTGATGTTCGCTCCCCTGCTTTTTCTGATTGCCGCGGCCGGGGGATACTGGCTCAGCCGCAGAGCACTCGCTCCTGTGGATTCGATCGTGCAAACTGCGCGCGCGATTACCGGAACCAACCTCGACAGCAGGCTCAAGAAGCTGGAGACAGGAGACGAACTCCAGCGTCTGTCGGATACTCTGAACGAAATGCTCGATCGCATCGAGCGTGCGTTCCTCAGAATCACGCAGTTTACCGCCGACGCTTCCCATGAACTCCGCACTCCGATTTCCCTAGTGCGCACCGAGGCGGAACTCGCGTTGCGGCGATCGCGGGATGAGGCCGAATACCAGGAGTCGCTGCGCCACATTCTGTCTGAGTCCGAGCGGGCCACCTCGCTGATTGAAGAACTCCTGGCTCTGGCCCGCGCCGATTCGGGTCGAGAGATGCTGCACATGCGTCCCGTGAGTTTGCAGGCGACCCTCCGCGGCATGGTCGACAGTTGGCGTCAGGTAGCCACCATCCGTACCCTGCAATTCAGCGACAGCCTTGGAGTCTCCGAATCTTTTGTGCTGGCCGATGAAACAGCACTGCGGCGGGTAGTGAATATCCTGCTGGACAACGCCTTCAAGTACACCCCATCGCCGGGGACGGTGAAGCTGTCGCTAGAACAAAAGACCGACAAGGCAGTGGTTGTCGTCGAGGACACAGGAATCGGAATCCCGGCCGAAGAGCAGAGCAAAGTCTTCGAACGCTTCTACCGCGTCGACAAAGCACGCAGCCGAGAAATGGGCGGAGCCGGCTTAGGCTTATCCATTGCCCAGTGGATCGCGCAGCAACACCGCGGCATCATTGCAGTGGAGAGCGAACCAGGAAAGGGAACAATCTTTCGCCTGGAGTTGCCCCTCACCGCCGCGCCAGTTCGAAAACCCATGCTGGCTTAAGAAAGAAGCAGGCGGTCTTCACAGTTTGCTGAAAACGCGATGTGCGACTTTGCTTTGAAAGGGCGCGGCTTCAAGCCGCGCCGTAAGCGCCGAAAAATCAATCGTGGCTTTAGCCCCTGAGGTAGTACTCGCTCGGCGAAGTGAGTTCTTCAGCAAACCGTTTAGCCGCGAAGCGGCGAAAAGAATGCAGCCCCCAACCTGCCCTGAGCCTGCCGAAGGGGAGTAAGCCGTGAGTAGGAAGTGGACCGAGAACAAGCCCCAGAGGAGCGAAAGAGAGCTACGACACAGAGACTCGGCGGGCGTCTCACCGCCGACTTGCCGCGCCGAGCACCTCGCGGATCTTGGAAGCCAGATGATCGAGGCGGAACGGCTTCTGCAGCAGTGACGCAGTCTCGCCCAATTGTCCCTCGCCACCGGACTCAAACCCCCCTTCCGTATACCCCGACATATAAATCACTTTCATGCCAGGCCGGGTGGAAGCAAGTCGCTTCGCGACCTCAGGTCCGCGCATCCCGGGCATTACAACATCGGTGAGAAGCACATCGATCCTGCCCTTGTACTGCTCCGCCAGCGCGGCGGCATCGGTACCATCCTTGGTCTCCAGCACAGAGTAGCCGAGTTCCTGCAAATACTGGCAGATCATCCAGCGCAGGTCCGGCTGGTCTTCGGCCACCAGGATCGTCTCGGTCCCGCTGCGTGCCGAATCGGCTGGAGCACGAACCAGTTGCCCTTCCGGCACGGCCTCGACGCGCGGAAAATACACGTGAAACGCTGAGCCGTGGCCCGGTTCGCTGTTCACCCAAAGATGGCCGCCACTGTTGCGCACGATGTTGTACACCACCGACAGGCCCAGGCCGGTGCCTTCCTCTTTGCTCTTGGTCGTGAAGAAAGGTTCGAAGATGTGGCTCTGGGTCTCGGAGTCCATGCCAATGCCGGAATCCGAAACCGTGAGCCTCACGTACTTGCCCGCCGGAACTACCGCATGATGGCGGGCAGAGCCATCCTGCACGTTCATATTCGCCGTTTCTATTCCGAGCCTTCCGCCTTGCGGCATCGCATCGCGCGCGTTCACCACAAGATTCATAATGACTTGCTCGAGTTGCCCGGGATCCGCGCTGATCGAGCCCAGCCACGGATCGAGCTTGACCGCCAGTTCCATCTCTTCCCCCAGCAGGCCGCGCAGCATCTTGCTCATCTCCCCGACCAGCGCGTTGAGATCGATGACTTGGGGGCTGAAGACGTGCTTCCGCGCGAACGACAGCAATTGTCGGGTGAGGCTGGCGGCGCTTTCTGTGGTGCGCACAATCGTTTCCGCGCTTTGCCGCACCCCCGGAGCCCCGGCCGCGTGATGCATCATCATCTCCGCGTATCCCCGAATGACCATCAGCATATTGTTGAAGTCATGCGCGATTCCTCCGGCCAGCCGGCCCACGGCCTCCATCTTCTGAGACTGGCGCACTTGGTCTTCCAGGCCCCGGCGCGCGGTCACGTCCCGCGAGGTAACGACAATTCCACCCACCGCGGCGTCGTTCAGCAGATTGTTGGCGAAGGCTTCGAGCCAGACCCACGATCCGTCTTTATGACGAAAACGGAATTCCGGAGGCACCGCGGTTCCAGGTTGCAGCCCGACTCGTTCCAGACCAGCCCGCACCGACGCGAGGTCATCGGGATGAATGAAGTCAAGCAGGCTGTTGCCGATAAGTTCTGACGGCCGATAGCCCACCACCCGCTCCACCGATGGGCTGTGATAAAGCATGGTGCCGTCTACAGCAACGACGGTGATAATGTCGGAAAGATTCTGGATGAGGTAGCCAAAACGCTCCTCGCTCCGCCGCAAGACGGCTGCAGCTTCGAAGCGCTCGCGGATGTCGCGGAAAATTCCTACCACTGCCCGCCGTCCGCTGATCTCCGCGGTTCCCGCGCTCACTTCCACTGGTACGATTGACCCATGCGCTCGGCGCAGCTCCAGCTCCCCCCCGCGGGCCGTCCCGCCCGCAGGAGGCGTCAGATAGCGGCGATACTCCTCCCGCTTGTCGGCGGGATACAGCTGATCGTCACGCATGCCCACGAGTTCACTCTCAGGAATCCCCAGAAGTTCGCAGGCTTTGCTGTTAGCTTCGAGAATCAGGCGGCTCTCGGCGTCGATCACGAGAATCGCGTCGCTCGCCGTGTTGATGAGATTGTGGTACTTCTCCTCGGAGTTGCGAATCTGCTTAAGCACGGCAGCCGATAGGGCGATGCCGAGCATCAGCAGAAGTCCGGTTGCGGTGAAGGTGACCGTCGCCAGCATTCGGTTCGTCCAGCGCGCTCCCCGGCCAAGCGTAGCGGAAAACTCATCTTCGAGTGGGGTGAGGCGCGCATCAATCGCCGCTACCTGGTCGGTGATCTGCTGCATCCGCCGCGCATCGGGATGGCTCCCGTTCACTTCCTGGTGGAGATCCATGGCCCACTGCCGGAGTTGGTCGATGTATTGATCGCCCTGGGTCCAGATCGCAATCGCCTGCGCCATGTAGCCCACATGCCGAAACCGGCGGAATAACTCAGCCATGCTCTCGACGTCGTCCGGACTATTGCGCCCTTGAATGAAACCGTGCCGCACGACGCTCATGTCGGGTGTTGCCCGCTCCAGCTGCAGGCGGGCTTCTTTATCTCCCACGGGAACGGCGATGTCAGCGAGGTATTCCTGATAGTCGCTCTCAGCGTGGCTCTGTGCGTATCTGGTGAGGCTGAAGACAGCTCGCTTCTCCGCCTTCGACCACAGCCCTTCACCCCCGACGTAGGCTCGTGTGCCAGTTAAGACCTCGGAACGAAGAGCGCCGAGGGAAAACACGCAGATTACGATGGCGACGAAAACACCGACGATGACGAGGAGCTTCTTGGCGACGGGAAGGCGTCCGAAGATGTTTCCTCTCACGCGCATGCAGGAAGTACGGAGCCCAGGCCCCAGCGTTCCCTGCAGAATAGCGCGCCGGGGGATTGCACTCAAGCCAATCCGCAAGGCCGCAATCACTTTGGAGTAGCTTTGTGATTACTCCCGGCAAGGTCACGATAGCGAAAACAGGAGACGACGTGGTCGTTCACCATCCCCACAGCCTGCATAAACGCATAGCAGATCGTTGATCCCACAAAGTTGAAGCCCAGACGCTTCAGGTCCTTGCTCATGGCGTCAGACTCCGCCGTGCGCGCCGGTACTTGGCCAAGGCTGTTCCATGAGTTCACCTTCGGCCTGCCATTCACAAACTGCCAGACATAGCGATCGAAACTGCCAAACTCCTGCTGCACCCGCAGGAATGATTTCGCATTCTCCACCGCGGAGGCGATTTTCAGGCGATTGCGGACGATCCCCTCATTCCGCAACAACTGCTGAGTCTTCTTACGGTCGTAGCGGGCAACAACACGAGGATCGAGTCCGTCGAACGCAGCGCGATAGTTGTCGCGCTTGTTAAGGATTGTGCTCCAGCTCAACCCCGCCTGGGCCCCTTCGAGAATGAGGAATTCAAAAAGCGTTCGATCGTCGTGGACGGGCACGCCCCATTCTTCGTCGTGATAACGAACATAGAGCTCGCCGCTCGCCCATCCGCATCGGATCTTGGACCCAGGATTTGCCGTCATCTAGTCCGCGAGCTATTTCAGCGACTTTGGCTCCGACTTGTTCGTCGGCGACTTGGAATCAAGCAGCGAGACCAATTCGTGCGCGCTCGCCGGAATTCCAACTTTCCCCCCGCGGATGATTTCCTTGGCGGTCAGTTTCCGGCCGTACAGCTTCTCATTCGCGCTGCCATCTGAACGCAGGGTTGACCCTTCGAGCGACACTCCCGCGAACAGTCCTTTGTTACGGGAATATGACAGAATCTCCGCGTTCATGACGACGTCGGTCGCGCCTTCGGCCGTCCGCCCCTTGGGTCCGGCGGCAGCGGAAGCATCCGCGCCCAGCTTCACTTTGCTCGTCAGCAGTGACCGGGCACCCTTTGGGTTCATCACCAGAAGCACGAAGTCTGTGGCCTGTCCGCCCAGCTGAAAGCCGATGCTGATTCCCTCCAGCGCGTAAAGCGCGGGCGCTCCCCACTTGCCCGTGTAATGCTCCCCGTTCCGGCAGATCATCACCCCTCGCCCGTAACTTCCGCCAATGCCAAACGCTCCCTTCTTCACCGAAGGAAGAATAACCAGGCATTCGGCCTTATCGAGCAGGTCCCGGGGAATGTCGTCAGGAATATTCAGAATTTCTTTCAGCACCTCTCCGGCGTCTTTGACTCGCTCCTGTTCCTTTTCGTCGTTGGCCGCAAGAGCGGGCGCGGCCAGCAGTATCGGTAACAAAAATGCTGTGATTCTTCTCATGAATCCTCCAGAGTGTTGTGCAGAAACTCGACACACCATCTGCAATATCTTAACCCTAAGAATGCCTTGGGAATCCAGTAGGAAAACCCTCCGGTACACACTGCAGAGAAATTAAGATAGGTTAAGTGGCAGAATCTGTACTGCTTTTCGGACATGACCAAACGGAGTGCTCCTTTTGTAACTTGGCACTCGGCGGCCGGACTCCTAGAGTCAATCAGATACGACTCGCTCCCGACGGCTCCTTTTCGGCATCTGGCGTGCATCTAATCAGTTGAAAGTGTCGTTTAGCTGTGGTTGAGAGTGAAAAATTGGGTTTTACCGGGCATGAAGTACACGAAGCTCATTTGTCGGTGTGTCGCAGTCGCGGTGGCAATCGGGGCTTTTGCTGCCCAGTCGCCCGCCCAATCTGCCTATGTCTCGGGCGCACCCAGCGCCAGTTCCTACGCCGCTACAACCTCCGATGATGACCCGCAGGGCGCTCTCATCACCATCCACAAGCGCGTGGATGAGGTCAACGTTCTCTTTATCGCAACCGACAAGCACGGCAAGTTCGTCCGCGATTTGAGCCAGAACGATTTCAGCATCCTGGACGATCACAAGCCACCCAGCGCGATTATCAATTTCCGCCGCGAGGTTGATCTGCCGCTCGAACTGGGCCTGCTGATTGACGCGAGCGGTTCCGTGAACAGCCGGTTTGCATTCGAGCAGGACGCGGCCACCAGTTTCCTGCAAAAGACGATCCGAGCCCATTTTGACCGCGCCTTTGTGGTTGGATTCAACAGCCATAGTCAAATGACCCAGGATTTTACCGATAACTACTCGCGGCTGTACTGGGCCGTGCACAAACTGCACAGCGGAGGCGGCACCGCCCTTTACGATGCCATTTATCGCGCCTGCAAAGAAAAGTTCCTGAAAGACCGTCCCGACCACCCGGTTCGCAAAGCGATCATCATCGTGAGTGATGGCGAGGACAACCAGAGTGAGTTTTCGCGCGCGCAAGCCATTGAGATGGCGCAGCGCGCCGAGGTGATTGTCTACGCCATTTCCACCGACGACAGCGGCCTGGTACTGCGCGGCGACCGCGTGCTCGAGCAGATTGCCGAAGCCACCGGCGGACGCGCCTTTTTCCCCTTCAAGATGAAGGACATCACCCACTCATTCGCCGCCATCGAAGACGAGTTGCGCAGCCAGTACGTAGTGTCCTACAAGCCCGCCGACTTCGACGCCGACGGCCGCTACCGCTCCATCGAAATCTCCTCTCTGAAGAAAGACCTGCAAGTTCGCGCCCGCAAAGGCTACTTCGCCCCCCAACAGTAACCGAGCCCTTGTCATCCTGAGCAACGCGAAGGACCTATGTAACGGCCGTTGTAGTGGACCGCGCAAGTCCATAGGTCTTTCGCTTCGCTCAAGATGACAGCCATGTTTATTTAGCGAATCTTTCTGCAAACCGTCTATTGCAGAATGCAAAGCTCCGTCGATAGCCGCGGTTTGCGCCAGCGCCCTCACTGTGCTACCGTCCCATTGATTTCCAGAGAGTGCTTCCCATATCCCATTCCCGGGCACCAAGGAGATGCTCATGAGCGCAATTATCTTCCTGGTTATCCTCGTCGTGATTGCCGTGGTGCTGATCGGCATGTACAACGCGCTGGTCCAGCTGCGGGTGCGTGCCGATTCTGCCTGGTCCGATATCGATGTCCAGCTCAAACGCCGGCATGACCTGATCCCCAACCTCGTGGAAACGGTAAAGGGCTACGCCGCGCACGAGAAAGGAACATTCGAAAATATCGCCAAGTTCCGGTCTCAGGCCATGCAGGCCTCAAGCCCTGCCGACAAAGCCGCGGCTGAGAACCAACTGACGGGCGCCTTAAAGAGCCTCTTCGCCGTGGCCGAAAATTATCCCGAACTGAAGGCCTCGGAAGAGTTCACCCAGCTGCAGGGATCGCTGAGCCAAACCGAAGACACGATCCAGAACTCGCGCCGCTATTACAACGCCGTGGTGCGCGACCTGAATACCAAGATTCAGTCGTTCCCCACCAACATTCTCGCGGGAATGTTCGGCTTCACCCAGCGCCAGTTCTTTGAGACGACCGAAGCCGAGCGCGAACCAGTCGCGGTGAAATTCTGAGGTTGGATATTTTGCTTTGAAAGGGCGCGGCTTCCAGCCGCGCCGTAACCGCCTTAAAAACTAACCGTGGCTTTAGCCACTGAGGTAACCTCCGATCCACAAAGTCCGTTTTTCATCAATCCGTAAAGCCGGATCGCCTGCAGCTCTCATCGCGCCCATGAAGCGCCGCACCCAAAGTCCGTGGCGCTTTGCAATTTTTTCCCTGCCTATCCGAGGACTGCTTCTGTGCCTGGCTTGCCTCGCCACCGTATCTTCGCCGGCGGCCGCCAAATCCTGGCGCATCGCCGATTTCGAGGACACCATCACCGTCGAAAAAGACGGCAGCGCCCTGGTTAACGAGCGCATCACTCTGGTCTTTGTAGGCGAGTGGCATGGCATTCACCGCACCATTCCCATCGAGTATCCCGGCCCCGACGGAACGAATTACGAACTATTCCTCAACATCAGGAGTGTCACCGATGGGAGTGGCAACAAGCTCAAGTACGAATCCTCGACCTCCGGCGGATTTCGCGACCTGAAGATCTATATCCCCGACGCTCTCGACACGACGCGCACCGTCGAGATCGCGTACCGCGTCCGCAACGGCACGCGATTTTTCAAAGACTACGACGAGTTCTACTGGAATGTCACCGGAAACGACTGGCCGGTGCCGATCGATCATGTCACCGCGACCGTCCACTTTCCAGCCTCAGCCTCTGGATCGCTGCGTGCGCAAGCGTTCACCGGAGTTTACGGCTCGACCCAACGCGACGCCACCGCGGTGGTAAACGGATCCGACGCTCAGTTTGAGACCAACAACCCTCTGCCCATGCGCGGCGGGATGACCATCGACGTCTACATTCCCAAAGGAATTCTGAGCGAGCCCGGAGCGCTGACCAAGCTGTTGTGGTTTCTAGGCGGCAACCCGGTTGTCTTTCTGCCCCTTGTGACCTTCGCAGTCATGTTTCCTTTGTGGTGGTACAAGGGCCGCGACCCGAATGCCGGAATGTCGGTTGCGCCGATGTACGAGCCCCCACCAGACATTTCTCCCGCCGAGGCCGGAACATTGATCGATGACGGTATTCATCCCCGCGACATCACTTCCACGATGGTCGATCTCGCGGTTCGCGGATACATCAAGATCGAAGAAGTCGCGGAAAAGGGCCTGGTCTTCACGCACAAAGACTACATTTTTCATCTGCTCCGGCCGAAAGATCGATGGGACAAGGAACTCGCCCCACACGAGCGGGTGATGCTGGAAAATGTCTTCGCCAGTGGTAGGGAAACCCGCCTTTCCAGCCTTAAGAACCGCTTCTACACCGCGGTTCCAGTAATCCGCGAAGACATTATGTCGGCGCTGAAGCGCAAAGGCATCTATATGCTCGATCCGGCGTCGGCCAACGCATTGAGTGTGGTGGCCGCGGTCGCGATTCTGATCCCGTTCGCAATTTTTCAATACATGGGTTGGGCCAATTTCTTCAGCTCAATTCCACTGTTGATCGGTTGCGTTCTGATTTCTGCGGTAATCTGGTTTCTGTTTGCCCGGGTCATGACCGCGAAGACCGTTAAGGGAGCGCGTACGCTGGTTTCCGTGCTTGGTTTTCAGGAGTTCATGAACCGCGTGGATGCCGACCGGTTGAAGGTGATGCCGCCCAGCACTTTCGAGAAATTTCTGCCTTACGCGATGGCGTTGGGAGTGGAGCACCACTGGGCGCAGGCGTTTGCCGGCATCGTCAAGGATCCCCCCAGTTGGTACGTAGCTCCCGGCGGATACGCACCTGGCATGGGTTTCAATCCGATCTTCTTCTCGAGTTCCATGCACAGCATGGCGACCGATATGCACCAGACGTTCATTTCGGCCCCGCGGGCGAGTTCGAGCGGCTCAGGATTCGGCAGTGGCGGCTTCGGTGGAGGCGGCGGCTTTTCCGGCGGAGGCTTCGGCGGCGGCGGAGGCAGCGCGTTCTAGGACTTAGTCGCAACTCGCGAGAGAGTCATTGACGTCACGTTCACTTGAAATCAACGACTTGGCGAGACCAAAGTTGATGTTCCAAGTAAATCAGCGACTTAGCGATTTGCTGCTTGTTCCGTGCAATATCAATAAGCTATAGATCGCCAGCAAGGCCCTTGGCTGGCCTGCAGGCGCATTCTCGCCCTTGCGCGGCCTTCCCAAAGGTCCGGACCAGCGGACTGCTGCGTGCGGGCTTACTGCGAGCAGGAACGGGCATTCCAGGGAGGGTCCGCAATCGCTGTGCGGCTGTTTCCTGCAGGCAATCCCGAAAAAGCAATCGTCTAAGTCCAAGCGGCTCAATCCCGGTTGTTCACCGAGTCATGGAATCAGTAATTTCCAGGAGCAATTGAGATCAGTGAGGCGATGTACGTACATAAATATACGCACATGTGCCTTCATTCCAATTGTGTCATGCTGAGCGGAGAATGAGGTTCGCGAATAGCGAACGTCGTTCGTAGTCGAAGCATCCCTATAGGCTTTTGTGAATCCAGGTTCTGGGATTTTTTTGCCGCGTCCCGGTTTGCGTTTGTGGTGGCTCTCCCGGCCAACTGCTCAGGCAGGGATGCTTCGACTCCGCAGGAAGGATCGCTTCGCGCTCCTTCCTGCTGCGCTCAGCATGACAGCGCTGTAGGCTGTATTTCACGCCCCTAGCGGTCCAGGGACCCAGCCCCTGCTGATTATTGTTCCCCAGCCGCTACGTTGCTTCCCCACAAAGCGTTGCTTCCCCAAAGAGCGTTGCTGCCCCAGAGCGCATTGGATCCCCACAAGGCATTGCTTCCCCACAGCGCGTTGCTGCCCCAAAGAGCATTCGATCCCCACAACGCATTGCTGCCCCAGAGCGCATTGGTGCCGGACGTAGTCTGCACCGGCGCTCCCACGAATTGCGACGATCCCCATACCGCAGAGTTCGCCCAGGTCGCCGATGTATTCCAGACCGCGGAAGGATCGTCTGACAGGTACACGTTCCCCGATTTCGGATCATAGGTTGCGACCGGAGACATCGCGCTGCCTTTGGCCACATCGGTACTGATTAAGGCGGCCTCGAGATCAAGGTAGCCTGCACCGACAGTGAATACGTCCGACTGATCGGTGTAGGTGATTCCTGTGGTTGGATCGGTCACACTGCTGAAGGCCTGCATTGATTTCCATGCAGTTTTCATCAGCCGCGCCTTCACCTGATCAGGCGTGAGATACGGACTCTTCTGCAACAAGTCAGCGACGGCACCGCTGACCACGCCGGTTGCCATGCTGGTTCCGCTCAACGTGAAATAGCTGGTGGACGATGCGCTGCTGCCTCCGTTGACGTAGTACCTATACGGTACGCGATTCCCCGCATACTGGTTATAGAGCGTTGAGCCCGGAGCTTCGAGCGACACGAGCAGGTTCCCCGGAGCTACGAGGTCAGGCTTGGCAATCGCGTCGATCGCGGTCGGCCCCTTCGAGCTGTAGCTGGCGACTAGGTCGTCCACACGCGTGGGCGTTCCCATGGTCTTCATCGCACCCACGGTGATCACGTAAGGATCGTTTCCCGGCGAAGTCACAGTGGCGTAGCCGCTGGTGGGCTGGTAACGTCCGTTATTTCCCGCTGCCACGACTACGACAATCCCACTCTTCCATGCTTTCTCAACTGCCAGGCACAGCGGATCCAGCTTATAAGTTTCGTAGACGGCGCGGCCCAGCGAGAGATTGATGACACGAATGTTGTACTTCGATTTCAGAGAAATGGCTTGGTTAATGGCTGCGATTACCTGGCTATCGGTTCCAGCTCCGTTGGCATCGAGCACCCGCAGGTTGACGATTTTGGCTCCTGGCGCAATCCCCTTGAACGTTTTGCTGAACACAACACCGCTGGAACTGAGACCGTCTCCCGCGATTAGGCCCGCGATGTGTGTGCCGTGACCGTATTGATCGCCGGAGTTCGAGTTTCCCGGCACGAAGGACTGTTGATACGCGACTCGCGAGAACGGAAGAATGCCCAGATTCAGATCTGAATGGTTGCTCACGCCGCTATCGATCAGGGCCACTCCGATGCCGGCCCCGGTAAAGTTCGACTGCCACGCGAAATCTGCATTCACCGCAGGCGCGGCGCTGTTGAGCGACGGAAGCATCGGCCGATCCTGGCTGATGTATACGACGTTTGGCTGGTTCGACAGGTTCACAATGCCATTGCCATCAAGCAGCGCGACGACGCCGTTGATCAGCGGCAATTGTCCGAGAATCGCTCCACCCAGCTTCAAGACATCGTTCACCAGGCAGCCGACAAAACCGAACAATCCGCTACAGTTCACCTGCGTTCCCGGCGCGTACTGCACGATGACTTGTACCTGCTGGGTCGACTTATAGCCGCGCAGTTCCGGCGATATCTTTGAGTCGTCAGCGCGCGCTAGCGTTACCGTGGCGACCAGCAATACGATCAGTAGCTTTTTCATGTCCCCCTCGATCAGACGCCCGAAGAAAGTGCAGGCAAAGCAGCCCTCGCGTCCACACTCAGGCAGTGCATCCCGGAGTCCAAAGTGTTAGCGAGTTACCCTTTGGATTCAATCAGCTACAGGGAAGCCCCCTAAGGGGTCATGGGACAGGTTGTCGCAGCAAGTGGGCAGTGCGACAAGATGGCGCGGGCGGGCGGGGAATAGGCAGGTTACTTCCGTTACGTTCTTCGTTGCGCTGGACGGGCCTCTTGCGATCCCAATTTGCCTGCCTGAGGATGACTTCATGACACTTGCAAGTTGTTGAGGAGTTTGAAGAACACGATAGTAATGCACGACCGTTCTTTTGGGCAGAAATTGTCCTCCACTTCGGCAAGAATTTACAAAACTCTCAATGGCTGAAAAAAGCCAATTCGGTGCACGTGTGTTCATCGCCACGATGGCATTGGTGGCCATGGCATGCCTCGGGCTGGCGTTCCCGCACTGGCAATCCAGCGATCCAGTCAAGTTCATCTGTTACCTGGGCGCGGCTCTGCTCGCTTCGTCGCTCAAGGTAAGCCTGCCCAGCATCGAGGGAACTCTGTCGGTGAACTTCCTGTTCACCTTGCTCGGCATCCTGGAGCTGGGTTTGCCGGAAACCCTGCTGATTGGGTTGGCGAGCACGCTGGCGCAGTTCTATTGGAAGCCCACGCGCAAAGTGAAGCTGATCCAGCTTCTGTTCAATGTTTCACAGGTCACGGTCTCAAGCGCGGCCGCATTCGGCGCCTACCAGTTCGTTGCCATCTACGTGCTGCATGCTCCGGGGCCGCTGGCGTTGCTGGCGGCGGCAATTACGCACTTTGCCTGCAACACCGCGGCGATGTCGACGATCATCGGACTCACCGAAGGCAAGGCCATCTCCAAAGTCTGGACCGATTCCTATCTCTGGTCATTCCCTTACTACATGGTAGGCGCCGCCACCGCCGGCCTGGTCCACTTTCTGAATAAGCACATCGGATGGCAATCCTCGCTCCTGGTCTTGCCCCCGATTTATCTCATGTACCGTTCGTATCGTCTCTACCTCGGCAAGCTCGAGTCTGAGAAGAAGCATGCCGAGCAGGTGTCGAATCTCCATCTGCGGACAATTGAAGCTCTCGCCCTCGCGATCGAAGCCAAGGATCAAACCACCGGTGAGCATTTGCAACGCGTCCGCATCTATGCGATGGAACTTGCCAGAGAGTTGGGACTGACCGAAGACGAGACTGAGGCCCTGCGAGCCGCCTCTGTTCTTCACGACATCGGGAAGCTGGCGGTGCCCGAGCACATCATCTCCAAGCCGGGAAAACTCACACCCGACGAATTCGAGAAGATGAAGATTCATCCCATCGTTGGCGCAGAGATTCTCGAACAGGTCGACTTTCCCTATCCCGTCGTCCCTGTGGTCCGTGCTCATCACGAAAAATGGGATGGCAGCGGCTATCCCTTCGGGCTCAAGGGCGACGCCATTCCAATCGGCGCGCGAATTCTCGCCGCCGTCGATTGTCTCGACGCCCTGGCTTCCGACCGCCAGTATCGCAAAGCCCTGCCCTTGAGCGAGGCGATGAAGCAGGTTGCGTCAGAGGCGGGCACGAGTTTTGATCCGAAGATTGTCGAAGTTCTGCAGCGAAGGTACATCGAATTAGAGCAGTTGGCCCGGGAGCAACCCTTGCAGGCTCCGCCCAAGCTGTCGACCGACATCAGAGTGGAACGGGGACTGGCACCCGCCGCCGGCTTTGCCGAGTCTGCGCAACCGGCACACACTTCTGGGCGAGGTAAGGATGCCGGTGCGCTCATTGCTTCAGCTCGCCAGCAGGCTCAGGCGCTCTGCGAACTCAGTAAAGCGTCGAGCGTCTCCTTCGCGCTCGAAGACATCCTCTCTTTGCTGGCCGTGCGGGTGAAGCACCTGGTGCCTCATGATTCACTTGTGGTTTATCTTCCGAAGAGTAACGTGCTCGTGCCCGAGTTGGTAAGTGGTGAAAATTTCCGGCTGTTCTCGTCCTTGAGGATTCCCCTCGGCGAAGGCCTCTCCGGCTGGGTGGCCGAGAACCACAAGCCCATCCTCAACGGCAATCCCTCGGTCGAGCCTGGATATCTGAACGATCCCACCAAGTACAGCACCCTGCGCTCGGCGCTCGCGGTCCCGTTAGAAGGAGTCTCGGGCGTGGCCGCAGTGCTGGCACTCTACCGTGTCGGTCAGGACGCGTTCAATAAAGACGACCTTCGCGTAGTGGAAACCATCGCCGCGCCCATAGGAAAGGCAATCGAGCACGCGATTCCGCCCAAGTCTGCGGGAATCGGCGCCGGGGCGGATTGAAGAGAGTCCCGATCGATAAGTGTAAGCGATTTTGCGCCAACAACGACCAGGGTCGAGTGCCGCTTTGTCCACTATCCAGCAGTAATGCAGTGCCGCTCCCTTGAGATGCCAAGTGCGGATACTTCCGGGGAGCCTGTTTTTCTGGACATATCGCCTCTACTTCTTGTCCTCAACTGGGCTCCATTGCGCTGATGCTATCTTCCACTTGCCTGAACTCCGCACGAACACCACCGTAGTCGCATCCCGCGAGTTCTCCTTTTGTGACTTGGTAGTGAGAATGCCTGTGAGGATGGCCGTATCACCGAATCGCCGGACAGACACCTCGTTCCTACGCTCGGTGTGAGAGTCGCGCGTCGGCTGCTCGCTCCTTCTCGCTGTCGTCTTCGTCCAGATGAACCCTGTGGGCATCGTCGGGCACAGCAGAATAAACAAGATCACCATGGCAAAGCGCATAGGACCTCCTTCTCAATGAGTGGCGATTTATCGCCAAACTAGATTGGTCTCAGAGGCAACGACGACACTAGGAGCACTGATTGGGAATCTCTGATGCGCGGCTTGTTTGACTCACCCTGCAGGTCGTTACCAAAGTCCGTGCAAATACTGTACCAGTGGACACTCCGGCCACGACCCTTTCGACTTTTCAGTTACAGACCAATTTGGAGTTAAGGTGGGAACTACGTGGTGCTTGCACTGGCCGACTGGCACCTAATTCCTCGGAACAGCAAGGCACAGTGACATGCACAACGAAGTTGGCCCCGCAATCCTTCGGCGCAGTTCGAGAGTGCCGACCGCAGTCCAGATCCTGGTTACCAGCCTGGAAGGAACGCACTTCTCAGAGGTGTGTGAAACCCTGGTAGTCAACGCACATGGTTGTGCAATGCTGACACGGGTCAAGCTCGACACCGGTGTTCCTCTGAACCTTCACAGCAAGGACGGCCGCGAGACTACAGCACATGTGGTCACATGCCAGCCGCTCGGCTTAGATCACCGGAGCTGGAGACTGGGAGCGAAGCTCGACCGCCCCGAAAATTTCTGGGGCTTGAGAAATTGTCCTAAAGATTGGGTGCTTCCGGCGCCAGTGGCGCCGCCGAGGGCTCCCCAGATTCTCAAGTCCATGAACACTTTGACCCCTCACCAGTTGTCCGGCCAAGGAAGCCTGCCCTCGGAAGCCGTGCTTGATCGCGTCGCCTGGCAATTGGAAGCACAGATGAGGAAGATGATTGCAGAACAAGTACGCCCGCTCCAGGCTGAGGTCATGGCGCTCAAGGAGCGGGTGGCGCAACGAGAAGCGAATCCTAGCCGCTTTGAGGTTTCGCTCTCGAGTATTCCTCCTGAGCTCGAACAACAGCTCGAGTTACGCCTGCGAAAGGATCTGGGACCAAGAGTTCTGGACGAGGCGCGCCAACAGTCCGTGCATTTGCTGGAATCAGCCAAGGCTACGATTGACCAGCGAACCACCGAAAGCTACGAAAATTTCCTGTGCAGGGTCGTGGAGGAACTTAAAGTCGTCGAGAAACGCGCACAGGAAATTTCCGCGCACATCTCCGAGAACACCCGCGAGTACCTGCGTCGCGGTCTGGAAGATTTTCACCAGAAGTTACTGGACGGGGGCAACTCCCTCCAACGCTTGAGCGAAGAGCTTCTGCAGTTCCTCCAACATAACTTGAATGCCGAGCACGATGCGCGCCGCGGAGACTTGGAACAACTTCGAACATCGGTTGCGTCAGAATCTTCGCGTTTGCAGGAACAGGTTGAATATCTCGACACTCGCATCGCGAAACTGGACGAATCTACGCGCTGCCTGGAATCAGGCCTGGACCATCGCCTGAGCCGGATGTCCAGCGAGACCGTGAAGGAAGCGCGCAGCCAATTCGAGAATCTGGCGAATGAGATCCTCGAGGAATTGACAGCACGCAGCATCAAAGCGCTCGGCGATCAGCTGGAAGCGGAGACCGAAAACATGAAGGTTGTGCAGAATGGAATCGTCGCCTCGGTTTCCGAGTCACTGAAAGGCCAGGCAGCGAATGCTTTGCAGGCTTTCGAGCACTCCCTCGAGCATCTGGCGAGACTCTCCACCGAACGCTGGCGGCTCAAGCTGGAAGGCGGTTTGAATGCTCTGGCAAAGAGTCTTAATGAGTAAGCAGGACCCAGCGACGACGGAAACCAGAGTGAGTCACAAGTGAGGCCTGGCAGCGCTCAGGTGAGTGGCAGGGAAGCGAGAGCAGATTCCTCCCTGGGCAATTAATCGCAACTTCGAGGGGCCCGAGATAGTTCGCTGCCGGCTGACACCGAGGTTCCCAGCGATTTTCGAACGCTCAAATGGTGATCGTTTTACCGTCAAACCTGGTGAGACTGAATCCCGTGAAGTCCTCGCTGTAATTGGCCCGCCGGTCACGGAGGACGGCGATTGCGACCGCCTCGCCCAGCAAGAGTCCTCCAATGCCGTCGCTGCGCCAGTGCACACCGGCGGCGTCTCGGCCACGCGCAATGTTGGCGGCCAGTTTGTTTAATTCTCCGCCGACGGTGAGCGGCGGGCCGTCATACGGAACCAGGGAAAGCCCGTCTGGACTCGCCTGTACCGGGTTAGGTATTACAAAGGACTCATCGAAGAAAGCCTTGAGCGCAGCGGCGGCGGCCCCGGCGAGACAAGCGTGTCCGGCAGGGAATGAAGGATGAGAAGGGCCGCCTTCCGCATGCGCCAAAGGCAGCAGGTAGCTGCCAAACTTTCCGAAGACGGCACTCAGCACGGGCGAAGACAAGAGCCTCGCGGGCAACGGATACTGAGCCGCTCCGGTGACGTGATTGTGGACGTTGCCGGCGTAGGCCTCGGGACGCACCCGCCGATGCACGAGCCATTTCTGAAACCAACCTCCGCACAACGCCGCCGCACACGTCCCGCCGACTAAATCCAGTATGTGGGGAGTACCAAAGCTGGCGAAACCGGATTGCTTGGTAAGACCACCATAAGGATTGTTGGCGTCGAATGGCGCTTTCATGCCCAGCAGGATCAAAGCGGCATTCAAACCGGCTTCATAGGGATGATCGGTATGGACCCAGGCAGCGAGGTCACGCAAGTTGCGAATGTAGCGCGGTGTCGAATCCAGTTGGTTGGCACTCGAGGGCGGAACTCCATTCTGAATGTTCAGCCACTCGCTGTAGGTCGTCATGTGGTCATCGCCGGCGATGTTGGTGTTGATCTGCTGATGGAGGACCATGGCTCCGTAGGGAAGGTTTTGCCACAGAAATTGAGAGATGTATGGGCCATTCAAGTCGGCCGGAGTGTCGCCGCGGAAGATCGTGGCGGGCGTGACCGGTTTCGGTCCCGTGTATCCGGGAAAGGCGCTGAGGTCCGCTACCGCGGCTGCGATGGTGGGATCAGTTTCAAAATCCGCGAAGGCCACGTCGCGGGCAAGAGCCATCCAGTAATCTTCGGCCATCTCGCTGCCCTGTTCATTGCCGGCATAGACTGGCACGATGCGCGTGCCGAGTGCGTGCGAATCGGCGCCTTCGAGCATGAAAGTGTTTGCGGCCTGCGGATTCACCAGTTTGGCCGTGCCCCCGAGCGGAATGGCCTCAAAATCGGCAGACTTGCCGCTGGACAAAGCGTCAAGCAGAGCCCCATATGCGCCCAAATCGACCTCGCCCAGAGCATTGTGCGGCAGCGCCTTCGAAAAGTTGGCGATCTTGCTGGCATACCGATCCTCATCTCCGTTGGAACGGTGAGGAGCTGTACGGATATTCCGCTCATGAATTGCAGCGTTGAGCCGTTTTTGAAAGGCCTGGTGACGACGCTCCGGACCGGCGGCCTCGATCGCGTCCGTTTGGGCTGACGCTGGTAGGCTTACGAAGGTGGCAGCAACGGCCGCGGCGGCGCCGCCCAGAAACGATCGTCTCGCCAAGCCGCTCGATCGTTCATATGAGTGGTTGAGGCTCTCCGCTGTCTCCGGACGGGTGTTGCTGTTCTCGCTCGTGTCCACTTTCGTGACTGGCTTCATTGCATCCTCCTGCGAAATGACATCACTCGAAGCGTGTTGCCACACACGCATGGTTTGTGACGAGCAGACCGCTATTGTGTCGTGGAAGGGGCGCTGCCATCTTCTTCGTAGGACTCTCCGCCACGACAGTCCCAAGAAAGCCAGCTGCGAAGGCACCACACACTCGCGCACGTTTCCTGTCGATAACTCATTGCTGTCTCTCAATCGCGCGAAAGAACTCTCACCGCGGCAATACTCGAGATGAGCACAACAAACACTGAAACCAATTCCCCCAACTATCTTTAGGGTCACTGTGGTGAGTAGGGATGAAAGATTAATGGACTAGGTACGACCATACTTCACTTCCCACATCGCACCAACGATGAGCGACAAAGCTTGCCCTTACTTCACCTGTGGGCCTGACCGTCACGTCCTGGGAGAAACAAGCAGTTGAAGAGGCTTCCCCGATTTGTCGGGGAAGCCTCCTTTTGTTCAGAAGAACACGCCGTTCGTTTCACGGCCAAATTGAGCGAAATTAACCTTCGTTGTCGCCGAAGAAACAAACCGGAAACCGTGCCCGGTGCTGCTCCTCGTTGTTGCTTCCACGTGAATACTTGCAGAGCTCTCAAAGAAGTCACCCGAGAACTGGTTGGTCGGATCACTGAATCCGATAATGCTCCGGGTCACGCCACTCCAGCGAATGTCGAGAGAATTGATAACCGCACTTACGATATTGCCTAGGGGATGGGAGGGCGTCAGGCTGTTGTCAACCGTGAAGGCATCGAATACCGAGCAGACGTTTCTTACATGAAGCTCGGCCGTGCCCGCATCCAAGTCGGCCGCCGCGCCGCCTCTCGGAATCCGAACGATCCACAAAGCAAGTGTTTGCAAGACTCCAGGATCGTACGAGTGCAAGCCCAACGGGCTTGCTGCCGGAAGGCTGTCGAGTCATACAAAGGCGAAGGCGCCTCTATGCCTTTCGCCGTCCGCGGCAACGAACTCGCCATCCATAAAGCGCATGTCAGCGTGAAAATCATAGGGAGCGGTGTCGCGACTTTCGAAGTCTGTGCCCGTTCCAGTCATGTCCAGATCAGCCTGGCCGATGATGCCACTGAAATCAGTGATCACCGAAGGATCATGACCTGCATCGGAATTGTTAGGATCGCCCTCGACCGGACCGGGGAAAAAGAAGTGGATGGTTGTGCCAAATGGAGTGGCAATGGTATGTGGAATCGGCTGCGGTAATGCTGGACACGCCCCATCTGCTCCATGGGCTGTATCCTGTGCCGCAAGTAGGGGCTGGGGTGCAGAACTCAGTGCCAGACCGATGCCAGCAGCGCCGGCCGAAGTCCCAATAAATTTCCGACGTGAAATACTCATGCAGTCCTCCTTTGCCCAGTGGCCTGGGCAGCAAGTGAGTTAGGACTAGCGGTGAATCCTGGAAGTGAGCGTTCCTTTCTCCGACGAACTCCGTGGGAGAGAACCAGCGAATTCTGCATCCAACGATACACATCTGTCAATACGCAAATTTAGATCCGTCACAAAAAGTGATGGACAAACCAGTGGTAATCCCTCTCAAGACGGAAACTAGTTTCATAACATGCTGAATGGGGACAGCTGATGTACCTACACCTTATCGCGGGAGTGGCGCTAGGTAGGCTTCAAGGTCGCGACATGCGTCTATGCATATGCGCGGGGGCGGGGCGCACATGCGCGGGAGCAGGGGGCTCGACGACTATTGCGGGAAGTTCATGCGGCGCACCAACTCCTGAAAGCGGGGACCAGCGACGACGACGGAAACCAGAGTGAGTCACAAGTGAGGCTTGGCAGCGCTCAGGCTGAAACGTCTAAACTCCTACGCTGGTTCAAACTCCCGGCTAGTCACCATTCTTGAAGACGATATCACTTCTTGCGCGGGTGCCGCAGCTTCAATTCGAGTGCAGTTTCCTTCGTTGCGATGTCCGTTAGTAGCTGATCGAGCCGTGCGGCTGCGATCCGAAGCGCTTGGGCTTCCTCTTCCTTTGCCCGTCTGCATCGAGCTTCCTCGTCCGCTGCGGCATCCGCTATCAGTTGATCGAGACGCCCCACCGCGCGTCGGAGTATCTGGATCTCTTCATTCGTGGGGTGTTTACGTCTGGCTGGCTCGTGTGCCTGCACGATGGTTGCGATTCGGTCTCGGAGATAGCGCTCCCGATCTTGGTTTTCACCATTACTCATGAGGCCTCGGCTGCAAGTGTTCATCATAGAATCGAAAGGGTCTTGCAGCAATTTGCTGGCGGCATATCGGCCCTTCCCGATAGCTGATGACATAACAACGTCGGCCTCGCGATGACCCGAGTAGACTTTACGGTATCCAACCAAAAAGCTCGGGACGAAGGAGGCCGAGATGAAGATTCTAGGATGCGATCTACATGCAAAGCAACAGTCCATTGCGATGGTGGACACGGAGACGGGCGAGTTCACCGAGAAGACACTGAGCCATGAAGGCAATGAAGTGCGAAAGTTTTACGCTGCCTTGGAAGGTCCGGTGGTGGTGGGCATCGAAGCCACCGGAGCCATGCAGTGGTTTTTGGAACTACTGGAAGAGTTGGGAATCGTGTGCCGGGTGGGTCATCCGGCGAAGATTCGGGCAGCCGAGACCAGAAAACAGAAGCATGATCGGCGGGATGCCCGGCTGATGTTGGACCTGTTGATGAGGAAGGATGGCTTTCCTGAGATCTGGATGCCGTCGATCGAGCAGCGCGATTTACGAACCCTGCTGCGGGACCGTCATCAGTGACCGTCATCAGTGCGTGAAGATACGAACGCGAGTACAGAACACATTGCAAGCCATAGCGCTCAATCACGCACTGCGGCGAGGCCGAGGTCTGTGGACTGCAACTGGGCAGAAGGCACTGCAAGCCTTGTCTCTGCCCGGCTACACCCGTCAAAGGCGGGACGAACTGCTGTTATCAGGCGTAATTGATTCCATGACAATGTCGGCTGCCAGCCCCGGGATAAACTTTGGTGGTGCAAACCAACCAAGGCCCGGAGAAAGGAGCCAA
>QIAM01000082.1 GCA_003225555.1 Acidobacteriota bacterium | reverse complement strand
GTCATGCGCTACGATGAAGCAGGGACGACCAATGTCACGAGCGCTGGAAAAGCTTTTGGAGGGGGCACGAAACCTCTCCCCAGAAGATCGTCGTCAACTCCTCGAAGCGCTACAAGCTCCAGGCCCGAAGCATACCGCCGCCCGGCTGGAGACGATTGATCGCATATATGGGAAGTATTCCCGTGTACGCACGTCGAGCGAAGATTTCTGTGCCCGCAAGGTCGAAGAGATCGCGGTCGAAGACCGTAATACCAGGCGGTGACTTATATCCTTGATGCAAGTGCTATGATCGCTTACCTTCGAGCGGAGGAAGGCGGCGCTCTTGTGCGGGATATTTTGCTCGACCCCGCTCACGATTGTTTGGCCCACGCGATTAATCTCTGCGAAGTGTACTACGACTTCTTCAGATCGGCCGGGGAAACTATGGAGTGGACCCCATTTTTGAGACAACCAGTTAACCTTTGAAAATCATTGAAAGGGGAAACTGGAACATGAAGTCTCGCAGAAAATTCACCAAAGATTTCAAGCAGTCGGCGGTAGGCCGACTGAACAGTGGGCAGAGCGTGGTCGAAGTGGCGCGCGCGTTGGAAGTGCATCCCAGTGACTTGCAGCGCTGGCGGCGCGAGTTGCAGGAGCACGGCGAGCATGCATTCCTCGGTGTGGGCAAGAAGCGCGCCGAAGAGAGCCGCGTGGCAGAGTTGGAACGGAAGGTCGGCCAACAAGCCATGGAGATCGATTTTTTAAAAAGGGCCTTGCAGCATGTCGAGGAGCGGCGCCTGCTGCGGGCACTGAACAACGGCGCGCCTTCTATGGGCAGGTCGAAGAAGAAGTGAAAACGGGGACTCAGTTGAGTGTCATTCGGATGTGCGAGGCGGCCGGATTCAGCCGGGCGGGCTACTACCGTTTTCTGGACCCGGAGAAGCCCGCGCCGGCGGACATGGACCTGCGCGACGAGATGCAGAAGATCGCGTTGGAATGGCCCAGCTATGGAAGCCGGCGGGTCACGCGGGAACTGAAGGCCCGCGGCTGGGATGTCAATCGCAAGCGGGTGCAGCGGCTGATGCAGGAAGACAATTTGCTGTGTGTGTCGAAGCGGAGGTTCGTGGTGACGACCGACTCCGCGCACGGGCTGAAGGTCTATCCCAATCGGGCGGCCTCGCTGATCCTCAGCGGTGTCGATCAGCTCTGGATAGCGGACATCACGTACATCCGGCTGGAGGAGGAGTTCGTCTACTTGGCGGTGATTCTGGATGCGTATTCGCGGCGTGTGATCGGATGGCATCTGGATGATGGGCTGGACGATTCGTTGACGCTGACCGCGCTGCGCATGGCGCTGCGGGACAGAGGTGTGAGGCCGGGCTTGGTCCATCATTCCGACCGTGGGGTGCAGTACGCCAGCGGCGATTACACGGACTTACTGAAGGACAACGGCATCGACATCAGCATGAGTCGCAAGGCGAATCCCTGGGACAACGCCGCGTGTGAGTCGTTCATGAAGACTCTCAAATATGAAGAGGTATACCGAACTGAATATCGGAATCTGGTGCATGCCCGTGCTGCGATCGGCGAGTTCTTGGAGAAGGTCTACAACGAAAAGCGCCTGCACTCGGCACTGGACTACCGGTCGCCGGTGCAGTTTGAGCGCACGCTGGTGACGCGCACGGAACCGGAGACAGCGAGGGTCTCGGCATGAATGCTCCACACAGGAGGGGGAGAGGGGCGCGATCACGAGCCAGGTGCGTGGGTTTGGCCATAGTTGTGGAGGAAGAGATCGCGCCCAGGAAAAGGGCTGGCTTCAAGTTCCCGCGCGGCACATGCGAGTGTGCGGCGGAGGTAATCGTCTGGGTGGGAGTGTTGCCGCGGAAAGCCGGGACTGCCGCCGCGCAGGATGGTTGCGACTTGTGGAGCGGGTGTTCCACGCTGGAGCAATTCCTTGGCGATCCACTTATCGGCGATGCTCCAGTCGGGCTGTGGGAAGCGTTCCAGAATCCGCAGCCGGTGCAACCAACTGGCATAGATTCTTGCCGTGGCAGCAGTCGCCGTAGTGACGGCCGCGTTGGTGTGTGTGGCCGCTGGCAGAGGCGGGAGTGGAAATTGCGCCAGGTTCGATGGGCTGCCCAGATGGTGCGCAGCGGCTTCCAGCAAAGCGGCGCCCTGGGCAGCCAAGCCGGCTCGGGCGTGCAGCACCTTCACCCAAGGCGAGTGACCGCGCCAGTTGCGCCGCTGTGGTTTCTGATTGGTGAAACCGGCCAATCGGCCCAGATGGCGCCAATCGGTACTGGCCGGGTCGGCGCCGTAGACGTCGGCCAATTGTTTCCCGACCCGACTGGCCACAGCGGGTTCGATGGGCGTGACGCTGACTTGGACCCAAGCCTGGAGATTGCCGTGGCTGGTCTGGAGAACCACACAGGGATCGTGCCCATTGCTCCGCATGGTTTCGACGACCGCGGGGCCGGTGAGATCCAGATCGACGAGGATATAACCCGGATTGCGTTCCTCGGCGAAAGGTTGGATGTAAACGTCGCAGCCTTCCCGGTTGCGCACGCGCAGAAATCTAACGGTAGCCGGATGGACAAGTTGGGCGGCGGTCCACAACCGCTCTCCGGGAAAAGCCCTCTTGGTTTGATGGTGAATCAAGCGGATCAAGTAAAGGTAGTGAGGCATCGCCGTGAGTTGGCGGCGTATCGCCTGCAAGGTGAGATTGAGTCCGCGGTCGAACATGAACCCAATTTTGGAATTGAAAGGACCCGCCGTACAATGAATTCTCAGCGGACGGCGAACAGTGGGTTAACTGGTTGTCTCAGCCTTG
>QIAM01000081.1 GCA_003225555.1 Acidobacteriota bacterium | reverse complement strand
TTCGGATTTTGCAGAGGTTTCTCTGCGCACTCTGCGGAAGTTCTCAGCGTTCTCTGCGATTAAAGTTTTGATTCGCTTTCGACAAAATGCAAAGTCATGATCGCAGAGGTCGCGGAGAACGGCCGCAGAGCACGCGGAGAAAAGCGACCACGGGCTAGAATCAGTGCATGCTTCTCGTACTCCGAACTTTGGGATGGATCGCGTGCGTGGTGTATTCGACGATCCCGTTGTTCTGGCTGATGATTCATCCGCGGGCGCAGTCGTGGCGGGCGCGGTCCGGGTCACCTTACCGCGTGCTGGTGCCGGCGTGGCTCCTGATGTGGGTGGGGATGGGCGCGCTGACCGCACACTGGCGCAACGTGATGCTCTTCATCCATTCGACGCCGTGGAGCTGGATTCCGGCAGGCATCCTGTTCGGCACAGGAATGCTGCTGTACAAACTTTCGCGAACGGGATTCAGCCCCATGCAGTTGTACGGGGTTCCCGAAATCGTGGCTGGAAATCGGGAGCAGCGGCTGGTCACGACCGGGATTCGGGCGCGGGTGCGGCATCCGGTGTACCTGGGGCATCTGTGCGAGATGTTGGCCTGGAGCGTGGGGACGGGGCTAGTGGTGTGCTGGCTGCTGACGGGATTCGCGATGGTCACGGGCGCGGTGATGATTCAGATGGAGGATGCGGAGTTGGAGAAGCGGTTTGGGGAGGCGTACGCGGCGTATCGCGAGCGAGTGCCGGCAGTACTACCGAGACTGGATGGATGATCGCAATTAACGAGCACTCCAAAATTATCAGCTCGGCCAAGTAGCCTTAAACTACGCGTGAGCCTCATGAATTGGGCCGCGCGGGTTCATCGTTCGAGGACATCTTTGTATGCGTTAAGAGCAACTTTCTTCGGTTGGCTGGGCAGCAGGGTATCCACGGTGCGTGTGGAATTACCCGCGATTCCGACTTGGCCAATACGGACCATTCCACTGCCAAAATCTGCAAAAACTGGAACCAGCATAGCAAAGTGTTCGTCAACGTCACTCTGCGCGATGGTCATATGGAGTTTCACTTTCCCGCCAACTTCCGGAGACAACTGGTACTCGAAGTGGTAGAGCGGAACCTGCATACCATACACCCACTCGTCGAAAAACCAGTCCAGGTGACCATTCCCCTCCAGGTCCATCATCTTGCTCATGTGCGATCGCCTTAAAGGATTCAGTGGTCGCTGCCCTTTCGCGATGGCTCTCCACAAAGTCATGCATCATAGCGATGAATGGCTTGTCGTGATCCTCAGGGCTGTACATTATGGAGCGCAGCATTTGCAGGACGTATGCACCCTTGGGATAGGTTACATTCTGGTAGGCATTTTCGGTACGAGGAGAAATCAGGCGCAGTCCCATCCAGAGGGGGCCGGCATCATTCGGAGCTACGCCAAAATTGTTCTTCTCGAGAATTCGCTGGCGCAGGCGTTCCCAGAATTCGATGTAATCCCTCCGCCAGTCTTTCCCCACTGCCTGCTGCAGAAACAGGCCAGCGGAGAATTCGGCAAATCCCTCGGAGAGCCACTGATCATGGTAAGAACCCCAACCTACGGCATGGCCCCACCATTGGTGGGCAACTTCATGAGGAGTCACTTCCTGCACGAAGCCGGTGAATTTGTTGTTGATTTGTCCGAATAGCATCCATCTCTGTGTCGAATCCGTGTAGGCAGAGATCGGAAGGTAGACCAGGTTGGGCCAGGATTGCCCGAAATTAAAATTCGGCTGCTCCGTTATGTAGATTTCGTCATAAGGACTCTTGCCGAAATAGAAACTGCATAGCTGCAATTGCGCGCGAGTCTGTTGGAGGGCATACTTCGTCATGGTATGGGGCGCCAGAGTCTGCAGCGCACTATACCGGCGCAGGTTGTCGGGTAACTCGCGCAGGAAGTAGCCGGAAATCTTGTAACCGGTGATTTCATCGGGGAGTTCAACCTTCGTGTATTCGCCGTAGTTGAATCCCGCCACTGCCACCGGCTTCGGCGTTATCCAGTGGCTGACCGCCAGATCATCTTCGATCGACTCGCCCTGGAGTCGTCCAACGCTGATGACCTTGTATCTCTTCGGGACCCTGAAGGTAAGATCGTAAAGGGCCCGTTCTCCAAATCCATTCAGGTTCGGATACCAGGAGGTGCGGGCGCTGATGTAGAAACTTCCCCGTCCGGCCTCTTCCAGAACCTTATCGCCCGCGTACTCGACGTTAATGGATTGGTCTTGGCCGACTGGTGGCGCGTAAGGAAGAATTGTGTAAAATGAACCGTCCTCCTTGCGGCTCTCCTGGATAAAGAAGAGATTCTGACCTTGCTGGTCTGTAACCTTCGTGACTCGCAGATTCGGCAGCAAACCGAACTTAAGCACTCTTTCGCCCGCGACTAGAGGCTGGAAGGTGATTGTAGCGCTGCTGTACAAATGCTTGCTCTTTGCAATGACCGTTTCGATCTTGTAGCGGCGTGTGGCAAACAGGCGGCGGTCTTCACGGGAACTTGCGGTACGGTTGGAGTATTCGGAGTTCAGGTGCGCCAGGTACCAGACACCGTCGTCCATGCCTTCGGGATCGTAGTTGATGAGAGCGACTTCTTCGGGCGAATCGAGCTGGGGCAGCGCTCCAACCCGATTTCTCACGAAGAAGCGGAGATCGTGATGCTTCTTGCCGCGGAGATAAGCATTAAAGAATTCGGGATGCGAGGCGTTGTAGACAGCCGCCAGAAGGTCCGCATCCACGTTGTCCATGGTTTCACCCTGCAACAGATACTGAGTGAAACCCAAAGCCTGTTCCCGGCGCTGTCGCATCCTCTCCCGCCAGTGCTTGAAGACATCGGGCGCCTCTGACTCGGGTTCCAGCCGATCGCCTAATCCGGGAAGAAATTTCGAGTAAGCTCCGCGGGTGAATCGGAAAACCGCCTCGCTGAAGTCTTCGTCGGCTTCTGCTGCGCCTGTACGCCGGCTTAGTTCCCGGGCGTCAATCATAATTGCAGGCTTCAGATGGAAGTGCCCTTCCCCGATGAAGATGGCGCCGGTTACAACTCCATCCACTGGGCGCAATAAAGTCAGTGTTCCCTTGCGAAACTGGAAGGTGGCGGCCTCCCAAGTCAGAGCGAAATTGTCGACGCGAAAGGTTTGACCCAATCCGATCTCGCGCAGTTGTCGATACAGTGGATCGGAACTTGCGAACGCCAGAGCATTCCCGGGAACAGAGATGCCAATCTTCTGCCGCGCAATGGCGAGGATAATTTGAAGGTCAGCAGTTTCAGGTAAGTCGACGGTCTCTTCCTGAGGCTCGAAACCGTCCTTGATGATCCGCACCACGTATCTGCCAGTTCTCAGATCCGGGGACGCAAATTTACCCAATCCGTCCGAGAAAACCACGACTGGCTCAACCAGATCTGCGCCCGTGATCTCGATCTTCGCCTCAGCAATGACGGCTCCCGATGGATCTTTGACGGTTCCGGAAACCGTCGCCGCGTGCAGCCATGTCCCACCCGTCAACAGGAGAAGAAGGAGTGCCGGCTTCAGCCAGGAAGAGAAATGACCTGGGCGTACTGGCACAAGGAGGGTGCGACGAGTGTATGACAACATAAGCAAGATTTCGCCCTTGCACTTCGCCATTCCGGGACAGCATGACGGGACACGGCCTTGGGGGTATTTCAGCTAGCTAACCGGCGATAGTGCTGGGAAAGCAGTCTATGATGGATATGTCGATGTTTCAACAACAATCATCCAAACCCGTCAATCCAAATGCCGCATTCCTGCAGCAGTGCCTTGCTAGTGCCGAAGAGTCTGGCTGCAGCCTGATCCTGCTGCACCCGTATAATCCGTAGTCGTGGCTGAGAGCTGACAGTTGAAAGCTTTTTATGCGCTTTGAACTCTTCATCGCGAGACGCTATCTGCGCGCTAAGCGGCGGCAGGCGTTTATTGGGATCATCACCGGCATCTCGATTGTTGGGGTGGCGGCGGGGGTGGCTTCGCTGGTCGTGGCTTTGGCCATCAACAACGGGTTTCGGCAAGACCTCCAGCAGCGGCTGCTGGGCTCGACTTCGCACGTCAGTTTGCAGCGGGTTGCGGATGATGGGATTCGGGATTGGCCGGCTTTGATGGATCGGTTGTCCAAGCAGCCGCGTGTGGTGGCGGCGGCTCCGGCGATTTTTGAGCAGGTGTTGATCTCGCGGGGGCCTCGGGCTCGGGGGGCGGTGCTTAAGGGGATGATTCCGCGGTATGAGCGGCGGGTGGGGGATTTGGTGAATTCGGTGAAGGAGGGGTCGGCGGAGGAGTTGGAGGATTCCAGTTCGCCTAGTCAGAGCTCTGTGGAGAATTCCCATGTCTCGCAAAAGAGGCGAGACATGGGGCACCCGGCTGAATCCCCTGACTCGCTTGCTGGCGTCCATTCTCGCGTCGCGGCTATGCCTCCTATTGTTTTGGGGAAGGATATGGCGGAGAACCTTGGGGCCAGGGTTGGTGACGTCGTTTTGGTCACTTCTCCGCAGGGGGAGTTGACGCCGTTTGGGATGGTGCCGAAGTACAACCGGTTTCGCGTGGTGGGGGTCTTCAGTTCGGGATTCTTTGATTATGACTCGTCGTGGGCGTTTGCTCGGCTGTCGGATGCGCAGCAGTTGTTTGGGTTGGGCGATCTGGTGTCGGTGATTGAGTTCAAGGTGGATGATGTCTTCAAGGCGCCCGAGATTGCGCACCAACTGGAAGAGGCCGCGGGCAAGGGGTTCATGGCCACGAATTATCTGGAGCAGAACAAGGCTCTGTTCCGGGCTTTGCGGCTGGAGCGCGTGGTCACGTTCATCACGATCGGGTTGATTGTGTTCGTGGCTGCGCTCAACATCTTGATCTCCCTCATCATGATGGTTATGGAAAAGACCAAAGACATTGCGGTGCTCATGTCGATGGGGACGCGCAAGGCGCAGGTGCGGAACGTGTTCATCGCGCAGGGCGTGCTGATTGGAGTGATCGGGACGGTGATCGGTCTGATACTCGGGTATAGCCTGTCTTATGCTGGCGGACACTATCACGTAATCTCGTTGTCTCCGGAGGTATATTCCATCGACTACGTGCCGTTCGCTCCGCGATTGGCTGATGGGGTGTTGGTGGCTTTGGTGGCGGTGGGGGTGTCGTTTGTGGCGACGCTGTATCCGTCGTGGTCGGCTTCGCGGATTTTGCCGGCGGAGGCGCTGCGGTATGAGTAAAGGGCTACGTAGCGCCGGCATCTTGCCGGCTGTCGCGAGGGCGCCCGCCGGACAGCCGCCGGGACGGCGGCGCTACGCAGGCTCCCTGATTTCGGCGACTTGCAGGAACGAACGGCGGGATACAACAGGATTGTGCACAGGCTTGCCGTGACCTCCGTCCCATTGAAGCGGGAAGGACAGAGTATACAGTTTCTGGAATATGGCCATCGGAGCCCGACAGTGCTTCGTGTGGGTGCAATTGACCGGGAAGTGGATGCAGATACTGGCGGAACTGTAATTCGAAAACTGGCGCACTGCAGCTACTGGAACGAAAGAGAACCGCACTGCATCTAATGGAACAAGACGCGTTAGTTCGTGTAGTGGGGCTGAAGAAGGTTTTCCGGTCCGGCGAATCGGATCTGGTGCTCTTTGAGAATTTGTCGTTTGAAGTGAAGCGAGGAGAGATGCTCGCCATTGTGGGTGAGTCGGGAGCGGGCAAGAGTACCTTGTTGCACATCCTGAGCACTCTTGATCGCGCTTCCGCAGGTGACGTATACTGCGCCAACTTGCAGTTGAATTTGTTGTCGCAGGACGAGGCCGCCGAGTTTCGCAACCGGGAAACGGGCTTCGTATGGCAGTTTCACTATCTGCTGCCAGAATTTACGGCGGCAGAAAACATTGCCATGCCGTTGCTTCTGCGGGAGCAGACGTGGCAGCAGGCGGAGCCAGAAGCTTCACGCTGGCTGCGCGAGGTCGGACTGGAGCAGCGTGGCCATCACCGCGCGGGAGAGCTTTCCGGCGGGGAGCAGCAACGAGTGGCTCTGGCCCGGGCGCTCATCACCAAGCCGAAGTTGTTGCTGGCGGATGAGCCCACGGGGGACCTCGACGGACAGACGGCGGAATCGGTTTTTGCATTGATTGCGCGATTACATCGCGAGCACCAACTCACCTCCCTCATAGCTACGCACAATTTGTCATTCGCCCGGCGCTGCCATCGGGTTTTACGGATCGAGCGTGGGCGCGTGGAGGAGATTTCGCCGGAATCGTTGCCGGCGTGAGAGACTTGGCGCAGCGAATTGACGCGATGAGTCACAATAAGTAAGGATTGGGGAAACAAAGGGCAAGAAAATTGGGGCGAGAGGGCTGGATTAGGGACAGGAGGCTGGTTCCTTCGGTAACGTTTCGAAGGGTTGCAAAAACGATTCGGTATTTGGGTTTCGTGGCCCTTTGATTGCATAATGACGATAGTAGAGACTGAATATGGTCGTCAGGGATTCGGGGTTCCGCTAGGGTCGAGCAAGGGCGAGTACTTCCTCGACCGGGAACGTTAGGAAGGGGCATTATGTTTGAACGCTATACGGAGAAAGCCAGGCGCGTCATCTTTTTCGCGCGCTACGAAGCCAGCCAGTTCGGGTCTCCTTATATTGAGACAGAGCACCTGCTTCTGGGACTTCTGCGCGAAGACAAAGCCCTAACCAACCGGTTCCTGCGCTCGCACGCCTCGGTCGAATCCATTCGCAAGCAGATCGAGGGGCACACCACCATCCGGGAGAAAGTCTCGACCTCGGTTGATCTTCCTTTGAGCAATGAGTGCAAGCGGGTCCTCGCCTATGCGGCTGAGGAGGCGGAGCGGCTTTCGCACCGGCACATCGGGACTGAACATTTGTTATTGGGTTTGTTAAGAGAAGAAAAGTGTTTTGCGGCTGAGATTCTGCACGAGCGTGGGCTGCGGCTGTCGACGATTCGAGAGGAATTGGCGCGGAGCAGCCAGGAAAAGGTGCAGCCGCAGCGGCAGCGCGAGTCTTCGCTGCTGAGCGAGTTCTCGCGTGACCTGACCCAGGCGGCGATGGATACACAGCTTGATCCGCTGGTGGGACGCGAAGGGGAAGTCGACCGCGTCATTCAGATTTTGTGCCGCCGCACGAAGAACAATCCCGTACTCATCGGCGAGCCGGGTGTAGGTAAGACTGCCATCGTCGAAGGCTTGGCGCAGCGGATTGCTGACGGCGAGGTTCCATCGTTTCTGGCGGACAAGCGGATTCTGGCTCTCGACCTCTCGCTCATCGTTGCCGGAACGAAATACCGCGGCCAGTTTGAAGAGCGTCTCAAAACGATCATGAAAGAGCTGATGGAGTCTCAAAATTCCATCATCTTCATTGACGAGTTGCACACTTTGGTGGGCGCTGGCTCGGCCGAAGGTTCGCTGGACGCGGCCAATATTCTGAAGCCGGCATTGTCGCGTGGCGAAATTCAATGCATCGGGGCGACGACTCCGGGAGAATATCGCAAGTCGATCGAGAAAGACCGGTCACTGGAGCGGCGCTTCCAGGCAGTAAAAGTTCCGCCGCCGAACGAAACCGACGCCATCAAGATTCTGTTTGGCATCAAGGACCGCTACGAAAAGTTCCACGCCGTCACCTATACCGACGACGCGATCAACTTCGCGGTCTCGCATTCGAATCGCTATATTCCGGATCGTTTCCTGCCGGATAAGGCAATCGACCTGGTCGACGAAGCCGGGGCGCGCGTGAAGCTGCGCCAGACTTCGCTGCCGGAAGAGATTACGGAAGTCCAGAAGCGCATCAAGTTCATCGTCCACCGTATGGAGAATGCCATCGCGAATCATGAGTTCGAGAAGGCGCGCTTCTACTCGGACGAAGAACGCAAGGAGCGCGAGAACCTGCGCGCCCTTCGCGAAAAATACCACCTCGATGAATCCTCCACCGGCGTAGTCGGTCGGGAGGACATCGAGGACGTGGTATCGCGCTGGACCGGCGTTCCCATCACCTCGATCAAAGAAGAAGAAACGCAGAAGCTGCTGCGCATTGAAGAAGAGCTGCACAAGCGCATCATCTCGCAGGATAAATCGATCAGCGCGCTGGCGCGGGCGATCCGGCGTTCGCGTGCGGGCTTGAAGAATCCGAACCGGCCGATTGGATCGTTCCTGTTCCTCGGACCGACTGGCGTGGGCAAAACAGAAGTCGCGCGTACGTTGGCGCAGTTCATGTTCGGAACCGAGAAGGCTCTGGTTCGCTTCGACATGTCGGAGTTCATGGAAAAGCATTCGGTCTCGAAGCTGATCGGCTCGCCTCCGGGCTACGTCGGCTACGAAGAGGGTGGACAGCTCACCGAGCGCGTGAAGCGGGCTCCTTATTCGGTCGTCCTGCTGGACGAAATCGAGAAGGCGCATCCGGATGTGTTCAACATCCTGTTGCAGGTTTTTGAAGACGGCCAACTGACCGACGGGTTGGGTAACACCGTTGACTTCAAGAACACGATCATCATCATGACGTCGAACATCGGGGCACGGCACCTGCAGAAGCGCGAGGGGCTGGGCTTCCAGTCGACCAAGGAAGACGCAATTTCGGACAAGGTAGAGGAACTGGTGAAGGGCGAAGTCAAACGCACCTTCAACCCTGAGTTCCTCAACCGCCTGGACGAGGTCATTCTGTTCCTGGCTCTGAGCGAGGCTGACCTGATCCAGATTCTGGAGCTCATGGTCACGCAGCTGAATACGAACCTGGCGCAGAAGTCGATCACGGTTACGGTGGCCGACGATGCCAAGAAGTGGATCCTCAACCAGACGCTGACCGACCGCAATTACGGCGCGCGTCCGCTGCGCAGAGCGCTGCAGAAATACATTGAAGACCCGCTGTCGGAGGCATTGATTCAGGGGACGATCACTACGCGTCCGGCATTTATCGAGGTCTTCCTTGAGGACAACAAGCTGTTCTACCGGCCTGTGGATGCGGAGAAGGCGGAGGGCGTGCTGTTGTACGAGAAGTGAGGGAGCTATCAGCTTTCAGCCGTCAGCCAAAAAGCTGGCGGCTTTTGTTTTGCGCACCTCAGCCGCGACTAATGTTGAAGCAAATACTTCTGCTTCCTGGTCGACTTGTAACACGGTGCCACCGCATTCAACGCGTTCGACAGCTCGCCGATATGACTTTGCCCTGGAATTGAAAATGCATCTAGTCATGAGGGACGGCGGATTTTGAACGGCGAGCCTTGGAGACTGGGCAGGAATCAGTGCAACGGATATCCGGCTTCACCCGGCAGGTGTCCGTCAATGCGCAGGACCTTCATGTCCGGCCGGACTTCGCTAGCTCGGACACACCCAATAGCTCCGGGAATTGCCGCTATCCCTTCTTTGATCATGCCGGTGGAAAAGACCTCGGTGGGAGGGGACGTGGCTTCGGCGCGCATGATTCTCGACACCCAATACTGCTTGTATTGCGGTTCGGTCATCTGAAAGATTGTCCGCAAAACGACGTCGCGCTCATACGTTCCTGGGGTGCGAAATAAGATGACCACGGGCAAGTTTGTCCGCCAATATTGCCGCTCGCCACGATAGATCTTGGTCAACTCGCTCAGGGTCAGGCTCTGGACAGCATTTTTCGGACTGACGACCACCGCAACGTCCTCGACCTTCGTAGTATCGGCAGCCGACAGGCGGTAGCAGACCAGGCCAATCGCGACAGCGACTACGAATGATGTCCAGAAGCTGGCTGCTTTTCTCATCATTTCCTCAGAATGTGAAACTGGTCTGCACAAAGGCGCCATTCACAATCGGATCCGTCGGTCCCCGCTTCGTATGCCGGTACTCCCACTTAAATGCGGCAAAGTCGGAGATGTCCCAGCGAATGCCCGCGGTTGATTGCACCAGGTCCTTCACCTGGAAGTCAGGAAGGGAAAACAAGGGCTCGGTGGGGGGAATGTGCATGTACTCAAAGCGGTAATAGGGCTTCCATTTCCTCTGCTGCCAGGGCAAACGGTAGGCCAGTTGAACGTAATAAGCTTGGCTGTTATAGACCGTTCCCGTCAGAGTGTCGCGGTGATGCACGTTGGCAAATTCAGACAGGAGCTCGGGCGTTTCGCTGGTCCACACAATGTGCGCACTTTCGATTAACTCGCTGAACCTGGGATTGCCCGTAAGCGCGGGCGTGGGAGTAATGTCGTCGCCGTAGATGGCGCCACCAACCTGCAGTCCTCGAAGCCCCGTGGGCCGTGCAAAGACCCTTGCTACCCAGGCGCGGTTGTTATTCGCGTCGCCAGTGTCGCCCGCCCGGCTGATCGTGCCCGCGCGACCGTTGCCCAGTCCGATTTCATACCCCATTCCCAACGGTCCGGACGGGAGATGACCTTCCGCCAGCATGCCCAGAAAATGAACGGGCTGGAAGCGGCCGCCAAAACGAATCATCTCAGGACGGCTGATGGTAGTTTGCAGCCACAGTCCGTGATGGAACTCAGTGTTCCAGTAGTTGATGGGAGTGTGGTAGCGGCCGAAGGACAGCTTGAAATAGTCGTTATAGTCGAAGCGAATGATGGATCGCTCGACGTCAGCGGTATACGATGTGGGCTGCGCCGTGAAGCTCAGTTCGCCAAAGTAGGCGACTCTATTTGACAGCGGTGAAGCCACGTGCAGAACGAACTGTCCCAGGGTGAAGCCGCTATGAGTGCCATGCTCGTCAGTGGAAGAAAAATCAACATCGGCAAACCCGCGCAAATGCATGGACGGAAAGTGGTGCTCTGCGACGGAAGCACTCGATTGATCTTCGTCGTGTTCGTGTATCTTCGTGGCTGGGCTCTGCTGGTTTTCTTCGGACGCAGTTCCTGGCGCCTGCGGCGCAGGCGTCGAGCCCGGAGTCTTGCTGGCTTCGAGTTCCGCCACGCGCTGTTCGAGTCTGTCGATGCGCGTCAAAAGGGCATTGACCACCTCCGACGGACCTGGTTCGGCGGCGGTCTGGGCTGACGCAGCACCGCCTGCCGCCAGCAACAGCAGAATCCAAAGCAAGACACAACGGGGTTTGGTCACGGGCGTCAACCATGCACGCGAATGACCGTTTGTAAGTGGTTGAGATTAAGAACCTATCATGTCCCATGAACCCGCAACGCAATATCGTTGTGAGAAATCGCGACCCCCTTGGTGTCTCAAATTCGTAACGACAGATTCCATTCAAAGCAGCTGCATTCAGGATGACGCGATCGAATTTTTGTGCGCCGCCGAAGTCATGATGATTTTGTGCGACTTTTGTGGGGGACTCAAAATCGAACCCATTTCATACCCCTGCAAGATTCTACATCGAGGTCGCCATGTCCAAAGTCAACATCGCTGAGAAGTTTGGGAAGATATCGGAGTACTACAAGCCGCATATCGCGGGCGAGCTTAACGGTCAGATGATCAAGCTGGTCAAGGCAAACACGGAATTCGTCTGGCATCACCATGAGAATGAAGACGAGATGTTTCTGGTGGTGAAGGGGCGGTTTCGCATGGAATTTCGTGACCGGCATGAGTGGATAGAGGAAGGCGAGTTCATCGTGGTGCCGCGTGGGGTGGAGCATCGGCCTGTGGCTGAAGAGGAATGCTGGATTGTGCTGTTTGAGCCGGCCTCGACTTTGAATACTGGGAACGTGGTTAATGAGCGGACACTCGCTCAGCTTGAGCGGGTGTGAATTTTAGTATGGCGTTGGAGGTCGAGTCACCAGAGCAAATCGTCCCGCTGCAAGTCCTTTGTTTCACGGACTTTGATCTTTAGGTTTCTTGGCCTGCGGATTTTGCCGGAAATTTCGCGCTAGTCACCCCTCCCCCCATATCTAGGGGGACGATGGAACCCTGCCAAGAATATTTCCCAAATCCGTTTGCTTGCGAGTCTCTCACCGATAAATACCGTAGTGGTTGAATTCAGCCACTGGTGGCCGAATTCAGCCAATTGACCGCGAAACAAAGTTGTGATTAGATGCGCGGAATCAGGCTTGTCACTCGGTGACTGAGTCCGCCCATCAACGCCGAATATAGAACTCGGGGCGTGAGACAGAGGTGAAGTATGAATCGCAATTTGGGCTATGGAATCCTGGTTGTGAGTGTATTCGCTTTGAGCCTGGGCGCCAGCGCACGGGATGTGGTCCTGCCCGCCGGTACTCTTTTGCAATGTACCCTCAACGAACCGAACTTTTCCTCGGCCACTGTGGATGTCGGGGATCCTGTACTTTGTCACCTGCGGGGAATTACATCCTTCGGTCAGCAGGCTTTCCCGCGGGGAAGTTATCTGGTCGGACATCTGGAATCGGCAAAGGATCCCGGCCATTTCTGGGGCAAGGGCTCATTGAAGCTGCAGTTCGATCGGATCGGATTGCCCAGTGGCGATCTGCCCCTGGAGGCGAAGGTCATCGCGACGCGCGGTTATCGCGTGGATCGCGAGGGCAAGATCAACGGCAAGGGCCACCCCAGGCGCGATGTCGTCGAATGGCTGCTGCCACCGCTATGGCCGTGGAAAGTGATCATGCTTCCGGCGCGAGGGCCGCGTCCCAAGCTCAAAGGGGAGACGGTGCTCAGCCTGCGCCTGATGGATGATGTGCAGATTCCCCAGGTGGCGCAGACATACGGGCCGGGATGGCATTTCTTTGGCCGTCCGCAGAGTCAGTCGTTTCAGGATGCGGCATATCAGGACAACAAACTGAGGCTCGTAGTGCGCGATGTAGCGGCGAGCCAGGCCGCAGCGGATGTTCCCACAGCCTCTTACGCGAGCCTGCTTTCGAGGGATGTCTCGCAGAGTGCTTCGCAGGCAGCCGCGCAGCCGGCAGTCAACGTTCCGTCCGGGATTCCAGTGTTCGTGCTGAAAGTTGGAACCTTACTCATCCTGAGTAACTACACCTTTCAGGATGGCCGCATTACCTACACTCTGGCGGGCGGCGGAGGGGGCGTGATCAGCTCCGACGAAGTCGACTGGCCTGCGACCACCCGGGTCAATGCACAGAGGGGCGTGCGCGTCACTCTGCGCAGTGGACATACGAATCCGGGGACGCCGGGGCTTTAGGGCGTCTTCGATCATCGTTTTACTTCCTGCCGCCGGTGTCAGCCGGCGGCTTTTGTTTTTGGTCGCGGGGTCTCCGATCAGGTCGCGGGTTCGATGCGCCAGCCCATTGCGAACCGGGCTTCGCCCGGTTGGACAGCCGAGGGCGGCTGTCCCCACATAAACCCCAGCCTCCCGGGCCTTTGCAAGAACTACTTCAGATGTCGTCCGTGCACTATCTTCCGTACCGTGGCAAAGCCGCGCCAGACGGGCGAAGATGACCATTCCAAGGCTCTCAGCGGTCCGCGCGCCATTATGCAGCGAAGACGCTGAAAGCAGGGCACTTAGAAAGCGCCCCAAGGGACGATCTAACCACTTACATGGCCGAACCGGAGATTCCGCAGGAATCGAACGAAGTCTGCGAGAGCTGGCAGCAGATGGTGCAGGCGGTGCTGGCTTTTGTGCTCCTCCTGGGGGCGGCCGCGATGTTTCACTACTTCGCGCCCATGGCTGTACTCGGGGTGCCACCGAGCGATCTGCAGCAGCAGGTGCACGAATTGACGGCGCAGGTCGACCTGCTGAAGCAGCAGCAGGCCATGCCGGCAGTGGTGCTCAATCGGTATCGCAATTCCATCGGATACATTTACGGCGTTTACCAGGTTGGGTTCGCCAATCAGCGGCCTGCGATTCGGGCGCGGGTGTCAGGCACGGGGTTTCTTGTGGCCGATGGACTCATTGCGACCAACCGGCACGTGGCGGAACCCTGGTATGGCGACCAGGAATCGGAAGATTTGATTCGTCGTGGGGCCAACGCCATGCTGGAGAATCTTGTGGTCTTCTTTCCGGGATCGCCTACGCCGGTGCGACTGTCACCTTCGGCGGTTTCTTCTTCCAGTGATCTGGCGGTTCTGCGGGCCGAGGATGCGCCTCAGTTGCGGGGCTTGGCCGTGCTGCCGTTAGCCAAGAATGCGTCGTCGCCCGGAGAACTGGTGACGGTGATCGGATATCCGATGGGGATCGCGGGAATGGTGGCGAAATCGCCCACGGGAATCTACCAGCGGCTGGCGTACCGGCACAACGACATTACGGCCGCGAGCGAACTAGCGGCGCTGTCTTTGATTCGACCTTCGGCTACCTGTGGACATCTTGGCGACGTCGTCGGTGACAAGCTCATCTATGACGCACCCACGGCTCATGGTGGAAGTGGCGGGCCGGTCTTCAATGCGAAGGGCGAAGTCATTGGGATTAATTCTGCCTACATGGATGGATTTTCGGGGGGCACTCTTGGAGTGTCGATTGAGGCATTACGGCCGCTCATGGCTGCGGCGCAGGGGCAGAAGTAAATTCTCTTAATCCCAATTTACATCTTGAAGCGGCGGGCACTTGAAGAACATGCATGTCGCCTTGCCCTCGGCGCGGTGGGCGGGGACGCCCACCGGACAGGCGCCGGGAAGGCGGCGCTACGACGGGCTACGAGCCTTTCAGTCAATGCCGTGGGCTTTGGCAAAGTGCAGAGCTGGCGTGTGCGTCTGCCAAGTCTGAATTCTTAGCCTCATTCGGGCGGACTGTTCCGGAGTGAAACGCAGCGATCCGATGCTGATGCGGCTCAGGTCTTCTGGTCCCCAGCGCGGCGACATGATGCCGAGCGGGGAGTGAGCGTGGGGGCCTAGGAGCAGGTGGCCCAGTTCGTGGGCCGTGACGGCCGCGAGCAGGGTGGCGGCGCTGGCGCCAACAATCCGGTGAGCGTCCTGGATGCGGTCGAAGAAGACGTCACTGTACTTGCCGTTACCGTCCTCAGCGAGGAATGCTACGCCGAAGACGGCGTCGCTGGATGTCCGCCCCGTGGGCACGATGTGCACCATAAATTCATTGGGGTCGAGCAAGCGATGGCAGTCTTCCTTGATCTCGTGTGCATCCACGCAATTGAGCCAGTCGACCGTGACGCCGGACGCGCGGAAGATGAATGACGCTTGTTGCTCGGCCGCGTCCAACTCGGCGTGTGGTACCCGGGCATCGTTGTAGACGAAGATTGTTATTGCCGCAGTGTTATGTCCATCTGTCTGAGCGTGAGCCGACATTCTCCCCGCCGTCAGTATTAAAAGCAGCGCTACGAGCGTCTTATGTTTGAACCCCATTGTCTTTTTTCCCGTACTGCTAGAAAGGTGGCCGAGGCGGACGGGTGCCTCAAGGCTTTGCGGGTAACGGCGAGGTGATATGTGGGTGACCTGCTAAGCAATCCGGCGTCAAATGGTTACGGAGTTCTGTGACATGGAAAGCGGGATCGTGAAGATGGCAAGTTTCGAGCCGGTGCGAAGTGCGAAGGTGTCGGAGAATGCGGAATTGAACACGCGGCGCTTTGGTGTGTTCGAAGTCTGCCTGCGCGGGGGAGAACTCCGGCGGAATGGGTCCAAGGTCAAACTGCAGGAGCAGCCCTTCCAGATCCTGGCTCTGCTTTTGGAGCGGCCCGGGGAGGTGGTGACCCGGGAAGATCTGCGCAATCGACTGTGGCCGGTCGACACTTTTGTCGACTTCGATCACAGCTTGAACGCGGCGATCAAGCGGCTTCGAGATGCGCTGGGGGACGCGGCGGAGAATCCGCGATTTGTGGAAACGGTGGCGCGCCGCGGCTACAGGTTTGTGGCGCCGGTCAACGGCACTCATCAGGGTCCGGAAGTTGTTGCAGTGGCTCCGGTCGTGCCCAGGACCGTCCGAAAGTGGCAGATTGCGGTTGCTGCGGTTATCTTGTTGATCTTCGGACTTGGCGTGGGACTATTTCTGGGACGCGAGGCGCCGACCGTGCACGCGCCGGTGGCGGAACGACGGTTGACGGCAAATCCCGCCGAAGATCCGGTGATTGGCGGCGTGATTTCACCGGACGGCAAGTATCTGGCATTCGCCGACAAGACGGGCTTCTATCTCCGGCAGGTGGAAACCGGCGAGACCCATCCCGTCCCGCTGCCGACAGGACTCGCGCTGAAAACTCTGGACTGGTTCCCCGAAGGCGGTGTGGGGGCAAGACCTCTTAGTTGGTTTCCGGATGGCGTTCATCTGGTGGTGGGATGGGTGACGCGGCCCGAGGAGCAGCAGAGCCTGTGGGCGATCTCGGTGATGGGAGGAACTCCGCGCAAACTGAGTGATGAGGGATTTCGCCCATCGGTGTCGCCCGATGGATCGCAGATCGCTTTTGTGAAAGGGGAAGACGGACGACAGGAGTTGTGGCGGATGCAGAGTGACGGCGGTCGGCCACGGAAGGAGGTCGGCGATCCCGGATATTGGTACGGCTCAGTGGTCTGGTCTCCCGATGGCGGCAGCATCGCCTACATGCGAGCCAAGTTTGCGCCCAAGTACCGTCGGATGGACACTTCCATCGAGTTGCACGATTTGAGCAGCGGAAGGTCGGAAGTCCTGCTGTCCGATCCGAGACTGGGATCGGCCCTGGCTTGGGCTCCCGGCGGACGCCTGATTTTTTCTCTCGCCGAATTGCCTCCGAATGAGAATGATTCCAATCTTTGGTGGGTGCAGTTGGATGCCCGGTCGCATCCCTCGGGATCTCCGACCCGGCTTACCAGTGAGTCGGGATTCGCGGGAGGCCCCAGCCTTACCGCGGATGGAAAGCGGTTGGCCTTCTTCAAACAGACCTGGCAACCAGATGTCTACATCACTGAACTCAATGCGCAAAAAACGCGGCTGACCGAACCCCGCCGCCTGACGCTCGACGAAAGGTACGATTACCCCTATACGTGGACTCCCGACGGTAAGGCGATCGTGTTCACTTCCGATCGCGACGGCGCTTTTCACATTTTCAAACAGGCGGCAGACCAGGCCACGCCGGAGTTGCTTGTGGGCGGAAAGGAACAGCTGGGCATACCACGGTTAACTCCCGATGGGTCGTCGCTTCTCTACCTCGTTACGCCCAAGCTGGGCGAGGACGCCAGGAATGTGCGCCTGATGCGTGTACCGCTGACGGGCGGGCCTCCTGAATTTGTGCTGGAGGGGCCGGGGATTAGTAACCTTCAGTGTGCACGGTTGTCTGCGACTCTATGCGTCTTTAGCGAAGTGGGAGAGACGGACGAGAGATTCTTCAGCTTCGATCCGGTGAAAGGTCAGCCCCAGGAACTGGTGAAAGCGCGGACCCAGAGCACGAGCTACTACGACTTCAACTGGACTCTATCGCCGGACGGACGGACGCTGGCCATGGCCAAGAAAAGTACTGCGCCGGGCGAGCCCACCATGCGGCTGCTCTCCTTGAATGATTACAGCGAGCGAACCATGCAGATTCAGGGCTGGGCGGGAATCTGCTGTTTTGACTGGGCGGCCGATGGCAAGAGTCTTTGGGTATCGGTCTACACCAATGCCGGGAAGCGGGCGATGTTGAATGTGGACCTGCAGGGCAGGGCGAGACCCGTACTGGAAGAAGACAAAATGATGCTGGGATGGGCGATCCCGTCGCCCGACGGGCGGCATCTGGCAATCTGGGAGGCCAGCGGAAGTTCGAACGTGTGGATGCTGGAGAATTTTTGAGCGATGTCCCGCGCGAGTGCGGCGACGGAATCCTGCCCGGTATCATGTCAATACGGCGCCATCTTTAGTGGCTACAACGACTGATTCCGTTTGCCGACCGGGATCTGCCAAGCGAGATACCTTTTTCAAATCACTAGCGGGTTGGCCCGGCTAGTCTGCTGTTTCATAGAAAGCAAGAGCCCCGAGTGAACACTCGGGGCCTGCGATGATACTGAACGACGCCTGTCAACTCAAATCGTAGCAGCCCCGGCGGCATTGTCAACGAAGATTAGAGAGTTCGAGTGACGTCAGAGGGTGAGGGAATCGAACCCGAGTGGCTGAAAGCCACTCGAACGCGTGACCGGCGTCGTCCAGTACCCACTGGCACCACCCTCCAAACGACCCTGTTGCGTGATCGATTGTATTTGGCGCTGGAATCACCTTCACTTCCCAAGACGAAATGTTTCGAGATGAGATGCCGATTTGGGAAAGAAATAAGCACAGCGGCAGCCCGGCTATCGAAAACAGATCCCTCGCTGGAGACCCGGCTCGGAATGACAATTCTCTTTAGAGCCTTACCGCCCGCCTATCTCCGCTAAAACGCCCAGCGCAGTGAGAACTGGATCAGGCGCGGGGTGCCGACGGTCTGGACGATTTTTCCGAAGGCTCCTCCGGCCTCGATATCGGTTACCGAAGGATTGCCGAAGTTGGTGTGATTCCAAAGATTGAAGAAGTCCGCGGTGAAGCGAACTTCTTGCCGCTCGGTTACCTTGAAGTTCTTGATCAGAGAGAAGTCCCAGTTCTGCTGGAATGGACCGTGATAGAGGTTGCGGCCGAGATCGCCGAAGTCGGTGGCGCAGAAGTTGGAATCCGTCTCACACTGTGTTGGATAGAGCAGCGGCGCTGCTGTAAAGGCCGCGGGATTCAGATAGCCGTTGATGCGCTGATGGATATCGCCGCTGGTTAGGCCACTGGCGATGGTCGCACCGGGGGCCAGGTTCGCGCCCAGCAGCGGCGTGCTGCCCTGACCGAGGAAGGCGGTCCCGGCTCCGGAATCGAAAATCGAAAATGGCGTTCCGGACTGGAAGATGGTTACGCCGCTGATCGACCATCCCCCCAACGCGGCGTGCAGCGGGCCGCTGGCGTGCTCGAAGAAAGGAAGTTCGTAGACGTAGCTGACCGACAGGCGGTGACGCCGGTCGAAGTCGGAAGGACCGCGCGATGCGTTGATGTTGCTTTGATCGTTATAGGCAGTGTTGAAGGCTGTATTGCCGGTGGAAGTGGCGTCGATGTTCTTCGCAAAGGTGTAGGCAGCCTGGAAGTAGCTGCGTCCCCAGCGGCGCGACCCCGTGGCCTGCAATGCGTGGTAGATCGAATAGGCATCATTGGCGAAGATCTGATAGCCGCTGTAGCCATTCAAGCCGGGAGTGGGTGTGCGCGCGATGGCGTTGGCGAAGGTGTTGGTGGTGATCTGGAAACTGTTCCCATTTACGTCTTGAACTAGGACAGGGTTCGAGGGGCTGGCACGCCGCGACTGGATCGCGTCACGAGTTTCTCGCAGATGGATTCCACGGGTACCCACATAGCCCACTTCCAGAACCCAGCGCTTGCCGAGTTCGCGTTGGATGGTGAGGTTCCATTGCTGCGTGTTGGGCACAACGAAATGCCGCGGGACTTCGAGGACGAAAAGGTTCTGGGTGGTGTTGGTTCCGGGTCCGGAACAGCCGCCGTAGGTAGCGGCTCCGTTGGTGTCGGGAAAGTCGGTCAACTGCGCCAGGCATGGTATCCATGCGCCTGAAAGTGTGCCGGCTGGGGGCACGGCATTGGGGTTGTAGTTCGGATCGCCGGGCACAGGACTTCCGGTGAAGAAATTCGACATGCTGAAGCCCGGAGTTTGGGGAAAGAACACGATAGGGATGAAGGGTGACTGGAAGCTGAGCTGGTCCACGGCGCCCACATCTTCGCGGACGTAGAAGATGCCGTACCCGCCGCGCACGGTGGTGGTGTGGCGGCCGAAGACGTCCCAGGCGAAGCCGATACGCGGACCCCAACCCGTGGAGACGCTATTGCGGAAGGTGGAGCCGGCGCCATTCCCTGTCAGCCCGCTGACGCCAAGTCTGTTCACGCACTTCGGATAGATGAAGGGGAAGGTTCCAGACTTGGTCAAGGCAGATTCGATGTTGCCGATGTGGCAGGCGCCGTCAGTCCAGGCGCCGAGGAACTCCGTGCGCAGGCCCAAGTTCAAAGTCAGGTCAGACGTGGCTTTCCAGTCATCCTGCGCAAAGACCGCGTAATTGTTCTGGCGGTACTTGTGGTTGTAGACGCCGCCGCCGCCAAAGCTGAACTCGGGCGTGCCCTGTACGAAATTCTGGAAATCTGACAACCCATCATTTGTCGCCGTGAAGAACAACTGTCCGTTGAATACCTGGGGGAATTTCTTGTCGAGATTGACGCGAACGAATTGCCCTCCGGCCGTGAGTGTGTGCTTGCCTCGTACCCAGCTCAGGTTCTCGACGAAGTTGTAGTTGTTTTGAATCTGGAACTGGTTGGTGGGCGGGGTTGGGCCAAACTGGAATCCGGAAGTCAGGAAGGTGAATTTGTAGATGCTCTTGGTGAGGTTATTGGTGGGTCGGTCAATGTTGGCGTCTGTGACCGTTACCGGGTCGACGTTGATGCCGCTGTTGTTGATGCGAACGAATCCAAAGCGGAAGTCATTGACCAAGGTGGGCGAAAACACGTGAGTTTCGGCGACACTGAAAAATCGATCGTGGACCGGGATCGAATAGGGGAAATTGAGATCGGATGGACTCGCGGGAGCGCCGAGAGACGCCTGCAATCCGCCCGCGCCAAAAGGCACATCCCTTTGCGAGTTGGAGAAGAAGAAGCGGGCGGAAAGCCGGTCGGCGGAATTGCGAAAATCATGATCCCAGTTGGCGGTGAACTGGTCGTCCACGAACTTGCCGGGCTTGCTGACGGTGAACTGGACTAGGTCACCAACGTTGGTGCCGGCGGGAATGTTGTTGGGAAGCGGGAACAAGTAACCGTTGCCAGCTGCGCCGAATTGATTGCTTGGGAAGGCGAGAAGTGAAGCGGCGACGGGATCAACGGCGGGCAAACCCAAATCGGCTGCCAGTTGCGCCTGGGCTGCAGGCGTGGTTCCGCGATCGATGGCGGGCACATAGGGGACGAACGTGCTGATGAGCGTGCCCGGAGAATCGCCGCTGCGCTGGCGCGTGCCTTGATAGTTGAAGAAGAAGAATCCCAGCTTGCCGCCGGGACTGACTGGGCCGCCAAGACTGCCGCCGAAGATGTTCTGCTGGATCACGGGCCGCGGCGATCCGCTGCCTTTCAGGAAGTAATCATTCGCATCAAGAACCGTGTTGCGGAAAAACTCGTAGGCATCGCCGTGGAATGTGTTGGTCCCCGACTTTAGGATCGCGTTGATGTTGCCGCCGCCGTTGCGTCCCTGGGTGGCGTCGTAGAGTGAAGTCTGGACTTTGAATTCCTGGACCACGTCAGGGCTGGGGAGAGGTGTGGTTGAGAGCTCGGCGACGTTGTAGTCGGTGGCGCTGATGCCCTCGATCAGATAATTGTTATTGTCCTCACGCTGTCCATTGACCTGGATGCGGACTTCGCCGCGTCCGAGTTGGGCGGCGGCGTTCAGTTCGCTTTGCGCGCCGCTCGATAAGGTAAGCAACTGCTGGAAATTCTGGGTGGCGAGCGGGAGGGCGCGGATGGTGGTCGCTTCGATCGCTTGCCCTGTCGTGGCGTCGGTGGTGTCGACGGTTTGCACCAGGGCCTGGACCTCGATGTGCTGTTGCACGGACTTGGGACTCAGCTTGGCGATCATGCGCGTGGTTTCGGTGACTCGGACCACGATGCCGGAGAAATCTGCGGGGGCGAAGCCGGCGCTCTGGATGTTCACGGTATAGGTTCCTACCGGCAGGAGCGGGGCGCTGAAGGATCCGTCGGGACCGGTCTTGAGGGTGCGCTCGAGGACCTGGGTGTCCTGGTTGGTGATGCGGACGTCGGCGTTGGCGACGACTGCGCCGCTGGCGTCCTGCACCGTGCCAGTGATGGCGCCGGTGGCTCCGCCCTGGGCAAAGGCCTGGACGGCGAGAACGAATGCGACACACGCGATCGAAATAGACCCTCGCAATGGACTCGACATGGGTTTCCCCCCTCACTTGCTCGACGACACGACGTGAAATCCTGTTAGTTACCGAGAAAACAAACTGCTGCGATGATGGCCGACAGGCAACGCGCCGCCATGCTTGTACACGGGTACACAGGTTTGCATTGCGACTGACAAAATGTGATCGCTTACGTTCAGTCATCGGCACTCGAAGCACACCGACGGCAGACCTTTTAGGTGTGAGAATTGCGGAATTCTATCGGAAGAGTGAAAGGGTTTGCAACCGTGCAGACGGGGTTCCCGACGTTGAGAGAGAAGATGCGGGATCGGCGACGAGATGTGCTCTTGGCTGAGGTGCCTCAGCGGCTAGAGCCGTATCGGAGTGAAGGAGCTGACGGCGCGGCTGGAAGCCGCGCCCTATCAAAGCCTGATACGAGTTTAGCTTCGGCAACGGAGTCTGCTAGGCGCGCGTGGCAGGATGTTTGTAGCTTTCGGCGACTCGTTGAAACCATCCGGATTCGCGGACGTGCTCATCGCGGAATTGGCGCAGGCGCGCGGCGAGGATTCCTGAGCGGCCCAGGTATCCCACAGCCTTGCGCTCATCGGAGCGGTCAACTACAGGCAGGCGGCCGATGTCGAAGCGCAACATCTTGGCTGCTGCTTCGGAGACTAGTTCGTCAGGGTAGGTCACGACCAAGTGAGTGCTGCCAGCTTCCTGCACTCTTAGCGATCCGGAGGGATCCTTGTCCAGGGCGCGCAGGACGTCGCCGCGGGTGATGATGCCAACCAGCTTGCTGGAGTCGTCGAGGATCAGAAGAGCTTCGTGTTTGGCCAACTGGCGGTCGTGTTGGGCGATGCGTTCTGCCAATGCCCCCACGGTCATAGTCGCGGGGATGACGGGCAAATCGCGTTCCATGGTGTCTCCGACGGTGGCTTGGGTGAGGGCGTCGGCCTCGTAGTCCTGATGGACGCGCAATCCGCGGCGCGCCAGTTTTTCGGTCATGATGGAACTGTTGGGCATGAAGAGCATGGCGACGCCGTCGGCGATCACGGCCACCAGCATGAGCGGAAGCACGGAGTTGTAATCGCGGGTGATTTCGAAGGCGAAGATGATGAAGGAGAATGTGGCGCGTGAGGCGGCTCCGAAGACTGCTCCCATCGCGACCAGGGCGAATGCGCCGGGAGAAAGATTCGCGGCGGGGAAAAAGTGATTCGCGATCATGGCGAAAATGCCGCCCATGGCGGCGCTCCACATGAAAGTGGGCGCGAGCAATCCGCCGGAGGTGCCGGAGCCGAGAGAGATGACCAGGGCGGCGGCTTTGGCGAGCATCACGATCAGAAGAAGCTTCCATGCTAGCTGGCCATTGAGGATGTCGCTGATGGTGTCGTAGCCGACGCCCAGGACGCGGGGGACGAAGAAGCCGATGATTCCGAGGCCCAGGGCGCCGATGGCGGGCCACCATAATTCGTCGACAGGGAGCTTCTCGAACTGGTCTTCGACCCAATACAGAAGCCTGCTGAATGCGACGGCGACGAGGCCGCAGAGCAGTCCAAGTACAAGGTAGAAGGGAAGGCCGCGGGGGATGCTGAAGTCCATAGCTCCGACCTGGAACATGGGTCCGGGGCCTAGCAGTTGCATGTGCACGGCGGTCGCAAGCGTGCTGGCGATTACCAGCGGTATGAAGGAGCGTGACTTGAACTCGAAGAGGAGGAGTTCGATGGCGAGAATGACGCCGGCGATGGGCGTGTTGAATGTTGCGGACATGCCGGCGGCGGCTCCGCAGGCGAGGAGGACTTTGCGCTCGACGGTGGTGGTATGAAATGCCTGTCCAACGAGGGAGCCTATTGCTCCGCCCGTCTGGATGATGGGGCCCTCGGCGCCGAAGGGACCGCCGGTGCCGATGGCGATGGCGGCGGAGATGGGTTTCAGAATCGCAACACGAGGTGCGATGCGGCTGCGATTGATCAGCACGGCTTCCATGGCTTCCGGGATGCCGTGGCCTTTGATCTTGGAGGTGCCGTACTTGGCCATGACTCCGACGATGAGTCCGCCGACAACCGGGACCAGGATGACCCACGGTCCCAGATAGTGGAAGCGGGCGCTGGTGAAATCGGTGGCCCAGCGGTGGAGGAAGAAGAGGTTCGTGAACAGTCCGATGAGCTTGTAGAGAGCGTAGGCGACAATTCCGGCAACCAGCCCGATCCCGGCGGAGAGGAGCGAAACCAACAGCATCCGGAACTGCGCGGGTTGTGAATACGAATTTAGTGCCGTGGGACTTGTCATTTTTGTTTGGTAGCTATTTCTCCAGCTGAGGCGACACGTCTCTGAGGGGTGGCGTCTCCGGCTTTCATCAGGGGTTGAAGCGCGGCCACGAGGGTTGGTCCAGCGGAGCGCAATTCTTCATGATGGTGCAGCGCCAACTCTTCCAGAGTGCGCTCCCCTGACGAGGTCAGAACCAACAGGACTTCACGGCGGTCGTCCGCCGCGCGCCGGCGGCGAACGTATCCGCCGGCCTCCAGGCGGTTAATCAATTCGACTGCGCTGTGGTGGCGGATCTGCATGCGGTTGGCGAGTTCGCGAATGCGCGGGCGGATTCCCGAAGGCATGCCCTTGATGGCCAGCATGAGCTGGTACTGGGCATGCTCCAGTCCGGCATTGCGTACGGCCTGCTCGCTGAAGTGCAGGAATTTGCGGATCTGGTAACGGAACTCCGCGAGGGCCTGGTAGTCGGAGAGGGTGAGCTTTTTCATGCGGTGAATGTTTCGTTGCTGCCGCCTGATTACATTATATCGTAATGCGATATACGAGGGCGGCGTCTGTCCTCGCTGCCTTACGTGTGAAATGCTGCACGCACTTCCGCGGGCGAGGCGCCCGCGCCACATGGCCACTCCTGTTAGAATCTTTAGTCCAAATTTTCCCGCAGACTTTAGGAGCATCTCGCCTTGATTCCGCGCTATACGCGTCCTGACATGGGGCGCATCTGGAGAGACGAAAACCGCTTCCGCACCTGGCTTGCGGTGGAGGTTGCCGCTACCGAGACTCTGGCGGAGGCCGGGTTGGTGCCGAAGGATGCTGCCAAGGCGATTCGCGAGCGGGCTGATTTTCGGGTGGAGCGCATTCAGGAGATCGAGGCTGAGGTACGGCACGATGTGATCGCTTTTACCACGGCCGTGGCGGAGATTGTGGGCCCGCACGCGCGTTGGTTTCACTACGGGCTTACTTCGAATGATGTGGTGGACACGGCACAGGCGCTGCTCATCATGCAGGCTTCGGCGCTCATCGCGCAGGATCTGGAGCGGCTGTCGGAGGCACTGGAGCGGCGTGCGTGGGAGTTCAAAGATACGCCGATGGTGGGCCGGACACACGGCGTCCATGCGGAGCCGATTACGTTTGGGTTCAAGCTGGCCAATTGGTATTCGGAGAATCAGCGGAACATTGCGCGTTTCACGGCTGCGGCGGAAGACTTGCGCGTAGGTAAGTTTTCCGGGGCGGTGGGAATCTTCGCGCACCTTACGCCGGAACTTGAAGAAAAGATCTGTGCGCGGCTGGGGTTGAAGGCGGCGGCGGTGTCGTCGCAGGTGATCCAGCGGGACCGGCATGCGCATTACCTGGCGACGCTGGCGGTGATTGCTTCGTCGCTGGACAAGATTGCGACGGAAATTCGCCACTTGCAGCGGACCGAAGTGCGGGAGGCCGAGGAATTTTTCAGCGAGAAACAGAAGGGGTCGTCGGCGATGCCGCACAAGCGGAATCCGGTGACTTGCGAGCAGATCAGCGGGCTAGCGCGGGTGGTGCGGGGCAATGCGCAGGCGGGATTTGAGAATGTCGCCTTGTGGCATGAGCGCGACATTTCTCATTCTTCGGTGGAGCGGGTCATCCTTCCGGATTCGACTACGCTGATCGATTACCTGCTGAGTAAGACTACCAATCTGATCGAGACTATGTTTGTTTATCCGGAACGCATGCGGGTGAACCTGGAGAGTACGCGGGGGCTTGTCTTCAGCGGGCAGCTCCTGCTGGACCTGGTGGAGCATGGGGTTTCGCGCGAGAAAGCTTACCGGCTGGTGCAAGGGCACGCCATGCGGGCCTGGAAGGAGAATCTCGATTTTCACCAGCTGGTGCTGGCGGACAAGGAAATTACGGGCCGGGTTCCTCGGAAGCAGATCGAGCAAGCCTTCGAGTTGTCGCGGCAGTTGAAGAACGTGGACAAAATATTTGCTCGCGTGTTCGGGACTGCGGCCAGGTCTTCCCCTCGGCGGACTGCTAAGACTGCTCGCGCTCGCTCGCGGTAGAGCTTTCCTTCCTAGTGTCAAATTCAAGGTCAACGGAATATCGCAGAGGGCGCTGAGAAAATCCGCAGAAAACGCTGAGAAGTGCCAGTGGGGATAGGTCTTGGTGGCTTCCCGGTGGCGATTTTCCGCTTATCGCGGCATCCGCTGCGGTAGGAACCTTAGTCACTGTTTGGCCTTCAATTGCATCTCATTCTGTGCGCTGAACCTGCTTGCCGGGAGTCCTGCAGCGTCCGGGGAGAGTGCTCTTGTCTTCGAAATGCAATTTGCGCATTACCGTCGTGGTCATGGCGTGCGTTGTAACTGCGTCTACCTTGCAGGCGGTGACGGGTAAGGAAAAGGCTTGGGCGATGTTCGAGGCGGCGGGGTCGAAGAGTACCAGCGAGCATGCCATCGGAATTCGCGCGCTGGGGTTAATACGCGGCAATGCGCACGCGCGGGAGCTGGCGGAAGCGGGGCTGGAAGATTCCAAGCCGGAGGTGCGTATAGCGGCAGCCACGGCTTTGGGGCAGATGCGCGCTACGCAATCGATTCCGAAGTTGCAGAAGTTACTCTCTGACGACAAGCTCGCGGTGGTCATGGCGGCGGCGCATGCGTTGCGGGAGCTAAAAGATAACTCGTCGGCTTACGCGGTCTACTACGATGTGCTGACCGGGGGGAGAAAAGCCGATGGGATGGTCGCCCGGCAACTCCTCACGCTGCACGATCCGAAGGAAATGACCAGGATCGGAGCCGAGGTAGGTATGGGATACGTGCCGTTTGTTGGAATCGGGTGGGATGCGTGGCGATATACGCATAAGAAGGATCCGAATCCGGTGCGGGCGGTGGCGGCGAGGTTGTTGGCTCAGGATCCGGATCCGGCAACGGGGTTGGCTTTGGTGGAAGCAACCAAGGATAGGGACTGGATTGTGCGGGCGGCGGCGATCGAGGCCATTGCGGAGCGTGGCGATCCGGCGCTGGGAGCGAAAATTGAGCTCAGTTTCTTTGATTCGAATCCACATGTTCGTTACGTCACGGCCGGCGCGGTGATTCGTCTGAGCACGATCGCGGAGGAGCAGTCGCGAGAGAAGAAGAACAGTCAGGCGAAGAAAGCCGGCAATGGCCCGGCCGGGCGGGAGTAGTCCCAGGGTAACGTGGGGACATCGGCGTCTCCCGCTATAATCGCGACAGTGGCAACCACAGCAGAAACTTTAAGCCGAGTGGCGACGCGTCCGACGTGGGCGGAAGTGTCGCTGGCCGCGTTACGCCAGAACTTTCGTATCGTTCAGAAGCATGTGGGAGCGAATGTGACGGTGTGCGCCGTGGTCAAGGCGGATGCTTATGGTCACGGAGCAGTCGAATGTTCAAAGGCTCTGGAGACAGAGGGGGCGCGGTGGCTGGGAGTGACTTCGCTGGATGAGGCGATCCCGCTGCGCCAAGCTGGAATTCAGTCGCACATCCTGTTGATGACGGGTTTCTGGCGGGGGGAGGAGGCGGAGATTGTGCGCTTGCGCCTGACTCCGACGGTTTGGGAACCCTGGCACGTTGAGGCTTTGGAGAAGGCGGCTGCGGCGCTGGGCGTGGCGCGGCATCCCGTGCACTTAAAGGTCGATACCGGCATGGGGCGCCTGGGAGTTGCTGTCGAAGATCTTTCGGCGGTACTCAATGGCTTGAAGCAGGCGAAGCATCTCGTGCTGGAGGGGCTTTCGACCCATCTGGCGTCGTCAGAGATTATGGACACGCCGTCGGTGGCCGATCAGGAAAGCGCGTTTGAGAAAGCATGCGAAATGGTGCGGGGGGTGGGTTTCGATCCTACGCTTGTGCATGTTGCCAACACCGGTGCGGTTATCTCGCGCAAGGAGACTTGGAACAGCATGGTGCGTCCCGGAGTCGCGCTGTATGGATACTACTTACCCTTTCAGCGCGCGGGACGTGAGGTAAGTGGGGGAACGTTGCGGCTGGGAGTGAAGCCGATCCTTACCTGGAAGACTCGGATTCTTTCCATGCGGCACTTCGCGGCGAACCATCCGTTGGGATATGGCGGAAGCTTCGTGACCAAGGCGCCGACTCATGTTGCGGTTCTGCCCGTGGGCTACGCTGACGGGTACAACCGGCAGCTCTCGAATAGGGGGCGGGTGATTGTGCGGGATCATTACGCGCCGATCGTGGGCAGCATCTCGATGGATTTGACTTTGGTGGATGTGACCGGAATTCCGGGAGTCTCGGTTGGGGACGAAGTCATTCTGCTGGGGACGCGTGATGGGCTTAGTGTGGACGCGCTGGAGCATGCGCGATTGGCGAACAGTTCGCCTTACGAGATTCTTTGCAACATTTCGAAGCGGGTGCCGAGAAGACACGACGGCTAGGGGCAGGCCAGATGTGACCTCAGTGGCTGAAGCCACCTTGATTTGCGGCACTTACGGCGCGGCTAGAAGCCGCGCCCTTTCAAAACAGAGGCTTCCGTTTAAACAGAACCGTCCTTCAAACAGAACCGGCTTTTTAAAACAGGACCGCCATCATTTTTGTCAGCAAACGGTATCGGGTCGCAAAGAACGCTTGCTCGGAATGACAAGAATACCGCACCACTGCCGAAGATCGTGCTCGTCTAGGTCGCTCTTTGCTATGCGGTGCGAGTCTCCACTGTCTCCAGCAGTTTCTCCAGCCGGTCGTAGCTTGCGGCTACGCCACGCTCCATGCCTGACTGGAGAACGCCATCACGGGCCTCACGCGATTGATATAGTACCGTCTGCGTAAGTGTGGTCTTGCCGCCCTGCTCGACGAGAACCGTCGTGTTGACCGCTTCGCCTGCATACCAGGCCTGGTCGAACTTTTCGGTGGCGACGATCCGTTCCGGTGGCACGACTTCCTGGTGGACGCCACTCATGCCCATTTCCGTGCCGTCTTTGTCACGGCGCCAGACGTAACGGTAATGGCCGCCTACTCTCAGAACAATCTCACAGACAGGCTGCGCCTCGCGACTCTTGCTTTGCCGCCGTGGTCGCCAGCATTTCGGCAAGCTTGTCGTAGCTTTCCGCGGCACCGTGCTCCATGCCGGATTGGATGACAATGTCGCGAACTTCCTTCGAGGGATAAAGAACCGTGGCCGTGAGGGTTGTCTTCCCTTCGTGCTCGACGAAAGCGCCGGTTACCTGGGACTCACCCGGGTAATCGTCGAACGATTCCATGTGGACGGAGCGTTCGGGCGCCACAATCTCACGGTAGACGCCGCGCATGCCCATGTCCTTTCCGTCGGGACCTCGCAGCACAAAACGAAAGCCGCCGCCGACCCGCAGGTCGACCTCGCATGCCACCATCGACCACCCGCGTGGACCGAACCAGCGCTTGAGCAGTTCGGGCTTGGTGAAGGCATCCCAGACGAGATTGCGTGGCGCGTCGAAAACGCGTGTCATTACGATCTCGCGGTCGCCTGGCGTGGTTACTTGCAGTGTTCCGGTGTTCTTCATCGCTATCTCCTTAGTTTGTTAATTGTGTCTGCGTTTCTTTTCCTGGGATTTCAGTTCATGGAGCAGGGCATCGAGCCGCTGGAAGTTGCCTTCCCAAATCTTGCGATACTTCTCCAACCATCCATTGGCTTCCGCGAGTGGCCTGGCTTCGATGCGGCATGGACGGCGTTGCGCGTCGCGGCTGCGCGAAATCAATCCTGCCCGCTCCAGCACGCGCAGGTGCTTGGAGATTGCCGGCTGGCTCATCTCGAAGGGCTTGGCGAGTTCCATTACTGAGGCGTCGCCGGACGCGAGCCGGGCCAAGATGGCGCGCCGGGTCGGATCGGCGAGGGCTGCGAAGGTGACGCTGAGGCGCTCGGTGAAGGTCATGACATAACCACCCAGTTCTATAACCGATACGTTATATACAATCGACAGAGCTGTCAAGGAAAAAATTCGGGTAGCAGAGGATCGTTCCACTCACGAAGCAAAGGGCGTGCCTCAATGCATTGGCAGGCCACTCGGTGATTCCTGCCTGAAGTCCTTGTTGATTATTGATAGACTGAAAAATTGACCATGGCTTCGCGCTACGCACAGTGGATGTACGACTGGGAGCACCGGCTCACGTCGGTGGACAACAATCGTGTGGTGCGTCCGCTGGAGTGGGGCGTGGAATGGGCTCGGGAGTGGCCTTGCCGCAATGGCTGGCGTCCGGGGCAGGCGCTCGAAGACCCGGAGAAGTTCTTCATCGATTTCAACCGGCGCATCGTGGCAGGGAGCGACGAATTCTTCTCTTATGCCCGGCCGACAGATTTTCGCCTGGAGCGGCGCGAAGCGCAGGTATTCTCGACGCGCGAGGTTCCTGATCTTAAGCTGGAAGAGAAGGTTCGCGGAACGTCGGCGGAATTCTTGCGGTTCACTTCGCCGGTGCGGACGCCTTATCCGGAAAATAATCTGGTGAACGCGCGGTGGTTTCCAGCGCGGGGGCGGCAGGCGATCGTACTTCTGCCGCACTGGAATGCGGATGCGATTGCCTATGTCAGCTTGTGCCGGGTGCTCAACATGCTGGGAATTGCGGTGCTGCGGTTGAGCTTGCCGTATCACGACATCCGCATGCCGGCGGAGATTGGCCGGGCGGACTATGCGGTGTCGGCGAACATCGGGCGGACGCTCGCCGCGGCGCGACAGGGAGTGGTGGACGTTCGCTGTTGTCTCGACTGGCTCGAGCAGCAGGGCTACAGCCGGCTGGGCATCGTGGGTACGAGCCTGGGGTCCTGCTATGCGTTCATTGCGGCGGCGCACGATCCGCGGATTCGCGTGGCGGCGTTCAATCATGCTTCCACTTACTTCGCGGACGTGGCGTGGCACGGGCAGTCTACGCGGCATGTTCGGCAGGGAGTGGAACAGCAAGTTGATCTGGAGCGGTTGCGGCAGATGTGGCTGGCCATCAGTCCAATGTCGTACTTCGCGCAGTTTTCGCGGTGGCACAAGAGGTCGCTCATCATTTACGCGAAATATGATCTGACCTTTCTGCCCGAGTTTTCGCGACAGGTGGTGGAACAATTCGAGCGGCATGGATTGGATCACAAAGTTGCGGTGCTGCCTTGCGGGCACTACACGACCGGGGAGACGCCTTACAAGTATATCGATGGGTGGCACCTGGCGTCGTTCTTGCGTACCGCGTTTTGAAGGGTAGAAGCGGACGGCGGTCAGTCTGCTCTTGCCTCCATTGCAAATGCACAAGGTTGGACGGTGAAGGCAGAGTGCACAGGTCCTTCGCGTTGCTCAGGATGACAGAGGCGGCGGGTTTAGAATGGGGCGATGGAGACTGCACGCATTTCTCGTATCGATAGCGTTGTGGAGCAGAGGTGTGGGGAATTTCTGATCAGTACCGGCCGGGCGCGTCTCGACCTCAAGGTCGTCCATGGCTTTCTGACGAATTGCTATTGGGCCAAGGGGATTCCGCCCGAGGTTGTAGAGCGGTCTATCGAGAATTCGTTGTGCTTTGGCGTTTATGATGGCGAGGGCGCGCAGGTGGGATTTGCGCGAGTGATCAGTGACTTCGCTACCTACGCTTGCGTCGCTGACGTGTTCGTTCTCGAGTCGCATCGGGGACGCGGGCTCGGCAAGGGGTTAATGGAGTGCATCATGCAGCACCCGGCGCTGCAGGGATTGCGGCGATGGAACTTGTCGACGCTCGACGCCCATGATTTGTACGCGCAGTTCGGATTTGTGCCTCCGCAATGGCCGGAGAGATATATGGAAATCCTGCGGCCGAACATATACGAGACGGATTAGGAAACGGAACTTCCTCATGACTTCAAAGACTGGCGCTATGTACCAACCTCTGTTCGAGTCCGATCCGCAGATTGCTGCTGCCATCGACAACGAGACGCGGCGGCAGCACGAGGGGCTCGAACTCATCGCCTCGGAAAATTTCGTCAGTGAGGCGGTGTTAGAGGCGGCGGGCTCGGTGTTCACGAATAAGTACGCTGAGGGATATCCGGGCAAGCGTTATTACGGCGGGTGCGAGTTTACGGACGTGGTCGAGAACCTGGCTCGCGACCGGGCTAAACAGCTTTTCGGGGCCGAGCATGCCAATGTCCAGCCCCATGCGGGATCGCAGGCGAACATGGAGGCTTACGCGGCGGTGCTGCAGCCGGGCGACACGATTCTTGGGCTGAACCTGGCGCACGGTGGACATCTGACACATGGGCATCATCTGAATTTCTCGGGCAAGACTTACAAGATTGTTCCGTATGGTGTCACCAAGGAAACGGAGACGATTGATTACGACGAACTGGAAAAGCTGGCGGAGAAAGAACGCCCGAAACTGATCATTGGGGGCGGAAGCGCCTATCCGCGGATCATTGATTTTGTTCGTATGCGGCAGATTGCGGATAAGGTTGGCGCGCTCTACCTGGTCGATATGGCCCATTTTGCCGGGCTGGTGGCGGGCGGGGTTCATCCGTCTCCCGTGCCGCATGCGCATATCGTTACTTCGACGACGCATAAGACTTTGCGCGGGCCGCGATCGGGCATGATTCTTTCCAAGGCTGAGTTTGCGCAGGCGATCGATAAGGTCGTCTTCCCGGGGATGCAGGGCGGTCCGCTGGTTCACATCATGGCGGCTAAGGCGGTGTGCTTTCAGGAGGCGATGCGGCCTGAGTTCGGCGAGTATGCGCGTCAGATCGTGGCGAATGCCAAGGTGCTGGCTCAGACGCTGGCGGAGGCGAGCTTCCGCATCATCTCAGGCGGAACTGATACTCACCTGATGCTGGTCGATGTGTTCTCGAAGGGCATGTTCGGGAGCGAGGCCGAGAAGGCACTGGGCGAGGCCGGGATCACGGTTAACAAGAACGCGATTCCGTTTGATACGAATCCTCCGTTGAAACCTAGCGGAGTCCGCATTGGCACACCGGCATTGACTACGCGCGGGATGAAGGAAACGGAGATGCGGCAAGTTGGACGCTGGATCGCGGATGTGCTGCTGCATCGGACGGATGCGGGGGTGTTGTCCAAGGTGCGTAAGCAGGTGCTTGATCTTTGTGAGGAGTTTCCGCTTTACGCGGAACGGCGGGCTAAGGCGCAGGCGGAAGTGCGGGCCTGAGGACTGAGGCAAGGGCGCTCCGCCAGCGGCTAAAGCCGGCATTGAGTTTGTTGGCATCTACGGGGCGGCTTGAAGCCGCGCCCTTTCACAGCGGGATCAAAAAGGCCCCCACTTCTCGCAAAGGACGCGAGAAATGGGGCACCCACACCTGATGTCGCACCCTTGCGGTCGTGCAATTCCTCTGTGTTCCCTGTGCCCTCTATGGTTAAATGCCTTCGGTGAAGATCGCCATCGACATCCGGCGGATGACGGAGTTTGGCGTGGGCACGTACATCCGCAATGTGGTGCGCACCCTGGGCCGGCTCGACCGCGAGAATAAATACCTGCTGATCGGACCTCCCGGCAAGTTCGAAGAAATTGGGGCTCTGCCGTCCAATTTTCATACGGTGCCACTTGGCGGGCCCGAACGATCGATCAAAGGATTCCGCGACTTCCGCACGATCGTGAAGCGGCTGAATGCGGACCTGGTTCATATTCCCAATCTCTTTTCTGTACCGCGGGCTCTGCCTTGCCCTTATGTGATGACGGTGCACGACATGCTGGAGCACATGTCGCGGGCGCGCGGACAGACGGGATTCTGGCGCTCCTGGCACTTTCATATGACCAAGCGTGTGCTAAGCGGGGCGGCTCGGATCTTCGCGGTCTCGAACTTCACGAAGAATGAGATGGAGAAGTTGTTTGAGATTCCGCCGGAGCGCATCGAGGTCATCTACAACGCCATCGACGAGCGCTTCCTTCATGGACATGCTTCCGAGGCCGATCGCGAACTCATCGCGCAGCGCTATCAGGTGAACTATCCGTTTCTGCTTTATGCCGGCCGAATCAGTCCGCACAAGAACGTGGTGCGCATGATTGAGGCTTTTTCTGCTCTGAAGACGGAGCTGGAAAGGGACCATGCATTTCCCGATCTGAAGCTGATCATCATCGGGGATGACCTGTCAGGGAACCCGGACTTGCGACGAACTGTGGTGCGAAGTGGAGTGCAGAATGACGTGCGATTTCTCGGCTTTGTGCCCATTGAAGTGCTGCGGATCTTTTACGATTCGGCGAAGATCTTCGTCTTCCCGTCGCTTTATGAAGGATTCGGGCTGCCTCCGCTCGAGGCGATGGCTCATGGGACGCCGGTGGTGACGTCGAATGTATCGTCCTTGCCGGAGGTGGTCGGGGACGCGGCGGTTCTGGTCAATCCGGATAATGTTTTCGAAATCATGCGGGCGCTGCACCGCGTGCTGCTGGACAATGTTCTGCGCGAACGAATGAAGGAGCGCAGCTACCAGCAGGCTGGGAGGTTTTCCTGGGAGAAGTCGGTGCGGAGGATCGTCGAAGCGTACCGCCAAGTGAGTGGAACAGAGCCTTCCAGCCAGCATCAAGCGCCGAGCAAAGATTCGAGAGTAAGGAGCGGCGTCGCCTAGCGGGAGATGGATTTCTTGCGGCACCGGCGGCGCGGCTACAAAGCCGCGCCCTTTCCAGACAGAAGTGCAAATCGTTGCTGTCCGCTCGCCGGCTTCATTTCAGCAGAGGCTGGCCTGGAGATCCAATCCCGAGTTTGTGCAACTTTGCGGTGATGCGCTCACGATCGGCATCGGCTTTAGCAGCGGCGAGACGCTTGCGCAGCTGCTGGATTTTTTCATTTCGGGTACGGCGCCGGCGAATCTCCGGCCGGCGGCTGGGTGCGGACATGAGTATTTCTCCGAAGTGGATTCTAGATTGCAGTGAACGTGCGCTCATCCTGCCAGCGCTATTGTAACTGGTGTCGAGTTTTGGGGCGAATGCGGAGGCGGCAGTTTCGTGGGCAGCACCATTGAAGGTCTGATCTTCCATGCCACAAGCTCGAATCACCATCCCTGAATTGCTCGATCAATTGGAAAAGTTCTACGGCACCCAGGAACCGTGCTGGCCGGTTGATCCTTACGAGTTCATCGTATGGTGGCAGTGCGGATACCCGGCCAGCGACGCGGCCTGCACGAAGGGCTGGGACAAGCTGAAGAGCGAGGTTGGCATCGAGCCAGGCAACTTGCTAGCAGGGACACCGCGCAAGCTCGCCTCCGCCCTAAAGGCCGGGGGCATGGTTCCAGAGTTGCGCGCGTTGCGTCTCAAAGAAATTGCCATGCGAGTAAAGGACGAGTTCGGCGGCGATCTGCGACTCTCTTTGGCTGGGCCGCTTTCCGCGGCGCGAAAGACTCTAAAAAAATTTCCCGGGATCGCGGACCCGGGAGCCGACCGGATCCTGCTCTTTGGCGGGATTGCGCCCATCGCGGCGGTTCCTTCCAATTGCACACAGGTGCTGGTTCGTGTCCTCTTCGGGCAGGAAGACAAGAGCTACGGCGCGAATTATAGGAATGCGCAGTCGGCGATCGCGGCCACGGTGCCGGAGACCTTCGACGCCCGCACCCGGGCCTACCTGCTATTGAAACAACATGGCCAGGAGGTCTGCAAGCGCACAAAGCCGAGGTGTGACCAGTGCCCCATCAGCTCAGACTGCGCTTTCTTCGCCCGGCATCGGACGTGAGGAGTTTGCACCCCTGCAGGAATTAACAAAAGTGGCAGCCGGACCTGTAAGCCGAGTTCTTCCGGGCTGCTTCCTGCAAATTATAGTCGGGGCGGGACTTACCGCGCAAACTGCTGACCGCGCCCGATATAGCCGGAGTCTCTAAAATCTTGCCAATTCCGTCCCGTCTCGCTCGAACCCGGCAGACCGGACGCTAAATGGACGCTACGGAAATCACAGAAGTTTGATTCTATGCCTGGTGGGATTCGTAGTCCCAAATCACAACGCTAGAAATCTCTGATGATTGTGACGCAACCCGGAAAACTAGACATCTAACCACGATTGCAGCTCTATCTCCGCGTGAAGTTTTCGACGAATGCGTATCCAATAAGGAGCGATCCGAGCAAACCCGCAAGGATCAGGATGACTATGCTGAACACGTTTGCTGCGATGTCAATGCGCAAAATCGGCGGCTTGCCTTTGAGCACCTCTACGTGAACCAAGGACCATAGGTTACCGAGAGCTGCTACACCGAGCGAACCCAGCAAGACGATCGGATTCTGAAGGAAGCCCCAAGAAGGCGTATGCCCGCTGAGGGCGCCGACGACGAATGCGGTCGGAATGATCAATAGAAAAGTCCCCGAAAGGGACCACCAAAAGGCCGAACCGTGATCGTCTGACATATTCACCTCCATACCTCGTCGCTACTTTACGATGCAAAGTAGTTTTTGTCAAGTTTACGGTCTTGATTGCCACGTCCAATACCGTGGATGCGATGAGAGTGCTGCAGCTCCACCAGTTCATCACGGAGATGTGCCAGTGTGTGCGTGTGGCGGTTGTGGCCATGTCGAATGAGGTCTTGTCGCAGGAGATCCAGGACTGTCGCGAGGGTGCCGAAATAGTCGTTTTGCTCAATGTGAAAGGCGAGATCTTCGCGCATGCAAGAATTCTCCCATGCGGCAGATAGTTCGGCACGGCTGACGAGGTCGGTGTCCACATGGGACACCAGCTGGCCATGTTGCATATGTTCTCCTTTGGGTTTGGTTGGAGGTGTACTGCGCGGAATAGCGGCGTGGAGAGGTGTTAACGAACTATTTTCAGGTTAGGATTTTTCACGCGAAGTAACTAGGCCCAATAAGTTCGGGGAGGAACGAAGTAGACGCCGACACTCGTCAGAAACGGGATAGGCGCGTAGTATAAGATGGCGCTGTTATTTAAGAATATTGAGGGGGGAACTCATGGCGAACATCGCCGAGGTATTGAAGGAGCTGCAGCAAGAACGAGAGCGGTTGGACAAGGCTATAGCAGCACTTGGGCAGTTAGTCGGAGCGAATCACACGGGAAGCCAAGAGCGA
>QIAM01000080.1 GCA_003225555.1 Acidobacteriota bacterium | reverse complement strand
CGGCACTCTACACGTCGGCGGATCTCGAACGACGACGCACGACAGAATGGACCCTAAGTGGACAGGAAAAACGGCCGAGCAACGGGTCAACGCGCAAGCAGCCGTCTGCACGGCGGCTGTATCTCTTTGCTTCTACAAGGAAAGTTGGTACGCCCGGCAAGATTCGAACTTGCGACCTCTTGCTCCGGAGGCAAACGGCTATGACGTGTTTTCTAAGACTTAGGTCGGGAAAGTGGACGTTAAGTGGACAGAACCCGTCGTGGTTTCAAGAGAGCAAGGGGTCATATGGAGTCAAACTGACCCGAGGCGGCTCGCTCTTCTGGTTCTGACGTGTAGTGGCGGAAGCTGTGATCCATGGTTCGAATCCATGCCGGGGAGCCATTAACCGGCCAATGTCTCGTCATTTTTCGGCTGAGGAGAAGCGATCGAGTTCCAAGGCAACGCTGTGGAGGCGCTTGTCCAGGCGTCGTAGCCTTCGGCTGGCGCCGTCGTCCTTAAGCTGACGGCGATACATTTCCAGGAGATGGCGAGTAGCAGCGAGCGTGCTCAGGATGCCTGGCAGACCGGACTCCGCGGATGGAAAACTGGTGACTGAAAGTTCAGGGATGTGATGGACTTGGACTGCGTTTTGGCGTGCGAGATGGAACTCGCGTTGTAGGTCTCGCTGAGTAACCTGCACGTAGCGCAGCGTCATGCGGACAGTTTTATGTCCCAGCAATTTCATGACAGCCGGAAGGCCGACACCGAGGCGGATCATTTCCGTGGCATAAGTGTGCCGAAGGCGATGAGGAGTGATGCGATCGGAGCAGCCAGATCGCTGTGCAGCCTGATGTAAAGCAACGCGGAGATTTTCATACAAGTAAGAGGGCTGAGAGCGCGGCAACAAAAAGTGCGCCGATTGGGCTAGCTGAGATGCAGGAGCTTGCGTCCGGAGGGTTAGAATGCGATCGATAATGTGGCGGACGTCCTCGTCGACGGGAACGAGTCGTTCGGTACGAAGCTTACCGAGAGGGACGTGCAGCGCCCATTGATCGGGCGCGACCGATCGCAAACAGTTCACTGCCAGAGCGATACATTCGCCAATGCGGAGGCCGGTGGCACGCGTGAGTAGGAGCGCATTAGAGAGGAGATCATCGTGGCGCCGGAGTTCCTGCAGGAGGCGTTGATCGTCTTCCAGGGAGAGCGCTCTGGGAAGGTACTGCGGCCGCGGCGGGAGGTCCTCGGTGAGAATCAGCCCGGGTTGCAGGGGATGGCCGGCGCAGGCCAAGTCATCGAAGAGGCGCCGGAGCTGGAGTAGGTATGCTTGGCGAGTCGAATTAGATAAGGATGGTTCTTGTTGGCACAGGCGGCGGAACCAGCCAAACAGATGGGGATCACGGCGCAGGTCTGCGAGTTGCTGCATTTGCGGGAAATCTGTTTGGAGATAAGAGAGGAAGCGCCGGGCGGTGATTCGGTAGCCTGGTATTGTACCCGGTCGCAGCGTGGTGGCCAGAGTCTGGATACGGGCCTCAAACAGTTCCCCGAATCGAAAGTCGGAGAGCTGGGCGCCGCGCTTTTTCGAAAGTCGTGGCGGGAAATCCTCCGCGCGGATCAGGCTGTGGCCCGCGGCCACCAAGTCCTGGAGAAGACGCCAGAGCTTGTACAGATACTGCTCCCGCGTGCCATTGGACAAGGGTGGATCTTGTTGATAGAGGCCGCGGACCCAACCGAGCAGATGCGGATCACGGCGCAGCTCCGATAGCTGATGCACCTGCGGGAAATCAGCTTGGAGATAGGAAAGAAAGCGCCGGGCGGTGACTCGATACGTGTTTATAGTGTCGGGGCGGAAGCTGGTTGCGAGGGTTCGGATACGGGAATCAAAGATCTCACCGAATAGGGGATGCGTCCGCAATACCGATTCGTCGTTAAGGGGATGGCGCTCTGTCTGCGGCGGTAGAACCTTTTTGGGAGCGGTGTGAGGTGACTGGGGGAAATCTTCGGTGAGGATCAGCCCGGGCTGTCCTTCAGGGGCCAAGTCGCGGAGCAGGCGGCGAAGGCGAATAAGATAAATGCGACGTGTGTAATTGGACAAAGGTGGATGTTCTTGGCCCAGGCTGCGAATCCAACCGAGCAGATGAGGATCGCGACGCAAGTCCGAAAGATTGCGCACGTGGGGAAAATCGGTTTGAAGGTAGGCCAGGAAGCGATTGGCGGCCACTCGATAATGTCGATAGGGACTCTGGAGCGCTTGAATCTGAGCGGCAAAGGTCTTCTCGAGGTTCGGGGGAGGTTGTGGCTGAGAGCGTGGAGTCATAGATCTTGGGGGACCGACAAGCGGGTTCGGTTCTCCACGGCGCGGGCGTACTCGCGCCATACATCTTGGGGAGCGATCTGAACATAGAGCATGGTAGTGAGGATCTGCGCGTGTCCCATGAGTTGTTGGAGCGCGGGCAAGGAGATTCCGGCCCGAACCATATCGGCTCCAAAGGTGTGTCGAAAGCGGTGGGGATTGGCCTGCAGAACCTGACTGCGTACGCGATGATGGCGGAACAGAGAGCGGAGTCCGGCCAGGGTCATGGGTAGCCCGCGCGGGCGGCCTTTCAAGGAAACGAACAGAGCGGATGAGTGGGTGAGAGGTCTTTCCAAACGGAGGTAATTCTGGATTACCTGGATGGTTTCCTTGGGCAGAGGCAGCAGTCGTGGCTTCTTCCCTTTGCCAAGGACGCGGAGCTGGGCCTCGGCGAGTTGAAGATCCTGCAGTTGGAGATCGATCGTCTCCTGGGAGCGCAGGCCGTTCAGCAACATCAAGGCGACCAGAGCGAGATCCCGGAAAGTACGAAAGCTACGCCAGAACTTGGCCACCTCATCGGCGGACAGCGGCAGTATCAGGCGGTGCGGTTCTTTGAGCCGAAGGCCTGTGGCCATCCGGCGGCATGGACGGCCGTAGCCGAGCGGCGACTGCGTAAGATAGGGGCGCGGGAAGCGATGCGATCCCGCCGTCAGGGGATGTCCGAAATGAAACCGATACAGCGAACGAAGCACGCCCAGGCGATGGTTGATGGTCTGAGGCGTAGGTGGCGAATCTTCGTTGAGTTGATCGCGGACATAGTCGAGCAAGGTGGATTCATCGATTTCATGCAGGGTGCGTGAGCCACGATGCTGAAGGGACCAGCGTGCGAAGTGCAGCAGATCATATCCATAGGCGCGCAGCGAGTGGGGGGACAGTTGGCGAACACGTTGGGCATCTAGAAAGGCATTGGCCCAATCGATTTCCTGGCCTGCATCATCGACCAGCCGGTAGGGAGATGCGCTGGCTGGGGTGGCCGGTGGAAGGAGCAGAGAAAGTTTCATAGAGGTTGCGCTCGCTCCAGGCAGGCGCGGAAATCAGCAGCGCTGGCCCCGGCCAAAAAGTAACTGTTCGGATCCTGGTCGGCCGGCAAGGAAACAATGCGCGCGTACAGACCGGCGATTTTCAGGCGCCGGGCGAGGCGGCACGCCGCCTCTTGGCCGGCTTGGTTGGGATCGTTGTCGAAGGCGATATAAACGTCGCGGCCGGGTTGATCGCCAAGCTGAGACAACTGCGCTGGTGTCAGATGGGTGCCGATGGCGCAGGTGGTATTGCGAAAGCCGGCTTGCCAGAGCACAGCTAAATCAAACAGACCTTCTACAAGGATCACGGTCGAGAACACGCTCACTGATTGCCAGGCAAACAAGCCACCCTTGGAGCGTGGTAATAAGCGGTGAGGGAAAGCGGCGCCAATACTGCGGCCATAAAGATTGATCACGCGACTTTGTTGGTAGCACGGAAAGATGATGCGCCGAGAAAAGGCCTCGCGGCCCTGGGAGGTAAACAGCCCCGCCCGCAACAACAGATCCAGCGAATAACCGAAATCAGCCAGATGACGCAGCAGATTGCCACCGGGAGCATAGCCGAGGCCCAGTTCGGTGATCAGGCTCGGATCCCGGAGGCCTCGCTTTTGCAAATAGTCCACCGCTTCGCGGTGGCGCTGCAGTTGCATTTGGTAAAAAGCAGCGGTTCTGTCGAGTAACTCGGACTCGGCGGCCAAAGCGATTTCGTGCTTTAGGTGGGCGATGCTTTCGCGAAAGGAGAGGTGCTCGGAACGCTCCACGAAGCGAATCAGATCGCCACCGCAGTTACAGCCGTGACAATAGAACAGATTCTTGCGGGCATTGATATAGAACGAAGGCTGCGTATCCGGATGCAACGGGCAGAGTCCCACGAACTCGTCGCCAGCGCCGACATGGTTTCCGGTCCAGTTGTGCCGCTGCAGGTATTCCAGCAGCGGCAGCCGCTGTTTGAGCTGTTCCAGATCCTCGCTCATGGTCGTTGCTCTCTCTTCTGGGTTGAGCGTAGGAGAGGACCGACCGTTTTCCCAGGTGAGGATGGTGGGCGGGTAAAATCTTTAAATCCGCAGAGGCCAGAAGCACTGGAGAAGCGGGAAAACCGTGGGCCAGGAGAGTTCCCAATCGCGGTAGCGGAGAACCTGTCCACCACGAATCCAGTGATCGAGCGCTTGCAGAGTGCGTCTCAACGATGAGAATATCGGCCGGGAGGAATCCAGAGCCTGAAACCAGCGGCGGAGAGTGGAAGGATCTGCAATGCGATCCGGATCTTTCACCGGCGGCGCTGCTTTCTCCCAGGAGTAGCCTTCCACAAAGAACCGCCGCAGTGCCTCACTGCGAGCGATTAAGCTGTAATGACTGTAGGGGAGAGAAAACGCCGGCAAGAACGTAATCGTCTTTCCGCAAGAGCGGCAGATGCCTCGGCGTATCGTGATCCAGTCATGCTCTTCGTCATGAGCTTGTTTCCGTCGACGACCATGGCCCACGACCGAATCCCGCAAGCAAACCGGACACCGGCGAATCATTCCTTCAGCCGGTTCGGCCCAATCGGCTTCCAGCTTGCTCTGCGCGGCCGAAAGTGAGATAAAGACAATCGTGCCAAATGGAGGCTCTGCCCACCGGAGGGACCTTTGCACAGATCGGACTCCAGAGCCGAGCCTTCAACTCCTCGAAATCCTAACTGGAAAAGAATATCGAATCCTCGCTAGCCCAGCCACCTCAATCCGGGGATTGGCCGGTTAAGGAGCCAACACTTCCGGACGAACTGTCTCTCCCGAGTGGTTCACGCCGAGTCGCCACTGGCACCGAAGAGCTGCCCGGTTCAGCCGCTTTCGCGACGATGTTGCCGTAGCAGCCGCCAACGTTCGAGCCATTCTGGATCAGCAAGAGCGCAGGCG
>QIAM01000079.1 GCA_003225555.1 Acidobacteriota bacterium | reverse complement strand
ATCCTATAATGGTCATTGTCCGGCTCCTTTCTACCCGAGCCTTCATGGTTGGTTTGGCACCACCAAGCTTACTCGGGTCTGGGAGCCGGCATTGTTATGGAACCAATTTCATTGAGAATTGCTTGAACAGCCCTTCTTCCGTTTTTCCACGTGGGAAGAACCTTCCTTTTCCCTTTTCCGCAATTCCAAGAAAATAGTTAGTTAAAAGTATCTAGAAGACGGATTGCTTGATTTCCGTGGAAAAGCGGAAAATCTCGCTCCTCTGGAAAAACGGAATTACAATGTCATCCGCTTATGCACCTCGGAAATCAGGGCACTGCTTTCTTGCCAGAAGGTGGAATTCTTCCGGGCGGGCAATACCCCGTTTATGCCAGTCTGGAGGCCGACGATGACGGAGTGGCCCTAGGAGAATTACATTTCGCCTGCGAACCAAAGCATCCACCGCCGATTTCAATCGGGGAGGAGTTTGACGTTCATGTTCCCCATCCTCAGAGCATCCTCGGCGACACCGTGAAGCTGAGAGTCAGGCTTGTAGACGACTCCGGCTCCGTTACTGGTTATGTCATTGGTTCAGCCGCCCAGTTTCGGCCCCACGGAAAGGTCAGAGGTTCATCCGGAGAAGACGCCGCAAAAGATGATCTCCTGCCAATGCTCCGGCGAAAGCTGTTTGACCAAGAGTTGGTTGCTTTGAGTGGTGCAGCAAGTGAAGGAGAACCTGTTTCTTTGTTGATGTTAGTTAGACCTTGACCACTTCAAGACAGTGAACGATACACACGGGCACTTGGTCGGCGACGAAGTGCTCATAGAGTGCGCGAATATTGTTGCCAGACGATGCCGACACAAGGGCAAAGTGTACCGATTCGGTGGAGAAGAAATTGCCGTCCTGCTGCCAAATTTTGCAATATCGGAGGCAGTTGCGCTAGCAGAATCAATCCGATCTGAGATAGAGATAAGCAGGATGAGCAGCAAGAAGCTGTCACTTACCGCCAGTATTGGCGTTGCAACGGCTCCGGTTCATGCCACAGAAGGAAAGCAACTCTTGAAAGTCGCAGATGAAGCGCTGTACGCGGCGAAACACCTCGGCCGAAACTTGGTTCGGATTGCTGGGGAGGAGCCCGAGACTCCAACCGCCGAGCCACACCCCGATGTTAATAACGAGCCGATACATTTCCGCGTAGGGCAACCGGTGAATATACCCATCGCAAAAATACCCCCAGGCACAAAACAGGGAACGCGCTTTGGGCCATTTAAGTTCCACGTTCACGGTCCCACTCATGGCTTCAAGGAAAAGGCTCTTCTGACAGCCTCATCAATCTTGGACTTTGTGGTAGGACGAGAAAAAGGCGCACCACCCTATCCGTCCTCCGATGATGCGGCAGCTTGGTCGAAGGAGCAAGGGATTCTCCGGGCATACGACGCTCAGACACTGAAGTTGTTCAGGGAGGGCATAGGCAAAGATGCAATCTCAACACACGATCAATTGTTGAGAAGAGGTCTACAGGACCCTGCTCTTGACCGTCTATACATCGATCCCGGCACCACGGCGGGGATAAAGGTGATTGGGCAAAAACTTCACGACTTAGCAGAAAAGCTGCCACCGGACGAACAGTCCCGAACCACGCAGCCTTCGTGAGTCCCACTGCATTTTCCCGCTTCTCGCTCGGGCGGTGGCCTTGTTTCCACGGATGGGGACCCACAGAGATGAACAATTTAGGAATTTGAACAGCGAACGCCTGCGACGCGCTAACAGATTCCTCCTCAGGAAACTCTCAAACCGATCTGGTGACAAACTTATCCCTACCCTTGCACTCCGGGCATGTACCAATCTGCCTGACAAAATCCTTGGTGACGGCCAAGGCTATCGTTACGCGCTGTGCCTGTTGGCGTCGAGAGAGATCGAGCTGTTTGGCTATGCAATCGTCGCAATATGAAGTGCCGGGATGTTTGTCTCGCAAAAAATTGCTTACACGCTCGGCTATTGTCATGGCATAGTCCTACTGGGCCGCCATTCTGTATGGAGCCGGATTATATCGCAGACCGGGTGTCTGCTCATTTTCCATTTTTCTCCATTCGGGGAGATTCTGAAAACTGTGCCGACGTCATTGGTCCCGCCGGAACTCGTTGTCCCATAAAAGGTTGCCATCGGCAGCCTGGAACAGCACGGCGGGGTATGCGCCATCGGGGCAGACCGAGCCTCCTTGTGCGCAAATAGTGTAGAGCGTAGTGAACGTGCCGGTCATCGTCATCTTGAAGATGGTGCCGCGACTGGTGCTGCCGCCGCCGGCGAAGGTGACTCCATAGAAATTCCCGTTCGTGGCCTGTATGATGCCGTTTGGCTCCACGCCGTCGGCGCAGTTTGCCTGCGAGCAGAAATTGTGAAGAGTGGTCAGCGTGCCACGAGGACTCATCCTGAAAATTACACCGTTGGGGCCGCCAGCGAACGTGACTCCATAGAGGTTGCCATCAGAGGCTCGGATCAGCCCTCGGGAGTCTGCCCATCGGTGCAATTGGTCTGCGAGCAAAAGCTGTAGAGCCGGGCGAACGTGCTGCCGCTCGGGGTAATTCTGTACACTTCGCCCCATGCCTTGGCGCCGCCATATGGTGTCGTGCCGTAGAAGTCCCCGCTGGGGGGCAAGGCGAGTGTGCCTCCCGGTGTCCGGCCGTAGAGGCAGGAAGAAGTCGGGCAAAAATTGTGGAGAGTTGTCAGCACGCCGTCCGTTGTGGTGTTGAAAATCGTGCCACATCCCCCAATCCCTGGGCAATTGTTATAGATCCCTCCGGCAGACGTAGCTCCATAAAGGTTCCCGTCAAAACCCTGGACCAAAGGGCTACTTGGATGGGAACCGTTGGTCCCATTGAAGTTCACCAATGTGGTAAACGTCTGTGCCTGAGATGCAATCGAGACGCATAGCCCGCACGCGAGGCAAAGCTGTCCAACGATTCATAGTCTCGTCCGCTCCCGTTTTTGTCGGTGTTCAGTTCGAAATGCTCAATTTCTCAGAGTGCCGCGCTGTGGGGGAGGCGAGGATTGTACGTCTACTGAAGAATGCCGGATAGTCTGAAAGTTTTTGCATGGCCGGATCAGCTTGAGCTCTGTCTTGCTCCGACATCCGAGACAATTCCCCGGCAACTCCCCCACCCAGTCCTGCACCCAAGATTTGGCTTCGTCTGTCGATGTCGCCGATTTTGGCGGCATACAACACAAGGAGGAACAATGACAGCTAAATTGGGTCGTGTGCTTTTGTCTCTGGTTCTTGCGGCTTTTGCCGTTTCGTGGGCAGTGGCGCTGGATGGCAATGATGGTTCAAAATCCAAGGGCGATGTAAGAACCGTCACCGGATGTCTCTCCAAGGGCGACAGCGCCGACGAGTTCGTCCTGACCGCGAATGACGGCAGCACATGGGAAGTGCGCAACAGCAAGAGCGGCGTGGATCTTTCTAAACACGTCGGCCATACAGTTACGGCTACAGGCGTGGTCTCCCATGCCAAAATGCATAACATGAAAGAGGACAGCAAAGAGATGGCCAAGGACTCGGGCATGAAGAAAGAGAGTACCGAGCACGGGCATCTGAAGGTTACGGACGTCCAGATGGTCAGCGACTCGTGCCAGAAGTAGTCTCTGCACCGATACGCTGATGTTTTTTCTTTAGAGGGCGGGCTCCCCCGGCCCGCTTTCAGTTTTTTCCCCAGATTCTGGAAACTTCTCCAGGCGTGGTCCTTGCCGCAAACTCCAACCGTTGGGTATAGTCGAAGAGACGACCCAGTCGTCTCTTACCCGTCACAACCTGTTTCTCGAGATTGCTTGGTTTCGATGCCGCTTCTCAAGGAGAGCGTCCATGAGTGCACCGCTTACGGGAGAACTAGCGCAGATCGGCAAATCCGTCGTGATCAAGGGCGATTTGTCGGGCAGTGAAGACCTTTATGTAGATGGTCAGGTTGAGGGAAGCATTTCGCTGAAAACAAATAGCCTTACCGTTGGCCCGAATGGGCAGGTCAAAGCCAGTGTGGAAGCCAAGGGCGTAGTCGTTCAAGGGAAGCTCGAAGGCAACGTGGCTGCCAGCGACCGCGTGGAATTGAGGAAGTCCGCAGTCGTCACCGGAGATATCTCGACCCAGCGCATCTCCATCGAAGAAGGCGCCTACCTTAAAGGCAAGATCGATATTCAGGGAAAAGCGGAAGCAAAGACCGCACAGAAGTAGTGATGGCGTCGGTAACCCAGAACTTCATGAAACTGTTTCGAGGCTCGTCAGGCGGACCGGAAGCAAACTCGCCGGCGCAGGCATCACAAAAACTCACGCGGCGCTCCAGCGGCCTTGGCGAGCTTGCCCGCACCTGGGATACCGAGAAAAGCCTGTGCGTCCTCGATCTCGGCTCGACCTCAGCTCCCAACATTCGCCACTTCACCGCGCGCGGTCACAGAATCTACAGTGAAGACCTGCTCACGGCCTCGACCGAGCCCGGCCTCGTCACAAAGGATGAGCAGGGCAATGTTGTCCTCGACAGCCGGAAATTCCTGGCTGACAACCTCATGTATCCCGCGGCGCACTTTGACATCGTGCTGTGCTGGAACTTACCCGACTATCTGGATGAAAGCCTGGTCCGCCCCGTAGTAGGACGGTTGTGGTCGGTGATGAAGCCGGGAGGAATGCTGCTGGCCTTCTTTCACACCCGCGATGCAGGACCGGATTCGCCCTGCTACCGCTTTCACATTGTGGGCAGCGACACGCTGGAGATGCAGCGCATCGTCCTCCGCAAGGAAGCCCGCCGCGGACCCACCGGCGCGGTCCACACCGCGATCACCGACGGCTTCCAGCTGCAGCGCGTCTTCAACAACCGCCACATTGAGAATCTCTTCCGCGATTTCGCCTCAATCAAGTTCTTCCTAGCCCGCGATAATGTCAGGGAAGTGCTAGTAGTCCGCTGAAGTGTGCGCCGGCAAAACCCACGTAGGGACAGCCGCCTCGGCTGTCCAGTCGAGCTGCGATAGACCTTCCCCAGATAGACCTTCACTACAGGTATGGATTCAGAGTTTTCTGAACAACTCGACTTACAGCTTGCTGAAAAACTCGAACCTACAGCCCCGCTTTGAAAGGGCGCGGCTTCCAGCCGCGCCGTAAGCCGCAAAATCAGTCGCGGCTTTAGCCGCTGAGGGTATTCTCCGCTCGGTAGAGTCACCCGCTCATCCTTTCCACACAATCACCCCCATCCGAAAAAGATAGTGTGTCGAGATTTCCAGGCGCTCATCCGACGAAAGAATCGGAGCCAGCATCTCCCGAATTTCCACGGGGGTATAGGCCCTCCGTACGGAGGCGACTCCATCCACCCGTGACACGCGACTGCGCATCAGGGCAAACCCCGCATACACGAGCGCCAGGTGTAGCGGATGCCGGATCAAGTCGTTGATCAACACCGCGCATCGGCTGACCCTCAACGCCTCCTTCACGAAGAGCCGCAGACTCTCAGGGTCAAGGTGATGGGCAAACAAGTTGCAGCTAACCAGGTCGAATGCGTTCTCGTTGAAAGGCAGGGCCAGCCCGTCGCCAACGACCGCGCGCCCGCCATCAAACAAGTGAGCCCTCGCCCGATCCAGCAGAGTGACATCCAGCGTGATCCCAGAGCGCGCGACCATCTCTCCCACGATCCGCGTAACTCCTCCTGAACCAGCGGCAACCTCCAGCAGTGAGAGACGCTTGCGTCCGACACGTTGAGCGACGCGCTTGACCAGCGCCGCAGTCGTCGCCGCTCCGCCAAACCAGCGGTTAATGCGGACCAAGTCACGCAGCGACGCTTCCACCTCGCCGGCAGGGCAAGCGTCAGAGTCAAGAATTTCGGGAGTGTCGACCCGCTGCATGTGTCGTGGGGGGCCAAAACTGGCAACTGCCCACTGGCCACTGACCACTGTACTTCAGACTTCCGCCAGCTCTTCTTCCAGCAGTTGCTTGTTATACAGGTCGGTGTAGTAGCCGTTCAAGGCGAGCAGTTCGTCGTGCGTGCCCAGCTCAACAATGCGTCCGCCGTGCAGGACAGCAATGCGGTCGGCATTGCGCACGGTCGAAACGCGATGCGAGATGAAGATGGTAGTGCGGCCCTGCATCACATCGCGCAGGTGATTGAGAATCTTGTCCTCGGTGTGGGTATCGACGCTGGAGAGTGCATCGTCAAGAATCAGAATGCGCGGATTGCGAATCAGCGCTCGGGCAATCGCCGTCCGTTGTTTCTGGCCGCCCGAGAGCGTGATGCCGCGCTCGCCCACCAGTGTCCGGTAGCCCTCGGGGAAGCTCTCAATCTCGGCGCCAATGTTGGCCGCTTCCGCCGCGTCGTGAATCTGGCTGTCGGAGGCCGATTCCACCCCCAGCGCGATGTTCTCGCGAATGCGATTGCTGAAGAGAAACGTTTCCTGCGGCACGAATCCGATGTTCTTGCGCAACGATGCGAGCGTGTAATCGCGGACTGGCCGCCCATCAATCAGCACCATGCCCGGCTGCGCGTCGTAGATGCGGGGAATCAGGTCGACCAGCGTGGTCTTTCCTGAACCCGTGGGGCCAACTATGGCCAGGCTGCTGCCCGCCGGGATTCGCAGGTTCAGATTGTGCAGCACGTCCTTGCCATCGTAGGCGAAACTCAACTTGCGGAACTCAATCTCGCCTTCGATGGCGAGATCGCGCGCCTGGGGCGCGTCCTGAATTTGAGGCTGCTCGACCAGGATTTCGTTGAGTCTCAACAACGACGCCGTGCCGCGCTGGAAAATGTTAACCACCCAGCCCAGCGCGATGATCGGCCACGTCAGCTGCATCATGTAGAAAGTGAACGAGGCGAAGTGGCCGATGTCGATGTGGCCCAGCAGCACTTCGCGCCCGCCAATCCACAACACCAGCACCATGGCAACGCCCAGCATGAGCTCGAGCGTCGGCCACAGCATGCCCATCAGCCGTACCAGCTTCAGGCTTCGCCCGATGTATTCGTCGTTGGCCGCCTCAAACGATGCGATCTCCGCATCTTCCTGCGCGTAAGCGCGAATCACCCGGACGCCGGAGAAATTCTCCTGGGCACGCGCGGAAATGTCCGAGAACATGGCCTGAATTCTTTCGAACCTCTCATGAATGCGACGTCCGAAATACTGGATCACCACGCTGGCCACCGGCAGTGGCAGGAAGGTGTAAAACGTCAGCTTGGGACTGATGGACACCATGAAGCCCAGGGCGGCCGCGGTGAACACCATCGTGTTCGCCGAATACATGATGGCCGGGCCCAGCAACATGCGCACCGCATTCAGATCATTGGTCGCCCTGGCCATAATGTCGCCAGTCCGCATCTGCTGGTAATAGGAATAAGAGAGAGTTTCAAGATGCGAGAAGAGGTCGTTGCGTAGATCAAACTCAATGTCACGGGAAATACCGATCAGGATCCATCGCGTCAGGAATAGAAATACGCTCCGCACCGTAGCGACAGCCAGTAACCATGCAATCCAATGAAGCAGCTTTTGCTGGGTGACGCCCGTCTTAAGGTCGTTGATGGCATGACCGATGACCCACGGAACCAGAACCAGAGCGGCGTTGCTGACAAAAATGCACAGAGTGCCCACCACGTATCCCCAGCGGTAGCGCTTGAGATAGGGCAGCAACGGACGCAAGCTCTTAGGCAACATGCAGATTCAGTAGATGAAATTCTAACAGGCAAGGTGCAAGAACTGCTCATGTGGCGACAGCCGCCTCGGCTGTCCCGCGAGGGCGCCAGCCGAGCGGCCACGGAGTAGATACCCGGCGCCGAGTGGCTAGGCACCAGCCTCGCGCCGGTTTGCGACGAGGAAAATCGCCGTTATTGCTCGGAAGCAGCGGGAGCCGATTCCGCGCTCATGTGCTTCTGCATGCGCGCCTCGCGACGGACCTCGAACTCCTTCATCTTGGCCTGCTGATCGGGCGTCAGCATTTGGAATAGTTCGTTGTGAATGCGTGCGTGCTGCACGGTTAGCTCGACGTTGGTCTGCGCCTCCTGTGTGGCGAGAGCGCGAACCTTGGCTTCGTCAAAGGTTCCTTCCTCGTACTGACGTAGCTGTTGGCGCGTCTGGTGCAGTTGCTGCATCAGCGGCTTGAGCGTGGCATGTTCCTTCTCCAGGACGGCTTTCATCTGCGCCTGCTGCCCATCGGTCAGATTGAGGTAGTCGGCGAAGAATCCCATCATGTGTTCGCCCGTACCAAATTCATGGCCATGGCCGTGCATCGGCGGAGCATCTCCTGTCTGCGACTTGGCCACAACCGTGCCAAGCAATACGGCGAAAGCTGCGATCAGAAAGCGAAAACGAATCGATCTCATACGTTGAACTCCTAAAGGGTCTGTTCCCCTAACCTCTTCCGGTCAAGCCGGCGATTTTGCGTACACTGATAGGAACACGGTTCGCAGCCAAGTGGCCGTAAAAAGTCGGTCAAGCGGAGTAAAGTTTTGTCAAAAGGCGAGAGGCGCAGAGAAGTGCGGCGCCGAAGCCTGCAGCTGCTCGACGGCGTCATCCCGAAGCCCCCGCGCTTTTACCAGCGGGGCGAGGGATCTCGCGTGGATGGGCGCTGGCTTTCGGGATGACGCCGATACCGGGGGCATGCACAGTCAAACCGCATTAAGCTATGGTTTGACAATTCTTTACAGCGCTTTGTTGAACTCGTGATGCACAATGAAGACGGCAACGATGGAACAGATTCTGGTCATCGACGACGATGTTGAACTCTGCAGCCTCGTCTCCGAGTACCTGCAAGCCGAAGGATTCGTTATCGATTGCGTGCACGACGGCGAGCGCGGGCTGCAGAAAGCCACGGCCGGCCCATACACACTGGCAGTACTGGATGTGATGTTGCCCGGAATTAACGGCTTCGAAGTGCTGCGAAGAATTCGAGCCAGCTCGCGTCTTCCCGTTCTTTTGCTGACAGCCCGCGGCGAAGATGTGGACCGCATTGTCGGGCTCGAGATTGGCGCCGACGATTACCTTCCCAAGCCTTTTAACCCTCGGGAGCTGGTGGCGCGGATTCGGGCGATTCTCCGGCGCACGCGCAGTGACGGGAAGTCGGCGAATGCCGCACCCGAAATTCTCCGCGTCGGCGAAGTCGAACTCGACCCGGCAACCCGCACTGTACGCCATGAGGGCAAGCCAGTTGACCTGACCTCGGTCGAGTTCAACTTGCTGGAAGTGCTTCTGCGCGAGGCCGGGCACGTGGTGCCGCGCGAACGGCTGGTCAATGCCGTGCTGAGCCGCAAGTTTTCGCCCTTTGACCGCAGCATCGATATGCATGTCAGCAAGGTGCGAAAGAAACTGGGCGACACTGACAGTGACGAGCACATCAAAACGGTTCGTGGCGTGGGATATATCTTTGCGCGTCCGCGCGAGAACGTGAAGAGGACCTCGTAAGGCCAAAACATGAAGAGCTTGTTTGTCCGAATCTTTCTGTCGTTCTGGCTGGCCCAGGCGCTGTTCGTGGTGCTGGCCATCGTGGTGACTCTTGCCTTTCGTCCTCGTACGTCAACCTGGGAAGCTCTGCGCACGACAGTCTTGAACGAGGCAGTAAATGCGTACGAGCAGGGCGGAACCGGGCAGCTTCGCGAGTATCTTGAGAACTTGGACAAAACACAACATGTGCGCGCGTACCTTTTCAACGATCGGAGAGAAGAGGTCTCGGGACGTGGCGCTCCCGACTGGGCGGTTCGCGTGGCCGCGGGTGGACCGCGAATGCCGCACGAAGGGTTTGTGTTCCCCATACCGCAGGTGCTGCGGGACTCCCGCGCGTCTTCCGATGGATTCCATCGCTACACGCTGGTCATCGGATTGCCGCCGGGCCCGCGCGTGTTCTTTGGCCCCCGCGGCATGCCCATCCCCGGGCTGATCATCGCGATTATTTCTTCCGGGCTCGTTTGCTACGTACTCGCCTGGTTGATGACCAAGCCAATTGTGCGGCTGCGCGCCGCGACTCAACAGTTGGCCGCGGGCGACCTCACAGCGCGTGCCGGAGCTCCTGCGGCCCGCAGACATGACGAAATTGCCGGGCTGATGCGTGACTTCGACGCAATGGCCGAGCGCCTGGAGAAGCTGGTCCAGGCACAATCGCGCCTGCTGAACGATATTTCGCACGAACTACGCTCGCCCCTGGCCCGCCTGAACGTGGCGCTGGGCCTGGCGCGGCAGCGTTCCGGGCCGGAGAGCGCTGCCATGCTGGAGCGCATTGAACTCGAAGCCAGCCGTCTGAACGAGCTGATTGGGAGAATCCTAATGCTGGCACGGCTGGAAGATGGCGAACAAAGAGTTCCGCGCACGACTGTTCCGCTGAATGAACTGGTGCTGAACGTTGCCGAGGACGCGGAATTTGAGGCGCAGGCGCGCCATTGCCACGTGCGCTGCGCGATTTCCCAAGGCGACTGGGGAGTGCCGGGGGATGCTTCGCTCTTGCACAGCGCCATCGAAAACGTGGTGCGCAATGCAATCCGCTACACGCGTGAAGGATCATCCGTAGAGGTTCAATTGGAGAGATCGACTGGTCCGGCACGAGCCGAGGCGGTGTTGCGGGTCAGCGATTCCGGGCCGGGCGTTCCCGAGGATGCGCTGGATAAATTGTTCGAGCCCTTTTACCGCCTCGACGACGCTCGTGGCAGACTCACGGGCGGTGTTGGACTTGGGTTAGCAATCACCGACCGCGCTGTACGTTTTCATGGTGGACGTGTGGCGGCTTTCAATCGGGGGGAGGGGGGACTGACGGTGGAAATCCGTCTGCCTCTGGTTTCAGGCGGTGAAACTTCGCCGGCGGCGCCGGAGCCGGTTCCGGCGGGGCGGGAAGTCTGAATTCGATGACACCCGGGTGGATGTATGTACATAAAATAGCTTTTTGATAATATGATCGCTGATGCCGCCTGCGCCCGGCTCTGCAAAAACCGCATTCGTCCCTCTTGTAAGGTAGCCATTGCGGGGCCGTAAACGCCCCTAGCAGCGACGCCCCATGCCTTGGACCAAGGCCAGCAATGGTCATCCTACCGGTCCGCGTGCATCGGGGGGCGTTTCTGAGCGGTTCTACGAACTTTCAACAACTTACACCTAGGATCAATAACTTATGGATATAACGCGGTTGGCCAACAGGTTGCTGAAAAACTCTGCCCACGTACCTCTCGGGCTAAAGCCCTGACGGATAATGAAAGGCTTTATCGCAGCGTTAAAAACGCTGCGCCACCCAAAATCAGAGTTTTTCAGTAAACTGGGGAGCCCGAATCGTAATGCAGGCACGCTTGACGCGGCGCTGAAGCGTCCACTCTTCCACGTCACTGCTCATGTTCCAGAGCTGCGTCCATCCAACTGCGAGCCCGAGGCAACTCGGGGCTTGGTTCCCGGTTCCAACCTCCCGGGCGGCGGTTTGCTCTTCGCGCGCATTCCTGATACACAAGTTGTTTGCGAATTTCACGTCTCTTCAGCTGTGGGGCGCTCGGCGGGCGGGAGCGCGGGATGTGGGCGCTCGTAAACCTCGCATAACACGGAGATCATGGGACGAATGTCGACACGATGGACCTGGCTGCTCGGGCTGATAGTTCTGATTTCGATAGGCGGGCTGGTGGCTTGCGGCAGCCACTATAAGGCGTCCTCTGACGGTTTGGTGATTGTGCCGAGCCAAGGTTCGGGAGTTCTGCAAGCCTTCAGTTTCAATTTGAGCAACGGCCATACGGCGCAGATCGACACGTCGCCGGGAGTGGCGGGCAAACCGACGGCGATTGTTCTGGATCCAAGCGGGGCCTTCGCATATATCGCCATCTTGGCGGACCCGGGCATCGCTAACAGCGTGACCGCGATCGGCAGCTACAAAATCAATTCTAATGGGACGTTAGCAGCGACAGGGACTGCTGTGCCAATGAAGACACTGCCAGGGGCGGGGGCCGTGAGACCGGCTGCGTTCGCGATGGATTCGTCGGGCAAGTTTTTATTTGTCGCTGACGAGGCGACGACGGATTCTTCGGGTGCCGCCGTCGCTGGGTCGGTTTCCGTATTCTCGCTCAGCAACGGCAGCGTGACCGAGCTTCCTAATTCTCCATTTGCAGTTCCTGCCCTGCTGGGAGGAACCAATGCGAATGTGTTGGCACTTGAAGTGACTAAAACGAGCTTTCCTGCCCAAAATGCGGCATGTTCAGGAACGACTGCGCCCACGACGGAGAATCTATACGTCGCGGACGCCGCCAATAATCAAGTGTTCGAATACGCCGTTGATCCGTCAGCGGGCACTCTCACGCCGGTTTCCGCACTGAACGCACCGGGAGTGGCTACGGGTTCGGTACCCTCGGCCATCGCTGTCGATCCCTGTAACCGGTTTGTATACGTTGCCAACCATGACTCCAACAATGTGAGTGGCTACACCATCTGCAACGCAACGTTGCCGCCAAGTTGTCAGAGTGGTGATGGCAGCCTGGTTTCCACGGGGACGCCGGTTTCTGCGGGCAACGGGCCGACGGCGCTGGCGGTGGATCCGCGCGGCAACTTCGTTTACGTGGTGAATCAGCTGTCGAATAACCTTTCCGGGTACAAGATCAGCCCGGTGACAGGGGTTCTGACCTCATTCACTACCGTAGGCACGGGTGGGAATCCGGTTTCGATTGCCATCCGGGGAGATGACAGCTGGTTGTTCGTCGCGAATAATCAGGGGGCTTCGATCTCACAGTTCTCGCTGATCCCGGCCAGCGGGATACTTACTCCGGTCGCCGCCACTACTACGGATAGCTTTCCCTGGGGCGTGGCAGTGAAGTGAATCAGTGGCCAGTGGTCAGTGACCAGTGGCCAGTACAAACCAACTCAGGCATCCTCCGCAGCTGAACGCTAATTTACTGGCCACTGACCACCGGTCACTGGCCACTTCTCTACGTTGGCACCTTCAGAATCAAATATCCACCCGCCAGAGCAAAGATCAGATCGGGGGACCAGGCTGCCAACGCGGGCGGTAGCTGGCTCACGTTTCCAATACCCTCAAACAGCCGCAGGACAACGATGTAAACGACCGCGATTCCCACCGCGGTTGCCACTCCTCCGATGGGGCCCTTCTTGCCGGCAGAAAGCGAGAAGGGAACCGCGAGGATCGCCATGACCAGCGTGATCAGAGGGAAAGAGATTTTCTGGTGCAGTTGCACCTTGAGCCGCACTACGTCGAAGCCGCTTTGCTGCAGATCATGAATGTAGCGGCGCAACTCTTCATAGTTCATTTCGGAATACTGCTTTACTTCCTTCTTGAAATAAGACGGTGGTTCGCTGACCTCGGGAAAAGTGGCCACGTCATAAGGGCGGAAGTCGGCGATGGCGGAGCCGCGCAGCGTGCGCTCCCAGCCTTGTTCGTAGATCCAGCGATTGAGGTTGTCGGCCCAATGGGCGCGCTCGGCGTGAATGCGCCGCGTGATGCTAAAGCTCGCGGGATCGAGCTGGAAGATGGTGACGTTGGCGAACTGGTCGCGGTCGGGATCGAAGAACTGGTAGTAGTAAATCTGGTTGTTGCGGCCGAAGATCCACTTGCGATCGGGGCGGAGATAAGTTTGCGGCGGACGTCCCTTGATCTGATTGTGCAGCGCTTCCTGGCGCTTGTTGGTGTGGGGAAGGTAGAACTGGTCGGCGAAGAACAGGCCCGCGGCCAGAAATGCCGCGGCCACGAGAACGGGAGCGACGACGCGGTAAATGCTCACGCCGGTGGCTTTGATGACCGTGATCTCGTTCGACCGCTGCATGATGCCGAAGGTGATGAGAACGGCGAGCAGCATTATCAGAGGGGCGACGTTGTAAAGCAGATAGGGAGTTACGTTGAGCAGATATTCCGCGACCACGAGAGGGGATGTCTGGTTGCGAAGGATGTCGCCGAGCAGCTCGAAGAGCGTGAAGACCAGCGTCAGAACCAGGAAGGTGGCGAGGATCAATCCCAGATAAACGAAGAAGTCGCGCAGGACGTAGTCGTCGAGCAGCGTGGGGAAGCTGGCGCGGAACATGCGACGGCGGTTGGCGACGCGCTCGAAGACATTCTCGGTGCGGCGGGCGGATGGGCCTTGATGGAACGGTTGCACTTTCCAGCGCAAACGCAGCGCGGCCAGTTCAAAGGGACGCCTCTCGGCCTGCCAGAGCAGGAAGATTCCTCCCGCCAGGAAAACCAGATTTGCGAACCACGCTCCAAGCCCTGGTGAGACTTTGCCCTGGCGAGCGAGAGAGATCCCTACCAGAGAAACAGCGTAGTAGCTGAAGACCAGCAGGATGGTGAGAACGAAGCCGCCGGATTTTCCGCTTTTCTTTGAGGAGAGTCCGAGGGGAATCCCGACCAGCGCCAGCACCAGGCAGGCTGTGGGCAGGGCGAAGCGGCGGTGGAACTCGATCAGATAATAGCGGGCCAGGACTGGGTCGACATGTTTGGCTTGGATCTGCAGGTTGTTCGTGCTGATGACCGCGACCGGGACGGAATCCTCCGGCTTGTTCTCGGTCGAGGGCAGGTCGATGGGAATGTCAGTCTGCTGGAAGGTCGAGATCTGATAATGATCGGCCTGCTTGGGATCGGCCTCGTGGCTCGAGCCGTCCATCAGATGCAGGTGGAGGCGGTCTTTGCCTTCGCTGACCACGATGCCTTCTTTGGCCAGGGTCACGCGTGGATTGGCGGCATCGGAGACGTCGGCCAGGAAGACGCCCTTCCACACGGCGGCCCCTTGCGCGCTGTGCACGTCCTGCACGTAGAGGACGGCCTTGGGGAAGCCTTCGTAGAAAACTCGCGGACGGATTTCGAAGGAGACCTGCGAGCCTTTGAGGCGATCTTCGAGATGTGCCAGCGCGGATTGCGAACGTGGGGAGAGGTAGAGTCCGTTGAACAGCGCGAGCAGCCAGGCGCCGACGACGAAGACGGAGAGGATGCGCAGGAAAGTCCAGACGCCGAGGCCGCTGGCGCGCATGGCGGTGATTTCACTGTCGGCCGCGAGGCGGCTGAGGCCGATCAGGATGCCGACCAGCACGCTCATTGGAATGGTGTAGGTGAGCGCGAGCGGCACGGTGAAAAAGAAAATCTCTGCAACGCTGGGTAGTGGGGCGCTGGCGCGGACGACCAGTTCGAGAATGTGTCCGAGATCGCGGGTGAACAGAACAAAGGTGAAGATGGCCGCGCCGATCAGGGCGTGCGCCAGCACTTCGCGCAGGATGTAGCGGGTCAGAATCCGCATGGGAAACGCGCTTGACGCGAGGATAGCACGGGCTGGTTCGCCTTAACTGGTTAACTTGAGGTGTTGGTAGGGGGCTGCGATTCGGTGGTCGTGGGTCGGGGCGCTACCTTCTTGGGAGGCTTCCGCGCGGCTTCGGCGCGCTTCCGTTCCTGGTAGCGGCGATCGTGGGATTGCTGGTCGGAGGCTTGTTTCTTCATGTTGCCATCATGACATAGATTGCATGACACGGTGCGACGGGTTTACCGGTGGTTCTAAATTCATCAACCACCAAGGACACGCAGTTACACCAAGGTGTGAACGCTGAGGTTTCGTTCGTGCACCCGGGGATCATCCGGCTTTCATCGACAAGGGTCCGATCCTCCCAGCCCCGACGGGGCGCCATTCGTTAGCCCAGGGCGTCAGCCCTGGGACTCCATGAGATTTCATGGGAGCCCCGGAGGGGCGGCACTATCCGAAAACATACCGCGGGTCGTAATCAACACCCGATTTCTTCAACCGAAGCAGAGACTCTTCTTCGAGATTTCGTTTCTTGTGGTGCTCAGCCTGGGTGCGGATGTATTGCTTAACGGTTGGTGTTTGCGATGGCTGACGCTGAAGGCACCAAACCCCTCCTGCCATGCGAATTTTGGATTGCCTTCTCGCATCCATCGCGAGGAGTTTGCCTTGAGATCGCGCAGCACAGCCGACAAGCAGTGTTTTGGCGAGAGCCCAGCAAGATGTGAACGTGGTTTGCTGTGCCGCCCAGTGCGAGGATTTGGAATCCCAGGTTCTTCGCGATTCCGAGGAGGTAAGCGTAGAGGTGTTCTTGTACGCCCTGCGCGATTAGCTCCGCGCGCTCCTTGGTGCTGAATACGCAATGAACCAGATTTGTGCAGTAGGTGTGGGCCATCGGTACCGTCCCCTCCGGGGACTTGCGACCTTTGGCGTGTCGACCCAGCGCTTACGCGCTGGGCTAACAAATTTTGGCCCCTTTTGGGGCGCGACGGGCCCGCGAGGTCCCCTGCGAAGGCGACCGTTTAAGGGCTCGGTTGCTTCGGGTCCTTTATTCACTAGCGAAAACAGCCTGGCGAGTCTGTGATGACTGTCACAAACGCCCGGAAATCTTGAGTCAAATCCCGATGTGGGAACTCGCTGAGATAGAAGCCGGGCTTTGCCCGGCTGGACAGCCGGGGGCGGCTGTCCCCACATGGGCCTTTGTCAGGCGATCTTATTCGGCTTTGAAGAAGAGGGCGCCCAGCGGCGGTAGCGTGAGGCGCAGCGAATATGGCCTGCCGTGGACGGGTTGAGGTTCGGCATGCACGCCGCCGAGGTTCCCCATGCCGCTGCCGGCGTATTCTTGGGCGTCACTGTTCAGGAGTTCGCGCCAGTAGCCGCCGTGGGGGACGCCGATGCGGTATCCGCTGCGAGGCACGGGCGTGAAGTTGAATACTCCTAACACCGTGTCCTTCGGGTTCTCGCTTTTGCGCAGCAGAGAAATCGTGCTGGTGGCGTTGTCGTTGCAATCGACCCACTCAACGCCGGCGGGGTTGTTGTCGAGCACGTGCAAAGCCGGCTCGCTGCGGTAGAGACGGTTTAGCTGCTCAACCCAGGCCTGCATGCCGCCATGGACGTGATATTGCGTGACATGCCATTCCAGGCTGGTGTCGTGCGCCCATTCGCGGACTTGTCCGAATTCGTCGCCCATGAACAAGAGCTTTTTGCCGGGCTGGGCAAACATGTAGCCGAAGAGTAGGCGGAGGTTGGCGAAGCGCTGCCATTCGTCGCCGGGCATCTTGCCGATCAGCGAGCCCTTGCCGTGGACGACTTCATCATGTGAGAGCGGCAGCACGAAATTTTCGTGAAACGAGTACAGCATGCGGAAGGTGAGCAGGTTGTGCTGATACTTGCGATGGATGGGATCGTTCTGGAAGTACTTGAGCGTGTCGTGCATCCATCCCATATCCCACTTCAGCCCGAAGCCCAATCCGCCGACGTAGACGGGCTTTGAGACCATGGGCCAGGAAGTGGACTCCTCAGCGCAGGTCTGCACGTCGGGATGCTCTTTGTAGACTTCCTGGTTGAATCGGCGGAGGAAATCGATGGCGTCGAGATTCTCGCGGCCGCCGAATTTGTTGGGAATCCACTCGCCCTGCTTGCGGGAGTAGTCCAGGTAGAGCATGGAAGCAACTGCATCCACGCACAGGCCGTCGATGTGGTACTTGTCGAGCCAGAACATGGCGCTCGACATCAGAAAACTGCGGACTTCAGTGCGGCCGTAGTTGAAGATGTGCGTCTTCCAGTCGGGATGGAATCCCTGGCGCGAATCGGAATGTTCGTAGAGATGCGTGCCGTCGAAGTAGGCGAGCCCGTGCGCGTCGGAAGGGAAGTGCGACGGGACCCAGTCGAGAACTACACCAACACCGTGCTGGTGCAGGTAATCGACCAGGTACATGAAATCCTGCGGCGTGCCATAGCGCGAGGTGGGGGCGAAGTACCCAGTAGTCTGGTATCCCCATGAGCCGTAGAAGGGATGCTCCATCACGGGCAGGAATTCAACATGGGTGAAGCCTATACGGCTGACGTATTCGGCGAGGCGGGGCGCGGTCTCGCGGTAGGTCAGCGGGCGGTTGTGCTCTTCGGGAACGCGCATCCACGAGCCAAGGTGCACTTCGTAGATGGAGTGCGGCGCGCGCAGGGAGTTGCGGGCGTGGCGATTCTGCATCCAGTCGCGGTCGTTCCACTCGTAGTCGAGGTCCCAGACCACTGAAGCGGTGCGGGGCGGCTTTTCGTGCAGGAAGCCAACGGGGTCGGCTTTGTCGACGCGGTATCCGTGACGCTGCGATTCAATGTGGTATTTGTACAGCGCGCCTTTGGTGACGCTTGGGATAAAGCCTTCCCAGATGCCTGAGGAGCCTCGCGGCTCAAGGCGGTTGGGGATCGGGTTCCATGAGTTGAAACTGCCTACGACCGCTACCGAGCGCGCGTTGGGCGCCCAGACGCTGAAAATGGCGCCGGTTTGGCCGTTGTGCGTGACCAGGTGGGCCCCCATCTTTTCGTGGATGCGGTAGTTGCTGCCTTCGTTGAAGAGGTAGAGATCCTGGTCGGTCAGGAGTTGAGGCGTTTTGACCGGGGCGATCACGGAGCTGGGGTCGGGGGCCATTGTTACGCAGAACGTGATTCAAACCTAGTGTACCGGAAGATGCCGTACCGCATCGTGAATGTACATGAAGATGGATATTATGTACATACAATGATATCCTGATATAGCGTTGGAGGCTTTTCTGTGGCCACGGCAAGAAATCGCGCGCACAAGCACTTTCAGCTGGACGCAGGGAAGATCAAGCGCGCTCAAAAACTTTTGAAGGCGAAGACTGAGACTGAGGCCATCGAGCGCGCTTTGGACCTGGCGATTGCCGAACATGAGAAGAACCGGCTCGCGATCGAGGCCACGGAGCGCTTCGTCAAGAGCCGCGTCGACATCAGAGACGTGTACGGCACGCTGGGTGAATAGGTGCATCCTGCCCTGTTTGACTCTTCCATTTACATCTCAGCTTTACGCCGGGGAGACGATTCGGCTCTTGCCGTTCGCCGGATCGCCGCGGACGCACCACTCTGGCTAAGCGCTGTCGTGCTGGAAGAACTCTATGCCGGTGCGAACGAACGCGCTCATCGTGTGCTCGAGCGCCTGGAACGCGACTTTGACAGGGCAAAGCGAGTTCTGGTGCCGAATCTCAGTGACTGGACGCAGGCAGGCCAGGTGCTGGCGCTCCTGGCCGCGAAATACGATTACGAACATATCGGACAGGGACGTCTCACCAATGCTGCCCTCATCGCAACCAGTGCGCGGAGACTTGGCATTCGGGTGATCACGGCCAACGCCCGGGATTTTGAGAGGCTGGCTGAATTCCGCAGCTTCCAGTGGGAAGTGGCGAACGTGTAGCAAGAGCGATGCTTTGGATTCTAGCGGTACAGGCGTAGCTCGTTTCGGCGGTTCCGATGCGCGCGAGATCCCCTCGACTTCGGTCAGGGCAGGCTCTTCGCCCCGCTGGTGAGAGCGCAGGGCTTCAGGATGACGGACTCGGATTAAGGCTTGGAGTCTGCTCTGTTGGGAAAATCTGCCATGCTAGACTGACTTTCCGCCATGCCAGCGCTCCGCCTGACTCTTCTTTGGCACCAGCACCAGCCCTTTTATAAAGATCTGGTTTCAGGGCGATACCGCCTGCCTTGGGTGCGGCTGCACGCCCTGAAAGACTACTACGGTATGGTGAAGTTGCTGGATGAGTTTCCGAACGTTCACCAGAACTTTAACGTTGTGCCGTCGCTGGTGACGCAGATTCAGGACTACGTGGAGGGGACGGCGCAGGATCCGTTTCTGAATGTGGTGGCCAAGCCGGCGAAGGATCTGTCGGCGGACGAGCGGCGGTTTGCGCTGCAGTATTTGTTTCAGGCGAATCCAACGAACGTGATTGGGCGGTATCCACGGTACCGGGAGTTGTGGGAGCGGTTTCGGGAGCACGGGGCTTCGCCGGAGCGCGCAGAGAGGTTGTTCACGCCGCAGGATTTCACGGATCTGCAGGTGCTGTCGCAGATTGCGTGGTTCGACGAGTTTTTTCTGGAAGAGAAGGACGTTGCAGCCCTGGTCCAGAAGGGTCGTCAATACTCTCTGGACGACCAGAAGTTTGTGATTGCCCGGGAGCAGGAGTTGATGGCTAAGGTTCTTCCGGCCTATAAGGCAGGGGCAGAGAAGGGGTCGATTGAGATCTCCGCGACGCCGTTTTACCATCCCATCCTGCCTTTAGTCTGCGACACCAATGCTGGAGCGATCTCGTCTGCGGGATTGCCGCTGCCGCAGAATCGGTTTCGTCATCCCGAGGATGCGCGGGAACAACTGGTGCGCGGGCTGGATCTGCACGAGAAGGTATTTGGGATGCGTCCCAGGGGAGTGTGGCCTTCGGAGGGAAGCCTTTCTGAGGAGGTGCTGGCGATTGCGCACAGCCTTGGCGTTCAATGGATGGCCACCGACGAGGGGGTGCTGGGGAGAAGCACAGGCTTGTTCTTCGCACGCGATGGTGCTGGCCGGCTGCCCGTGCAGTTGGCGGAGAAACTCTACAACATTCATCGCTATGAGAATGGCTCGACGGCGATGCACATGGTGTTTCGCGATCACACCATTTCCGACTTGATTGGATTCGTGTACTCAGGCATGCCTCCGGCGGAGGCGGCGAAGCATCTGATCGCGAACATCAAGGAAGCGGCCAAGCCCGTGCTGGCGACGGGGCGTGACGCCGTGGTCTCCATCATTCTCGATGGCGAAAATGCCTGGGAATATTATCCGAAGTCGGGGCGAGAATTCTTACGGCGCTTCTATGACGAGTTGCAGGGCGAGGCGGGATTGGAAGCGGTGACGATTTCCGAAGCAATTGCCCGGCACAAGATTTTTGGGCAGTTGCAGTCGATTGTGCCGGGGTCCTGGATCAACGCCAACTTCAACGTTTGGATTGGCGCTCCAGAGGATAATCGTGCCTGGGATTATCTCAACAACGCTCGCGAGTTCTATGCGCAGAACGCGGCACGTGCGAACGAGACGCAGCGCAACCTGGCCTTCGAGGAGATTCTGATCGCGGAGGGCAGCGACTGGAGCTGGTGGTACGGTCCGGAACACTACTCGGCGAACGATCGCGACTTTGACGAGCTTTACCGTAAACATTTATCGAATGTGTACCAGGCGTTGGGGGAGACTCCGCCGGACTACCTGGCGCTGCCGATCACTGGAGCGGAGGTCAGGCCGGCGTTCACGCCACAGACGGCTTACATTCATCCCAAGATCACAGGAGACAAGATCCGCTACTTCGAGTGGATGGGGGCGGCGGTCTATGCGGCGGATCATCGCGCCGGCGCCATGCATGGCAAGCAGTTCCTGCTGGATTCCGTGTACTCGGGAATCGACAGCACGCATGTCTACGGGCGCCTGGACTTTAAAGACAAGGTGCCGGAGACAAACTTTGAGATCGTGGTGAATCTGGAGTCGTGGGCGCCGGATGAGCCCCGTCCGCGGCGGGCGGTGCGGCTGGATGCAGCTGTGCATGAGCGCAGCATCAAGGAATGGAAGATTGAGCATGGAGCGGAAGGGCACGCCCTGGCATCGTCGGCCGGCTCTGACGAGAACGTGAAGGTCGCGTTACGGCGAAACTTCGAATTCAAACTGCCATTGGCCTGGCTGCTGGCCGCACCGGGAGCCGCGACCGCAGCGGAGCGCAAGGCGGCCGCTTCCGCGGCTACCAGCAAACTCCGTCTACGATTCAGTTTGTGGCAAGAGCGCTTACCGGTAGATGCGCTTCCGCTGGAGGGATGGATTGAGTTGCAGGTGCTGAGCGAGGGAGATTTGCTGTACGCGGTGACCTGAACTTGGGATCAAATTAGGGGAAGGGAATGATCTCGTAGATCTTGGCGTTATCCAGGTTGAGGCTATCCGACTTCTCGGCGCTCAATTATAGGTGGCTTTCTAGCCCGTGTGTTTTCGGACTCAGGCAGCAACTGCGATTCAACGGGAATGAAATGCCGACAGCCCGGGCCGTCGGCGGATTAAGCAAGTGCGGATTCCTATTGACTTCCGCCAGCTGGCGTTGGAGGTGGAGCTGGAGCGGTCGCCGTGGTCATGGCGAGGGGGCGGTTTAGTTCCAGCGTGAGTTGAGTGCCTGCGGGAAGAATCGCTGAGCGATGTTTGCTGAGCCAGTGGGCGGTCCCTGAACCGGCGCCGACGGCTCCGCCGATCAGGACGCCGGGGCCGCCGCCGATCAGGCCTCCGATCAGCATGCCGCCAGCTGCGCCACCGCCGGTTTCAAGCTTATCGCGACGGTCGAGGCCTGAGCCCTTGAACTGGCCTTCTTCATTCACGTCGCTGCCGCGGCCGAGGTTGGTGTCGATCAGCGTGGCATCGAGGAAGTAACGCTCACCGGTCGGCATGACGACGGCTTCAGGCAGGATTCCAATGGTGGGCTTGCCGGAGATGCGGCGTGGCTCGCTTAGCTTGGTCACGCGGCCTTCGATTCTGGCTCCTGCGGGTATCACGGTCTGACCATTTAGCACGACGGGCTGGGTCAGGCTGCCCTGAAACTGGTCGCCGACTCGGTTACTGAACGTCGCTAGGGTTGTGTTGAGCTTGACCATTAGGGCGGTGCCGGCAGGAACGGACTGACTGGTCTGCGCCGCAGCCATCCCTGCCAGCAGCAGGATTGCGGAGAGCACCATTCGCTTCGTCATTGTAGTCATTGATCTTACCTCCGAAGGCCACTTCCGATTCTCTAAGCGTCGCTTTGACTGTAGCCCAGCCGGCAAGCGCGCACAACATGCGGAAGGACAAGGGAACCAGAGGAGTAAGGGCTAGGGCCTTGCCGGCACTTGGAACAGATGTGCCGTGCTGGGAATTGGGTTGCCAAGGTGGGTCGTCACATTCGGTTGATGCTTCATCCGATATAATCGTGAGTTTCGCAATCACCCCATGGGAAAGACTTATACAGGCGTCGGCTATCTGACGGGACGTCGGTTGACGTTCCAGCCTGGCCGTCCGTGGGTCGTGGTGGATGACGAAACGAAACGCATACCAGATCGGAAGGGTGGGAAAGGCCTCATGACAAATATCAGCGAGATTCGTGCTCGGCAGGTGTTGGATTCGCGCGGTAATCCTACTGTAGAGGCAGAGGTGCAGGTGGACGGCGGAACGGTTGGTCGAGCCATCGTCCCCAGCGGCGCCTCGACCGGAGAGCACGAGGCGGTGGAGTTGCGTGACGGAGATCCGCAGCGGTATCTGGGCAAAGGGGTGCTGAAAGCGGTCGAGAACGTGAATGGGGAGATCGCCAGCGCCCTCGGCAGGATGGACGCCCTGGATCAGTCGGCGCTTGACCGGAAGATGATCGAACTGGACGGGACCGAGAACAAGGGGCGGCTTGGAGCCAATGCGATTCTCGCTGTATCCATGGCGGCGGCTCGGGCTGCAGCCACGCAGTATGGCCTGCCGCTGTATCGATATCTTGGTGGGGCGGGAGCGAACACGCTGCCGGTGCCGATGATGAACATTCTGAATGGAGGAGCCCATGCCGACAACAACGTGGACTTTCAGGAGTTCATGGTGATGCCGGTGGGAGCGCCTTCCTTTTCAGAGGCTTTGAGGTGGGGAGTTGAAGTGTTCCATACCCTCAAGGGAGTGTTGAAGAAACGCGGCTACAACACCGCAGTGGGCGACGAGGGCGGATTTGCGCCGTCGGTGAAGTCAAATGTTGAGGCCATCGAAGTCGTGCTGGAGGCGATTCAGCAGGCGGGGTACAAGCCGGGAGAAGAGATTGCGATTGCCCTGGATCCGGCGGTGAGCGAGCTCTATCAGGATGGCAAGTACGTGTTTAAGAAAGCAGACAAGTCGGCGAAAAGTTCGGAGGAAATGGTGCGCTTCTGGGCGAAGTGGGTGAAGGACTATCCGATTGTTTCGATCGAGGATGGACTGGCTGAGGATGACTGGGACGGCTGGCAGATGCTAACCAAGGAACTCGGCGGGAAGATTCAGCTGGTCGGGGATGACTTGTTTGTCACGAATGTGGAGCGGTTGCAGGAAGGGATCGACAAAGGTGTCGCGAACTCGATTCTGATCAAAGTCAACCAGATCGGTACGGTGAGCGAGACTTTGGATGCGATCGATCTGGCGCGGAGGAATCGGTACACGTCGGTGATTTCGCACCGGTCGGGGGAGAGCGAAGACACGTTCATCGCGGATCTGGCAGTGGCCACCGGAGCAGGGCAGATCAAGACGGGGTCGGCGTCACGCACCGACCGAGTTGCGAAGTACAACCAATTGCTTCGGATTGAGGAAGAGTTGGGGGATGGGGCGAAGTTCTTGGGCTTGAAGGCCTTGAATTACGGCAGATAGAAAGCCGGGGTTTAAGCCTTGTTGACTTAGTTTACGACTTAGTTATAATGAAGTCATGGAAGTTAACATTCACGAGGCTAAGACCCACCTTTCACGCTTGTTGGAGCGCGTTGCGATGGGGGAGGAAGTCATCATCGCAAAAGCAGGAACGCCGGTGGCTAAGCTCGTTGCGGTCAAGCCTGCGGCGCGAAGGTTTAAGCTCGGCTCGGCGAAGGGAGAATTCACCGTTCCTGAAAACTTCAACGACCCGCTCCCTAAGGAGATTGAGGATCTCTTCTGGAAATGAGAGTCTTGCTCGACACGCACACGTTCCTTTGGGCCATCACAGAGGAATCGAAATTGTCGAGAAGAGTAGGTCGTCTGCTGCCCGCCGCGGAAACCTGGTTCAGCGTGGCGAGCGTGTGGGAGATCCTGATCAAAACACAAATCGGCAGGTTGTCGTTACCGGAACCCGCCGGCCCATTTCTAACCTCGAAGTTGGCTCTTAATGGCGTGCATGTTCTTCCGGTCAAGCTTGATCACGTGCTCCGGCTCGAAAGCTTGCAGCTTCACCACCGCGACCCTTTCGATCGTATTCTGATCGCCCAAAGCCTGGAGGAGAGTCTTCCGCTGGTCACTGCCGACAGAATGTTTGAGCGATATCCTATCGAATTGATCTGGTAATCACCAACGCTCTTAGATGCGTAGTTGCGGAGTGTGAAAGATCCATGTCCCGTCCTAAACCGCTGGTTCTGATCATTCTCGACGGCTGGGGTTATCGGGCCGAAACCAAAGCTAACGCCATTGCTCTTGCGCGCAAGCCTACCTACGACAAACTGCTGGCCGAGTATCCCAACACTCTCATTCATACCAGCGGGCCTTTCGTGGGGCTTCCCGAAGGGCAGATGGGGAACAGTGAGGTCGGTCATCTTAACATTGGCGCCGGCCGAATTGTGCATATGGACATCACGCGCATTGATCTGATGATCCAGAATGGGGATTTCTTCAAGCATCCGGTGTTGCTCGCGGCGATGAAGCATGCCAGTGTGGGTGGGCGGCGGTTGCATTTGTTTGGACTGGTGTCGGACGGTGGCGTGCACTCGCAGCAGGCACATCTTTCCGCGCTTCTGAAGATGGCTAAGCAGAACGGGCTGGAGCGCGTGTTTGTGCATGCTCTTATGGATGGGCGCGATACGCTTCCGACGAGTGGCGCCGGCTATCTGGAGCAGCTTCAACAGAAGATGCGCGAATACAGCTGCGGCAAGATTGCCAGCCTCAACGGCCGCTACTACGCGATGGATCGCGACCGGCGCTGGGAGCGCATTGCCATGGCTTTCAATGGCATGGTTCTCGGGGAGGGCGAGGGAGGCAAGTACGCTGATCCAATTCAGGGAGTGAAGGATTCGTACAACCGCGGCGTGACCGATGAGTTCATTGTGCCGTTTGTGTGTACTGACAATCGTGACCAGCCGGTGGCCACGATTCGCGACGAAGATGCTTGCATTTGCTTCAATTTCCGAGCGGATCGAGTGCGGCAGATTACGCGAGCGCTGGCGCGCAACAGCGGACTGAATGACAAGGGTGGCAGCGACTTGCCCGGCGCTGCTGAACTTGACGCAACCATCCCGCGCGACCGCGTGCCGAAAAATCTGCACTACGTGTGCATGACGCGGTACGACAAGAATTTCACCCTGCCAGTGGTGATTCCGCCGGAGTCGATGGCCAACATTCTCGCCAACGTGATGGGCGCTCTGAACATGCGCAACCTGCGTGTGGCCGAGACTGAGAAATATGCGCATGTCACTTACTTCTTCAATGGAGGCATCGAGCAGCCGTTTCCGGGGGAAGATCGCATCCTCGTGCCGTCTCCGAAAGTTGCGACGTACGATCTGAAGCCGGAGATGAGCGCGGCTGGAATTGCAGACACGGTTGTGAAGGCGACCGAAGAAGGCACGTTCGACGTAATCATCGTCAATTTTGCCAATGCCGACATGGTGGGGCACTCGGGGAAGATCGAGCCGACGGTGAAGGCAGTCGAGACGGTGGACGCTTGCCTGGGTCGCATCGAGACGGCAGTGCGCGCGAAGGGCGGGGCGATGCTGATTACTGCCGATCATGGAAACGCTGAGATGATGATTGATCTAGCGACCGGGGGGCCACACACGGCGCATACCACGAATCCTGTGCCATTCATCGCGTTCGCGGACAATGCTCGGAAGTTCTCGCTGAAGCCGAACGGCTCATTGCGTGACATTTCGCCGACCATCCTCGGAATGTTAGGCATCGATGAACCGAAAGAGATGACGGGACAAGATCTGCGGTTGTTTCTGAAAAGCTGATTGCTGAAAAGCTCTCCATCCGTGAGGATTCCCCTCAGCGGCTAAAAAAAACCGGCTGATTTTGTGATGCGCACGGCGCGGCTCGAAGCGCCGCCCTTTCAATACGGAAGCGCAATCGAGGCCTTCCGCTGCCTCGTTGTGGTTAAATCTGGGCAGACATGAAGCTCCTGATTCTGGTTCACCACCGATTCGACCTGTGGAATGTCCCCTCATGGTTCACCGAGAAATTGGCGGCAGAGTTCCGGGATGTTGAAGTTGTGTGTCTGAATACCTACGAGGGCGCGGAGGAACACCTCCGCAACGTAGAGATCGTATTCACCATTTCGTTGCGTCCGGAACAGTTTGCGCTCGCGCGACAGTTGCAGTGGGTGCATGCGCCTACGGCTGCGGTGCATCAGCTTCTTTTTGCTGAGCTCGTAAACAGCGATGTGATTCTGACCAACTCCACGGATGTGCATGGGCCCGTCGTCGCAGAGCATGTGATTGCGGTTATCTTCGCGCTGGCAAAAAAGATTCCACAGGCGGTCCTCTTTCAGCAGAAGCGAGTTTGGGGGCAGGAGGCCATCTGGAACGAAGGCCCTCGCCCGCGTGAGATTGCCGGTGCGACAGTGGGACTGATTGGGGTGGGCGGCATTGGGCGAGAGGTCGCGAGAAAAGCGGCGGCTCTTGGCTTGCACGTCATTGCGGTGCGTGAACATCCGGGGAAGGGAAGGCCGGAGGGCGTAAGCGAGGTATTCTCACCGGCTCAACTCGATGACGTCCTGCGGCAGGCGGATTATGTTGTGGTGGCAGCGCCTCTGATCCCGGCCACAGAAGGATTGATCAGTGCGACTCGGCTGGATGTGATGAAGCCGGATGCTTACCTCATCAACGTTGGGCGCGGACCACAGGTGGATGAAGCTGCGCTGTATGAAGCGCTGCGCAAGCGGCGCATCGCTGGCGCCGCTCTGGATGTGTTCGACAAAGAGCCCCTGCCCGCAGAGTCTCCGCTGTGGGGCCTCGAGAATCTGCTGATTACGCCGCATACCGCGGGGCTGACGGAGAAGCTGTGGCATCGACATTATGAGTTGTTCTCGGAGAATCTGCGGCGGTACGTGAATCATCAGCCTCTGCGGTTCGTGGTGGACAAGCAACGGGGATATTGAGTTTGCGTTCGGCATTTCCGGGAATGTTCACTTATTGCACCCGGTCAAGCCCGTAAAGATTGTGCTTGAGAACCTATGCCGTCCCTTGCGGGACTCGATTCCTCTTCTTGAGTTTCCCAGGACTTACGTCCTGGGCTAACGAATGTCGCCCCTAGCGGGGCGGGAACTCGCCTGCTTCGTGCTACAGTTTTCACGATAGTAATCTTTGCAATCCAGTCCCATGGAACCGCGCCTCATCCTCATTCATCTGCTCATCAAGCTGGGCGTGGCGGCTGCTGTGTCAAGCAGCCTGGTGCGTTCCAAGGAGTTCAAGTCGCTGTTGTTCCGGGAAGAGAGAAGGTTTCGACAGAAGGTTTACCTGGTTCTGTGGGTCGCGCTGCCCATCACGATCGGCGTGTGGATACGCTTTTCGGCGAAGACCTTTTTTGCGGGAGACCTCAGCTTTGAGACCGCGCTCCTGCTGGGGGTCATTGGGGGACGGTGGGCAGGGTCGCTGGGAGGAGCGTTGCTGGCGCTTCCGGCGCTGGTGCACGGGGAGTGGGCGGCGCTGCCCTTCAACCTGCTGTCGGGCTTTATTGCTGGGCAGTTGCGGACCATGGCTTTAGACAAGGACGACATCTGGTCGTTCTCGCCCTTTATCGATCTCAGCATCTACCGGCTGATTCGGCGGAATCTACCCCGGCCCCGGCTGTTCGACTGGCAGATCATGTTTTTTACCACGGTCGTGGGGCTGCGCTTCGTGCAGACGGAGCTGTCGCGAAACTTTCCGCGTCTGATTTTCAGCGTCGAAAGCCTGGACAATCTCTGGGTGGAGGCAGCGATCTACGCTGCATCGGTGATTGCGATCGGTATCGAGCTGAAGATTTTCAACAGCGTTCGTATACAGATCAAGCTGGAAGAACAAGAACGGCTGTTGCTCCACGCGCGCATGGAGGCACTGCAGAACCAGGTCAATCCGCATTTTCTGTTCAACACGCTGAATTCGATTTCGTCGCTGGTGCGCTTCGATCCGGACAAGGCGCGCGAGGTGATCTTCAAACTGGCTACGATTTTGCGCCGCCTCCTGAATTCGAGCGAGGCCTTTGCGCCGCTGCGCGAGGAGTTCGAGTTCATCGACAACTATCTGGACATTGAAATCGTGCGCTTCGGGCGCGACAAGTTGCGGGTGGTGAAGGAACTCGATCCGGCGTCGCTCGATGTGGTCGTCCCCAGCATGCTGTTGCAGCCGCTGGTGGAGAATTCCATCAAACACGGGCTGGCGTCGAAGGTTGAAGGCGGCAGCATCTTCCTGCGCAGCCGCATGACCGATTCAAAGCTCGTGATTGAGGTCGAGGACGACGGCGTGGGGATGGCTGCGGCCCAGCTTCTGGATCGCGGACGCTGGCATGGGATGGGCATCGGCATGGCAAATATTTCGGAGCGGCTGCAGGTGCTTTATGGAGACGCGGCTCACATGACTATTGACAGCCACGAAGGGAAGGGAACTCTGATCCGGATTCGACTGCCATTGCTGCAGGAAGCGAGCGCAATACCGGTAGGTTTTTACGAAGAGCGCTCCAGGACGCGCTTGTAGAACTCCTCGTACTGGGGCACGATTTTGCTGGAGCAGAAGCGGGATTGCGCCTCGGCACGCGCTTGTTTGCCCATGGTCTGCAGCTTGTTTTCATCGCGCAGAAGTTCCAAGGCATATCTCGCCATGGTGTCCACGTCGCCCACGTCGGCGAGATAGCCGCTGACGCCATGCTCAATCACCTCGGGGACGCCGCCCACGCGGGTGGCGATCGGCACGACCTCGCAGGCCATGGCTTCAAGCGCGGCCAGTCCGAAGGACTCGAGTTCGCTGGGCATCAGCATGATATCGGCGACGGCGACCTTCTCGTGAATCTCATCTTGCTTACCCAGAAACAGAACGTCCTCATGAATCCCTTTCTGCACTGCCAGCCATTCCGCCACGGAACGATCAGGTCCGTCGCCGATGAGTAACAGCTTCGAGGGTATCTGCTTGCGAAGGCGATCGAAAATTTCGATGACATCAGTGATCCGCTTGACTGGACGAAAATTCGAAAGATGCACCAGGATGCGTTCGTTTTTGGGAGCATACTCTTTGCGCAATTCGGCGGTACGCTCCGGGTCCCGGCGATAGACGTCACAATTGACGGAGTTGTAAATCACCTCGATCGGTTTCTTTACGTCGAACACCCGCATGGTGCGGTCACGCAGATAATTGGAAATCGCGGTGACGCCATCGCTCTGCTCGATCGAATAACGGGTGATCGGCAGATACGACCGGTCGAGTCCGACCAGCGTGATGTCGGTGCCGTGCAGCGTGGTCACAAAGGGCAAGCGCCGTCCACGGGGCCCGTCGGCCAGCATCTGTCGCGCCAGCAGCGCGCTCACCGAGTGCGGGATGGCGTAATGAACGTGCAGAAGATCGAGGTCGTACAACTGGGAAACCTCAGCCATGCGCGTGGCTAAAGCGAGATCGTATGGGGGATAGTCAAAGAGGGGGTAGCGGGAGACTTCGACTTCGTGATAGTGAATGTTGGCCTCGTCGCCTCGCAGCCGGATGGGCTGCGCATACGAGATGAAGTGAATCTCATGGCCGCGGTGGGCAAGTTCGAGGCCAAGTTCCGTGGCCACGACGCCGCTACCGCCGTACGTGGGATAACAAGTGATCCCGATCTTCATTCTGTGCCGGCCGACCTTTCGCGACGTCCTCTGATGCGATTCTTTAATTCGATGGTGAGAAGAGGCGATGGATGCAGATTCTACACGGATTGCCGGCGCAGCGGGACGGACGGGTTCGTTACTCTGCGGGCTTGGTGCTGAGCGTTGCCATTCCCGGGTCGAGCTGGTCCAGGTGGGCCTGGAAGCGCTTCTTCGAGTCTTC
>QIAM01000078.1 GCA_003225555.1 Acidobacteriota bacterium | reverse complement strand
GCGGGTGACCGCTCCCCCTATCCCGATTGTGCGCACCGGAGCAAAGAGAAAGGCGTGGAAGGTGCAGCCTACCGCACTACTTTCTTTTCCAGGGTCATCGAGCGGGTGCTGCGTGGCGGACGTTTCACTCCATCCCGCAATTGGCGGACGTCTATCTTGAGCTCATTGATGGTGCGGCTGAGGGTGTTGCGGTGCATGCCCAGTTCGCGTGCTGCGCGGCACTGGTTGCCCTTGTTTTCCTGCAGCACGGTGAGGATGAAACGCTTTTTGAACTCGCGCACGCCCTCGGAGTAGAGGATGTTGCTCTTGTACATCTGCAGGATGAGTGCTTCCAATTGATCTTTCACGATGTCTCTCTCTTTTCTCGCAGCCTGGTTTTTACGTATACCGCATTACTTCGGACGGGAGCTTGGACTACCCGTCAGGTTCTGCGGGGCGCGGTGAAGCAAATCCAAACCTTGGTAAAAACGGGCCCTCAATGGCGAAGGCGCGAGCCAGATGGCGGCTCGGCCTACCACCAAAAAGTACGGCGCCAGTTGGGAATTCTCCAGCAGCTTCGAAGTTGGCGTGAACGCCGTCATTCCCATCAGGACCACCGCCACCATCAGCCCGCCCTTCAGCAGCCCCAAGACTCCGCCGAGGAAACGGTCAAACCCGCTCAGTCCGGCCTCTTTCATCACCCAGCGCGCGATCCTGCCGGCGATTCCGCACAGGAGCACAATCGCGAAAAAGATGATCAGAAAGCCAAGGATGTCAGACAACCACTGCGACTTCAAAAACGTTGCCAGCCACTCCGCCAGGCGCACAAACTGCCACGCGGCGACGATATAGGCAATTACCAGGCCCGCCAGGCTCAAGGCTTCCGCAAAGAATCCTTGAATGGCTGCCGAAACCACATTCAAGGCGATCAAGCCAAGAATGATCCAGTCCGCCGGGCTCATGACGCGCTCCCGTCGGGGGCAATCACGTTATACATCCAGCTTGCGCCCCGTAAGCTGGAAGTAAGCTTCTAGATACTTTTCGCTGGTCCGCTGCGCCACTTCCGCGGGCAGAGCGGGAGCGGGCGGCTGCTTGTTCCAACGAATTTGCTCGAGGTAGTCGCGAACATACTGTTTGTCATAGGACTCCTGCGACCGGCCCGGGGTGTACTTGTCGGCGGGCCAGAAACGGGATGAATCCGGCGTAAGTACCTCGTCGGCCAGGGTGATACCCTTGGCCGTTCTTCCGAATTCAAACTTGGTGTCGGCAATGATAATGCCACGCTGGCGTGCATAGGCGGCCGCCTTCTTGTAAATCTTCAGCGTGATGTCGCGCAGTTGCGTCGCGGCCTCTTCGCCGACAGTCTTGGTCATCTGCTCGAAAGAAATGTTTTCATCATGTCCGCTGACGGCTTTGGTTGCGGGTGTGAAGATGGGCTCGGGGAAGGCATCCGACTCTTGCAATCCCGAGGGAAGGTCGATGCCACCGACCGTTCCTGTCGCCTTATATTCCTTCCACGCGGAACCGGAGATGTAGCCGCGCACTACGCACTCGACCGGGAACATTTCGGCGCGCTGCACCAGCATGGAGCGTCCGGTTAGCAGGTCGGCGTATTTGCGAATTGGTTCCGGGTAACGTGCAACATCGGCGGTGACTACGTGGTTGGGGACGATACCGGTGAGAAAATCAAACCAGAACCGGGAAATCTGGGTGAGTACCCGCCCTTTATGCGGGATGCCGGTCGCCAGGATGTAGTCAAAAGCTGAAATGCGGTCGCTGGCGACAAAAAGGAGGCGCTCATTATCAAGATGGTAAACATCCCGAACCTTGCCGCTAGCGTGAAGTTTGAGGTCGGGGAAATCGGTTTGTAGAAGGACGGGATCGAGAAGTTTGGGGCTCATGATGAAATTTTACAGGCAAGGAGCGTGGCGTATTCTAGCTGGTCAGAAAATTTTGTCAACGGCTGTGATCACAGTGGCGGCAATGTACGGTATCCCACTGATCCGAAAAATGTTGACACTGAGCTGGGTCGGCGGGAAGGCAGATTGGGCACGGCGTTTCGGGGAATGGGGATTGTGGAAAAGCTGAGGAAGGGAGTGGATATCAGGGGACCGTCAGAATTTCGAGGGCCACCAAACCGCTGGTGCCGCTGCCCATGGCTGGTCGCGTGCAAGGTATTGGGGCTCGGCGTTCAGGTTGGCTAAAGGGGAGCGAAGCAACCTAACGCGCGCGCCGCGTCCATCTACCAGACTTCTCCAGACCCCCGTCTCGGTAGCAAATTCGCCACTGTCGGCTTCCGTGAGCGCCTTCCTTGTCTCCCCGATCTGCCAATGATTCAATGCGGCGTACTCGCGTATTGCCTCGGCCGCGACAGCAGAGCGGCTGCCACAGGTTGCTTGCGACGATCTGTCGAGTTGCTGTTTCAATTTGTGATCTGTAGTCCGTTGTACGACGCCGGGATAGACCTTAGTTTTATGCAGCTCCGAAGCGCACCGAAACCAGCTTCGACACTCCGGGTTCCTGCATGGTCACGCCATACAGCACGGGCGCGATGCTCATCGTCTTCTTGCTGTGTGTGATCAGCACGAACTGGGTTTGGATGCTCATCTCTTTGACGAGTTCGGTGAAGCGTCCGATGTTGGCTTCGTCGAGCGGAGCATCGACTTCGTCGAGGATGCAGAACGGACTGGGCGTGTACTGGAAGATGCCGACCAGCAGCGCAAGTGCCGTGAGGGCTTTTTCGCCGCCGGAGAGCAGCAGCACGCTCTGCAGGCGCTTGCCCGGAGGCGAGGCCACGACGTCGATGCCGCTCTCGGCGCTGTTTTCCTCGTCGGTGAGCTTCATGAAAGCGTGGCCACCGCCGAAAAGTTTCTTGAACGTCGCCTGGAAGTTCTCGTTGATTTTGGTGAAGGCCTCTTCGAATTTCTGCCGTGAGAGCAGGTCGATTTCCCGGATGGTTGCGGTCGTGTTTTCGATGGATGCGATCAGGTCTTTGCGCTGCGTGTCTAGGAACGAATGACGCTCAGCGGTTTCCTTGTACTCCTCGAGCGCCATCATGTTCACCGGACCCATGGATTCGAGCTTGGCGCGCATCTCGCGATAGGCATGATCCTGGTTGGCCAGTTCTTCTCCAGTGACCGTGGCGAGAGTGGTGTCACGCATCAAGGAATCGCGGTCCACACCGAGTTCGTTGAGGCAAGTTTGCGCCATGTATTGCGCGTCGGACTGGAGCTTGGCGGCTGCGGCTGAGAGTTCTCCGCGGCGGTCGCGGGCCTGGTCGAGCAATTGCCGGCTACAGCGCAGCAATTCGTCGATCTCAGCCAGCCGAGCACGGATTTGCTCGGTTTCAAATTGCAGAAGGCCTTCGCGAGCCTGGGACGCATTCCGCTCCGATTCGAGTTCCTCAGCATGCTCTGCGAGTTGCCCGTTCTCAGTCTGGCGCTGCAGCTTCTCAGCGGCGGCCGCGTCAATCTGGGAGACCAGGGTGAGGACGCGGCTGTCCATTTCGGCGAAGAGCGATTCGATTCGCTGCAAGACCGCTGCCGCGGAGCGATGACGCTCTTCGAGCGTAGCGACGCGAGCGGCGTTCTGCGACGCGGTTTGCACCGCCTCTTCGCGCCTGCGCCGGAACTCTGCCAGAGCCTCCTGGGCAGCCGCAATCTGCTGCTCCAGCTGGGCGCGGGTTTCTTCGAGCGCGGCGATTTCGGATTGCCGCTCGGTAACGATGCTTTGCAATTCGGAGCGCTCAGCCGCGAGGCGCTGTAGTTCTAGCTGCGAAACGCCCAGCCGTTCGCTGACGCGGGCCATCTCCGAATCGAGCTGCTGCAACATGTGGCCGGAGGTCATGGCCTGATGCTCGGCCTCACGTTTCTCACCCTCCAGGCGATCGAGCAGGGAAGTGAAGTCTTTGATCTCGCGTCCCAAAGTGAGGACGCGCATCTCTTCCTGTTGCAGGGCGCGCTCCAAATCCTCCAACTGGCGCATGACCTCGCGCAATTCGCGCTTCATCGAAAGCGGGCCTTCGGCGCGCTGTTTGCCGCCGGTAACGGTCAGGTTGTGGAAGCATTCTCCGGAGTGCGATAGGAAAAATGCCTCAGGATTTTCCAGGGCGAGGCCGCGCGCGACGTCGGAGCCGGGCACAATGTAGCCATCGCGCAGCTTGGGGAGAATCACTTCCAGCGACTTGCCAAAGCCGTCGAGTACGCGAATCGTGTTCTTGAGAGGGATGATGGACGCCGTCGGCGGCGCCGAGTGTGCGGCCTCATCCAGTACGAACGAGAATTTCGCCTGCGCGTCTTCGGGATGCACAAGGAAGGTGGCGCGGCCATCGACGTCGGTTCGCAGCATGCGGAGACCTTCGTCGGCTGCGTCCCATGACTTGACCACGACGTAATTGAGTTCATCACGCAGGAAGTCTTCGACGACACGCTCGAAGCGGGGCTCAACTTCAAGAAAGTCGGCGAGTACGCCGACCGGGGCGAGGCCACTCTGCATGACACCTGACTGGAACAGGCGGCGTACCGACTCGGTGGAATATCCATGCTCTGCGATCACGGCTTCGAGAGAACCTTTGCGGCCCAGTGCGGTGGCATATTCGGCGCGCAGAAGATCGAGATGAGACTTGGCCTTGGTTTCTTCCAGACGCTTCGTCTCGATCAGGCGGCGGAGCTGGCTGATCTCTTCAGTGATGCCGCTGACGCGCTGGCTGACCGTTTCGAATTCAAGCGCAAGCTGGCCGCGCTGGCCGCCGAAGGCTTCGACCTGCACGTTGGCACTAGTGATTTCGGCGTCGAGACGGCGCGCTTCGCGGTCCGTTCCAGCCATGCGCTCCTCGGCTTGCGACAACTGGTTTCGCAGGCGCGAGACTGACGAAACGGTGTCGAAGATGGCGACGCGCGATTCTTCCTGATGACGTTCGAGGTCGGCCAGATTGGTGGCGGCGGCCGCGGCTTCCTGCTGGCAGAGGATCAGATCATTCTGGGCGGCGGCGAGATCTCCGGCGGCGGATTCCAGAATCTGACGGTTGGAGTCGCGCTCGGATTCGAGCGTCGTGAGGCGATGACGCGCCTGTGCCAGTTCAGCGTGAGAAGAAGCGGCGCGCACCATCAGCTCGGCGCAACGCTCTTCATTGTGGCGGCGGCGGGCCTGGGCGCGATCGATTTCCATCGCAATCTGGCTGATCCGGTCGCGGTTCTCGCGCAACTCGGTTTCGATGGAGTAGCCGCGCTGGGTGCGCTCGCCGTGCTCGCCTTCGAGTTGTTGCACGGCTTCGGAGCGATGCTGCATCTCCTCGGCTAGTGAATTCAGTTGAGCGTCCAGGTCGGCGCTTTCCTGTTCCAGGGTGGCGAACTTGCTGGCCAGGACGACGCGCAGCTTGGCTCGCATTTCCTCGCGGAGGCGGGCGTAGCGTTCGGCTTTGGAGGCCTGACGCTTCAGCGAATTCATCTGGCGCGTGACTTCTTCGAAGATGTCGTTGATGCGGTTCAGGTTGAGCTTGGCGTCTTCGAGGCGAGCTTCGGCAAGACGCTTCTTCGTTTTGAACTTGGTGATGCCGGCGGCTTCTTCGAGAATCGCGCGGCGGTCGGTGGGACGGCTGCTGAGGATCTGGCCGATGCGTCCCTGCTCGATCAGGGCATAGGATTCCGGGCCGAGGCCGGTGCCCATGAACAGTTCCTGAATGTCGCGGAGGCGGCAGAGCTTGCCGTTGAGCAGATATTCGCTGTCGCCGGAGCGGAAGAGGCGGCGCGTGACCACGATTCCCCCCGCGTGGAACTGCTGCTGGTTGAACTTGCGGCGGCGAATCTTTAGCACGACGTGCGGAGCGACTGTTCCGATCAAAGCTCCGGGCGGGGCGACGGTATGCGCGGGTAAGGCGAAGACCGGCTCGTCGTCGGGGAAGGCCTGCGAGAGAGTGTCGACGCGGCCGCGGGGAACTTCTACCTCTTCGGTCTTTCCGGGTTGGGCGTCTTCGACGGCGCGCTCGGTCTCTTCGGCGGTACGGGTTCGAATCGCGGCTTCGTCCCAGTCGTCAGCAAAGCCCCCGCCCTGTCGCATAGAACGCGACAAGGACGGGGCTCCCCCCTCATGAGAAGAATCGGGCATTTCGTCCTGGATATCGATTTCGGTGGGCTCTCCAGCGTCGGCGCCTCCGTAGACCTCGGGATCGATCAGGGTCAGGGACACTTCGGCCATTCCGGTGGGCTTGCGGTCGCGCGTGCCGGCGAAGATCACGTCTTCCATGCGCGAGCCGCGCAGGGTCTTCGCGGACTGCTCGCCGAGCACCCAGGAAATGGCGTCCGCGATGTTCGATTTGCCGCAGCCGTTCGGGCCGATGATGGCGGCTACGCCGTCCCCGTGGAACTTGAGTTCGGTGCGGTCACAGAACGACTTGAACCCGAGAATCTGAAGCCTCTTCAGTTTGAGCAACGTGAACTCCTTCGAAAACGGTGGCCAGTGGTCAGTGGCCAGTTGGGCTATGGGCGGCGCGTGGTACGTAACGAGCGTGCGTCGGGCTTGCACTGAGGCTGGCTGGGGTGTTTACCAGACAGATTCCTCCCACCCGGTTACGATGCCTGCGTCGACCATATCGTCGTCTTTCCTCACCCCGGGCTGGGCAGGGCGGGCACAAATTTAAGCTACTGTAACGGTGAAATCGGGGTGGGGTCAAGCATTATAACACTATATATTGTATGGCCTTACTTTCCACCGCGCTGGGTTGCACACACACTGCAGCATCTGCCTGATTTACGGGTGAGGGAAGGAAGAGGTGGGAGAGCCGCGAGAGCTCTCAAATGCTACTGCGGTGCGATGTCCGCTGCAAGAAGAAAAGCGCGGGCGAGGCGCCCGCGCTACATTAAGAGCTGCGGTCGCCTTGCTTGGCTGGACAGCCGAGGCGGCTGTCGCTACGTGGTTCTTGCCGACTTACTTTCCTCCCAGCTTTTCGAAGAAGACGCAGATGGTTTCGATTCCGCGGTAGAAATTCGGGATGTGGAACTTCTCGTTAGGGGCGTGCAGATTGTCGTCGGGGAGGCCGAAGCCCATCATCACGCTGGGAATCTTTAGCACGTCCTGGAAGTCGGTGACGATGGGGATGGAACCCCCGCTGCGGATGAAGACCGTGTCTTTCTTAAACACGTCGCGCAAGGCCTCGGTGGCAGCTTTGATGTACTTGTTGTCGGTGCCGACGACACAGGCGGGACCCTTGCTCCACACTTTGATTTTGGTCTCGATGCCCTTGGGCGTGAGCTTCTTCACGTAGGCCGTGTATTTCTTGAAGACCTCGTCGGGATCCTGGTTGGGCACCAGGCGCATGGAGACCTTCGCAGCTGCTTTGGCGGGGATCACGGTCTTCGCGCCGGGGGCGGTGAAGCCTCCGGGCATGCCGTGGACTTCGAGCGTGGGACGCGCCCAGGTGCGGTAGAGCACGGAGTAGCCGGGCTCGCCGGTGAGGACCTTGGATCCGACTTCGGTCTTGCGATAGTGCTCTTCGCTGAAGGGGAGGCGCTTCCAGGCTTTCAGTTCGTCTTTGGTTGGAGCCTTCACTCCCTTATAGAAGCCGGGGATTAGGACCTTGCCCTTCGAATCCTTCAGCTTGCTGATCATCTCGATCAGGGCGAAGAAGGGATTGGGGGCGGCGCCGCCGTACATGCCGGAGTGCAGGTCGGTCTTGGCGCCGAAGGCTTCGATCTCGGTGTAAACCAGGCCGCGGAGGCCTACGCATAGCGTCGGGAGGTCGGGGGCGAACAGTTCGGTATCGCAGACCAGGGCGAAGTCGGCTTTTAGCTTTGGTTTCTGCTTGCGGATGTATTCGGCGATTGATTCGCCTCCGACTTCTTCTTCGCCTTCGAAGATAATCTTCACGTTGAGCGGGAGCTTGCCTCCACCGGTCTTCACAAGGGCTTCGAGCGCCTTGATCTCCATCCAGAGCTGGCCTTTGTCGTCGACGGCGCCGCGGGCGTAGATGTTGTTGTTGCGTTCGGTGGGCTCAAACGGCGGCGATTGCCATTCCTCGAGGGGGTCGGGAGGCTGCACGTCGTAGTGGGCGTAGCACAAAACGGTGGGCTTGCCAGCGGCGTGCAACCAGTCGGCGTAGATAAGGGGATGTCCCTTGGTGGCGATTACTTCCACGTTATCCATGCCGATGCGGCGCAGTTCTTCGGCCACGAAGTCGGCGGCCTTGTGAATGTCGGATTTGTGCTCTTCCAAGGTGCTGACGCTGGGGATGCGGAGGAGATCTTTCAATTCACTCAGGAAGCGTTGCTGATTACTGCGGGCAAACTCGACTGCCGAGGAGGCCATAGGATTCGTCCTTTCTCGTTAGGACTTCCGGACTGCGGATCGCATCTTGCGGAAACGCACCAGTATACCGCGATAGGATGTGGGTCTCGGGAGCGGCGCCGAAGACTGTTCCTTGCAGCCGATGTCACCTCAGCGGCTAAAGCCGCGGTCGATTCTGCTGTAGTTACGGCGCGGCTGGAAAGCCGCGCCCTTTCAAAACCGAGTCGAATCAAAGCAGAACCGAATCGAAGCAGAACCGAAGATTTGAATTATTCATCAAACTGCCAGCCTCAGAGGAAGAACGTTTTATCGCAGCGTTGAAACGCTGCGCCTCCCAAGAGGCCGAAAGGCTGTGCCACCCAGAGTCAGAGTCTGTTAGCGAACTGCTAGGAAGGGAACCGGGCGGGAGAGAACGGGTTGAGATCGTATCCGGGAGCGGTTCCGCTGACCACGTCCGCCATGACTTGCGCCGTGATGGGAGCGAGCAGGATGCCGTCGCGGAAGTGTCCCGTAGCAACGTAGTAGCCCGGCGTGGAGGTCGCGCCGAGAATGGGCAACGCGTCGGGCGTGCCGGGGCGCAGGCCGGCCCAATCTTCGAGGATCCTGGCATTGCGCAGCTCTGGAACCAATGCCAGAGCTGCGCGGTGAAAGCGCTGAATTGTAGCTGGGTCGGTGCGCTTGTCGAAGCCGGCTTCTTCAACCGTCGCACCGACCAGGATTCGGCCATCACTGCGCGGGATTAAATAGACATCCGGTGTGCGGATCACGTGTTGCAACAGGGTGCGCGACGGAGAGGCGAGGCAGAGCATCTGGCCCTTGACGGGGCGAGTCGGAAAGGCGTGAGGAGCGATCTGCCCTGACCATGCTCCGGCGCAGTTGACGACTTTGGGCGCATGGAATGCCGTCTTCGTGGTTGTGACGCCGCTGGCGCAGCGGTCCGACAGGTCGACGGCGGCGACGGGGTCGCCGGAAGAAAAATCGATTCCCCTATGTTTGGCTGCCTTCAGCGCTGCGGCGGTCATTCCGCGTGGATCCACGCTGCGTTCTTTCAGAAAGAAGGCTGGGCGATTTGCGGGGGCTAGTGCCGGTTCGAACTCAGCCAATGGCGCGGGAACCAGATCCGCCGACGCGAGTACTAGATCATCTATATGCTCAGGTCGTGGGATGACGATGGTTCCCTGATCGCGCAGGTCGGCAGTTAACCCCGACTCAATTTCGATCTCGTGGACGAACTCGGGATACATCCGCGCGCTGGCTGTGGTTAGGGGTTGCAGGGCTGCTGGTGTCTCGATCAGGCAATCGACTAACATCCCGCCAGCGGCGTGAGACGCTTCGCGCCCAGGCTCGCCGCGCTCGACGACCAACACGGTCGCTCCTCGCTTGCGTAATGCAATTGCGAGGGAGAGGCCGATGATGCCGCCGCCGATGACAATGACGTCCCAGGTCTTCACGTTGGCATTGTAAAAGAGGCGGCCTCTATGAGAAGGCGTCTGGTTTTGTTTGTAGCGCCGGCATCCCTTCGACTTCGCTCAGGGCAGGCTCTGCCGGCTGTCGCGAGGGCATCTTGCCCTCGCAGGGTGTGGGGGCGGGACGCCCCACGACAGCCGCCGGGCCGGCGGCGCTACGATGCCTGTTACTTTCGTTACCTCTGCCGGACACCGCTTGGTAAGTGTGTCCGGCTTTCCGCCGCCTATAATCCGGTCAAACCCTAATCATTGCGGCCGGTGCTCCGTTGCTCATGCGTCGCGGCTGCGGGTTGTGGCACAGACGGCTTGATGACGAGATCTACTTTCAGTTCGAGGGAGCAAGGAGTCGCGGCATCGCCGTGGATTTATTCGCCCTGGCTTGATCTGATTGTGGGATGCGGAGCATGGTCGGCGCCGCTTTTGCTGATTTCCTACTTCTCAATTGCGTCGAGCGCTCGTGCCTGGTCGGTGGCCTTCTACGCACTGGCGCTTTTCTTTAATTACCCGCACTACATGGCGACGATTTATCGCGCCTACCATCGTGCTGAGGATTTTCAGAAGTATCGGATTTTCACCGTGCACACTACGGCGCTTGTCGTGCTGACGTTGGTCTTGTCGCATTCGTGGGTTCGCATTCTGCCGTGGATTTTCACGATTTATCTGACCTGGAGTCCGTGGCACTACAGCGGGCAGAATTACGGATTGTTCATGATGTTCGCGCGGCGCGCGGGAGCGAAGCCAAGCGAGGCCACGCGGCGCGCGCTTTACGGCGCTTTCGTTGTTTCGTACCTGATTCTTTTTCTGGCCTTCCATACCGGGGCTTCCGGCGATCCACTTTTCATTTCTCTGGGTGTTCCTGCAATCGTAAGCCGGTGGGAACAGATCATTCTCGCCGTGGCGTTTGTGGCGCTGTCGGGGTTCGGCCTGTCGCAGCTAGCACGGGAAACGGGCTGGCGCAAGCTGCTGCCTTCGCTCACCCTGTTCTCGTCGCAATTTCTGTGGTTCCTTTTGCCGACGGCGATTTCGCTGATCAAGGGTCTGGAAATCCCGCAGAGCCGTTACAGTTCGGAGGTGCTGGCGGTGATGCACTCGGCGCAATACCTGTGGATCACCAGCTATTACGCTCGCCGCGAGGCTTCGGGCGAAAGCGGCCGCAAATGGCATGCTTGGGCGTACTTCGTGGTGCTGATTGCGGGTGGCATCGCGCTGTTCGTTCCGGGACCGTGGCTGGCGAGCCGCGTGTTCCACCATGACTTCACCGCGAGCTTCCTCATCTTTACGGCCCTGGTGAACATCCACCACTTCATTTTGGACGGAGCGATCTGGAAGTTGCGCGATGGACGGATCGCGGCGCTTCTGCTGAACTCTCGCGAGCGCGTTTCGGATGCCGCCGCTGAAGCCAGAAGCCGGCTGTCGCTCGCATGGCAGTGGCTGACTGGCGGCACCGCTCGTGCCCATCAACTGCGGGTCAGCGCGGCGCTGCTGCTGCTATTGTGGGGAACGGTCGATCAGGCGCGCTATTATCTTTCACTCCATACCGACGATCTGAAGGATTTGCAGCGAGCGGCTGCGCTAAATTCTTTTGACACTCCGGTGCAGATGCGTCTCGCTCGGCGCGAACTGGATGAAGGTCACGCGCAGCCCGCGGAAGCAGCGTGGCGCAAGGCCATACAGGCTAATCCGTCCGATCCCGCTCCGCGTCACGCGTTGCTGCGATTCCTGATCGAGCAGAAGCGTTTCGACGAGGCGTTCGACTTGACGGATGCGTCACTGAAGTATGCGCCGAAGGATGCCAGTCTTCTGGTGGATCGCGGATTGCTCTCCTTGCAGCGGGGGCACGCCGACGCCGCTTTAGCGGACTGGAATGAAGCGCTGGACGTCGATCCGACGCGGCTTACGGTTCATCTCTATCTGGCGTACGAACTGGATCGCGAGGGCAAGGCTCTAGATGCGGTTCGTCACTACCAGGCGTTCCTCGAGCGGCTGGCTGGGCAACCGGCGCAGAAGCGTCCCGAACCGGACAAGCTGATTGCGGTTGTGCTACGCATGGCCGATTGCCAGGCGCGAGCATCGCAGGCTGACCAGGCGGTGATGTCGTATCACATGGCGGAAAAGCTTGCGGATCAGACCAAGCAGAGCAAACTGGAGAGCATTGCCTACGTCAACGAAGCCGCCCTTCAGGCCAAGGCCGGCAAGCTGGACGAGGCGCTGCAGCTTTACAAGCATGCGTTGAGCCTAGATGATTCGACGGGCGACAAGCGCTCCGCCGCCGAGGATTGGGCCGCCTATGCACGATTTCTCGACGAGGCGGGATTTCCCGCGCGACTGGCTTATGCTTGCGTGGTGAAGTCGGAGAGCCTGGCACGGTCGCTGCCGGATGCTGCGTTGGCCGAGCAGTTAGCGACTGTAAGAAAACAATTCGAGCACCGAGCCGGCGCTGATGTGGCGGCGGTCCGCCGCAATCCCGAACCGGCTTTGCGGGAGGCGCTGGCGCTTCGCCGCTGACCGCAGGCTGTTGGCATCCTGTGCGCTAATTGACACTGTGGTTGTACTGCTGAACAATAGCTTCATACTAGGCAATTCATTTTCTTCCTAAGGAGGAAGAGCTATGTCCGACGAAGGCGAACACATTGTTGTGGAGCAGCATTCAAACGCGGGGAAGTGGATTCTCATCGGGCTGGCGGTTGCTTTTGTCGCGGCCTCAGCCTATGGCCACTTCACCATGCATGCGCGCATGGAGAAGATGAGCAAGGATCTTGGCGCGAGCCAGAGCCAGGTTGCCGAGCTGCAGAATCGCATGCAGAACGCGGAGGCCTCTGAAGAGGCCATCGGGCAGAAGCTGGGCATGACCAAGAAAGAGCTGGCCACGCGCACGGCGCAGTTGCGCTCTGAACAAAAGGCCGCGGAGATCCGCCTGGAGAACGAGCAGAAGGCACGGATCAGCGAGGTCACCGGCGACATCGCGGGAATGAAGACGGACGTGGGCGGGGTCAAGACGGATGTGGCCTCGACGAGGGCGGACCTGGAAGCTACCAAGGCGAAATTGCAAACCACGATCGGCGACTTGGGGATGCAGAGTGGCCTGATCGCGCACACGCGCGATGATCTGGAAATCCTTAAGCATAAAGGTGACCGCAATTACTACGAGTTCACGCTGCTGAAAGGCGCCAAGCCCCAGCCGGTCTCGACCGTCAGCCTGCAGCTCAAGAAAGCCGACACCAAACGTGGGAAGTTCACCATGAACGTGACCGCCGACGATAAAACCATCGAGAAGAAGGATCGCACCGTCGCGGAGCCGATCCAGTTCTATTCGGGACGTGATCACCTGCTCTTCGAACTGGTGGTGTGGAACGTGGAGAAGAACAAAGCCACGGGGTATCTGAGCACGCCGAAGAGTGCGCCTGCGCCCGTTTCGGTGACGGCCAATTGAAAGAGGCTTTCTTTCCTGCCGGTGGCCACGTGTTGCTTCAGATTGTCCTGCGCACCGGCGTGATTTACCTGCTGGTCCTGATCGGAGTTCGCCTCAGCGGGAAGCGTGAGGTTGGACAGATGACGCCGTTCGATCTCACCCTTCTGTTGCTCCTCTCCAATTCTGTGCAGAATGCCATGACTGGGCCTGACACTTCGCTGCTGGGCGGGGTGGTGGCTGCGTGTACGTTGCTTCTTCTTAACTATTTTGTCGCCGACCTTTCGGGAGCAAATCGCCGCTTCCGACGCTTCATTCAAGGGGAACCGAGCCTGCTGATTCACGATGGAAAGATTATCGAGGCACACATGGCTAAGGAGCATGTCAGCATGGATGAGCTGCAGCGGGCGCTGCGGGAGCACGGGATTGGGGAGTATCACCAGGTTGCTTTGGCAGTGCTAGAGGTCGATGGTTCGATCAGTTGCCTGAAGTATGACGAGATTAAGCCGGACGCTAATACGCATTTGGTGCGGCGACGGTTTATTCAGAAGAAAGAATAACTGTAAGGCAAATTACCAGGCTTCGCCGGGTGGACAGCCGAGGCGGCTGTCCCTACGTGAGTTCAATCGATCGCCAGGAACTTCACACATACTGGGGCGGGTACATCGAGCACCTGTCCAGTCGGCGTTAGCTTTCCGCTCTTCCCATCAATCCGGAAAATGACGATGTTGTTCGAGGCTTGATTGGCTGCGAACAGTAGCGTGCCTGTCGGATCTATCTCGAAATTACGCGGCTTTTTGCCCTGGGTGGGAACATCCTGGACGGGGGTCAATGTCCCTTTGTCTCGGTGGATGGCGAAGACCGCGATGCTGTCGTGGCCGCGATTCGAGGCATACAGGAACTTTCCGGAAGGATGCACCTGAACCTCGGCGTCGTCGTTTTGTCCGGAAAAGTCTTGGGGAAGAGTTGAAATTGTCTGCCGGGATTGCAATGCGCCCTTGGCCGCGTCGTAACTGAAAACTGTCACGGTTGAATGCAGTTCGTTTACCACGTACGCGAACTTGCCGTCGGGATGAAGGGCCAAGTGGCGCGGCCCGGCGCCGTCCTTAAGCTTGGCGAACTTTGGATCGTTGGGGGTGAGCGTTCCTTTCGCTTTGTCGAAGCGGTAGACAAGGAGTTCGTCCAGTCCGAGATCATCCACCAGCGCGAAGCGGTTGTCGGGGGACAAGTCGATGGAGTGGGCGTGCGGTCCGTCCTGGCGCTTCAAATCTGCGCCGTTACCAGTGTGTTGCACAAAGGCCGACGCTTCGCCAAGTCGGCCATCTTCTAGCACCGGAAAGACCGCGATGTTGCCTCCGGTATAGTTCGCGACTAGAACGTGCTTGCCCTCCTTGTCCAGTGAAACGTAGCAGGGGTCGGCGCCGCGCGAGGGGACTTCATTCAACAATGTCAGCTTGCCGCTGGCTTCATTGATCGCAAAGGCGCTGACGACGCCGCTGCTCTGGCCCTTGTAGTCCGTGACCTCGTTCACAGCGTAGAGGAAACGGCGGTTCGGGTGCACGGCTACAAAGGACGGATTCACGGTCTCGGCCATCACGCCGAGAGGAGTGACCTGCGCCGTGTCGGCACTTAGGCGATAGCCATAGATTCCCTTGCTCTTAGTCGTTTCTGGCTTGGTGTAAGTGCCGACATAGACCAGGTATTGATGTTTTGCCGGAGGAGTTGCGCCCGCTGCGCACGGGACAAGCTGAAGAAATGGCAGCATTGTGACGATGCGGAAGAGTTGGCGAATTGTGATCTTCATTTTGTTTGAATTTATTTTGTCAGAACGATTGGGACCTGCTGATCGTACGGCTGGATGACTACACTCAGCGCCTTGCGCTGATTGAAAGCGTCCAGCGGTACGGGGAATGCCACGATCGCAGTGCGGGTGACCTGTTCGCCGGGCTGAAGTTTCGTCTCCGGAGGCAGGGCGGGTTGGGCGCCAGCCTTCAGTGCAGGAAAGGCCTGGAAGTAGCGATCGAAATCAATGGCCGAGGCGGCATCGCCGCTGAATTCGCCGCTCGGGGTTTTGAGCTTGCCTTCAATGCTGCGCACGTAAAGGATTTTCTCGCCGCTGTTTTTCAGAGTGAACGTCAGCGCGACCATGGTGTCTGCTTGCCCGGGAATTTCGATGGCGACAACATTGTCAAGGGAGCCGCCGCCCTGGGGTGTGGCGCGCTTCAAGAACGACGCGATCGCAACTACGACCAGCACTCCGGCTATGGCAATGAGCACGATTTTCGCCGGCGGCAGATTGCGTTTGGCGGTGCCGAATTCATCCGCGATGTTGATGGTCGGGCCGGACGGGACAAGTGGCGCAGCAGCACTGGGCGCGGGCGGCGGACCGGTGGAGGCACCGGGGATTTCGTCGGGCATAGATCGACCTCGTTCCGCTTATTCTACGCCCCGCGATAAGGGCCCGACCCCGGCTATGCAGGGAAAGGGCTAGGCAGCGAAAGTTGCTACGCCGGCTGCCCTTCGCTCAGGTCCTGAGTCGCCAACTCGGGTACAACCTCGAGTTCGGTGTCACCGCTGCTCCAGACCTCTTCTCTGACTTTACGCGGCATGATGACGCATCCCCTGGAAGCTGTTCCCGGTGCGTTGATGGCATCGCCATGCATCAGGAATCCGCTTCGGCTAAACGTGTTGGTCGAAGACGCAGGTTCAAGCCTGAGGACGAACGGCCCGTGTTCTGTGGTGTTGATGGGCGGACCGGCAATGGTCCATTTTCCCTGTGGAATCGGTCCTACGTCATGAATGGCCTGCATGGCCGGATTGTTCTTACCGTTATCGAAACCTGAATAGCCTGTGGCAACAACCTTGCCATTTGGCTGGCGCAGAGCGCCCGTCTTTTGCGCATACGTCCACATTCGGATCGCCTCAGCATTCTGCAATAGAGCCTGCCGCAATGTTGACCGCCCGATCTCGGGCATTCTCTACGCGTTGATTGTCGATCGCGCGCCTTTGGTTCGGGCATCTTAGCGCGTTCCCGGCTTAGCTACAACTCTGGCTACAGATGCAAAACCCCCACCCTCTCGCAAAGAACGCGAGAAGGGCGGGGCACCCATTGGGAAGGGATGCCAGGGTCCTTACTCAGATGTCCATTCATGCTTCATTGCTTTTGCGAACTTATCGGGGGAGAGAGTATTCAGCACATCGTCCTTGGTCAGCCATGCCCTGCGTGCTTGCAGCACACCGTAACGGATTTTCTCCACGTGCGAGGTGTGGTGGGCGTCGGTATTGATCACGATTTTTACGCCTTGCTGCCTGGCTTGACGCAGGTGGACGTCGTTGAGGTCCAGGCGGTCAGGATAGGAATTCAGTTCCATGGCGACTCTGCGCTTGGCGGCTTCCGCGAGCACGGCATGCATATCGAACTGGTAAGCATCGCGACGGAGTTGGATCCGTCCGGTGGGATGGCCGATGATCGAGGTGTTGGGGTTGCTGATGGCCTTGAGCAGGCGCTCGGTCATCTTCGCGGGCTCCTGATTGAACACTGAGTGCACGCTGGCGATTACCAGATCCATTTGGGCCAGCACGTCGTCGGAGAGATCGAGGTCTCCGTCCGCGAGGATGTCGACTTCGATCCCGGCGAAGATCTTGATTCCGTCGATGTTCTCGTTCGTATCGCGAATCCGCTTGATGTGCTCCACGGCGCGCTTGTCGTCGAGGCCGTTGGCGAAGGCCAGGTTCTTGGAGTGGTCGGTGATGGCCATGTATTTGTAGCCGTGTGCCTTGGCGGCCTCGGCCATTTCTTCGATGGTGTTGCGGCCATCGGTCTCGACGGTGTGCATGTGGACGTCGCCCTGCAGGTCGGATTGCTCGATCAGAGTCGGCAGGGAATGTTGCTCGGCTTTGTCAATCTCGCCCAGGTTCTCTCGCATTTCGGGCGGGATGTAGTCCAGCTTTAGCTTGGCGTAAATTTCTTCTTCGGTTCTTCCTGCAACGGGCTTTTCGCCCTCGAGCGTGGCGAGGCTGTATTCGTTGAGGGTGTAGCCCATCTTGAGGGCGCGCTGCCTTAGAGAGACGTTGTGCGCTTTAGATCCGGTGAAGTATTGCATGGCGGCGCCGAAGGATTCCGGCGGCAACAGGCGCACGTCGATTTGCATACCGGTTCGTACGCGGAAGCTGATCTTGTTGTCGCCGCTGGCAAGAATGTCCATGAGCGGCGGATATTTTGCCACGTAAGCGACCGCCTGTTCGCGCTCGGTCGCGGAGCAGCAGCCCGGTCCGGTGACGAGAATGTCGAGGTCGCCCACGGTTTCGCGTCCGCGGCGCAGCGATCCGGCGGGGGTGATCTTCTCAAAGCCTGGGAACTGGCTGAGATACTCTGTGAGCTTCGCCGCTTCCGTTTCGGCGGCGTCGATCAGGAATCGGCCGCCGATGCGGCGGTAGTCCTCGATGGCCTTGAGCAGCTTCTGCTCGTGCTTTTCGCCCATGCGCGGGAGTTCACGAATCTTTCCCTCGCGGGCCAGTTTTTCGACGCCATCGACATCGCTGACCTGGTAGGCGCTCCAGATCAGGGCAATTGTCTTTGGCCCCAGGCCTTGAATCTTCAGCAACTGCAACATCGAAGGGTGATATTTCTCCAGCAGGCCGGTGTGGGCGCTGAGGTGGCCTTCCTTGAAGAGCTCTTGCAAGTTGGCCAGCATGCCTTTGCCGATGCCGGGGATGGCGAGCACTTGCTTGGGTTCGCTAATGATGTCCTTGATCTGCTGGGCATGGTTTTCGATGGCCTGGGCTGCGTTGCGGTAGGAGCGGATGCGAAACGAATCCTGGCCGTCGATTTCTAGCATGTCGGCAGTTTCGTAGAGAACCGTGGCGATCGCCTTGTTGTCCACGGACTAAAGATTAAACAAGATTGCGCTGGCGGGCCAGCCTCGAGTTCGCAGGAGACTCAGCATTAAGAGCAAATTAACCACTTATGGACACAAGAGGATTCCTTGGAGTGAAGCTGAAGACACTTGTTCTGAGAAAAGGCTGAGTCACGACGCGAGGCCACGAGAGCGGAGAAAAACCTGAGACAGACGGCCTCGGTCAGGCAGCCTTCGTAACGTTGGCGGCCTGGGGTCCCTTCTGACCCTCGCTGATTTCAAATTCGACCTGGTCGCCTTCTTGCAGGCTCTTGTACCCTTCAGAAGTGATCGCGCTGTAGTGCACAAAGACATCCGGGCCATCTGCACGCCCTATGAACCCGTAGCCTTTGGCGTTGTTGAACCACTTAACCGTTCCTTTCAGACGTTCCACGCACGCCCCTCTTTCCGCACGTCCTTCTGGGGGGCCAAGGACGTACCCGAATTAGTAGGATGCATTTTGGAGCGATAGGTTGGGGCTGTCAAGGGCACAACCGAGCCAGCGGAGTAAAAAAAATCAAGGCATCCAAAAACACACTTCCAGACAACAAACTACGTTCCTCACGCCCGCCCTTTGCTCATCTTCCTGGAGTCGACACGGGCGAGCTTTCCCTTTCCGAAAATCCCGTGACAGTGCAGCCATAGCACGGATGAAATGGTTTTGGCATCGCGGATGGTGCCGGCAGTGACCATGTGCACAGCAGTGGACAGAGGAACAAGACGCAGGTAGATCACTTCGTCGTCCTCCGGCTGCGCCGTGCCCTTGCGAAGTCCGGTGGCCAGGAATACGGACATAGTCTCAGCGACGAATCCTGGGCTAGCGTAGAACTTCAGAATGCGCCGCCAGTGGCTGGCCGTGTAGCCGGATTCCTCCAGCAGTTCGCGCTTGGCGGCTTCCAGCTCTTTTTCGCCAGGATCAATCCGCCCGGCGGGAAGCTCCCAGAGGTAATCATTGGCGGCATGGCGATATTGCCGTTCCAGCAGAATCCGTGGTGGGCGGGAGTTGTCGACAGCAAGAACGACTACCGATCCGGTGTGATGGATGAGATCGCGACGCGCACGAACGCCGCCAGGTTCCTCGACTTGGTCGGTAGTCACCCAAAAGACGGGGCCGCGGTAGACCGTGCGAGAAGAGAGCAGGCGGGCCTTGGAAGGCCGGGATTTTTTCTGAGAGGAAGCGGAGGGTTTCGCCATGCAGACAATATAAAGCACGGCATCCAACCGGGGCCGGGGCGCATTTCGGGCGCTCAACTGACTGGGCCCAGGCGAGAGTAGCTTCTGCTATTCTGCCCGCGATGGCCGCAAAGCCGCGAATCACGATTGTCGGAGCGGGGAATCTTGGCAGAGCTCTTGGTCTTTCGCTGCGAAAGGCTGGATATCGAGTCGAGGCAATTGTCGCCCGGTCCAAGGGCGGGTCCCTCACGAGGGCGCGGCGGTTGGCGAACGAACTCGGCGCTCGCGCGGTCACCTTAACGCAACTAACGATCGAGGCTGAAGTCGTTTGGTTGTGCGTGCCCGACGCCCAGATTGCGGGGGCTGCTAAGTCTCTTGCTGGCGCTCGTAGGTGGAATGGCCAGGTTGTTTTCCACTCCAGCGGACCTTTGACCAGTGATGAACTCGGCGCTTTGCGCCGGCGCGGGGCGGTGGTGGCGTCCATTCATCCGCTGATGACGTTTGTTCGCAAGTCGCGACCATCGTTGGAAGGCATTTCGTTTGCAATCGAAGGAGACCCACGCGCCGTGCGCGTTGCGCGGCGAATCGTGCAGGACTTAGGGGGAACGATACATGCTATCCCTAAGCGGGATAAGGCTGCCTATCATGCCTGGGGAACTTTTGCTTCGCCCCTACTTACTGCGTTTCTTGCGACCACTGAGCAGGTCGCGGCTGGCGCCGGAGTAAGCGGGAAAGAAGCTAGGAAAAGAATGCTTCCGATTCTGCAGCAGACCCTTTCCAACTACATGAAACTCGGCGCGGCAGATTCGTTTAGCGGACCTATCGTGCGCGGCGATGTAGAAATCGTGAAACGCCATTTGCGCGTCTTGCGCGAAATTCCGGCGGCGACGGAAGTCTACCTGGCACTGGCAAAGGCGGCACTGCGCTATCTTCCGGCGAAGAACAGGCGCTTGTTGCAAGACGTGCTCAACCAGCAACATCGGGCGTGAAAAATTCTGCCGGGCGGGGAATTCTAGTTCGCGGGAGATGAGGCTTAGCGCGACTTGAAAAGATGTCCCATCTTCTTCTTCTTCGTCTTCAGATAGGCTTCGGCATGCTGGGTGAGAGGAACCTCGCAGGGAACCCGCTCCACGACCTTGACTCCGGCTTGCACAAGGGCTTCCACCTTGTCGGGATTATTTGACAGCAGTCGAACGCGTGTCACACCCAGCGCCTTCAGAATCTCCGCAGGAAGGGTGAAGTCGCGATGGTCGGCTTTGAAGCCGAGACGCTCGTTGGCTTCCACCGTGTCCAGTCCGGAATCCTGCAGTTCATAAGCCTGCAGCTTCGCCATGAGACCAATGCCGCGTCCTTCCTGCTGTTCATAGATAAGTACGCCCGCCCCTTCATTGGCGATCATTGAGAGCGCCATTTCAAGTTGCTGCCTGCAATCGCAGCGCAGCGAGCCAAATACGTCCCCGGTCAGACACTGAGAATGGATGCGCACCAGCGGCGACCCGGAGTGCACCTCGCCCATCGCCAGCGCCACTGCCTCTTCGGTCTTGGCGCCGTCGCCGGACGCCCTGGTCGTAAACCCGTGAATCAGGAAATGCCCCCAACGCGTTGGGAAGTCTGCCGATGCCACTTGCTTTACCTTCAAAGAACTCACAACTAAATTATAGCCCTCGATTTCCTGTTTCCGTTCCGAGGGCTGCCGCCGCGGGGAAAGGGCTGGAATGAGCATGGTATGATTTCGGCGTAGTCATCCGGTGGCCGCCGGCGATGGTTATGGAAACCGCTCCTCCTGTTTGGCCGGAGGGCAAACGCGCTCCTCCCGGTCCCCTGAAAACTGAGCTGATTTTGGCTTAGCGATTCCCGCGGGGATTGTTCCGTTGCCGGATCGAGGACGCTGCGCCGGGTCCATCATTCAGGGTAGGACGAAGAAACAGAATGGCAGGGAATCCGCTCAACGTCGTCCTCTTTACTTCTGTTCCGCCGCGACAGGTGGCGCGCATTATGGCGCGCATTCGCCGGGACGCTCCGCAAGCGCAGGTGTTTGGCGTGCTTTATGAACGGCGTCCTCCCAAGACGCTGCGCCAGCGGATAGCGATCTGGCACAAAAAAATGAAGCGCCCGATCTACTGGCTTTACGTGTTGCATCGCATCTCCGCTGCCGTCAATGGCAAGCTGAGCAGCCTGCTGGATACGGTAATCCGCTTCATTCACGCGGCTCCGAAGCAGCCGAATGGCAACCCCGACTATCGGCTCGACGATTTGGACGCGACCTGCAAGGCCAATGGAGCCGAACTTTTCATTACTCTCGACATCCACTCCGCCCAGGCTCTTGATTTTGTGCGTCGCATCAACCCCGATCTCGGCCTGGTATTCGGCACGCGCATCCTGAAGCCTGTGCTCTTCGACATTCCGAGGCAGGGCTCGATCAATATTCACAAGCGCAAGGTGCCGGACTACCGCGGCGGCGGCGCAGTCGGACTCTGGGAGTTACTTGATGACCAGAAAGAAATCGGCGTCACCGTTCATCGCGTCGAGGCCAAGGTGGATGTGGGAGGCGTAATTCGTTCCGCGCTGATTCCGATTGAGCCCCTGGACGATCTGGAGAGCCTGGCGCTGAAAGCCGATCTGGTGGGCGCCGACCTCATTGTCGCCGCGCTTCGCGATTTCGCGGGTGGAACGGTAACGGAAACTCCGCAGCATGGGCCCAGCAAACTATTTCGAAGTCCCGCAGCCGAGGACTTGCTGCAGATGAAAAAGAAACTTGCGGCGCGGCACAAAGGTGACGGCCATCCTTTTCGGCGCCCGGCATGGAAATTGCTCCTGAAGTCTCTGCTGTACGCTGTGCCGGTCACGGTCCGCAACTGGCGGCACCGGCGTCAGGCGGATTATCCAGTAATGATCCTCTATCACCATCTGATTTCTGACCGGCCACATCGCTTCGGAGGCTCCACTTCGTACTTCCTGCGGCAGGTGAATTATTTGCTGCGGCACTATCGTTTGGTGACTCTGAGCCAGGCGGTCGAACTGGTTCGGAAAGGCGGAATCAAAGTGCCCACCGTCGCCATCACCTTTGACGACGGGTATGCCGACAATTTTGTGAACCTGCGCGCCATCACCGAAGCGTCCGGCTTGCCGATCGCATACTTTATCTCCACCGAATACGTCTCAAGTGGCCGCGAATTTGCCCATGACCAGTTGTGCAACGAACACGGCTTTCCGCCAAATACCTGGGAGCAACTCGCATTTCTGCAGCACTGCGGCTATGAAATCGGCAGCCATACCCGCAATCATGCCGATTGCGGTTCGACCGATGAGGAGTTCTTGCACCAAGAGATCGCTGGTTCAGCAGAGGATATTCGGCAGAGGTTGGGGGCCACGGCGCACTTCTCTTTTCCCTTTGGGCTCCCCCAGAATATCTCCGCTCCCGCAGCAGCGAAGGCCTGCGCCAGCTACAAGAATGTTTTCTCTGCATACCGAGGCGGTAACTTCCACGCCGATGCCAGGCGAATTCTGAAGCGCGGGAATTTTCCGCACACGATATGGGAGCTTGAGCTGCAGCTGCACGACGTACTCTCAAGGAGCGCAGAAGAGACGCCCCACTTGAAGCTTCGAATCGGGGAGCAGTGATCAAGGACCTGCGTGTAGTCGAAACCAACGCACGCTGCTAAAATCAAAAAAGTCCCCCTCCATCCTGTGGGGCTATAGCTCAGCTGGGAGAGCGCATCGTTCGCAACGATGAGGTCGTCGGTTCGATCCCGACTAGCTCCACCATATAAAACTCCAGTAAAATCAATACGTTTAGAGACCACAAATAAAATTGTACCCAAATTGTACCCATCACGTTAGAATGGTCCCGCCTGCTTAAACACGAAGGGAGGGATTCGGCCAATGCTTTTTGTGTATGCCCGACATGCCCCAGAGTGCAATCACAAAGATGATCCCAAATATCGCCGGTGCCGCTGTCCGAAATGGATCGACGGATATGTTGATGGCAAGCGCGCGCGCCAATCAGCACAAACCCGCAGTTGGGAACAGGCCGAACGTAAAGCACGGCTGATCGAAGACGCGGCAGATCCCTGCGAACAGCGTCAGCCGATTCCCACCACCATTGCGGACGCGGTCGAGATATTTTTGGCAGATGAGACGGGCCGCAACCTTTCTAAAGAGACGACAAAGCAGTCGAAAACCCTATTTGAGAACCAGTTTCTTTCCTGGGCGAAGCACCGCGGCCTGAGCCGTCTACGCGACCTCACCCCGCCGGAGTTGGTCAACTTTCGGGCGACCTGGGAAAACAATGGGCTCACCGCTAACCGCAAACTCTCGCGGCTTGCGGGCTTTTTTGCGTTCTGCATTCAAAACGGTTGGTTAAATGACAATCCTGCGACGAAGGTAAAGCGCTCGACCGTTCATTCGCTTCCGACAGGCTGGTTCCCCAAGCCTGAATTCAAGCGGATTGTTGATGCGACATACGCCTATGGCGACTGGCGCGGCGGCCGTGATTTTCAATTCCGCGCGGATCGACTTCGAGCTTTAGTGTTGCTAATGCGCTGGTCCGGACTTGCGATTCAAGATGCGGTCACCTTGGAACGGGACCGCCTAAGCGATGACGGGAAAATCTTCCTCTATCGTGCCAAGACCGGTGTTCCAGTTTACGTCCCGATCCCTCCAGATATCGCTGAAACTCTGAAAGCGTTGCCCAGCAGCAATCCGCGTTACTTTTTCTGGTCAGGAAATGGCGATACTCAGACCGCCTGCAAAGGATGGCGCCGGTCTTTCACTCGGCTATTCGAGATCGCCAACATTCGAAAGCCGGACGGAACCCCCAAGCGTTGCCATGCTCACATG
>QIAM01000077.1 GCA_003225555.1 Acidobacteriota bacterium | reverse complement strand
AACTGTCGTGATGGGGGTTTTCTCACCTGGGCCGCCAAACCGAGTGTGAGAGAATCCCCAAACCCCGCAAATCTCGAACCAAATTCTGCCGGCGTCACCTCTGCGCCGGTTCGTGTTGCTTCTTCGCGTTACGCAGTTCCCTTGCGGAAAGTTCCGCGCTTCGCTGCAACTTTCTCGATGCCTCTTGGACGCAACGCAAATATTTCGGATAGCAGGATTCGCTGGTAAATCATTTCTAATCAGCGGAACAGTGATGTGCTGTGTTGTCTTGTGCGACCTTTTCCAATCTGGGTTATTAGCCCGAAAACAATTTGGCACTAGCTCGCAGGCAGCCATACCTCATCGCAGAGGACGCGGAGAAACGAGAACCGCTGTCGCGGCAGAGTTGTTTCTATAGGGATGTTTCTGGCGACTACAGAGGGAATGGGCGATTAGGCACGCTTATTTTCCAGGCCGCCGATGCAGGCGCGGTGCATCAGATTCTTCTCTTGTAATGAATCGGCCATTGGACCTGCCACGTTTTCCCGCCATCGCGCGAAGCTTCCCAGCTCCAGTCCAGTTCGTTCGTCGTAATATTCTTCCAGACCATGCGTTGCAGGATTCTTGTGCCATCCTTCCGAATGGCTTCGCGCTGCAGCATCATTTGCCCGTCTTTGAGTTCTCCAACGAAATCGAGACAGCCGCCTTCGTTGTCGACCCACGTCTGCCTCCATTTGTCGGCGTTGGTGTCGAAGATGGAAACACTGGTTCCGCGTAAGTGCATCGCGTCTTGGCCGGAGAAACTCTCCTGCACCACGCAGCCGTCGAGGATGCGCTTAATACTGTTCGTGCCGTGATCTACCGCACCGACGTTTTTGCCGGGCCAGGTCAAGTCCCACTCGCCAACCCAAAAGTCGAACTGTTTCTGTTGCACGGTAGTGCACGGAGTGGGCTCTGTCTGGGTCGTGGACGGCTGGGAGAAAAGAGCGGAGACCGAAAGCAAGGACATCAGCAGAATGCTGAGGAGTATCTTCATGAATTTTCTCCACCGTTTCTGACGGAACAAGCTGAAAAAGGTTGTGCCGTTTGGCGACCAAGAGCCATTTCTGATACACCTAGCTGCTTGACCTTTGAGATCGCCATCTTCCTTTTCATCGCCGGCGCCTTGGGCGGAGCGTTGAATTCCGTAGCTGGGGGCGGAAGTTTCATTGCTTTTCCGGCGCTGTTGTTCACCGGCGTCCCGCCGATTCCCGCGAATGCCACCAACACGCTCGCGCTGTGGACTGCTGCCGCGGCCAGTGGGGGCGCGTATCGCAGCAAGCTGGATATTCCTCGCCGACTGATGGTGCCGCTGCTGGCCGCAAGCCTGGTGGGCGGACTAGCTGGAGCATTCCTGCTGCTGAAAACGCCGGCGCCTACCTTCCTGCGCGTGCTGCCCTGGTTGACGTTGGGCGCGACTCTGCTGTTTGCCTTCGGTGAGAAATTGGCGGGCGGCCGCAAATCCATTATTGAACACGAGACAAGTGGCGCTGCAGTCCTAGGTGCAACGCTCTTCCAACTGGTCGTTGCGGTGTACGGGGGCTACTTCGGCGGAGGGATGGGCATCGTCATGCTGGCGATGCTGGTTACGCTTGGCATGACCGACATCCACGCAATGAATGCGCTCAAGAGTGTGATGGGATTCGTCATCAACGGGGTCGCGACCGTGGCGTTCGTTTTGAAGCGCGCTGTGTACTGGAAACACGGCGTAGTGATGATTCTGGGCGGAATTGTCGGAGGATATCTGGGCGCTCACTACGCGCAGAGAGTTCCGCAGGCGCGAATTCGAGCTTTTGTGGCGATGGTCGGCGCGGGGATGACTGTTTACTTCTTCTGGAAAGCTTATTGATACGGTACGGGACGGAGTCTCTAGTCGTTGGCATCCCGAGCCGCAGCGAGGGATCTTGGTTTCTGCTCTAGCGCCTGAGACGTAGTGGGACAGGCAAGAACCCAGATCCCTCGCTGCGGCTGGGGATGACATGCAAAAAAGCGGACGCTACTGAATTGGCTCAGAGACGTGTTCGTGGACGGTCAACCACTGGCCGTCCTGATTTTCCCAGATAACGGTCCAGCGAAAGTTGCCCATTTCGACTTTGCCAGCTTTGGTGGTCATTGTGTAGCTGACGGTAGCGGTGCCCCACACCAGATCACCGTGCGAATGGATGGCAGCATCGTCGTTCACGGTGCACTTCGCGGCCTTGTAGCCAGCCAGCACTCCTTTCACTCCGGTCTGGTATTCATCCCAACTGTTGTACTTCAGGGGGGCGATGTCGAAGAACACATGCGGGCCGCTGGCGTAGTACTTGGCGACATTGGCGGGATCGAGGGTGGACCAGCCGTCCCAGATCATTTGCATGAGGGCCTTGTCGGGAGTGGGACCTGCGGCGAATTTCTTGGTGGTGGACTTCTTTGCCTGCGCGAAGACGGACACGGTGAGGGCGAGTACGCATAACGAAACGGTGAGAAAACGCTTCATTCTTGGTTCCTCCGGATTTCGGCGGAAATTCTCGCACAGATGGACGAAAACCACAAAGAGTACGCACAAGGAACACCAAGGCTCTGGGTGCTTATAGAACGCGACGTTCGTCTGGCTGGGGGCTCGTTCGTTACCCTTGTGGCAGAAGGATGTCAAGCGTAGCATTTGCACAATGATTGGTACGGTCCTGCTTCATGGCGACATTTGGACGGTTTTGGCGGGAGTAGTGTTCCTGCTTGTGGTTTACGTAGCTTTTCCAATCACTGCAATTGTTCTGACATTCCGTTACATGCGCAGAAAGAGGCGCGCTGATGAGGTTAGATGAGGTTAAAGGAAGTCGCCGAAGCCTTGGCGACCGATAGGTAACGCCTTGCCCACCCCTGGAATTGACCGATTTCCACAGCGCACGCTAGAATGGTTGAGTTTGCCGTACTCGCCGACCCGTTCTGGGGACGCCCGCCTTGGCTGCTGAAGCGCCGTGGCGGAAAACACAGCAAGCACAGGAAGTTCGGCACGTCCCGTCGATTGCGCTCGTGTGCACCGGGGCTGCTGCGAGCTGATTTTCATGACATTTTGATGGAGGCAGAGGCATGTACGCGGTCATTCGCGCCGGCGGGAAGCAGTACCGGGTGGCGCCCGGCGATGTGATTCGAGTGGAAAAGCTGGGTACGGGCACGGACGGTCAAGTCGAGTTCCCCGAGGTGCTGGCGGTTTCCGGCGAAGCGGGGCAGATCGGCAAGCCCGCGGACGCGCGCGTGCTTGGCAGCGTGGTTGAACAAGGCCGCGGCGCCAAGATTCTGGTTTTCCACTACAAGCGAAAGAAGCAGTACAAGAAGCTGCGGGGTCACCGGCAGGCGTTTACCGCTGTCCGCATCACGGAGATCGCTTTTGACGGGCAGAGCTTCAAAGCTGCGGAGTTGCCGAAGAAAGAAGCGAAGCCGAAGAAGGTGAGAGCGGCCGAGGAGGAATCGCCGGCAAAGGAAGCGAAGGCGACTAAGGGTTCGGCGAAGAAGAAGGCTGCTCCGAAAAAGGCAGCGTCCAAGAAAGCTACCGGGAAGAAGAAGTAGGGATGGGCGGCCGGGTCTTCGACCGGGCCGGACAGCCGAGGCGGCTGTCCCTACGTGGTCTTACTGAGAACTGACAACCGAAAGCTGAGAACTGATTTCTTATGGCACATAAAAAAGGACAAGGCACTTCACGAAATGGCCGCGACTCGAACGCGCAGCGGCTTGGCTTTAAGGCATTCGGCGGGCAGGTCGTGCCCGGGGGCACCATCATTGTGCGGCAACGTGGTACCCGCGTGAAGCCGGGGCTGAATGTTGGCCGCGGCAAAGACGACACCCTTTTTGCCAAGATCACCGGACGCATCAAGTTCCTGAACAAGGGACAGATGGGCAAGTTCGTCATGGTCGAGCCGGTGGAAGTGAAGTAGATCCGCTAACCCGGAAACATCGACGTTCGCAGCCATCGGCTGAACGACTTCAGCCTCTCCTCTGGGCTGGGGCTTTTGTTTTCTGCTCCGGCGTCCTTTCCTTCGTGCAAATTTGTGCCCTTCGTGGTAATTCCTCTAAACCTTGGCAACCACCAAGGACACAAAGGAGCACGAAGATTTTCATGTTCATCGACGAGGCCAAAATTCGCGTGAAAGCCGGGGACGGCGGGAACGGCTGCATGGCGTTTCGCCGGGAAAAGTTTGTGCCACGGGGCGGACCTTCGGGGGGAGACGGCGGGAAAGGCGGCGACGTGATCATGGAGTCGAGCGAGCGCCATAACACGCTGGTCCACTTCCGTTTCAATCCGGAATACAAGGCCCAGCGTGGACGCCATGGCGAAGGTTCCAACAAGACCGGTCGCGAGGGCGAAGACGTGCTCTTAAAAGTTCCTGTAGGGACGATCGTTTATGACGACGAGACGGGAGAAAAGGTCTTCGACTTCTCGGGGCCCGATCAGCGCATTGTCATTGCTCGCGGCGGGCGCGGAGGGCGGGGCAATGCCCGCTTCGCCACTTCTGTCCATCAGGCTCCGCGCGAGCACGAACCGGGGCGTCCCGGGGAAGAGCACACCTACCGTCTCGAACTTAAGTTGCTAGCCGATGTTGGCCTGGTAGGGTATCCGAACGTGGGCAAGTCTACTTTGATCTCGAGGATCTCGGCGGCGCGGCCGAAAATCGCGGATTATCCCTTTACGACATTGGAGCCGAATCTCGGTGTTGTTGCGGTGGGTGATGCCAAGAACGAGGTCAGCTTTGTGGTGGCCGACATTCCGGGCTTGATCGAGGGGGCGCACACGGGGGCAGGACTGGGCGCGCAGTTCCTGCGACACATCGAGCGCACGCGGTTGCTGGTTCATTTGGTCGACGTTTCGGACTCGAGCGGGCGGACGGATGTCACCAATGATGTCGAAGTGATTGTTGGCGAACTGGGAAGCTTCGGCGCCCATCTCGAAGAAAAGCCAATGCTCATGGTGGCTTCGAAAATCGATGTCGCGAATAAAGACAAGCTGGCGAAGCTCAAACGGTATTGCAAGAAGCAGAACGTCGAGCTGTACGAGATCTCGGCCGTCACCGGCAAGGGGATCGAGGAATTGAAATTTGCCATTGCGGATGAGGTTGAGAAATTGCGGGAGAAGGAATTGCTGGCGGCTAGCGAGCAAAAACCTTAGACGCAGAGAACGCAGAGGCCTCGCAGAGTACACCGAGAAAACTTGAAAGGCGGCCTGACGGCCGCCTTTCTTATTTCCTTCACATGCCACATAACCTCTTCGAGTCTTTCAGGCTCGGGGGAGATGAGTTCCGTGCTGGAAGTGGTACTGCAGGATCCGGGCTGCGAGCGCCGGAGTTAGTGTCTCACCGTTGTGTTCTACGGTGCGTACGACTTCTCCTCTGCATACAACTTCAGTGGCAGAGAGGCCGGCAATCTCCGCCGGCAGCACAAGGTTGATTTCCAGCAGAGCGCTGGGCTGCAACGCTTCTTCGGCCTTGAATAGCATGCCGGAGCGGCTGATGTTTTCCGTCGTGCCTTCGTGCCAGAGATTCTCACCCAGGCGACGGTACTTGAGAGGCAAGTGAAGTTGGAATCGTTGCGCGCGGGAAGGCGGGTACTGTTGCCGTCCTTGCACCGCGTGCCGTTGTTGAATTTGAGCGGACATGGCGACCTCCGGGGGAATGGGACCTGCATCGAGCACTTCGCGCACCTTGTCTTTCAGGTCACGAAGGTTGAAGGGCTTCTGAAGCAGGCGGATGCCTGCATCCAGCGTGCCGTTGTGTCCGATGACGTTCTCGGTATAACCGGACATGTAGAGGATTTTAACGTTGGGACGAATTTCTGAAATGCGCTGTGCCAGTTCGCGGCCATTCATTCCCGGCATGATGACATCAGTCAGCAGCAGATGAATAACGCCCTCGTGCGCAACGGCAATCTGCATGGCGACGGCGCCGTCAGCGGCCTCGATGACCTTGTATCCCTGCTTCTCGAGAAATTGGCGGGCCAGGTAGCGCAGGTTAGCCTCGTCTTCCACGACCAGGATCGTCTCCGTGCCCGGTTCGGTGCGATGGGCTTCCGCTGGTATGACGACTTGAGTCGCATGCTCGCCCGGCGATGCGACCTTGGGCAGGAAGATTTTGAAAGTCGTTCCTTTTCCAGGTTCGCTGTTGACCCAGATGTAGCCGCCACTCTGCTTGACGATTCCGTAGACGGTGGAGAGTCCGAGTCCGGTGCCCTTTGGTCCTTTGGTGGTGAAGAAAGGTTCGAAGATGTGAGACTGAGTTTCCGCGTCCATGCCTTGGCCCGTATCGCTGATCGCAAGCATCACGTATTCTCCGGGCCGAAGCGGAGCATGAAATCGGGCATACTCCTCATCGAGAACCACGTTGGAAGTTTCGATTGTGAGCTTTCCACCCGAGGGCATGGCATCACGGGCATTGACTGCCAGATTCATGATTACTTGCTCAATCTGACCGGAGTCAGCGCGAACAGATGCAAGGCCGGGATCGGGGACCATCACCAGGTCAATGTCCTCGCCGATCACGCGGTTGAGCATTTTGAGGTTCTCGGTCACCACGCTGTTGAGATCGAGAATCCTTGGAGCCAGCATCTGCTTGCGGCTGAAGGCGAGAAGTTGGTGGGTCAGCGAAGAGGCGCGTTCGGCGGCGCTGGCGATCTCCTGAGCGGGCGTGCGTAAGGCAGGTTCGGGGCCGAGTCGCTCCAGCAGAAATTCGGAGTAACCGGAGATCACCATCAAGAGATTGTTGAAGTCGTGCGCGATGCCGCCAGCAAGGCGGCCCACGGCTTCCATCTTCTGTGATTGGCGGAGTTGCTGTTCCAAGGCGCGGCGTTCGGTTACATCTTCGGCAAAAAGCTCGAAGACTATGCCCTCGTCGCCATTGGACACCGAGCGTCCAGAGACCCGGACGACGGTGGTCGTGCCGTCCTTGCGCTTCCAATCTGCGATCAGTCCATTGAAGTGAGCAGACGATCGAAGATAATCGGCCAAGTCGAACCACTGATGCGTATCGGCATAGAGCGCCCCCAGGTGCGTTCCTTGGATTTCGGCGACGGAAGCGTAGCCCAGCATCGTCAGGAATGCAGGGTTCGCATCCAGCAGCTTGCCTGAAGAGTCGCACCGGCAGATTCCGTAGGGCGCATTGGTGACAAGGGAGCGGAAGTTCAGTTCGGAGCGGCGCAATCCCTCTTGTGCTGCTCGGAGCGCTGCGTTGAACCAGCAAATCAGCAGCGCTATAAAAAAGAACAGGGCTAGGCGAAACATTGCCGTGCGGGTTTGCTGAGGAGAGTGTGGACCGGCGAGCGAGAAGTATGCGCTGACGGTCAGGGCAAAAGAGGTCGCGACCAGGCCGGGCTTCCAGCCTCCGTACCAGGCGCTGACCATCACTGCGACGCCAAAGACGGCCAGGCGGCTTTCTGCGACATCTGGGAGCAGAAGCGCCGGAATTAACGCGAGGGTCGTGCTGAGAACGGCAACGCCGTAGCGCAAGATGGGCGCACGAGCGGGGGGGATGCCGAGTAGGGGGAGGGTTACCCGCATGTGCCCCATGCTAGTGCCAAAATAGGAAACACGCGACATTACAGGAGTACATTTCCTATTCTCGAACACGGCGCGTCCGGCTGGAAAAGGGTCCTCGGCCAAAGGGACATCGGCCAGAGGTGAGATCAGCCGCCGTTGCTGGCTAGCGGATGAGCTCGTCCCCGGGTGGTGATTCCGGGAGATTCAGACTTGCATCCGGTACAGCAAATCATGAGACTAGCCGGGACCATGAACATTGGCCTGTTTGGCGGAACCTTCGATCCGATCCACCGCGGGCACATCGCGCTGGCTCGGGCCGCCCAGCAGCGGTGCAAGCTCAGCCGGATTTACTTTGTGCCAGCAAACGTGCCTCCACATAAAGAAAAGCACCCGATTGCTCCGTTCCTTCATCGCTACGCCATGATTGCGCTGGCCACGGCGCAGGAGAAGGCCTTCGTCCCTTCCCTGCTGGAGGCGCCGGAAGGATCAGCGGCAGCGGGAAGAAAGGAGCGGGCGCCAAGGCCGAACTACACCATTGACACGGTCCGGCGCTTGAAACAGACATTTAAGAATAGTGACCGGCTCTTCCTGCTGATCGGAATTGATGCCTTCGATGACGTCGCGCAGTGGCATCAGGCAGAGGCTCTGTTTCGCGAATGTGAGTTCATCGTGGGCAGCCGACCGGGATACTCACTGGCCGATGTGGCTAATGCACTGCCGGAGAGACTCCGGCCCAGAGCCGAGGCGACCCGGCCGTTTCAGAAGCAGGCGGCCACGGGAGATCTCGTGCTGAGGGGAGCAACGATCCACCTGCTCGATCAAGTGCATCAACCGGTCTCTGCCACGGCGATTCGCGCGTCGGCGGCTGCGGGCAAACCTCTGTCCCGTTTCGTCGATACCTCAGTGGCCGACTACATCAAGAAGGTGGGACTGTATAAATAGCGGCTCGGCTTTCGGGCTTCGGCAACGCTTTTTACACCGCCGCGGCCCGAGCGCGGGTCAGTTACAATGAGATTCAAGCTAACGACCAGCGCCGAACGACCAACGACTGAATGACAAAGAAGAACGAGCTCAAGAAACAAGTAGACGCCGCCATCCAAGCCTGCCTCGAGAAGAAAGCTGAAGAGCTTACCATCCTGGAAATGGAAAAGGGGGCAGGGGCATTCACCGACTACTTCGTGCTCTGCAGCGGGACGAATCCGCGGCAGATCCAGGCGATTGCGGACGAGGTGGAATTGCGCCTCAAGGCTGCCGGGATGCGGCCGACCCACGTCGAGGGCTACAAGCAGGCTGAGTGGGTGCTGATCGACTATGTCGATTTTGTGGTCCACGTGTTCTCGGAAAAGGCGCGCAAGTTCTACGATCTGGAGAGGCTGTGGAAGTCGGCGAAGGTGCTGGAGCCGACGCAATTGAAGGTAGTGCCGCGTAACAGGAAGATTGCCGCACATTCGGCTGAGCGAAAAAAGAAAAGGGCTTGAAACATTGCTTCTGAAATGTGGGCTCTGAGTTAGTGTGTTTAGCTCTTGCCGCTCCAATGCATGGGATCCACGTCACAAGCCGACTCCGGTTGGGGTGGACACAACCGCGTTCTCGCCGTCGATAAATGGAAAGCGAAATCGGCCGCGATGGGCCAGGCAGTTACGGATGCCTTGGTTGAGGTTGCGCAACCGCGCCTGGGGATGCAGGTGCTCGATCTGGCCAGCGGCACTGGCGAGCCCGCGATAACTCTGGCGCTGCGTGTTGGTGAACGGGGCCGTGTCGCCGCGCTGGATCTCAGTCCGGAGGTCCTCGAGATTGCAAAGCGGCGAGCCGACGAGCGCGGCCTCAGGAACTTCGGCATCCACGCCGGCGACGCGCATAACCTGCCTTTCCCGGACAACAGCTTCGATCTGGCTACTTCACGCTTCGGAGTGATGTTCTTCCGCGATCCGGTTCTGGCGTTTCACGACCTGCATCGAGTTCTGCGGCCGGGAGCGCGCGCGTGCTTTCTGGCTTGGGGAAGCTTCGAACAACCGTTCTGGCAGAGCATGCTCGGAGTGGTGCATCGCCACGTAGGTGGACTGCTGCTGCAGCCGGGCGGTCCGGATCCATTTCGGTTTGCGGAGTCAGGCAGCTTGTCCGCAGTGCTAAGTGAAGCGGGATTCGCCGGCATAGAGGAAGAAACAAGGACGCTGCCCTGGACTTGGCCGGGGCCGGTTGAAGAAGTCTGGGAGCAGCTACAGTCCGTTTCGGTTCCGTTCCGTCCGATGCTGGAGCGAGTGCCGCCGGAAATGTGGCCCCGCATTCACGAAGAAGCGCATGCCGCGGTCAGAAAATACTTCGACGGAGAAAAAGTTGCATTTGGTGCAACCGTCGTGTTCGTGTCGGGGTCGAAGGCGCGGTGAAGATCAAAGTCGTCTGGATTGGCAAGACGAAGGAACCGGCGATCCAGTCGCTGACAGACGAGTATCTTAGACGCATTGGACACTACATTTCGGTTGAGGGGATTGCCGCCCGCGACGAAGCAGCACTGCTGGAGAGGTGCGCCTTTGCTCCTTCAGGGAAGGGCCAAAAATCTGCAAGTAACGAGAAAGCGAACCTGGTGCTCATGGAGTCCGGCGGCAAGGAATTCTCTTCTGAGCAATTCGCGCAGTTTCTTGGGGACTATCAGGACCGCAATCCGCTGCCGTTGGTCTTCGCGATCGGCGGCGCCAACGGGTTCAGTGACGAAGCCAGGTCTGCGGCACAGATCACTCTGTCGTTGGGAAAGATGACGCTGGCGCACGAGCTGGCGCGGGTGGTTTTGCTGGAGCAGATTTATCGGGCTTTCACGATTCTTAAAGGGCATCCTTATCATTGCGGGCACTGAAGCCCTAAGAAAGCCATGCTCGCTGTGAGGAACTCCGCCATCCGCTGCGAGCAGAGTGCATAGGCTCCTTCCCCTTCGACTAGCTCAGGGTCAGGATAACAGCTTAACTACGTGATGGATTTGTGGCGCATGAGCCTAGTGTCGAGGAGCGTCGCTCGGGGCGACGACGATCTTCATCACATCGGAGGCTAGAGCGGCGACGTCCACGTTGTCCATATTGATGAGGATCACCACTCCAGCTCGCTGATCAGGGACGAGCATGATGAAGGTGCTGGTGCCCTGCTGACCTCCGCCGTGGCCCACGTCGTTCAGGCCGGCTTTTTTGCCACTATTCCATCCCCAGCCGAGAGCGTAGCTATTCTCGGAGCCATCGGTGGGTTTCTGCGGGGTCCACATCACATCGCGACGGGCGCGGCGAATCAGGCGGTCGGTCAGTATGGCAACCTCGAAGCGCGCCATGTCGTCGGCTGAAGACAACCACCCGCCGCCGGGAATCTTGTAGCTCGAATCCAGAAATTCAGCGTTGACCACCGCGCCGGAGTTGTCTTTGTGGTAGAAGCGCGTGCGATATGGGATGATCGCGTAGCGGTCGTCTGCCACGGTGTGCGTCATGGCGGCGGGCAGAAAAATGTTCTCCCGCATGTAGTCCGTATACTTCGCGCCCGATGCGCCTTCGATGGCACAACCTACGACGGTGTATCCGTGCGTCGTGTAGCTGAACTTTGTGCCTGGCTTCGCCAGCAGCGGGTCGTTGGCAAAGAACTGCAGCCCGCCGCGAATCGGGTCATCGAAATGTTTGATATTCCCGACTTCGGGATCGTCGTTCGACTCCGACTTGTAATGGCGAATGCCGCTGAGATGCGCGAGCAGCAGGCGGGTTGTGATCGGAGCTTCCCTTTGAGGAAACGCAGGACAGTACTTCTGCACGGGTGCATCGAGGTCCAACTTTCCGCGTTCAGAGAGTTGCATCGTCGCCACGGCAGTGAGCGGTTTAGAGACGGAGGCCAGTCGGTAGAGGGTCTGCGAGGTTGCGGGTACGAATCCCTCGAGATCGGCCATGCCGAATCCAGCGGACCAGGCGTACTGGCCATTCTCCACTACAGCGGCGGACAGGCCGGGAACCTGATTGGCCGCCATGAACTTCGAGATGGCTTGTTCAATCTGGGTGCGCTTCTCGGGAGCAAGTTTGGCATCCTGGGCGGGAAGAGCCAGCGATCCTGCGACGAGAAGCGCCGCCCCAACAACGATCCTTGGCAGCGAGGACCGATTGACGAACTTCCTGCCGGCGAGAGTGGGGATCCAGAAAATCCAACTACGGCCATGTCTATTCCAGCTTGCGATCTCCATCTTCGTATGCCTGCCTCAGTCCTCTCAGCTAGCCTGGTTCTGATCCGCGCTCATCGGCGGAAGTGACTAAGTTCGCGGGTGAGTCCCCTTCGGGACCACATGGTCACCTCACTCCGTTGGGATAGATCAGGATTTTGCTTGCCTCGCCGGTCTTTAGCCGCTCCATGGCCTTTGGAAAATCTTTCATGGGAATTCGATCGGTGATCACGGGATGTAAATCCAGCTTACCGCTCTTGAGCAGCGCGGTCATCTGGTACCAGGTCTGATACATGCGGCGCCCGTTGATGCCGTGCACGGTGACGCCTTTGAAAATGATGTCTTCAGAGAAATTCACGGAGATGGGCTTCGAGGTCAGTCCGAGCAGAGAAATTCTTCCGCCGCGGCGGACGATGTCGAAGGCGGTCCGAATCGAGTCGGGATGCCCGGCCATCTCGAGCACGACGTCGACGCCCGGCCCGCCCGTTTTCTCCGCGATGATTGCACGAACATCTTCCTTTGCAGGGTTCAGCACGTAGTCCGCTTTCATCGCGCGGGCGACTTTGGCGCGGTGCTCGTTGACTTCGATGGCAAATACGCTGGTCGCGCCCACTGCCTGGGCCACGGCAATCGAGAACAGGCCGATAGGGCCGCAGCCCGTGATGGCTACGCTCTTGGCCGCAATTTCTCCCGCCAGGACGGTGTGCACGGCGTTGCCGAGTGGATCGAGGATGGAGGCATATTCCTGCGGAATCGCCGGATCCAGCTTCCAGATGTTGGACTCGGGAATCACAACGTACTCGGCGAAGGCGCCGTCGGCGTCCACACCAATGATCTTCACGTTCTGGCAGATGTGCGCCTCGCCGGTGCGGCACTGTAGGCATTTGCCACAAGCTACGTGCATCTCGGCAGAAACGAAATCGCCTTCCTTGACGCTGGTCACCTCATCGCCGTAGGCGACCACCTCGCCGCAGAACTCGTGTCCGGGAATGAGAGGGGGGCGAATGCGGTTCTGCGCCCAGCGATCCCAGTTATAGATGTGAAGGTCGGTTCCGCAGATCGAGGCGACCTTGACTTTGACCAGGACATCGGTCCGCCCAAAGCTTGGAACTTTGACTTCGCGCATTTCAGCGCCTGGGGCAGCTGTCGGCTTGACGACAGCGAGCATGGTGGATTGCATGACGAATACCTTATGAATTACAGATCAAACACAAAACGTATGATTCTAGCACTGGGTGTCCTCATATGCTCTGCTGTCTCGCAGGGGAAAGTGCAACGATTAACCACGAAGGACACAGAGCCGGCTCACCTTTCCCGTGGCACGCCTCATTCGGACTTGGAGGGAGCGGTCTTGTACTGCTCAGACTTTCCGCGTGGAATGCTCAGAGACTTCCATTCGCTGGATCGCAGGTGCTTGGCCAGAAATAACATCTGCCCGATGTGGTGGGCGTAGTGCGCAATTTGGCGGTTGATGGCTTGCAGCACGGTGTGGGGCTCTCCGCGAATCGTCACGGTCCGCATCACGTCTTCGGGCTGAAGGCTTCCGATGGCAGCCAACACGCGCTCCCAACCGTCTTCCCACCATTGCATGACCTCTGCGCGGGTGGTTGCGGCCGTCAACTCAAATTCCTGGTCGCGAAAGCGGTCGGGCTTCTCGCCGTCGGTGGTGAGGAAATCGGTGAAACGGGAGCGCATGTTGCCGGCGAGATGCTTCACCAGAATCGCGACCGAGTTCGATTCCGGGCCGAGTGTGACGAAGAAATCCTGATCCTGGAGTTGCGCCATCGCGCCTTCGCCGAGGCGTTTGTAGCCACGCATCTGGCGGCGAGCTTCGTCCAGGTAGTGAGGAGCAATATCGTCAGCCATATCAGATCAAAGAATTAGATGCTCGGAATTGCGGGAGGAACGATCGGGTACGGAGCTACGATCGTTACTGGCCGCGCCTCCACCTCCACCTCCACTTCGAACCCACCCAGCCATTTAGCAAACAAGTTGTAGAGCAACGCGCCGATTGCGCCCGTCACAAATCCCATCGCGCCGTACATCAGGGGCATGAGGATCGCGATCACGACTCCAAAGACTCCTGCGAAGGGAGACTTCTGTTCGCCGACCAACGACCCCAGCAATCCCATGAGCAGAAAAAATGGAGCGAAGATCAGTCCCTACAGCCGTAGATCAACCCCATGATCTTGGCCACTGACATTACTCCAACCGATTTGACGACGTGCATAGACTCCTCTCAGTTCAATCAAGAACTCTCTCCCCAGCCGCCGCCGCCTGGCGTTTCGATCCTGATCCGTCCACCTTTCTTCAGACGCGCGCTGAACTTGCCGGGCATTGATTCAACCGAACCGTCGTGGCGAACGATCTCCGCTGTCCCGCGGGCTCCGTGCGATCCTCCAGCCAGTCCCCAAGGGCCGCGCTCGCGTCGGTCCGCCAGCAGAGTGACTTCACAGTCGGTCAGCACCTCGATCTCGCGCACGATGCCATCTCCACCGCTATGCTCGCCCTTGCCGCCGCTTTCTTTCCTCAACGAGTAGCGACGCACGCGCAGAGGATACGCATATTCCAAGGCTTCGGCGGGCGTGTTGAGCGAGTTGGTCATGTGGGTGTGGACGCCGGAAACGCCGTCCCGGCCTGGCCTTGCACCCATGCCTCCGGCGATGGTCTCGTAATACGTAAAGGGCTTACCAGTACCGGGATCGATTCCGCCGATGGTGAGGTTGTTCATGGTGCCCGAAGCAGCCGCGGGGATGCGGTCTGGGATTGCCTGCGCCAGTGCGCGCATCAGGGCGTCGACGAGTCGCTGGGAAGTCTCTACGTTGCCTCCGGCGACGGCCGCGGGCGGGCGAGCATTCACGATCGTTCCTGGCGGCGCGATCACCTGAATCGGGCGCATGAGTCCCGCAGTGGCGGGGATGTCCTCGGCCAGCAGGCAACGGAAAACATAGAAGCAAGCGGAATAGGTGATCGCTTCGACAGCGTTAATGCTGCCCTCAACTTGCGGATCGCTGCCCGTGAAGTCAACGGCAACCACCGGCGGCCTGGAGACAGGTCTTCGACCGGAACTCTGGATTGCCGGTTTTTCCCGCGCAACCTTCACCCTTACTGCGATCTTCACCGGTTTATCGCTGATCCCGTCGTTATCGAGAAAATCTTCTGCGAGATACGTCCCCGGGGGCACTCTCTGCAGAAAGGCGCGCATGAGTTCCTCGGAATAGTCGAGCAGTTCGTCGGCTGCGACCTTCGTTTTCTCAAGCCCATAGCGCGCACAAATTTCTCGCAGCCGCTCGCCCCCGGTATGGCACGCTGCGATCTGCGCGCCCAGATCGCCTTCGCGCTCCTCGGGAGTGCGTACGTTGTTCAGCAGCAGGGAGAGCACGTCGCGATCCACTACGCCTGCACGCATGATCTTCACGGGAGGGATACGGAATCCCTCTTGATAGATTTCGCGGCAGAGTCCCATCGATCCTGCATATGCGCCGCCCACGTCAGCATGATGCGCCCGAGATGCTACGTAGAAGTCGGGATGGTTTACGGCTTTGCGCGGGCGAAGGTGCCCGCCCCTCACAAACACTGGAGCTACCAGAGTGATATCCGGTAGGTGCGTCCCTCCGCGAAATGGGTCGTTGAGCATGACTATGTCGCCCGGTTGCATCTCGCAAGCGCCGATGGCGGCCTGAACCGACATCGGCATCGATCCCAGGTGCACCGGCATGTGGTCTCCCATGGCGATGACCTCTCCGTCGCCATCAAAAACCGCGCAGGAGTAGTCGCGTCTCTCTTTGATGTTGGGAGAAAATGCCGTGCGGCGCAATGCGGCGCCCATCTCTTCGGCGATGGAGTGATAGAGATTCTTGAAGATTTCCAGTTCAACCGGATCACGCGGCATCGAGCGCAGTGTACTACCGGTCGTTGGTCGTTCGCCTTGGTCGTTGGCAAAACCATCGTCGGCTGACGACCGACGACCGACGATCGGCGACGGAGGACGTTCTCCTAATCAGCAGGGTCGAAAAGTAGAACACAGAATTCTGTTGACACTGCTTTCACCTTGCCGCAATATCTTGGGTTATGGAGGCTTACCACACTACAAATTGGGTTCGCCTTTAGAGAAAACGGGCCCCCGGTCGTTAACACCCTTTCAAGGGAAAAATCGTTCACGGAGGAACCTTCATGGCAACGAAGAAGAAAGCAAAAAAGAAAAAGAAACACTAACCGTCGGCGAGGCAACAGCTCGCAGTACAACGAAATTTCACCGGCCTCTTGAGAGAAGCACCTCTTAAGAGGCTTTTCCGTTTTCAGCCGGCAGCGGCGGAGTCAGAGTTTCAGCTAGCAGGACTCGGGATCAACTATGAGAACGTTAGGTCACTAGGGTCTGCAGTTCGCTCATTTGGGGGGTGGCACTCGGCAACTCCGATGCTTTTCCGCATGGCGAAAATCTCTCTTGTAATTTTTAAACCTGTGTCACAATAGGCGAACTGCAGACGTGCTGACTATGACCGCTAGGAAGAAGAGCACCAGTAAAAACAAGGCAGCCGAGATCTTCATTCCGGATAAGCTCTACTTCCGCATCGGAGAAGTGGCGACCCTGTGCCGCTTACCGGCCTACGTGCTGCGCTTTTGGGAAACCGAGTTCCCGCAGCTGAAGCCGGTCAAGAGCAGCACCGGACAGCGCATGTACCGCAAGCGCGATGTCGAAAACGTGCTGCGCATCAAGCAACTGCTTTACGAGCAGGGCTTCACCATCTCCGGCGCACGACAACACCTGCGGTCGGAGACAAAGTCCGACACCACACAGGCGGCCATTCCCTTTCCCGCGCATTCTGCCGCCGAGCTAAAGCACATCCGCCAGGGGCTACGCGAGATTCTGAATTTGCTCTCGACCCGCAGGACCGGATAGTCACTGAAGAGTTATTTAAGACCGGGCCTGGTGTGTCCTGGTGTGTCGCAGGGGTTGAACTGGCTGGCTATTGAGCCTAGAATCTCCGCTCTATGGCGTCGGAGACGCTTGAGATCGAGCACGTCGACCGGGGAGTGCTGAGCCTGCGCGGTCCCCTGACCATGGAGAACGTGTCTCCGTTTCTCAACGCCGTTCGGCGCGAAAACGCTCCTACCATGATTTTGGATTTCAGCGGCGTGCCTTACCTGGACTCTTCGGGCCTCGGGTCACTGGTTAGTGCCTATACGTCGTGCCAGAAGGCGGGACGGCGCGTGGCTCTCACGGGCGTGAATCAACGGGTCATGAAGGTATTTGAGATCACGAAAGTCGAGGAAATCTTTCTCATGTTCCCGACCCTGTCGGATGCGCTTGAGGCATTCACGAACGCAGGGACTGCCTAGAAGTTATTGGTCGTTCTGCGCGCGCGGTGGGGCAACGGTTTCGGCAGGAGAGAACTCACGGCGTCATCGAAAATCCGCTCCCGCGCGGAAGTTGGCTACGCGGCACGTTCCGGCGATCTCGGCTTTCTGACCTTGCCTCCGTTTGCCGCGTCCAGCCGGATGCGCGTCACACGCGTTGTTTCTTGCACCAAGTCATCGGTCGCGCGAGAGTCGTCCCCCGACATTACCGAGCCCGCGGCCAGGGCGAAGCGCAACGCGTCCGCCTGATCCTCAAAGTACAGAATGACTTGCCCCGACATAGCACTTCTCCCCAGGTCTTGACTTGTAAAAGTCTAGCGTTGAGCACACAGCTTTCGGTCCCGGCACACCGAGGGTGAAGCTCCGGACCGGAAACAATTCAATTCTGACAAAGAGCAACTTTCGACGAGGGCGGCGCTGCACAACAGGCCAAGCAACGCTATCCTGATTGTGGAGGAGCGGTGGGCCTGATTAAAGTGATTGTCTTGGTTCTATGTACCTCTGGAGTCTGTCAACATCTCGACAACTAACGATTCCAGTCATTTCTCTTCAATGATGGCCAGATCCCACGGCTTCACCGCGCGGAAACGGCTGTTCAGCAGCCTTGGGGCGTAGCGAAGACGTATTTCGGTGAAGAGAAACATTGCATGGGAAAACGTTGAGCGAAGCTGCGGAGTTCTCGTTCAGAGTTGAGACCGACCGGAAATCAGTGGACGCTGCCGGGCGGCTGCAAGGAGCCCAAGAGTTCCGGATCGCAAGCAGGACAATACTGGACCGGAATCTTCCACTTCATCCCAGTTCCGTAGAGCCAGAAATCGCGGTCAAGAAACTGCATGAGAGATCCGCAGCGTGTGCACTCCTGCTGCTTTTGACGGGCGGACTGGGCATCGTCAAAAAAGTCCCTGATTGATTGGATAATCCGTGATTTGGCTTCGGCTTTCTCGCGAATGTACCGCACGGATGAACTCTTAACCTTGTGAGGAGACCCCTTCGAGCCAGACGATGGCTCAACCTTGTCAGTCTCAGCGTGAGACGGTGACGAATTGCCGTTCGCACCAGTGCCTCCCCGGGCCCTGAGCCAGAAACGCAATTCATCTTTGAAGGCGAAAACCGGGGAACGAGGTCCGTCGCCAAGTCTGCGAACGGGTAGCTGCAGGGTTCGCTCCCAGCGTTGCACTGTCCTGACGCCGCGATCAAGTTCCGCAGCGATTTCCTTCCAACTGTGCAGCACTTCGCGCGATGTAGGGAACGTGCTCGACTGATTTTGCCGGGTCACCAGGTCAACCTGATCCATTTGCTGAACTGTAGTTCGCATGGAGAATCCTCCATCCTTGCGACTCCGGTTTGGAGTGCTCCCGTCTGCTAAAGACTAAAAGCAACCCGCTTTCTTTGTCGGTACGCAAGCGCACGATATGCGATTGCCCTACGGAGAATCATGAGTCCGACTCGTTCCGCCAGTTTCGAGACTGCCGGGTCAAAATTTCGTAGCATTCACAGGCGGCAGCTTCCAGTCCGCCTCGGTTCACAATCTTTACGACTCCCCGCGAGTACTTGATCAAGCCGGCCTTTTGCAGGGTTCCAGCCGCCACGGTTACACTGGCCCGCCGTGTTCCCAACATGTGGGCGAGAAATTCCTGGGTCAGACGTACCACCTCCCCGTCGATTCGGTCCTGGCTCATCAGCAACCAGCGCGCCAGGCGTTGTTCGACTTCGTGCAACCGATTGCAGGCGGCCACCTGCGCCGATTGCAGGGCCAGTTCCTGGGAATAGCGGTTCAGCTTCTTTTCCAGTTGCGGGCACTTGCGCAGCGTCCGCGCCAAATTTGCGGCGCTGATCCGAAACGCGGTACCGGAAATCTGCACCACGGCCCGGGTTGCGCTCGTTTTCAAACCCACCACCAGGGGCAAACCAACGAATCCCTCTTTTCCGGTCAGTCCGACTTCAACTCCCTTGCCATCGTTCATGATGCTCAGGATGGAAGTCATACCTGTGTTCATGAAATAGCAATACTCAATGGGCTCTCCAATTTCATTCAACAGGTCATACGATTTCGTCTCCAGGAATTCCAGTTCGGAGAACAACGCGTCAGATTCTTTAGGAGGCAAGGAGAGTAGAACTTCGTTACGAATCGAGCCCGGATCGATGCCGCTGGAAGAGCGCTTGGGGGTGAACCTGGAAGAAAACTCGGAAGTCGTGTTTACCATGACGGCTCTTTGCGCAACCAACATCTGTCTGATTTCGCAAAGTTCCGTGTCTCAGACAGCATTGCCGAAGATGTTCTAGGAAAACAGCTCACCTCAACCTTACCTCATAGTAACGCGCAATACTAGTCCAATTGGTTAGATTAGCTTGAGGATTCCCAACTCTCTGCAGAAAGGTGTACGCTAGCGTACAGTGTGGGTACGGGCCCTTGAGTGCGAAAATGTTTGCTCTACTGAATGGGACCGGAACTATCATTAGCTTGTAGTGGCAGGTCATGCGTCGAAGATCCGAAATCGACTCTCCGGAATGGTCCCGTAAGATTGAACTGGTCCGGCGCAGCCGCGAACTGAGTCAGGCGGAGTTCGGGAGCCGGTTGGGTGTGTCCGCGATGGCGGTTTCCCGCTGGGAGCGTGGCGCGGCGGAACCGACGGGAGAGATGTACCTCCGCCTGGGAAATCTGGCGGACGCCACGCTCTGCTGGTTTTTCTGGAAGCGGGCCGGCCTTCGTCCGTCGGATGTCGCACGCGTGCTGCCAGAGGCCCGCCGTCAATTCGCCCGGAATCGAACTTTGGATGTGGCGCTGGTTCATGCCGGCAGCGGCAAGAAGCAGTCCTTGAAGAAGGCGAATCTCGTTGTTCTCCCCCTGCTGCCGGTCCACGCCGGGACACCCGGTTCCCGCGGCGACAATATTGACCTCGCCGAGAGCCCGCCTGAATCCGTGTTAGCAGCCCCGGAGGAGTGGTGTCCCAATCCCGCTTCCACCCTGTGCCTGCGAGTGAAAGGGGACTCGATGTCCCCGCTGATCCTGGATGGCTACATCATCGCGGTCGACACCTCAGATACAGAAAACGGCAACCTGGTCGGCCAGATTGTCGTGGCAACCCACAAAGAGAAGGGATTGTTGATCTCGCGCTTAATCCGATTCGATCATATGGACGCCTTGGTCTCCGACCGTCGAGAGTACGAAGCGGTTCCGGTTACAGCAGGCTCGGAGTGGCGCATCGTCGGAAGAGTCCTGTGGTGGACGGGGCGCGCGAGGTGAGCTTGCCGCGGCCCAGTCCGAGCATTCAGTCCGCGCATAATGTCCTGCACCGGACAAAGATGGTACGGTATCGTACGGTGTCCGCTGCATGGCCCTGATCGTCCTTAGGGACTAGGGTTAAATCTCCCTTCCTCGTCGCCGTCCGTCGACCTAAGTTGACTCGGCCCGGCCAGCAGCTTGTAAAGGGGGAAAGTAGGCCTGCCCCACACCATTCTGATTGTCGATGACAATGCGACTATGCGCCGTTCACTCCGCAGCTGGATCGAGCAGGAATCCGATTGGCAGGTATGTGGCGAGGCGGAGGACGGCAGGGTGGCAGTCGATAAAGTCAAAGAGCTGCTCCCTGACATCGTGATCCTGGACTTGCAGATGCCGGTCATGAACGGGCTTGAAGCGGCGCGGCAGATCACACTCTTTTCCCCCGGCACCGCGATGGTGATGTTCACGATGTAAACGGGTGGCCAGCTTTTGAAAGACGCCCGCGCCGCAGGTATTGCAGACGTGGTCTCAAAGTCCGAACGGCTCGAAGACCATCTGCTGGCCTCACTGAAAAAAGCATCCGCCCGCCCCTAAGAGACGATTCCCTCCCGATAGAACTCAGGCCAACCCCGGTCTTGTCGGCCGCCCTGAACTCAACAGATGAGTTGAGATTGGCTGACTACGCTCGCCGTTAGAACTGGACTTTCGCGCGCCCATCCCCTGTACCTGTGTGCTCCCGCGGCATGTACTACTGTGACTTTCCTTTTCCCTAGGGCTGTCTAAAATCACAAGAAACAAGCCAACTTCGTCTTCGTTCGGGTTCAGCGGAACTCCCAGCAAGTCCGCTGACACAAGGTCTGCCGGTAGCAAGCTAAAAAACTAGCCAAAGGGGGAGTAACCGTGCTCGCGTTTGCCACGCCTGCTGCAAATAAACTTCATCGAGTCTTAATCATTGCGTTGGCGGCTCTTCTTCCAGTCGCCTTTACCGCCTGCGGAACTCCACACACCACGGTGGGGATGCCTGCGAAAGCCGCAGCCGTGCCCCTGAACTCGTCGGTCACACCGTCCATCCTTCTTTTCACCGGGACGGGCACGTCCGCTTCCGATGTGTCTGCGGTCGAAGCCATCCTCGGTGCCAACAGTTTGACGTACTCGACAGCGAATTCCTCGCAGCTCAACGGCATGTCCGAGACCACGTTGAAGGGCTACAAGTTGCTGATTGTTCCGGGCGGAAACTCGATCACCATCGGCAACAATCTGAAATCGAGCACTACCACCAACATCCACAACGCGGTCATCAATGACGGCCTGCACTACCTGGGCATCTGCGCCGGGGGATTCTTCGGCGGTTACTCGATTTACAACGGCCTGAATCTCACCTCGGGTGTATGGTTCAACTTCTACGCCGACTACAACAAAGGGATCCACAAGGAAGCGGCCTCGATTTCCAGCAAGGGTGCCACTGCACTCGATCAGTACTGGCAGGATGGACCCCAGTTTTCCGGATGGGGCTACATCGTAGGCAAGTATCCCGACGGCACCCCGGCGATCGTCGAGGGGAGCTCTGGAAAAGGGTGGGTCATGCTCGCGGGCGTGCACCCGGAGGCCCCGGCGAGCTGGAGAACCGGGATGACTTTCAAGACTTCGGTCGCCACCGATAACGCCTACGCAGGAACGCTGATCCTGGCGGCGTTGAACGGTACTTCGCTGACACACTACTGAGTCTTAGTCGTAAAGCTGCAAACGAAAAGGGTGCCAAACAGCGACGTTCGATCAGTGATATTGGCGGTTGCTTCCTTCCGAGGACGTCCCCCCAGTCAGCTTCCACGAGTTCTCAATGTAGAAATCCCCTGAAACAGATATTCCTGGTCCCACGTGAAGAGTGGCACAGCGTTGCCGGGCGTCGATCTCCTGGCCGTTCAACTCGATCGAAAGGTCGACCCGGTAAAGCCCAGGCACAACGGGCAGTACCGGGCACTGGAACTCGATTCTTCCCTCGCCCGGCTCCAGGTCGACGCCTCCATGCGATGACTCGGTCGTGAGCTGAGCGCACAAATATCCGCTAGGCCAGTAGATCGAGATCCGAAACACAGCCCCTGGGATGGTCTGCCGGGCGCGGTATCCGAGTCGAGCCACCATAGGGTAGCCGGTTCGAATGCCATCGTTAGAGTCGCCGGACAAGAAAGAGATGCTTGTGCATTGCGCTGCCGCCGTCGGCTCGGTTCCTATTTCGCCCGGCGTCGCGTCATTGCCGAAAGTCATCTGCTGGTACTCATCGATGACCTGCCGGGGAGGCCCATCCGCGACGACACGGCCATGATTCAGCAACAGGGCCCGATCGCAGAGACGATACACGGCAGCGAGATCGTGCGAGATGAAGACGATGGTCCGGCCGGCCTTTCGCAGTTCGGCAATGCGGTCCAGGCATTTCGCCTGGAAGGCAGCGTCTCCGACCGCCAGGACTTCGTCGAGCAACAGGATGTCGGGTTCCAGATGTGCGGCGATGGAGAAGCCCAGCCGGACATGCATTCCTGAGGAGTAGCGCTTTACCGGTACATCGATGTATTGGCCGACGCCCGAAAACTCAATGATACTCTCCAGCTTGTTGCGTATCTCGGAGCGACGCATGCCGAGCATCGCGCCGTGGAGATCGATATTCTCCCGTCCCGTAAGCTCGGGATGGAAGCCCGAACTCACGTCCACCAGGGCAGCCAGTCTTCCGCGAACGGTGATCTCGCCTTCCGTGGGAGTCGTGATACTGGAGAGAATTCTCAGGATCGTTGTTTTGCCGGCGCCGTTGTGTCCGACGATGCCGAGGGCCTCTCCCTGCTGAACCTGAAAACTGACGTCACGCAGCGCCCACATCCCACTGGATCGCTTTCTGAAGGCGCCCGAATACCAGCGTCTACGCGAGTTGCCGGTGGTTCGCAACCGGTACTGTTTCGATACTCGATCCAACTTTATGTCGATCATAAATTTCAGATCACGTCGGCCATGGTGGCTTCAGACGACTTGAAGTAAGCGTAGGCGACGACCAGGCCGGCAAATGCAATCGCGGCCGATATGGCCAGGCTTGCCAGGTCAGGCTTGGCGCCTCGGAGAACCACGGTGCGGAAGTTCTCGATCAGGCCCGCGATCGGATCGAGCAAATACAGCTTTCGAAACCGCACTGGCACGGACTCTATCGAGTAGACAACAGGGATCGTGAACATCCAAACCTGCAGCAACAGCGGCATAGCGAGGCCAACATCCCGGAAACGAACCTGAATGGCCGAGAAGAACAAGGCAATGGCTGCGGCAAAGCTGGCAAGCACGAGCACGAGGGGAATCGCAAAAAGCAGGTTCCAGGTTAGCGAGACCCGGTAGTGAGCGATAAATCCACCAAGGATCAGGCTCCCGATAAGAAAGTCAGCAAAGCCGGCCGCCAGGTAAGAAAGGGGAATGATCTCGCGCGGAAAATACATCTTGGTGAGCAGACTTGGGTACAGAACCAGGCCGTGCACCGCATTGGAAATTGAGCTGGAAAAGAATATCCACGGCAGAAGCGCACACAATACGAACAGAGGATAGGGAATGCCGCCGGTTGCCACCTTAGTGACGCGAGTAAAAAGAATGGTGTAGATACTCATCAAGGCCAGCGGCTGGAGTGCAGCCCACACCCAGCCGAGGGCTGACTGTTTGTAACGAACTTTAAGCCGGAAAAGACTCAATATCCAAAGCAGGTCTGAGTACTGGACGAGTGTTTGCAAACCGCCGAACACCGTACGGATTGAGAATGCGGGAGGGCGAATGACCTTAATGGGACGGACGGACGCAAGACGCGCGCCTGCCTGCGATTCCCAGTGGGCGGGTAGTGCCGGCTCCTGACCGGAGGATGCAACGGACGATCCCGCGACCCGATCCGGGAGCGTACTTATCCCTGGCTCCACTTTTTTCAAGATGCTTCCCAAGGTGTCGGAAATGAACTCGGAAAACCCCAATCTAGGCAAAAGAGATCATTGATGATGATGGGGTCTGACTGCCTCCGACTGTCTGCAGTCTGTCGGCCAGTATTTGGCCGACAATCCCCACATGCGGCTGTCGTAACAGCTCATCGTGCGCGCAATCGATTTCGCAAATTTCGACGCCGCCCAACGAGCGAGCGCCCCAGCCCATTTCCCGGTCGCGGACGTAGTAGTAAGGCTGTCTGGTCCTCTTCAAGAGAAGCACGGGGGCATGGAATTGCGGCTGCTGGAACCCCTCACCCGGCCAATATACCCGATTCCATCCACTATCGGGAGTGTTCCCATTCATCAGAAACAGGCGTTTTAGAACTCTCTTCACGGTGGCGAGCTGCTGCTCACGGGAAAGACTGCGGAAGACCTGAAATCTTTGCCGCCAATAGTCGATGGCCCAGAGCGGTCGGATTTGCGAATTCTCGAGCACCCAGGTGTCAAAGATTGCGAAAACCCCCACTTCCTCGCCTTGAGATTCGAGCTCGAGAACGATCTCCTGCGCGATCAGAACACCCTCACACATGCCTCCAAGAAAGTAAGGTCCGTGTGGCTGCAGGGATCTCATCGCAGCCACGTATTGCTTGGCCAGGGAGCGCAGTTCATCCTTGGTAAAGGGGCGTCCCCACACCAGGGGTTCGAGTCCCTGTACTTTGTAAACGGACTGGTCTTTTCCCATGTGACGGGCGAGCAGCGAAAACCCAAATGTATCGACACCCGGTGCAGCAATGGCAAAGAATGGTCTTGCGTCATCGCCCTCCTGCAATGGCATGAGCAGCGGATCAGGCTGTGCGCTGGTATCGTCGCGCAATAGTGGTGCGAAGGCTTCAATCGTCGGGGCGCGAAAGATCGCAGACACCGGGATCTTCCGGCCGGTGATCTCGTGAATAGTCGCGATCAGGCGGGCTGCGATTAATGAATGTCCTCCCACATCAAAGAAGCTGTCCCGAACTCCGACTTCCTGCAGTCCAAGAACGTGTTTCCAGATTTCTACAAGGAACGTTTCTTCCTGGTCGAGAGGCTCCAGCCGTCTTTCCGAGGGCCTGCGAGCAGAAGGAGATTGCGAACTGCTTTGGTTGGCTTTGTTCCGCTTATCTGCGGAGGACTGCACCAGCATGTCCACAGGCCCGGGCATGCTCGGGACAGGCAGCTCAAGAATGTGTGCCTCGGGGCTGGTTGCGACGGCCCGCAGAAGCGACGTGTAGTCGCTCAGCATCCGGACGACCCGCTCCTGCTTAAACAGATTCGTGGCGTACTCGACCTGCGCCCACCACTGCCGATCGATATCCTCAATCAATGTCATGCTCAGATCAAAGATTGACGCTTCCGTGTTGACTACGTACGGAAAGGCCGTCAAGTCACCGAATTCGTGCGATCGTACAGCGGACTTTATCGTGGCAAACATGACCTGAAAGATCGGGTTGTAAGCCAGATTGCGTTCGGGCTGAAGGACTTCGACTATCTTTTCAAAGGGAACGTCCACATTGGAGAATGCGCCCAGAATTGTTTCGCGGACCTGTGAGACTAGTTCCGTGAAGCGGGGATTTCCGGACAGGTCATCGCGCAGTACCAGCGTGTTGACGAAGAATCCAATCAGTCCCTCGGTTTCCACGCGGTTCCTTCCCGCCACCGGAACGCCCACCAGGACGTCATCCTGTCGGGTATAGCGGTAGAGCAGGAGCTTGAATGCAGCCAATTGCACCATGAAGGGTGTAGCCTGGCAACGAGCTGCGACGGTCTTGATGCCCTCAATGATTTCGCTGGGGATTCCCACTACCTCACTGGCGCCTTGGAATGTTTGCTCGGGAGGCCGAGGCGCATCCGTTGGTAGCTCCAGAAGCGGCGGCGCACCTCCGAGCTTGTTTTTCCAATACGCAAGTTGCTGCTCAACTGAGTCGGTTTGGAACCATTCCAGTTGCCACTCCGAGAAATCACCATATCGAATAGGAAGCAGCGGCAAAGGCGACGGCCTGCCGCTGGAGAAGGCGCTGTAAAGCAGGGCCAGTTCCTTCGCGAAGAGCTGCAGGGACCAGGCATCTGTGATGATGTGATGCAGGGTGCAAAGAAAGACATGGTCCTGAGGTGTGACCCGGAATAGACGTCCCCGAAACAAGGGCGCCGTGCTGAGCTCGAAGGGTTCCTCGACCTCGTGCCGGGCAAACTGGTACGCCTCGGCATAGGGGTCGGCGGCGCTGGTGAGATCGGTGACGGGGAGGTTGGCGGTGTAGTGTTCCTGCACCACCTGCTGCAGCTTGCGACCTCCGAGGCGGAATGTGGTGCGTAGACTGTCGTGGCGGTTCACCATCTCCTGGAAGCTAGCCTGCAAGGCTGACAGATCGAGCGAGCCTCTCAACCACAGTCCCAGATGCACGTTGTAGGCAGTGCTTCTACCCTGCAGTTGGTGCAGAAACCACAGACGCTGCTGGGCCAAAGACGCCGAGTAAACATTAGTCGGACTTACCTGCAGAAGCAGGTTGGCCAGCAGGTTCTTCTCTTGTGCGTCGCCAGTCACCAAGTTCTGGCTCCCATACAACATGCGGTCAGGCCCTCCCCGAACTAACCCCTTCCGAGTGCCACGGTTGCGCTAGCACCTGTTTAACTACAGGAAAGCATTGGGACTTTAATGTGTCGCGGTATAAGGCGATATCAGTATTAAACCTGAGTAGGCGAGGCCAAAGTGGCCAGACCGCTATAGGACCAAGTGACGAGAGTGACATCTGCAGCTCGAAACAACGCTCTGAAACTCGGCGAGGAACTTCGTGCCAACCCCACCATCAGAGTCCAGAAGCCGTAATAAGATGCATTACACCCTATTTTCGGCTAGGTCGCACAAGGTTTTTTTGAGGGCCTTTTCTCTCTAGCTTTCAGCCCCTCCAAGGGTGCATCCTTATGGCAGGAGCCTGTGGGCTCCCGGTGGCTGCGAAGCCCAGGGGTGCCAACCTTTTAGGTCTGGTTGACATCGAACATCGGCTTCAAAGTACCACCATATCTTTCTGCCGGAAATAACTAAGGAACTACCAGATGAGCCGAGCGGCGTTCCCAGCTTCGTTCGCGCAGCAGAGACTGTGGTTTCTTGATCAACTTGAGCCCGGAACCGCGGCGTATAACTTACCGCGCGCCTTCCGGATTATCGGCCCATTGGACGTTGAGGTCCTGACTCGGGCTTTCCAGATGGTGGTGCAGCGGCACGCCTCGCTGCGGACCGTCTTCGATTCGGTCGATGGTGAAGCCAGACAGGTCGTTTTGTCGGATGTGGATATAAATATCCCCATCATCGATTTGGCTGACATCCCAGAAGCCGAGCGCGAATCTGAGGCTTTACGCATTGCGAGTGAGGAAGGGAAGAAGCCGTTTGATCTGAGCGAAGGTCCCTTGCTCCGGCCTGTGCTTGTCCGGTTGGGGGCGGACAAGTATTTCCTGGTCTTAGTGCTGCATCACATCATCACCGACGGCTGGTCGATAGCCCTTCTTTTCCGCGAAGTGACGAAATGCTATGCCGCCCTCACGAGGAGTGAAGTTCCGGAGCTTCCGGAGCTTCCTCTGCAGTACACCGAATACGCGCAGTGGCAGCGTGAGTACATGAGTGGCGAATTGCTCACGAATGAAGTCGAGCACTGGAAAAGCAAGCTGGCCGGCGCGCCCACGTTACTCGATCTGCCCGCCGACCATCCTCGGCCCGCGACCCACAGCTGGCGGGGCGCTACAGAGGAGATCAGCCTGGATAGATCCATGCTGGCCAAGCTGAAAGCGATTGCGCAAGCCGAGCGGTCCACTCTGTTTATGGTGGCGATGGCTGCATTTCAGGCCTTGCTGTGGCGGTACACCAATCAGGAAAGCATTTTGCTTGGAACGCCGATCGCGGGACGTCACGAAGTAGAAATCGAAAACATGATCGGTTTGTTCGTGAATACCCTGGTCTTCCGGACCGATTTCGCCAGCAATTTGAGCTTCCGGGACCTGATTCGCCAGGTGCGGTCATTCGCCCTCGAAGCATACATGCATCAGGACGCCCCCTTCGAGAAACTGGTGGATGAGTTAGTCCCTCAGAGGTCTCTGGACACGCATCCGCTGTTCCAGGTGATGTTCACCTTTCAGAACATTCCCAAACAAGTCTTCGAGATTCCAGGGCTGAGCATTAAGGAGATGCCGTTCGAAGCTGGCATCGCCAAGTTTGATCTGTCCGTCGAAGTATGGGAAAACGACGAGTTCCACTGCCAGTTCGAATACAACACCGACCTGTTTGAGCAGTCCACAATTCTCAGGATGATGGGACATCTTGAGCAGTTGATAACAGCGGGGGTGGAGAATCCGGATTTGCCGCTAGCGCAGATTCCGATTATGAGTGCCCAGGAGCGGCAGCAAGTACTGGCGGGGTGGAACCAGACCGCTGCGGACTATCCCCGGGACGTGCCCATTCACAGGGCATTCGAAATGCAAGTCGATCGCACTCCAGACAAGACCGCGTTGCTGTTTGGAGAAGACAAATGGAGTTACCGTCAAGTCAATGACGAAGCCAACCGGCTGGCCCAGAAGCTGATGGACAAAGGGGTTGGTCCGGGCGCCCTGGTGGGAATTTTTCTGGATCGTTCCGCGGAAATGATGGTCGCACTGCTGGGAGTGCTCAAAACCGGAGCAGCCTATGTTCCCCTTGATCCGGCATATCCTCTGGAACGCCTGAGATTCACGATCGACGACGCATCACTGTTCGCCGTGGTAACTCATTCGTCGATAAAAAACCAGCTGCCCAGCAACGCACGGAATATCGTGGAGATCGACACCCAGAGGGATTTCCGTGGCAGCGAGCGCCTAACTAATCCTTCCACGCCAGCTTCGAGCGATCAGCGAGCTTATGTGATCTACACCTCGGGTTCGACCGGCATTCCGAAAGGAGTAGAAGGAACGCACCGGGCCTCGATGAATCGCTTTTCGTGGATGTGGCGGACCTATCCCTTCAAGGCCGGGGAGGTCTGTTGCCAGAAGACGAACTTGGGATTTGTCGACTCGATCTGGGAAATCTTTGGTTCGCTCCTGGCGGGGATTCCGAATGTGATTATCCCGCAGGATGCAGTGCGTGATCCCGAGGAGATGCTGCGGATAGTCGCCCACGAGCGCGTGACTCGCATCGTCCTTGTTCCTTCGTTGTTGCGAACACTTCTGGACCAGACGCCGAACCTGCAACAACGTGTGCCTGAACTGAAACTCTGGTCCTGCAGCGGCGAAATCTTGCCTGCGGACCTGGCTAAGCGCTTTCGCGAGGCATTCCCAGACGCGACCTTGCTCAACATCTATGGCTCGTCTGAGGTCGCGGCAGATGTCACTTGCCAGGAGGTTGCAGACAGGGATTTAGCCTCTTCGGTCGCAATTGGCAAGCCGATCAGTAACACGCAGATCTTCCTGGTGGACGAGAGTGGGAATCCGGTCCCGATCGGCGTACGCGGGCAAATTTATGTTGGAGGAGATGGGCTAGCGCGTGGATATCTGAACCGGCCCGAGCTGACGGCAGAACGATTCGTGACCAACTGGCTCATGCCGGAGCGGTCGCCGCGTTTGTATCGTACTGGAGATCTGGGACGCTTCCGATCGAATGGTGAGATCGAGTACCTGGGCAGAGTCGATAGCCAGGTAAAGTTGCGCGGGTTACGCATCGAGTTGGGCGAAATAGAAACGGTACTGGCCTCCCACGCTGGAGTGTGTGAGGCGGTCGTTGCCGTGACCGGCGAAGGCGAGCAGCAGAAACTATCAGCATATGTTGTGGTGAACGATGTTAATGCGGCGCCTGGTGCGGGAGACTTGCGCCGTTATCTGCGGACGAAGCTGCCAGAACATATGGTCCCGGCCGGTTACTGGCGGGTGGAAAAGTTGCCGCTGCTGTCGAACGGGAAAGTAAATCGTGCGGCGCTACCCTTGGCTGGTGGAATCGCGCTGCTGGAGAAGGAGGAACTGTCCCCGCCGCGGAATGAAGTGGAAACCAAGCTGGCGGAGATCTGGCGGGAGTTGCTTCATGTGGAGCGCGTGGGCATTGAGCAGGACTTCTTCGAACTAGGCGGACACTCGTTGCTGGTGCTGCAGGTGACGGCGCGGATCCGGCGGATGTTCGAAGTGGAGTTGCCGGTGAGGACGGTGTTTGAGGCGCCGACCATCGCGGGACTGGCAGTAGAGGTGCAGAAGGCGCAGGCGCTCGGCCTGAAGGCACGTACCCCTATTCTTCAGCGCCGTCCAGGCACCGCTGGCGTTAGCCGAGAGGCGTTGCTGGCACAACTGGATAATCTCTCTTCTACGGAATTACAGAGTCTGCTGCAGCGGGTACTCGATGGGAAACAGCCTGCTTAGGCGGCGCTCTCCGGATTGCGACGAGGTGATCAATATTTAGCAGCTGGCAAATGGCACGGATTGAGTTGCAAGAATTCAGATCCTTAGGTTGGCCGTATGTGTGTACATGAGTTAGTCGCAGCGCAGGCAAGCGCAACCCCGGATGCGGTTGCGGTTGTCGTCGGGGATAGGGAGCTTTATTACGGGGAACTGAATGCGCGTGCAAACCAGTTGGCTTACCGGTTGCGTTCGCTTGGGATCAGAGCCGAAGTTCCCGTTGCCCTCTTTCTGGAGCGATCCGCCGAGTTGGCAATTGCCGCACTTGCCGTGCTGAAAGCCGGAGCTGCATATGTTCCTCTGGATCCGAGTTATCCAGCCGGCCGCGTCTCGATGCTGTTGGAGGATTCGGCGGCACCGGTGGTCCTGACTCACTCTTCTATGGTCCAAAAGCTCCCGGCGGGTAATTGGAAGACAATTGTCGTAGATGCCGACGACGGTGAGATTACCAATCATCCCTTCCTTGCGCCCGACGTCCAGACCGACCCTGAGGATTTGGCCTATCTTATCTTCACCTCAGGTTCAACGGGCCGGCCCAAAGGCGTGCAAATTACGCATGCCAATTTGCTGAATCTGGTGCGCTGGCATCAGCTGGCCTTCAAGACTACGGCCGCCGACCGGGCGACCTTGCACGCGAGCCCTGGCTTTGATGCCGCCGTTTGGGAACTGTGGCCGTATCTGACGGCCGGCGCGAGCGTCCATGTCGTGGACGATGCCATTCGGACAGTTCCCGACCGTCTCCGCGACTGGATGGTGGACACAGGCGTCACTATTAGCTTCCTTCCCACGGCTATGGCCGAGTCCATGCTTGGCCTGTCTTGGCCATCCCACACTGCCCTTCGCTTCTTGCTGACAGGTGCGGACACTCTACACCGTTATCCTCCGGCGGGGCTTCCTTTTGCTCTCGTTAATAATTACGGTCCAACGGAGTGCACGGTGGTCGCGACCTCGGGAACGATTCATCCGGAGGACGTCGAGGAATTCCCATCCATCGGGCGGGCGATCGAAAATGTTGAGATCCACATTGTTGACGATCAACTGAATCCTGTGCCAAACGACACTGCTGGAGAGTTGCTGATCGGAGGAGCAGGCGTGGGTCGAGGATACTTGAATCTTCCCCAACAAACCAAGGAGAAATTCATTGCTGATCCATTCAGCGTCATTCCCGGTGCGCGTCTTTACCGCACCGGCGATCTGGCCCGCATGCTTCCCGACGGCCAAATCGCCTTCCTGGGACGCATCGACGAACAGATCAAGATCAGAGGCTATCGCATTGAGCCGGGCGAGATCACTTCTGTGCTGGACCGGCACCCCGATATCGGATCGAGCCTTGTGACAGCTTACTCGGGCGATTCTGGAGAGAAGCGGCTCGTCGCCTATATTGTGCTGGCCTCGAAGGCCCACGTGAATGCCGCAGAGCTCCGCAAGTTTCTGGGCGAATCACTTCCGGATTACATGCTGCCTTCCACCTTTGTGAGCCTTAATCGTCTACCGACTTCAGCGCACGGAAAAGTCGACAAGGCTGCACTCCCGGAGCCTACCGCGGACAACATTCTGGACGACGATCGCTTCGAAGCTCCGCAATCAGAAATTGAGCAATGGCTGGCAAGTTTTCTGGTGGGTTTGATCGGGGTAGCGCGCGTCAGCCGAGACGATAACTTTTTCAATCTAGGTGGCCACTCGTTGATGGGCGCGCAGTTGATCGCCAAGGTCCACCAGACGTTCGGCGTGGAGCTTTCGCTGCGACGTCTTTTCGATCATCCAACGGTACGAGAAATCTCTTCCGAGATCGAGAGCCTGATTCTTGCGAAGGTGAACCTGATGAGCGACGAGGAAGCACAGCGTGTCCTCGAATCCTCTCCCGGGGGAATCCCCGCATGATCGCAGACGCCGCGCCACTTCCCGTCCAGCGCGCCGAAGATCGGGTGCTCAGCCTCTACCACCTGCTTGATCCTGAGGTGCTCGCGAATCCTTATCCGCTCTATCACAAGTTGCGGACTGAAGCCCCGGTGCACTGGGATTCCTTCTTGCACGCATGGGTTGTGACGCGGTATGCAGATGTTGTCCACGTATTGCATCACTTTTCCGCCAACCGGACTCCGACGCCTGAGCAGCTGACGGCACTGAATTTGTCGGCCCTAAGTCCGATCGCCGCGGTCATGGTGCGACAGATGCTGTTCCTGGATCCTCCGGATCACACGCGTCTCCGCGCGCTCGCTTCCGCCGCGTTCACCCCACGCAGGGTCGAACAGCTGCGCGCGCATATTCAGGAAGTCATGGATACCCTGCTGGACTCAGTCGTTCCCAGGGGACACATGGATGTGATCGCCGACTTCGCCGGTCCAGCCCCGGCAATCGTAACAGCGGAACTGCTGGGCGTTCCGGCTGCCGACCATGCTGAGCTGAAGGAGTGGTCGCAGGACTTCGCCGAGATGCTGGGCAACTTCCAGCACAATCCGGAGCGGTTTCCACGCGTCCTGCGCAGCGTTGAGAGCCTTTGCTCCTATTTCCGTTCGGCAATGCGGGAACAGAAAATGCACCCGCGCGAAGGCTTGATCCAGGCCATGATGGCCGCTGAGGTGGATGGCGCCCGGCTCAACGAAGAAGAAATCATCGCCAACCTGATTGTCACCATGGTCGGGGGCCAGGAAACTACAACGAATCTGATTGGCAACGGAGTGCTTACGCTCCTGCGCCATCCGGCCGAACTGGACCGGCTGCGTGGAGATTCTTCAATGATTCCTTCGGCGGTGGAAGAACTGCTCCGCTACGAGAGTCCCAGCCAGCATACTGCGCGCCTGGCTCCAGGGGATGTAGAACTCGGAGGAAAACGCATTCGAAAACGGCAGGCTGTCATCGCTGTGATGGGAGCTGGCAACCGCGATCCCGAGCGCTTTCCTGAGCCCGATCGTCTCGATATCACGCGCAAAGACAATCGCCATCTGGCCTTCGGCTGGGCCGCGCATTTTTGTTTTGGGGCCGCGCTGGCACGACTGGAGGGCCAGATCGCCTTCGAAACCATCTTGCGGCGGCTGCCGCAATTGAAGCTGGATACGCGAGTTCCCTTGGAATGGCGTCATAACCTGGGTCTGCGGGGTGTGACCGCGCTGCCGGTCGCGTTCGATGCAAGTGATTCAAAGAAAAGCTCCGTGTTTGCGTCCTGAGGATGAGACGAGATGGCCCCTGAATATCCCGACGCGAAACGAAAGCTGCTGGAGAAATATCTTCGCGGCGAGTTGGGCGTCCGGCCCGCGGCTCAGGAGATACGCCGACGCCAGCCGGGTGAAGCGATTCCATTGTCCTATGCCCAGGAACAGGTTTGGCTGCACGCGCAACTAGCACCGGAACTTCCGCTTTACAACGAGCCCGTCACCATCCATTACTCCGGCTGCTTGAACGTCGGCGCGCTCGAACAGGCCTTCAACGAGATTCTCCGCCGACACGAGGCTTGGCGAACCTGCTTCACCGTGGTTGATGGCCAGCCGGTTCAGGAGGTTAAAGAGAGTCTCTCCATCTCGCTTCCTGTTATCGACCTTCGCAGTATTCCGCAGGAGCAGCGAGACGCCGCGGCAATAACCATCGCCACCGCGGATGCGAGAGTTCCTCTTGATCTGGGACAGGTGCCGCTGTTTCGCGCTCGGCTCATCCGTCTCGAAGACGAAGAGTATCGTCTTTACCTCACTCTCTGCCACATCATCTTCGACGGAGTCGCGATTTATCGCGTGTTTCTGCCGGAACTGGCAACGCTTTACAAGGCGTATGCCGCTGGCAGCCCTTCTCCATTGCCGGAGCTGGTCATACAGTATCCTGACTTTGCCTGCTGGCAACGCCGCCACTACACGCCTGAGAAGCTTTCGAAGGACATAGAGTACTGGCGTGAACAACTCCACGAACCACTGCCCGAAACCTATTTGCCCGCGGACCGCCCGCATGGCCGATCGCAGTCGTTTCGAGGCTCGATGCACCCGTTCCGGCTAAGCACGGGCCTGACGACCAAGCTGAGAGAATTCTGTCGCGCCGACGGAGTTTCACTATTTCATGTCCTCTTGGCGAGTTTTGCTGCTCTGCTGTATCGCTACTCCGGAGAAGAACGGATTCCCATCGGAAGCGTTACCGCTGGTCGCAACCGTCCTGAAACTCTGCCGCTGCTGGGATATTTTCTCAATACCGTAGTGTTTCCCGCCGACCTATCAGGTAACCCACGCTTCCGCGAGTTGGTGCACCGCACGCGCAATTTGACCATTGACGTGCTGGACCATGACGCTGTCCCTTTTGAACATCTGGTCCGCGAATTGCGGGCTCATCGCGATCCAGGTCGAAATCCATTGTTCCAGGCGCTGTTCTCGCTGGAACCGCCGCTGCCTCGAATCGACCCCGCCTGGCGTCTGACGCAAATGGATGTCGACACCGGTACGTCGAAATATGATCTCTTCCTAGAACTGGACGAACGCGTGGTTGAGGTGCTAGCCCGTTTCCACTACAGCACCGACCGGTTCGATCTTCAGAGCATCGATCGTATGACGGCCCACTGGCAGCAACTGCTTGAGGCAGCCGTCGCCGGACCGGATCAGCGCCTTTCGGAGTTGCCGGTTCTGACATCGGAGGAAAATGAGCAGATCCTGGCCCGGTGGAACGACACGAAGCAGCCTTACGCGCAGGCATGCATTCACGAACTTTTCGAGGCCCAAGCCGAGAGATCGCCGGACGCAGCTGCCGTCGTGTTCGGAAATTTGCAGCTTACTTGCCGGGAACTGAATGAACGTGCAAATCAGGTTGCATGGTATCTGCGGAAGCGCGGAGTAGGGCCAGACGTACCGGTGGGTCTGTGCGTCGATCGTGGGCTGGAAATGGTGACTGCTCTGCTCGGGATCTTGAAAGCCGGAGGAGCATACGTTCCGCTCGATCCTCGGCTGCCGGACGAGCGGCTCGCCTTCTTAATTGCCGATGTTCAACCGCGAGTGGTTCTAACAACACAACGTCTGCAACGCGAGCCTTTCGGGAAAGATGCGGTTATTCTCGACGCCTCATGGGAGGAGATCACACAAGAGAGTAGAGCCAATCTGAACGGTGGCTCCAGCCCGCAAAATCTTTTCTATGTGCTGTACACATCGGGCTCAACGGGAAAGCCGAAGGGAGTTGCGATTGAACACCGTAGCGTTGCCAACCTGTTCTCCTCCATGCAGCGCGCTCCGGGCTTTACCAGCGAAGACGCACTACTCGCCGTAACCACCATCTCATTCGACATCGCCGCACTGGAGATCTATCTCCCGCTGATCACCGGCGCCCGTCTGGTGATCGCGAGTGAACAAGATGTTGTCGACGGCAATCGCCTCCGAGACTTGTTAGCCGAGAGCAACGCCACAGTCATGCAGGCTACACCGGCGACCTGGCGTCTGCTCATCGAAGCGGGATGGCAAGGCTCCCCCAACTTGAAGATCCTCTCCACAGGGGAGACATTAGCGCCGGAACTGGCCAAGGAATTGATCGCGCGCGGCAGTCCCCTTTGGAATGTCTACGGCCCGACGGAAACTACGATCTGGTCCAGCGCGTATCGCGTGACCGGCCAGGAGCAAGGGACGATCCCGATCGGTCGGCCGGTTGCGAACACACACATCTACATCCTCGACGCTCATCGCAACCCTGTACCGGTAAACGTCACGGGAGAGATTTACATCGGTGGCGACGGGGTGGCGCGCGAATATCTGAACCGGCCAGAGTTGACGGCAGAGCGCTTCCTACCTAACTGGCTGGCTCCGGACCAGTCCCCACGGTTGTATCGCACAGGAGATCTCGGACGTTTCCGTTCAAACGGCGAGATCGAGTATCGGGGCCGAGTCGATACCCAGGTAAAGTTGCGCGGCGTACGTATCGAACTGGGAGAAATTGAAACTCTGCTCGCCTCTCACGCGGAGGTACGTGAAGCAGTTGTGACCATGACCGGCGAAGGCGAGCAGCAGAAGCTGTCCGCCTACTTCGTCGTGAAGGACGGCGAAGAGGCGCCTTCCGCCGGAGAATTGCGTCGCTACTTGCGGACGAAGTTGCCGGACCACATGGTGCCCGCGAGCTACTGGAGACTGGAGGCGATTCCGCTGTTGCCAAGCGGAAAGGTGAACCGTGCGGCCCTGGCTGCCTCGGGAGCGAGCCTTCTTCTCGATCGCGCAGAATTGCTTCTTCCGCGGAACGATGTCGAGTCTAAGCTGGCCGGGATCTGGCGCGAACTGCTGGGACTCGAGCGGGTGGGCATCGAGCAGAACTTTTTCGAGCTCGGGGGACATTCGTTGCTGGTCCTGCAGGTAACGGCGCGGATCCGGCGAATGTTTGAAGTGGAGTTGCCGGTGCGCAGTGTATTCGAAGCGCCCACGATTGCCGGACTTGCGATGGAAGTCAACAAGGCACAGGCCCTGGGCCTGAAGGCGCGCACTCCGATTCCGCAACGGCGCCAGCGTGCCGCCGCCATCACCGCCAGCCAAGAGGCGCTGCTCATTCAATTGGAGAAGCTCTCGGCGGAAGAAGCCCAGAATTTGCTGAAGGTCTTACTCGATGGAAAACAAAACTATGAATTTCGATCTTAATTCAGAGACTCGCCGCAAGCTCGGTCACCGGCTGATCGACGTTGTGGACGATTTTTTTGCCTCGTTACCGGACCGGCCAGTTCAACCTCCGGCTGAGAATCGTTCCTATCCTGCACATCAAGACACCCTCCCTGAGACAGGCGAAGATCCAGGCAAAGTTTTCGAGGAAGTCTGCCGTGAGTTGCTGGAGAAAGGGTTCCATATTCCCAGTGCTCACTATCTCGGAATGATGAACCCCACGCCCACCTACATGGCATTCCTGGGGGAATCACTCGTGGCCGTTTTGAACCCTCAGCTCGCCACCCTGGCTCGATCGCAAATGGCCTCGCGAATTGAAGCTGAAACCGTCCGTTGGGTGGGCGAACTCGTGGGATGGCAAACTCCTTTCAGCGGAACATTCACTACCGGAGGCAACGAAGCAAATCTCAGTGCACTCGCGATGGCGTTGGGCACGAAGTTCCCTGGCGTAACCGAGGATGGTGTCTGCTCTATAGGAGCACAACCTGTTTTTTATTCCTCGGTGGAAGGGCACCACTCTCTGGACAAGTCCGCCGGCCTGCTCGGTCTAGGCCGCAAATCGCTGCGCCGGATTGCGGTGAATGAGTCTCTGCAGCTTGATCCTCATCAACTGGAGGCGGCCATCCAGCAGGACTTGTCAGACGGCAAGAAGCCATTCTGTGTCGTCGCTACGGCGGGGACTACCAGTTCTGGCGCCATCGACGACCTGCAGGTGATTTCAGAGATCTGCCGTCGCCATGGTCTATGGCTTCACATCGACGGAGCCTATGGCGCCGCCGTACTTTTTTCGAACCGTTATCGCAATCTGGTGCGAGGAATTGAGCAAGCCGACTCGGTCACCTTCGATCCGCATAAGTGGCTGGCCATGCCCTTCTCCGTCGGTCTCGTCCTCACTACTCACGTAGACGCACTAGAGCGGACATTCTCTGTCCCGTGTTCGTACCTGCAAAAGGCGCCTCCCGGACCGCTTCCCGACAACCTCAACATCGGGGCCCAGTGGTCACGGAGGATGAATTCGCTCAAGCTCTGGCTAACCCTGCGCACCCATGGTCGTCGAGCATACGAGGAACTGATCGACCGTCAAATGGATCTCGCCCGGAGTTTTGCCGACTGGGTCGCAACGTCCGAGAACTTCGAGCTGGCTGCGCCGCAGGTCTTGCCCATTCTGAATCTGCGTTTGAAGGCGAGGGAAGTCTCGTCGTCGAATCGTAAGGCCTTGCATGCTGCCATCATTGAGGAGGTCAACCGCGACGGTCAGCGGTGGATTTCCGGAGCGACGGTCAACGGGGAAAGTGTAATTCGCACGATGGTGATCAGCTACCTGAGTGAAGAACGCCATCTGCGGGAGCTGCAAGCCGCCCTCGAAGCGTCATGCATCGCATTAAGACCAGTGCTAAAGGAGGAGGCCGGTAAACTGAGCAAGCGTGCCGAAGACCCTACCGGGGATATGGCTGGCTTATTTCAGACCCCCACCTCCGAACAGCGTCCATCGAATTGTTGAAGAGTTATCTTGAATCACGCTGACGGATGATCGTATGGTACCGTCAGACCGATATTGAGTGATTGTAAGAAATTGTGCCGACTGGGAGCCGTCAATGTTGCGCGAGTTCTTTGTGAGCCCAAAGACACAGAGCATCGACTGGTGGACGATCGCGTTGTTGCTCGTTTCCCTGCTTAGCTTTATCGGGGCGACAATCCTCTGGATGCATCATTCTGTGTGACAAGGGGAGACTTGCACCGACCCGTCTGTTTGAGCGTACGTTTTGCCCGCCCCGCTAATCTCTAGGCCTTGACAACCCCGGCGAATGCTTTCCCAACTAACCTAGTCAGGAGCGGAATTCGAATGGCAGCTACGAAACGTTCAGGAAGAAAATCGAGCGGACGGAAATACAGCAAGGGCGCAAGCAAGACGGTAGCGAGCGCGATGCGCAGAAAGAAGCGTGGCACGCTGAAGTCAGGCAAGGGAGGAAAGGGCGGCACAGTCAAAAGCCGGAAGCAGGCGATTGCGATCGGCCTGTCCGAAGCTCGCAAAAAAGGCGCGAAGGTTCCGCGTAAGAAGGCCGCCTAGGCGGTTGCACTCTCAGTTGGCCCATCGAAAACACTCACCAAGGGCCGGACACAGCCCGCAGGTTGAGGATCTGTCCAGCCCTCGCACCGCGCAATGCTCCCCCAATCTCCCAGCAATGCTGTTTGACCTTGATGGCACCCTGGTGGACAGCGTGTATGAGCATGTGCTGACATGGTCACGCGTTTTCGCGTTGCACCTGCCGCAAAGTGCAGTCTTCAGGAGATTTTTCAGGACACCAGCGAAGCAACTTGGTGCCGTGCCGGAAACGCCCTCCAGTGAAATGATCGAATTGGACTTCTGCCACCAGCTTAGGATCGAGCGGCTTCCATTCGGAGGAGCGTTTCGTGCTCCAGCGGTTGGGACCACCGGGGGCTTTCCCGGTGAAGCCGGGCGGCTTGATTATCTTCTTGAGCTTCCTAGTCAGTGCAGGGCGATCTTTCGCCGGAATCGAAGAGGTGAATCCGACGTGATCGAGTTGGCCTTCGTCGTTGTAGAGGCCAAGTAGCAGAGAGCCGACCAGCGGCTGCTTTTCAAGGTAGCGGAAGCCTCCGACAACGCAATCCGCAGTGCGCTGGCGCTTGATCTTCTGCATGCCGGTGCGGTCGCCGCTCTGATAGGGTAGGTCGCGCCGTTTGGCCGTGCTGCAAACTGCACCGGGAGAAGTTGGTGCGGTCGAGTTCGTTCCAGCATTGCCGCCGCGCAAAGTTGAGGCGATAAAAAAGCTCGAGATGGGAAGGGTCATCCGCGTGGTGCTTCGTTTTCGGGAGCGGTTCTGGGAAACCATCTCTCCCGCGAAGTCGAAAACTCTTTCCGAGATGAGCTTTCTCTTGTCGCGTGACGAATGGTTCCCGACGTGGTGGACGAGAATGCCAGAAAAACTCCACATCATTACCGGGTGGCACCGTTCCGTTCGGCGGAGCGGCTTTCGGGCAAGAGTCGTGACTTTGTAGTGGAACGAAGTTTAGAGACGTTGGGACGACTGCTTGGTCTCAGCGTCCAAGATTTGGCGCGGCGGCTTGAGGCTGCGTACCTTCACGATTGGCGGACCGATCCTTTTTCCCGGGGGGCTTACAGCTACGGCAAAGTCCGGGCAGACGGAGCGCAGGAGGAACTGGGGCGTCCAGTGGAAGATACCTTGTTTTTTGCAGGCGAGGCAAGCGATGTCTCGGGGAACAATGGCACGGTTCATGGGGCAATCGCCAGCGGACGCCGGGCCACGGCGGAAATTGTGCAGAGAGTCGGTAGCAGCAAGTCTGTGGAGTGAGAAAAGTGGATGCCGTATAGCACTGCTGGGTCCAGCTATTTTGTTTGTCAGCGACACTGTGCTCGCGCTGAAATAATTCCTCAGTCGTAATCCAATCTCTGTCTACGAGCGCATGATCACTTTGCTACAGGTCCTACCTGATAGAACTCCAACCGCCTTGCCGTTTATCGTTCTTGCTAACCATTGCCTGTGATTTTTTTCGTACTGGAGCGTGAAGACAAAAGTCGTTCGTCTGATAGAAGCCGATGAGAATCGCCCAAGTAGCGCCACTCTTTGAAAGTGTCCCACCGCGTCTTTACGGTGGCACGGAACGAGTCGTCTCGTGGTTGACCGAAGAACTCGTGCGCATGGGGCACGAGGTCACACTGTTTGCCAGCGGCGATTCGGTAACTAATGCACGCCTTGTCCCTGCCTGCCGCAGGGCATTACGTCTTGACCGAGAATGTAAAGACCCGGTGGCTCATCATGTGCTCATGGTCGAACAGGTATTCAGTGAAGCCGCAGATTTCGACATCATTCATTTTCATGTGGACTACTTGCACTTTCCGTTGAGCCGGAGAACGGACGTTGCATGCGTTTCAACGCTGCATGGACGACTCGACATTCCCGATCTGGTTCCGCTCTATCAACACTTCCGTGAGTTGCCGCTAGTCTCCATATCAGATGCCCAGCGCACCCCTCTACCTTGGGTAAACTGGCAGGGAACAGTCCATCATGGGATGCCGCGAACGTGCCTGCAACTGGGAGGCGGAGATGGCCAGTACCTCGCCTTTCTGGGGCGAATCTCACCGGAAAAGGGATTGGACCAGGCAATCGAAATTGCCCAACGCCGCGGCATGCTGCTAAAGGTCGCCGCGAAAGTTGATCGCGCCGACCAGGCCTACTTCGACAGTGTCATTCGTCGAATGCTGGATGATCCATCTGTGGAATTCGTGGGCGAGATCGGCAACGACGATAAGGCTGCGTTTCTTGGCGATGCAGCTGCGCTTTTGTTTCCGATCAACTGGCCGGAACCTTTCGGCATCGTAATGATAGAAGCTATGGCTTGCGGGACCCCGGTGATTGCTTATCCCTGCGGTTCGGTTCCAGAGATCATTAGCAACGGAGTCATGGGATTCATTGTGCCAGATATTGATGGAGCGGTTGAGGCCGTGGGCAAACTCGGAGAGATTGACCGGCAAGAATGCCGCAACCACTTCGAACTGCATTTTTCGGACGAGCGGATGGCTCGGGAATACCTCGGCATTTACGATCGGCTGGTCCGAGGGAAGTCACCGGCACTCACTGTGGAAGACGGAGTCTTGAGTTGGACAGAGCTGGCGTCACCCAGCACTACTACATAGCTACACCTTTATCACCGGTCGACGACCGGGCGCGTGTTCTCAAGTACGGCAGAACATTCTTCGTGTTCGACCGCCTGGGAGACGTGCAACCCGGCGGTTTAGGCGAACAGGGATTGTTCGTTGAAGGCACGCGACACCTGTCGCAGCTGAAGGCCCACCTGTGGCGGACTCCGCCTTTGTTGCTCAGCTCGACGGTGGAAACGAACAACTTCCTTTTTTCCGCCGACCTCGCGAATCTGGACGTCTCGCGATATCAGGAGGTAGTAATCCCGCGTGGCACTCTGCATTTGCTGCGATCAAGATTCCTCTGGAAGAAGAGTTGTTATGAGGAGTTCCTGTTTGTAAATCATGGGCTCTCCGACTTGTTCGTTCCTTTCCGTATCACGTTTGATGCGGACTTCGCTGACATCTTCGAAGTGCGCGGCATTCACCGGGAGAAGAGAGGAAAAAGACTATCCACGAAAGTCGAGAATGCCTCGGTGTTGCTCTCGTACGAGGGGCTGGATGGAGTCGTAAGACGGACCCTTCTGCAGTCGGATCCGGCGCCCGCCCGCACGAGTGACGGTGAACTGGAGTACGAGGTTGCACTGAGATCCAAGGAACGCGCCAGCTTTCATCTATTGGTTTCATGCGACAGCGATGGTTCGCGGGACGATGGCTCTCGAAACGGTGGATCGCGGAACTCGATTGGGTATTCGGCGGCAATTAGCGCCGCGCATCGGGAGTTGGAGACGGCCGGCGGCGCCTTTCCACGTCTGTACAGCTCCAATTCGCGGTTTTCCGACTGGATCAGTCGTTCCATCGCGGACGTGCAGATGATGATGGTGGGAAATCCTGAGCCGAACTATCCCTACGCCGGCGTGCCTTGGTTCAGCACGGTCTTTGGCAGAGATGGGATCATCACCGCTCTGCAAACGTTGTGGCTGAATCCGGCGATCGCGAGGGGAGTTCTGGAGTGTCTGGCCGCGATGCAGGCGACGAAGATCGATCCCGCAAGCGACGCGGAACCGGGAAAGATCTTGCATGAGATGCGGAGTGGAGAGATGGCAGCGCTGGGTGAGGTTCCGTTTGGCCGCTACTACGGCAGCGTGGATGCGACTGCCCTCTTCGTAATGCTTGCGGGCGCGTACTACGAGCGCACGGCCGATCGCCAGTTCATACAGAGAATTTTCCCTCACGTTGAGCGCGCCTTGGAGTGGATTGATAACTTCGGGGACAGCGATGGCGATGGTTTTGTGGAATACGCGCGGCACTCAACGAAGGGCCTGGTGCAGCAGGGTTGGAAGGACTCTGACGATTCCATCTTCCATGCCGATGGGAGTCTTGCCGAGGCTCCGATTGCCCTCTGTGAAGTGCAGGGGTATGTATACGCAGCAAAATTGGCGGCGGCGGAATTGTGCCTGGTACTGGGCGACTCCGGCAAAGCCGGTGCTCTGCACGCACAAGCTGACGAACTGCGCGAGAGATTTGAGGAGCAGTTCTGGTGTGAAGAGCTCTCGACGTACGCCCTCGCTCTGGACGGGCGGAAGCGTGCCTGCCAGGTGCGCACGTCAAATGCCGGGCATTGCCTGTACACCGGAATCGCCTCGCTCGAACGCGCCCGGCGAGTTGCGGAGACCCTGCTCAGTCCCGAATCTTTCAGCGGATGGGGCGTGCGCACGGTCGCATCGAGGGAAGTGAGATACAACCCGCTTTCGTATCACAACGGGTCGATTTGGCCGCATGACAATTCGCTGGTCGCCTGCGGGCTGGCAAGATACGGCTTCAAGAAGCTGTCGGGGCGGATTCTGCTAGGGCTCCTCGATCTGAGCAGCATGGTGGAGTTGCACCGCCTTCCGGAGCTCTTCTGCGGTCTCGACCGTCGTCCGGGGGAAGGTCCCACGCTTTATCCGGTGGCTTGCTCCCCGCAGGCTTGGGCGGCGGCGGCGCCGTTTCTGATTCTGCAAGCATGTCTCGGCATCTCAATTGACGCCGAACACCAGCAGATCATGTTCGATCATCCGTGCTTGCCGGATGGCATTCCACAGCTCGCGATTGACGGCCTGCGCTGCGGAAACGTGTGCGTCGACCTGTTTCTGGAAAGAAGGAATGACACTGTTCTGGTGCAAAAGAAAGACACTCGAAGTGAGATAGAAATCGTCACCATCGTTTCGTGAAACCACGTATCTCCCGAATTTCCCGTACCGACAACTTCCCTGCCATCAAGAGCATCACAGATAGGCACTTTTGCGAGCGCTGTGGGTTCATGGCATTCTTATGCGCGGGTTCTTATTCCTGTTTGTACTATTCAGCGGAGCCGCAGCATTGGCGCAACTTGCGCCACCCGGCCCCCAGGCGGCGTATGAGGGACAAACCGTAAGCAGGGTCTCGCTCGTCGCGAATCCGCATCGTGACCTGGCACCTTTTCTCTCAGTCGTAACCCAAAAGGCTGGGGAGCCCTATTCTCAGAAGCAAGTCGAAGAGAGCGCTGCCGCACTCCAGCAAAAGGGGAACTTCGAAAAGGTTCAGATCAACGTCGTGCCGGAAATTCAAGGGCTTCGCATCAACTTCGTCCTGGAACCGGCGTGGTACCTAGGCGTAACGGATTTTCCTGGGGTCGGAAAATACTTTTCATACACGCGTCTGCTGCAGGTAGTCGACCTTCCTGACGAAGACCCCTACGATCCAGCTCGGATTCCGGTGTCCGAGAATGCGCTGCACGATTTTCTTCACAGAAATGGGTATTTCCAGTCCAAAGTGCACGCTGAACCGCAGATCGATGACACACATCAACTCGTGAATGTCAGCTTCGTGGCGGAGATGGGAAAACAGGCGCGAATTGGCTCGGTGAATGTTGTGGGAGCCCCGGAGCCGCAGAGCTCGCGCCTGCTCCGCGCAGCAAGGGGGCTTCGCGCTCGTTTAACCGGAGCTCTGCTCAAACCGGGAAGACCCTATACTCCCGAGCGGATCAGCGCCGCGACGGCATTGATGAAGAGAGTGCTCGTCAGCCAACACCGGCTCGCCGGCAGCATTCAGGAGAATCCTCCGCAATATCACCCCGAGAACAATCGGGTGGATGTGTCTTTCAAGGTGGAGGTCGGGCCAGTGGTTAAGGTCCAAACCACTGGCGCGAAGCTCACAGTCATTCCGTTTCTGACGGGACGGCAGAGGAAGAAGCTCATCCCGATTTACTCCGAAGGCGCGGTCGATCAGGATCTGGTGGACGAAGGACAACGTAACCTCATCGACTATTTCCAGAAGAGGGGATTCTACGACGTCAAGGTCAGCACAAAATTTGAGCGCGAACCGGAACAGATCCTGGTGGTCTATCAGATCGATCGCGGCAAGAAGCACAAAGTCGATCGCATGATCTTTCATGGGAATCATGAACTATCTGACAAGGAATTGAGCGCGCAGGTAAGGGTGAAGAAATCGCACATCTGGACTCACGGCAGCCTTAGTCAGAAATTGCTGAAGCAGAGTGCGGACAACATTCAGGCGGTGTACCGCGATCGAGGCTATGAAGACGTAAAGGTCACGCCGCGAGTGGTCGATCATGAGCCGAAAATCGACGTGGCCTTCGATGTTCAAGAAGGCCCCCAGACCCTGGTCGAGGATGTGCAGGTTAGAGGCAATCAGAACGTCGAATACGACAAACTGACCGCCCCCGTGGGTTTCCAGCTCCACGCAGGCGCACCCTTTTCTCCGCGAAAGTTGGCTGAGGATCGTAACCGGATTTCAGCAACCTACCTGAACCATGGCTACCTCAACGCCGCTGTCAAGGTATCGGTGAACCGTAGCGCGGGGGATCCTCATCGGGTAAACGTCTCCTATGCCATTACCGAGCACCAGTTAGTACGCATCAGCGAAGTGGTGTACCTGGGTCAAAAGCAGACTCGGCTGTCACTGATTCGGAAAACCGCGCAGCTTCCGCCGGAAACGCCGATGCGGCGGGGACAAATGCTGGAAGCAGAGAGCCGACTCTACGACCTCAACATTTTTGACTGGTCCAGCGTAGGGTCGCGAAAACCCATCACAGACCAGACTGACGAGATGGCACTCGTCAAAGTACACGAGGCGAAGCGTAACGAGCTTACGTACGGGTTTGGATTCGAAGTATCGCACCGCGGCGGAAACATTCCGGGAGGGACGGTCGCGATTCCCGGCGGCGGCCCGGGAATCGGCCTGGGAGGAAACAAGATTGCGCCCAGCCAATCCACGTTTGCCAGTCCCCGCGGATTGGTTGAGTTCAACCGTCGCAACGTGCGAGGACTAGGCGAAACCGCGAGTGCCGCGATTCTCTTGTCCCGGCTCGATCAGCGGCTGCTGACCACGTATACCCAGCCCCACTTTATCGGTTCGGAATGGAGTTCGCTATCGAGCTTGTCGATGGAACGCACGAGCGAGAATCCACTTTTCACAGCGGGTCTGGGCGAGCTCTCGTTTCAAGTGGAGCGGCTGATAAGCCGGAGGCTGAATACGCGACTGCAGCTTCGCTACGCCTTCAACAAAACCACACTGTCACACTTGCTGGTGCCGGAACTCGTTCTCGAAAAGGATCGCCATGTGCGACTCTCGACGCTGTCGGGAACTCTGATTCGTGATACGCGCGACAAGCCGCTCGACGCGCACCGCGGCGTTTATTCCACCCTCAACCTAGCAGTCACCCCCACGGCCTTCGGCTCCAGTGCGACCTTCGCGAAGCTGTTTGGGCAATACGCGTATTACAAGCCATTTCATTCTGTCGTACTGGCAAACAGCATTCGCCTCGGGCTGGCGAAGGCCTTTGCCGGAGGGTTCGTGCCCACCAGCCAACTTTACTTCTCCGGAGGCGGAACGTCTTTGCGCGGCTTTCCCATTGATGAGGCCGGCCCGCAGCGTCTGGTGCCGTTCTGCAACGTGTTGCAAGGGCAGTCTGGATGCGTGAATGTGACGGTTCCGGTGGGAGGAAGGCAGCTTTTCATCCTGAACTCTGAGGTTCGCTTTCCTTTGGGCCTGATGAAGGCGCTGGGTGGAGTCGTTTTCTACGACGGAGGGAATGTCTACAGCGCGCTCAACTTCAAGAATTTTGTGAACAACTACAGCAATACGGTCGGAATCGGCTTGCGTTACTCGACCCCGATCGGTCCGGTGCGCTTTGATCTGGGAAGAAATCTGAACCCGGTGCCAGGAATCAGCGCGACCCAATACTACATCACGATCGGACAGGCCTTTTAGGAGAAGTCATGAGATGGAAGCGGATCATCGGTTGGGCGCTTGCGGGATTGGTGGTGTTGCTTTTTATTGCAGTCATCGGCGGATATTTCTATCTGAAGAGCTCCGGCTTCCAGCATTTCGCGCTCCGCAAGATCGAGGAGCAGGTGAAGCAGGCGACTGGTGGAAGAGCTGAGATTCGGGCGCTTGATTTCAATCTGTCAACTCTGACCGCACATCTCTACCACCTCACCGTGCATGGGACCGAGGGCCCAGGTCAGCCTCCGTTGTTGCAAGTGGACAAGTTGACCGTAGGCGTGAAAGTTTTGTCGGCCCTTAAGCGGCAGGTCAATTTGCAGGAATTACTGATCGAGCATCCTGTAGTGCATCTGCAAGTGAATCGCCAGGGCAAGAACAATCTGCCCCAAGCCCCGCCGAGCCAGAGCAGCAGCCGCACCAACATGTTCGATCTTGCCGTGGGACATGTGCAACTCACAAATGGCGAAGTCAACTACAACGACAAAAAGACTCCCTTGGATGCAGATCTCTACAATTTGGGGACAGATATCCGCTTCGAGTCGCTGGCGAGACGCTACAACGGGACAATCTCGTACGACAACGGTCATCTGCGTTATGCGCAGTACTCTCCACTACCGCACCATTTGAATTTGAAATTTACGGCTGCACCAGACCGCTTTGCGGTCGAATCCGCGGTTCTAAGTGTTGGATCGTCGGCCGTGACGCTGCATGCGAACGTTTCAGACTATTCCAATCCCACCGCGGATGGGAACTACGAGATTCGGATTCACGCGCAGGACTTCGCCGCCATGTCGCCGTCGTCTGCTCCTGCCGGAGATGTGGCCGTCAATGGCACGCTGCACTATCAGGCGGACGCGAACCAGCCGTTATTGCGGAGCATTTCGACGACGGGCATGATTGCCAGCAAGGCTCTCACTGCAGCCGCGTCCGGAAGCCGCGTCGAACTACGAAAGCTTCAAGGCCAATATCAGCTGGCGAACGGCACGCTGCAGGTAAAGAATCTGAACGGGGAGACGCTCGGCGGCCGCATCACGGCTGACGCGGAGATGCAGCATCTGGACACAACCCCAGGGTCAAAGGTGCGGGCCGCTTTGCATAAGATTTCCTTGCACGCGGTTCAGCAGGCTTTGCATCGCCCGGAAATGAAAGGCACAGCAGTTTCAGGAACGCTGAATGGAACTGTCGATGCGGCCTGGAAGGGCGACATCAGCAACATGCTCGCCCACTCAGATCTGACGGTGCAAGCGGCAGCCACTAGTACGGACAATCCGTCAGCCGCAGAAGTGCCTGTCAATGGAGCGATTCACGCGACTTACGATGGCGCGCGGAAGACTCTGGCCCTCCGCAATACAACCGTCCGGCTTCCTTCGGCGACGCTAAGTGCGCAGGGAGAGGTGGGCGACCACTCCAGCCTGGAGATTCAAGCAATCGCGAGCGATCTGCATCAACTTGTGATGCTGGCCTCGTCATTTCGAACTACACAAGCACCACCGCCGGCGATCTCTGGTTCCGCATCGCTCAACGCGGTCGTTCGCGGCTCGATGCAAAAGCCAGATCTTACCGGCCAGTTGAATGCTCAGAATCTGCAGGTCGAAGGCAGCGCCTGGAGCGGCGCAAAACTCGAGATGCAGGCGAACCCGTCCCAATTTACGGTACGGAATGGGTCGTTGATCAACGCGCAGCAGGGGCAGGCATCGTTCGATGCGACCGTTGGACTGCAGAATTGGTCCTACCAGCCTTCGAGTCCGATTCGCGCACATCTTTCGGTACAGCGGATGCGAGTGACGGATCTGCAGAGATTGGCAAATCAACATTATCCTGTGTCTGGATACTTGTCGGCGAAGCTCGAGTTGCGAGGGTCACAACTCAATCCGGTGGGTTCGGGCTCCGTAGAAGTGATGAATGCGCGAGCTTACGATGAGCCCGTCCAAAATCTGGCAGTGAAATTCGAGACACAAAATGGTTCGATTGTTTCGACGGTGAATGTGGCAGTTGCCGCTGGCGCCCTGGACGCTTATCTTTCTTACACTCCGAAAACTAAGGCATACAAGGTTCGGGTTGATATGCCTTCCGTGGAGTTGCAGAAATTGCGGACGGTGCAGGCTAAGAACCTGCCGCTTACCGGAACGGTAACTGCATCCGTCAACGGCCAAGGGACCGTGGACGATCCGCAACTCAACGCGATTGTGCAGCTGCCACAACTGCAACTGCGCCAGAGTTCGATCTCTGGACTGAAAGCTGAGGTTCACGTCGCCAACCATCGTGCCGACTTGAATCTCGATTCGAAGGTGTCGCAAGCCTCGGTGCGGGCCCATGGCCACGTGGATCTGTCAGGCGGGTACTACACCGAAGCTGCCATCGATACGAGCTCCGTTCCTCTGGATCTGTTGATGGCCACCTACGGAAACGGTGCGCCTGAAGGCTTTCAGGGCCAGACCGAATTCCACGCAACGGTAAAGGGACCGCTGAAAGACAAATCCCAGCTTGAGGCGCATTTGTCCATTCCCACGCTGAACGCAAGTTACCAGTCATTGCAGATCGGAATCGCGGGTCCCATTCGCGCCGACTATGCAAACTCGGTGGTGACACTGCAACCTGCCGAGATTCGCGGCACCGGCACGTCGGTGCGCGTGCAAGGCAGAATGCCGATTGGAGGAACGGCCTCGCCTACTCTCTCGGCAGAAGGATCCGTGGATGTCCAGGTGCTTCGCATCGTGGCCCCTGATGTTCAGAGTTCGGGCATCCTGACGCTCGATGTTCGCACTTCCGGAACCGCGAACAATCCGGTGGTGCAGGGACAAGTGCATTTGAAGGATGCGGCCCTGAGCACCGCCGATGCTCCGCTGGGTGTGGAGAAACTGAACGGCACTCTTGATATCGGTAGCGAACGGGTGCAGATCTCAAACATGACCGGGCAGGTAGGGGGCGGACAGGTCTCTGTCGGCGGCTCAATTGCATACAAGCCCAACCTGCAATTCAACATCGCGCTCCAGGGACAATCCATTCGGCTGCGCTACCCTGAGGGACTGCGAACGGTGCTGGAGAGCAGTCTTGGCTTCAGCGGAACCACGGAATCGTCGACTTTGAATGGTCGCGTGCTGATCGACAGCCTCGCATTCACGCAGGACTTCGATCTGGCGAAATTTGGCGACCAGTTCAGCACCGGTACAAACACGCCCTCTCAGCCCGGATTCGCCGATACCGTGAACCTGGCGATCGGCGTACAGTCAAAAGAAAATCTGAATGCCACGAGTTCGCAGATTAGCATCTCGGGTAGGGTTGCGCTGCAAGTGATTGGAACCGCCGCCAATCCGGTGATCACGGGCAGAACCAACCTGACATCGGGGGAGCTGTTCTATCGAAATGTCCGCTACCAACTGCAGCGCGGTGTGATTACCTTCGACGATCCCAACCAGACTCATCCGGTGATGAACGTCGTAGTAGCAACCATTGTGCAGCAATACAACCTCACGCTCACCATGCGTGGACCCCTGGATAAGCTGACGACGGCCTATGTGTCCGATCCGCCGCTGGCGACGGCTGACATCATCAACCTGATTGCGCGCGGCAAGACCACGCAAGAGGCGAACGCCACCAGCCCAAGCACCGACTCGATGATTGCGTCCCAGGCGGCTAGCCAGGTAAGCAGCGGCATCCAGAAGCTGGCAGGCATCTCGAGCCTGCAGATCGATCCAACCCTCGGAGGTAATAATCAGAACCCGGGGGCCCGGGTCGCGATCCAGCAGCGCGTCACCAAGAACCTGCTGTTCACTTTCTCGACCGACGTCTCGCAGCCGGGGAGCGAAATGGTGCAAGGCGAGTATCAGCTTAACAAGCACTGGTCGGTAAGCACGGCGCGCGATCAGTTGGGAGGGGTTTCCATCGACGGCAAGTATCGCACAAGGTTTTGATTTGCCGGGAGGTTGGCGATACAACTAGGTGGCGCTCTTCAAGCCCTGCGCCGAGGGCTGCGAAAGGTTCGACAAACGGATCGATGGTTACGCGAAAGTCTTGATTCGTTTCGATTCAGAAAGCCGCGCTAGGTCGCTCACCGACCGGGGCAGGACGGCTCAGAAATCATGACGATCTGAGCCGTCCCTGTCACCTCTGTTCTGCGTGGTGAAATGGAAACCGACGACCAGATTTAGCCAAACTGGCACTCGCGAATTTCCCGTGAATTATCACAACTTGCGACTCGGCGCTCGCGGTTAGGGGCCCCCCGCAAAGTCCTCACATTCCCAGATTGTCAGCCGCCGCTCGGAGAGAAAAGGTTGTATGAATCCTAGGACGGTCTCTTAGAAAGTGCACCAACCGTAAGGCACAGAAGCACATCCAAGCTCCGTGCCAGAACCGGTCAAATCGCTCGCGATACTGCCGAAGACCTCGTCCATTCCCATGGACGTTCCCGAGGTGCAGGCTACACTGTTTTGCGACGTACTCACGGTTCTCGAAGAGAAGCACGTTCCCTACGCAGTGTCCGGAGCATTTGCCCTGCGGCAACACACGGGAATTTGCCGCTTCACGAAGGATTTGGATCTTTTCATGACCGCCGGCACAGCTTGTGAGGTCTATCCATATTTGCGCGAACGTGGCTTCGAATGTGAGGTCCTGGATCCGGTGTGGCTGGCCAAAGTGCGAAAGGGAGAGTTCTTCGTCGACCTGATCACGGGCATGAGCAACGGGGTCATCGTGGTCGAGGATTCCTGGATTGAGCGAGCCAGCCCGGCAGTGGTACACGGCGTCGAGACGCGGGTGCTTGCTCCTGAGGAACTGGTTGCCTCGAAGATCTTTGTCGCCAAACGGGAGCGCTTCGACGGGGCTGACATTGCTCACGTGATTTATGGGACATACCCGTCATTCGACTGGGACAGAGAATTGCAACTGGTGGGAGAAGACTGGGAGATGCTTCTGTGGTCGCTCTTGCTCTTCCGGTATGTGTATCCGGCACAAACCCACTATGTCCCCGCCAGGATCTGGCGCGATTTGTTGCGCCGACTGGAGAAGCAGATCACCAGACCGGACCCTCAGGCCAAATTCCGCGGCAGCCTTGTGGATGACAACATGTTCGCCATCGACGTGGACGAGTGGGGATTGGACAACGTCCAGGAAAACACAAGAGAAATACGTCTGAGGCAGATGAAGGCACTGCGAAAATGCTTGTGTAAATCCGCCGCAACTGCCACACGACCCGCCTCCTGAGCGAACTCGCATGAGAATCGCAGCCACAGCCGACTTGCATTTCAGCCCGCAGAGCTACGCTAAGCTCAAGGAACAGTTTGAGCGGGTACGCGATGAGGCCGATGTTCTTGTTCTCGCCGGCGATCTCACCAATTACGGTCAGCCTGAGGAAATGGAGCCACTGATCAACGTTTTGCTCCGCCTCAGGCTTCCAACCATCGTGGTCTTAGGCAACCATGACTACGAAAGCGGGAAAGAAGAGGAGCTCCGCCGGATGATGGTCGGAGCTGGAATCAAAGTGCTCGATGGCAGTGCCTACGAACGTGATGGCGTCGGCTTTGCCGGAACCAAAGGTTTCGTCGGAGGTTTTGGACGCGGTGTGCTGACCGCTTTTGGGGAACGCGAAGTCAAGGAATTCGTCCGAGCCTCGATTGACGAGGCTCTAAAGCTCGAACGCGCCATGTCGCAGCTCCGAACCAAGAAACGGGTGGTGGTGCTGCATTATTCGCCCATCCTCGATACCGTGCAGGGTGAGGCGCCGGAGATATTTCCCTTCATGGGTACATCCCGTCTCGCTGAAGTCGTGGATCGGCACGGGGCCGATCTGGTTGTGCACGGTCACGCACATCACGGCAAGATCGACGGGCGAACTGCGACTGGAGTCGCTGTGCATAACGTCGCCATTTCTCTGTTGCAGTCGCAACAACCATCGTCGGTGTATCGAATCTTCGACCTGTGATCGTTGCAGCTGGTTGCGCCTCGCTGTTTTGGAGGGCCTCGCCTTTGACCAAGAACAAGTAAGTCTTTAAAATGCAGGGCCCGTCGCTGATTCCCTGACCGTCAGGATACGGTCGGCCGATACGTCACGCAGCGTCTGCACCATCCCCGAGGGCCATCGAATTTCGACCAGCTCAGCGGAAGCGTTCGGTCCAAGTCCGAAGTGGACCGGCCCGGCGCTGGATGACGCGTAACCCGCGGCGGTGGACTTATGGTCATACTGTGTGCCGCTCTTGGTCACCACCTTGATGCGTGCCCCGATGCCGTCGCGATTAGTCTTGGTTCCCTGAAGTTTAAGCTCCAGCCAATGGTTGTTACCCGGGCTGTCGTTCATCCAGATCTCCGCCGGAGCCGTGATTGCCGTTACAACCACATCCATACGTCCATCTCCATTCAGGTCACCGATGGCCGATCCGCGGTGTCGGGACACAGGCCGAGACGTCAGGCCTGCCTCGGACGTCAGCGCGGAAAACTTCATGCCGTCCAAGTTGCGGAACACCGTGTTCGGCTGCTCCACGGCGACGCGAGGCGCGGACAGGAGGGACTGAACATGTCCGCGTGTAACAAAGATGTCCTTCCAGCCGTCGTTATCAAAATCCGCAATCGTCGGAGAATATCCAGCCATCGGCAGGCTCAGCAAGGTCATGCCACTCTCGCGCGTTACTTCCACGAAGCTTCCTTTCCCCGTGTTCCGATAGATTGGAAAAGTCTCGTTGTCCAGCGCGACCAAAACAATGTCGGGGTAGCCATCATTATCAAGATCGCGGAAATCGACTCCCATGCCGGAAATAAAAACGCCATCCTCACGCAGCGCGACATTGACGTCGAGCCCAACTTCCTCAAACGCCCCACCTTTGTTTCGAAAGAACCAGTTGAACAGTTTGTCATTGGAAACAACGACGTCCATTTTGCCGTCAAGGTCAAAATCCGCGGCGGCGCCTCCCATACCCTTGCCCAGATGCGTGCGGAAGCCCCATTCTTTCGAAACGTCTTTGAACGTCCCATCTCCGTTGTTGAGAATCAAATGGTTGGGAGTCGGCTTGTACATCTTGGGATGGCAGTAGTCGGCGTGGCCATCGACCGGGCAGGAGGGTTCGTGTTCAATATCCCACTTCAAGTAGTTGATAACCAGAAGGTCCAGCAGGCCGTCATTATTCACATCCACCCAGACCGCGCCAACGGACCAGAGCGGCCCATATTCGGGATCAGGCTTGTTGAGCCCGGCCTTGGCTGTTACGTCGGTGAATGTGCCGTTTCCGTTGTTGTGATAGAGCGTGTTTCTGTACACGCCCGCGACAAAGATATCTTCGTACCCATCATTGTCGTAGTCGGCGACAGCGACGCCCATGTCATAGCCGGTGCCGGCCAAGCCAGCTTTTTCGGTAACGTCCGTGAAGTGCCCCTTACCGTCGTTTTCGAAAAGGCGGTTCGAATATTTTGAAGAGGATTTCCGAAGCGTCCTGATGTCGGCTCCGTTGGCGAAGAATATATCCAGCTTGCCATCGTTGTTGTAATCGAAAATAGCCACGCCCCCGGCCATGGTTTCTGGTGCGTGACGCTCGGGCGTCTCGCAACTGTCGAGTTCGAAAGCAATCGGCTGGTACGCGAAACGGATGGGACTTTCCGCGGAGGGTTTTCCCTTGGCGAGCTTTCCCGGCGGTGAAGGCGGCGGCGCTTCAGCGGGCTTGGGATTCTGGGTGCGCAAAAATACCGCTAGCAACAGCACGCCTACTGCGCACGCAAACTTGCAGGGTCTCATTCCTTGAGACAGAGCTCAATCCCCTTCGCTTGCTACTCTGGCAACCTTTGCTCGCCACGAATCGAGAACCGAGCCTCCACGCCCGGAGCCGCGGTCCCGGGCTGGCCACCGCCCACACTGACACGGTACGTGCCAGCGGCGACTAGTCGATCTCCAGCAGCATTTACGAAACTCAAGTTTCGCGGATCCACAATGAAATGCACGTGCTGGGTTTCGTCTGGACCGATGTGGATTCTCGTAAACCCGCGAAGCGCGCGCAGCGGAGTGCCAGGTAATTTCGGAAAACTCAAGTAGAGCTGTACGACTTCATCACCCTCTCTGTGATTAGTATTCTCCACCTCGAGGTCCACCTCGAGGGAATCGCCGGCGTTCAATTCCGATTTGGACAACTTCAGGTTGCTATATTCAAATTGCGAATAGCTCAGGCCATAGCCGAAGGCATAAAGCGGCTTTCCCTCGAAGTACCGGTACGTACGGTTTCGCATCGAATAGTCCTCAAACGGCGGCAACTGTTCGACGCCTTTGTAGAACGTCACGGCCAGCCGGCCGGCTGGATTGTTTACGCCGGCAAGAGTCTGCGCAATAGCAGTGCCGCCTTCTTCTCCGGAGTACCAGGCATCGAGGATTGCGTTCGCATGCTCCGCAGCCCAATTCACAGAAAGCGCGCTGCCATTCATAAGCACGATCACGAGCGGCTTGCCAGTTTTTCCCAGTGCTTCCAGAAGGTCTTCTTCCTCCCTCGGTAAATCCAGGCTGGTGCGATCTCCACCTTTGAAGCCTGGCACGTCAACTTGCATTTCCTCGCCCTCAAGCTGAGATGTGATTCCGACGACCGCGACCACCGCGTCTGCCTGCTTGGCTGCCGAAACCGCTTCTGCTATCGGGTCAGCGATGACGGGCAACCACACCAGCTTTGTGCCCGTGCCGCCCTGCCCGTATTCGACTTTCAAGGCGTAGCGATGACCCTTCTGCAGCTGGATCGTGGTTGTCGTCGGCTTAGGATCGTGCAGGATAGAGTCGTCCACGATCAGCGTGCCGTCGAGCCACAGCCGGTTCATGGAACCGACCATGCCGACCCGGTAGGTACCGGACTCCGGGGGCGTCAGGGATCCGGTCCACCGCACCGCGAAGTCTTTCATGCCAGCAGGTGGCGTGAGCGCGGAAGGTTCCGGATGGAACGGCTGGAAACTTACAGCCTCATCTACTCGAACCACCTGAGGCGTTCCTTCGAAATCCTTGCTGGAGAAATACTCACCCTTCAGCCCAGGTTGTCCGTCTGCAGTCGAGAGTGCGGACATCGGAACCAGAGTTTCCTTTCGCAAGAAATTCATCCCGGGAACGAAGGTTACGCTGGCGTCAGCGAACTGTTTGCGGATGCCGTCGAGGGCCGTCGCGACCCGCGACGCCGTGCCAGCGTAATTGCCATGCAACACGCTCACAGATTCAGCGAGAGGCCCGACCACCGTGATCTTCCTGATCTGTGCGCCGAAGGGCAGCACGCCGTCGTTCTTCAACAAAACTATTGACTCCCGCGCCGTCCTCAGCGCAAGTTCCCGATGTGCGTCACTATCGATTTCGGAATCTGGAGTCTGGGCATAACCCACCATTTCTGGAGGATCGAACATTCCCAGGCGCATCCGTGCGGTGAATAGTCGCTTTAGCGCAACGTCGAGATCCTGTTCCGTGAGCAGACCTTGTTTCACCGCGTCCAGATATTTCACATAGTCTGAGTTGTCCGTAGCCTTGGTGAAGAAGTCGGCACATTCGTTATCCATCCCCTTCTTCAACACGGCTGCGGCAGCTTCGGGCATGCTCCTCGTAAACTGATGTCCCCTGAACACATCGACCACCGCATCGCAATCGGACACGACATATCCGTTGAATTTCCAGGCGCCGCGCAACTGATCCTGAAGCAAAAACGTGCTCGCGCACGCCGGCTCGCCATGGACCCGGTTATAAGCGCACATAACCGAACCGGCTTTGCCCTCCGTAACCGTGTCGCGGAATGCAGGAAGATATGTGTCTTCTTCATCATGCTTCGATACCTTCACGTCGATCGAATGGCGTGAAGGCTCCGGGCCGCTGTGCACCGCAAAATGCTTCGGGGTCGAGATCACGCGATAGTACTTGGGATCATCGCCCTGAAGTCCCGTGACAAACGCAACTCCCATTCGTCCGGTAAGAAAAGGATCCTCCCCGTAGGTTTCCTGCCCGCGTCCCCAGCGCGGATCGCGGAAGATATTGATGTTGGGGGACCAGAAATCCAGTCCCTCCATGATGTCGCGCCGGCCCGCACGTACAGCCTGGTTGTGCTTGGCTCTGGCTTCCGTGCCGATCACCACGGCCATCTCGTGGATCAGCGGAGCATCAAAGGTTGCGGCCAGTCCAATGGGCTCCGGAAACACGGTAGCTGTTCCAGCATTCGCGACTCCGTGCAGGGCCTCGCTCCACCAATCGTATTCAGGAATCTGCAACCTCGGAATCGCACGCGCCTGATTCACCAGTTGCGACGCCTTCTCCTCAAGAGTCATCTTCGAGATCAGATCATCGACCCGGACACTGACTGGCAGGGAAGGGTCAAGGTAAACGGGAACGCTGGGAGTCTGCTCTGTTTGGGCGAAGGAAATGACTGCCGTAAAAAACATGAAAGCGAAGTGAATTGTTGCGGCTCGAATATGGCGTTCGCTCATCGGATCGGTCCTCACTCAGTGCATTTTCTTCACGCCAAGGCGTAACCACACGTCAGCGAACAGCCTTTGTTCCAGAAGCGTGACAAAAGGTTACGGCCGAGCGCAAGGTCCAACAATGACGACTAAACCGGGGTGTACTGGAAGCTCCCCTGGCAGTTTGGCACAACGAAACTCAATAGAGCAAGAATTCACTCGGGCGCGTCTCATCCTGAGACCGTATTCATATTGGGACTAGAAAAACGTTTTTTCTTGACAACAGTCGACGGCCGGGGATAAACCGTTAACGTTCACGGGAAGTCTCGTGGGCATTCACGTACTTGTGCATGCCGACCACGTCTGTCGAGCGCCTAAAACGCAATTCTGGAGGATCTGAATGAAATCTCTCTCGTCCACGTTCGCCGGTAGTCTGGGCCTTTCCGGCAATGGCCGCAACCTTTGCTCTCTCGCAGTTCTCTTCCTCTTACTCTGCGTAATGGCAGTCCTCGCCACTCCGGCTTTCGCGCAGGAGGCGACTATCGTCGGAGCGGTCACTGATCCGACCGGGGCCTCCGTCCCCAACGCGGCGATCACAATTACGAACGTGGAAACCGGGCAGACTCGCAACCTGACCAGCAGCAGCGAGGGGCAGTACGTGGCTCCCGACCTCCATATCGGCCGCTACACCGTGCGGGCGGTGGCGCCGGGCTTCAAGGCCACCGAGCAGAACAACATCGTGCTCAACGTCGGCGATCGCACCCGCGTCGACTTTAAATTGCAAGTCGGGAGCGCGACTGAGCAGATCACCGTGGAAGCGGCAGCTATTGCCGTGCAATCCGACAGCGGCGAAGTCAGCGACGTAATCACCGGCCAGCAACTCTCGCAGCTCGCCACAAACGGACGCAGCATGTATTCGCTGATCTCGCTGACGCCCGGCGCCTCTAGCGGCCAGGGCGATTTTCAGATACCTACTCCAGTAGGCGGCGACGCCAACGTGAGCTTTAACGGCATGCGTGAAAGCCACAATCTTTACCTCCTAGACGGTGCCGAGAGCGACGACCGCGGCGGCGCCGGCGGCTCGGACGTTATGCCTTCCCTCGACGCTATTGCCGAGTTCCGCCAAATGACCTCGAACTACAGCGCCGAATTTGGCTTGTCATCGTCCGCGACCATGACCGCTGTAATCAAGTCGGGAACCAAGAAATACCACGCGTCAGCTTGGGAGTTCCTGCGCAACGATGCTCTCGACGCCCGCAACTACTTCAATCCTGCTCCAAATAAGATCGCCGAGCTGCGATTCCATACTTACGGCTTCAACGCCGGCGGTCCAGTCGACTTTTGGAAAAGCGACCACAAAACTTTCTTCTTCTATAACATGGAGTGGCGCAGCCTGATTCAGGGGGACACGCTGAAGCAGACCGTTCCCAGTACTGCGTGGTATGCTGGCGCGTTACCCAGCAATATCCCCATTACCGTACCGAACAACGTGTCCACAGCGTACCTTTACAGGAACTGTGGCGGAGTTGCCCCGGCGGGAGTCGTGCCCGGTCAGCAGTTCCCCAACAACACAATCCCGAGTTGCATGATCGATCCGAGCTCGACTGCGCTGCTGCAGGCTGGCATCTTTCCGGCGAATAATGCTGTGGACCCAAACAGCGGCCAACCGGAGTTTCTTGGCGGCAACAACGTACCAACCCACGTTCGAGAGGAAATCGTCCGCGTCGATCATAACTTCAACAGCAAGTTTTCCGTCTTCGGTCACTTTCTGGCGGAGCAGATCGCGCAGAACTTCGGCAAGGCCATGTGGAGCGGGGACAACGTCCCCACGGCGGCCAATACGTTCGGCAATCCGTCTTACAGCGCTGTGATCCACACCACGTATGTCATCAGCCCAACGCTACTCAACGAGGTAGCGTTCAACTATAACGGCAACCGGATCAACATAGTTCCCAAAGGCATCATCGCCAGGCCGAGCGGGTTCACCTCGCAGCGAATATTCAACGGGCCAAACAATCTCGACCGGATCCCGGAAATCCACCTGAACGGTTACAACGGAACCGACTACACCACGGCCAGCTGGCCATGGCACAACAAGGCGGATGACTACCAGGTTCGTGATGATATTTCGTGGACCAAGGGCGCGCACCAGATCAAGATGGGTGCCAGTTGGGCGATCTACAAGAAGATTCAGGACTTGTTTGGCAATACCCAGGGATCCTTCCGCTTCGATAACAACTTCACCGGAAATGATTTTGCCGATTTCCTGCTTGGCACCGCCTCGAACTATGGGGAATTGGCGGTTCAGGACCACGGCTTCTGGAACAATGTTTCCTGGGCTGCCTACGTGCAAGACAACTGGCGTGTCAACCATCGCCTGACCCTGAATCTTGGTTTGCGCTGGGACGGTGTTCCGCACACCTACGAGGCCAACAATCGGATGGGCAACTTCTATCCGAATCTCTACGACCCGGCGAATGCGGCTGTCTTTGTTCCGGGTACGAACGGCAACCAAATCTGCGGCGGGAATCCGCTTCCGGCGGGCTGCTCAGCCGCCAGCCCCGGCTTGGGATCGAGTCCCAATCCCATCTTGGCGAACACTCTTTTCTATTTGAATGGCATTGGAATTCCTGGCAAGACTTCAGGAGTTCCGAAGGGACTCGTGGATAATCACTGGGCTACCTTTGGTCCACGCATCGGCTTCGCCTATGACCTTACCGGTAACGGCAAGACCGTCCTGCGTGGTGGCTTCGGCACCATGTACGAACGCATCCAGGGCAATGACATGTACAATGCGGGCCCCAACGTTCCCTTCAGTACGAACGTATCTTTCAACAACGTCGAGTTGGAAAACCCGTCGACCGGCCTTAGCAATAATGCTCCCCTGGTGGCGCCGATTACCGTTGCCGGCATCACCGGTCTTGACAAGATCCAGAACAAACTGCCGGTCAGCTATCAGTACAGCTTGGGCGTGCAGCACGCGCTGTCGGCGCGGACGGTGTTCTCGGTGGCGTACGTTGGAAACCAGAACCGTCATCAGAATGATTATCGCGAAACCAATCTTCCGGATCCCAGCCAGTTCAGTACGCTGTTCTTGAACAACAACGCGGATTACAACACGCGAGTTCCGTATCTTGGCTTCGGTTCCATCAAGATGTCAGAAGACGTACAGAACTCCCATTACAACGGTTTGCAGATGGAAGTTCACAGCCAGATCAGGCATGATCTCAATCTGCAGGCTGCTTACACGCTCTCCAAGGCGTACGATCCGGCGACTAGCGCGAACGGTGTAGGCGATTTGAATAACGTTTCCAATCCCTACAATCACGCCTACGATCACGGCCCATCCGGTTTGGACCGCTTGCACATCGCCTTCGTGAACTTCATCTACGACATTCCGTTCTTGAGAAACAGCTCGAATAAGCTCTTGAGATCGACTGTCGGGGGATGGCAAATTTCAGGAATCGTGACACTGACCTCCGGCGAACCGATGAACATCACTGAGGGCGGCATCACGAACTGCGCTCAAGGTCCGAACAATCCGGTAACTTGCACCGGTGCCCTGGTTGGTACAGGCAACATCAGCAACATCATTCCCAATGCCAATAACCGGCCCAACGTCAGTGGTAGCGTGAGCTACCCGAAAACGGTCGCGAACTGGTTCAGCGGATCTGCCTTCTCACCCACAGTCGCCGGAACCTGGGGCAACGAGCCGTTCAACGCTCTACGTGGCCCAGGCCGCCAGAACTGGAACCTTTCGCTCTTCAAGGCCTTCATTTTCAGCGAGGAGCGGGGCAGCAAACTGGAATTCCAAGCGAACTTCTTCAATGCTTTCAACCATACGGAGTTCAACAACGTCAACACCAACTTCTCGTCGGGCAACTTCGGTGCGATCACTTCCGCGCATGACCCGAGAGAAATTCAGCTCGGCTTAAAGCTGTACTTCTAGGTCCCTCCCCCGGGATCCACACAACGCCCCGTTCACCCGATGTACGGTGTGAACGGGGCATAGCTTTCAGAAGGACTAATGGTTATCCTGTTCGTTAGATGAATGGGATTTCCAGCCACGCCTTGCAGGCATGACTAACTCGAAGTTGCAGTTGGGGGTTGTCGCGTTTTTGCTGTCGAGCTCTGCGTCCGCGCAATCGCCGACTCCGGCTGACGCTCTTGCACTTGAACAGCAGGGAAAATTGGCGGAGGCTGCGCAAGTCTGGCAGGCCGTGACTCAGCACCATCCGCACGATGCTGCGGCCTTCGCCAGCCTGGGGGTTGTCCTTTCGAAGGAAGAGAAGTACCAGCAGGCCGCGTCGGCATACCGCAAGGCGATTGCACTGAATCCAAAGTTGCCGGGAGTACGTCTCAACCTCGGCCTCGCGGAATTCAAGCAGGGGCACTTCCAGGCAGCGATCGATCCCCTTAAGAGCGCGCTGGATACCGATCCGTCGAACACGCAGGCGCGCATGTTGCTCGGCCTCAGTTGCTACGGCGGGAAGCGTTACGCCGAGGCTGTCAAATACCTTAAGCCTCTCGCGGAGTCTGATGCTGCCAATGTTGAATGGCATCGCGTCTTAGCGCAAAGCTGCTTGTTCACGAAGGATTACACCTGTGCCTTGGATGAGTATCGCGAGATTCTGCAGAAGGACCCGAATTCCGCAGCCGCTCACATCCTGGCCGGCGAGGCGTTAGATGGTCTCGAAAGAGTCCCGGAGGCGATTGCCGAATTCCAGGCTGCCGCGAAGGTGTCGCCGCGAGAACCCAATCTGCACTTCGGTCTCGGCTACCTGTATTGGAGATCGCATCAATACGACGAAGCCAAGCGCGAATTCGAGACTGAGTTAGCTCTCGATCCCAACAACGCGCAGGCGCTGACTTATCTTGGCGATATCGAAATGAAGCGGAACAATCTGGATACCGCCCTGTCGTTCCTCAGAAAGGCGGTGCAAGCAAGGAACGACATACGTGTGGCCTACATCGATATCGGAGCTATCCTAATGCAGCAGAAACAATATGAGGACGCGACGACCGCGCTCCGGCGGGCGGTCGCGCTGGATCCCGCGCAGCCCGATGCGCACTATCGTCTCGGACAACTTTATCGGGCCATCGGCAACACTGCTGCCGCGCAAGCGGAGTTTGGTAAGGTCCACGAACTACACGAGAAAGCAGACGAAGGCGTTGCATCGAAGATGCCCGTTTCCCCGGCGTCGTCCAACTAGACAACCGGCTGCAATGCCGTTGACTTCTCGAAGTCTCTTACGCGACCTCTACCGGCTCGGGAAGCAGGGTTTCCGTTTCTCGGTCGTCGGTTGACGCCAACGCGTGATTTCGAGCTACAAGCATGTACACCGAAGGCACCACGAACAGCGTGAAGACTGTCCCGATGATCATGCCGCTGACCAGCATGATTCCGATACTGTTGCGCGCACCCGCCCCAGGTCCTTTCGCCAGCACAAGCGGGAAGTGTCCGACCACAGTAGCCGCCGTAGTCATCAGGATGGGCCGCAGCCGCGTAGTAGCCGCTTCAAGGACCGCGGCGAGTTTGCTCTTTCCCGTTTCCTGCAGGTGGTTCGCAAACTCAACGATCAGAATGCCATTCTTCGAGACCAGCCCAACCAGCGTAATCAACCCCACCTGGCTGTAGATATTGAGCGTCGTCAGCCCGAGGAAGGAGAACATCAGTGCCCCGGAAAGAGCCAGTGGCACCGACCCCACGAGAATGATGAACGGATCGCGGAAACTCTCGAATTGCGCCGCCAGTACCAGGTAAATCAGGACAGCCGACAGCAGGAACACACCGAGGAACTTGCTGCCCTCCACGCGAAGCTGACGTGACTCGCCCGCATAATCGACGGTGAAACCCTGCGGCAGAATCTGTTTGGATTCGTCCTCGAGGAAGCGCAGCGCTTTGTCCAGCGGCACATTCGGAGGGATCACTCCCTGAATGGTCACCGCATTGAGCTGTTGAAACTTATTTAGCTGGCGTGGCTCCGTAGTGGTCTTCAATTTGGCAAACGTCGACAGTGGAACCAGCTTGTTATCGGATCCCGTAACGTAGACCTGTTCCAGTTGTTCGGCAGTCAAACGGCCCTCGCGCTTGATCTGCGGGATAACTTTGTAACTCCGGCCCTGGATGCTGAAGCGGTTGACGTAGTCTCCACCCAACAGCGTTGAAAGATCCTGGCCTGCCTGGGTCAAATCGACGCCCTGGGAACGGAGTTTGTCGCGATCAAAGACGACCTCAGCCTGCGGCTGGTCGAACTTCAAATCGGTATCGGCAAAGATGAAAAGGCCGCTGGCGAATGCCTTCCGCACAAGTTGGTTCGCGAATTCGCTAAGCTGCCGCGGCTCTGCTGCAGACAGCACCACGAACTCAACCGGGAAATTTCCTCCGCCCGGCAACGGAGGCGGCGTGAGCGGAATCACCCGGATGCCCGGTATCTTCGATAGCGGCCCCACCGATTCAACCAATAGTTGCTGTGCCGTTTTCTTGCGCTCGCTCCATGGCTTGGTTACCATGCCTCCGAAGCCGCCGTTGGGCGAGGTGATCTGAAAGATGCTGGCGCTCTCCGGGAACGAATGGTAAACGTCATAAACCTGGGAGGTGAATAGGTTCGTCTGATCGATCGTCGAATTCGCCGACGATTGTATGACACCGAAAACAACTCCCTGGTCCTCAGCCGGCGCCAACTCGCGTTGCGAGAACATGTAGAAAGGCACGATTAGCAGCACGACAATTGCCCAGACGACGAACACCACGGGGCGGTATTGAAGCGTCCCGGCCAGCGTGCGGGAATATGCGCTGCGCACGCGCTCAAAGGTGCGATTGATCATTCCCGCAAAGCCCCGCTCCGCATCTCCGGCGCGAAGCAGCCTGGACCCCATCATCGGCGACAGCGTCAACGCTACTATTCCCGAAACAATTACCGCGCCAGCGAGCGTGAACGCGAACTCGCGGAACAAAGCGCCCGTCAGGCCGCCTTGAATACCGACCGGCGCATACACCGCAGCCAGTGTGATGGTCATGGCAATGATCGGGCCAACCAGTTCGCGGGCCGCATCCATAGCCGCTCGGAAGGGAGGCTTGCCCAGCTGAATATGCCGCTCGACGTTTTCCACGATGACGATCGCATCATCTACTACCAGGCCAACCGAGAGCACAATCGCAAGCAGAGTCAGAAGGTTGATGGTGAAGCCCGCCACCAGCATCAGGAAGACGGCGCCAACCAATGAAATTGGAATGGCGACAATTGGAATCAACACCGAGCGGAAGGATCCGAGAAACAGGAAGATCACAACAATAACGATGAGCAGCGTCTCCGAAAGAGTGCTGAGCACTTCGTTGATAGCATCCTGAATGTACGCGGTCGAGTCGTAAGGTACACCGGCTTTCATGCCCGGAGGCAGTTGCGACTGGATCTCCGGCAGCGCCGCGCGAACGTGCTTGATCACCTCAAGGGAATTGGCAGTCGGGAGAACCCAGATACCCATGAACGTCGCGGTCTCCCCGTTGAAGCGAACGTCCTGTTCGTAGTTCTGCGCGCCCAGCACAACGTCGGCAATCTCGCCTAACCGGACGACGACTCCCTTATCCTGCTTGACCACCAGTTGGCGAAATTCATCGGCGGTGCGCAGATCGGTGTTGGCGATCAGGTTCACCGACACCATGGACCCTTTTGTCTGCCCAAGCGCCGAAAGGTGATTGTTCTTGGATAATGCGTCTCGCACTGCAGAGGCTGAAATCCCGAGCGCCGCCATCTTTTCCGGCTTGAGCCAGACTCGCATGGCGAATGTGCGGTCACCAAGAATGTCGGCGCGTTGCACGCCGCTAATGGCGCTTAACTTCGGCTGAACGACCCGGGTCAGATAATCAGTGATCTGATTCTGGTCGAGATTGGCAGACGAAAAGCCAAGATACATCGCGGCAAACTGTGTATCCGCTGTTTGCAGGTCGATGACTGGCGCCTGTGATTCTGGAGGAAGGTCATTGCGCACCTGGGCCAGTTTTGCCTGGATCTGGGTCAGCGCCGCGTTGGTGTCGTAATTGAGCTTCAGGTGTACGGTGATCGTGCTCAGACTCTGAGCGCTCGACGACTCCATGTAATCGATGCCATCGGCGCTGGCGATAACCCGCTCCAGTGGAGTGGTGATGAAGCCGCGAACCAGGTCGGCGTTCGCGCCCACGTACACCGTTGTAACCTGAACCACCGCGATGTCACTGCGCGGGTATTGCCGCACGCTTAGCGAGCGAATGGCCTGCAGCCCGGCAATCAGGATCACCAGGTTAACGACAATCGCGAGGACCGGACGCTTGACGAATAGATCAGTGAATCTCATTTAGCTGTCCTGAGGCTTGGGAGCCGGATTGTTTCCCGGTTGCACTTTGTTGTTGATTTGAACCGCCGCGCCGTTCCGTAGTTTGAAAACTCCCGAGCTCACAACTTCATCCCCAGGGTTGACGCCCGAAACGACTGCAACCTGGTCGCCGCGCGAGCCCTCGATCTTGACGAACTGCTGCCGCACCCCACGGTAGGGCTTGCCCTTGGGGTCTTTGAGGTCGGTGACCACGTACACAGTGTCACCGTATGGTGCGTAGTTGATGGCAGTCGCCGGCAGGGTCATAACCGGACGGCTTGCACCCAGCCCGAGTTCCACCTGTACGAACATTCCCGGCTGCAATTTGCCAGTATTCGGGAGAGTGGCCTGCACCTGCACATTTCGTGTTGTCTCGTCCACTACGGAATCGATCGCCGTCACCCGCCCAATGAACGCCTGGCCCGGAAGGTTCTCCGCAGTGACGCGCAGGTTACGGCCAATTCGCACTTGGCCAGTTACCTGTTGCGGTACGCCGAAATTTACATAGATCGGGTTGAGAGACTCGAGGGAAACAATCGCGCTACCACCCGCGAGATATTGACCCAGATTTACCTTACGGATTCCCAGAACTCCCGAGAACGGCGCACGGATCGTCTTGCGCTGGATCGTGGCACGAATCTCCGCTACGTTAGCTTCCGTTTGTTTTTGGTCAGCCGTGGCTCGGTCGTACTCCGCCCGGGAAATAACGCCCTCATTCACGAGTTGCTGCATCCGGCTGAAGGTCACGCGGGCAAGCTCGCTTTGGGCTTCAAGCGAAGCCAATTGTGCGCGCTCCTGGCGCGTATCGAGTTCGACTAGGACTTCCCCTTCTCGTACCGACTGCCCGGAGCTGAACGTAATTCGACCGACAATGCCGGGGAGATCCGCGCTCACCACGACACCCTGGACAGCCTCCAACGTGCCAATCATCGACATCGACGATGGCCAGTCCTGCCGGCGAGCAATCACGGTGGTCACCGCCTCTGGAGGAGGCTGGAACCCCGCCGCCTGCACTGCCGACTGCACTTGTTTGAACTTTACGAAGCCCAAGGAGGCCAATAGCGCCACCATCAGGCCCAACATCAAGATCATCCGTTTCGCCATAAGTTCCTCTCCCAACTTCAATTAAGGACACTTCCGCAGCCTAACCCGGTAGCTGTATTCGACCCGGGTGTCGCTGATTTAGGGGCGATTCTGCGAAGGGAAACCGTCGGCCGGAGTGCAATGCCCACCACCGCATGCTCGCACATCGCAGTGTTCACTATCAGATTTAGCCAACTCCGGAAAGGATTCAGATCTTCTCCCGGGATCGACGCGTTTGCCGGATAAAATGTTTTGTTATGACGGCAGGGTGACTCTCGCATGGTCAGAACTCCTCATATGAAGATGTCGAACGAGGAATGCCCAAATCGACACGAAATGCCGCACCGGGAATATTTTTTGGGCGACCCGCTCGCGTACGCGCTAATCCGCCTTTCTCCTTTAATCTCCCCAAATCCACGGCGGTCCTATAACATCCCTGTTGCAGAAAGCTGACGGGAACCGCGTGGATGTGCATCTGATTGACGGTACTTACGAATTGTTCCGGCACTTCTTCGCCGTGCCTTCTGCGGTGGATGGGGACGGCCAGGAAATCGGCGCCGTCCGTGGCGTCCTGACTTCAGTCGTGTCCATGATCGAGCGCGGTGCTACTCACATTGGCGTTGCCACCGATCACGTCGTGGAGTCGTTTCGGAACGATCTCTATCCCGGATACAAAACTAGCGAAGGTGTTCCTCCGGAATTACTCTCGCAGTTCCCCATCCTCGAAGAGGCGCTGCAAGCCATGGGAGTGGTGGTATGGCCCATGGTCTACTACGAAGCGGATGATGCGCTCGCTTCTGCCGCCGCTAAGGCGGCGCAGGATGAGCGTGTCACGCAGGTTCTCATTTGTACGCCGGATAAAGATCTCGCTCAGTGCGTTGTGGGCACACGAGTGGTACAACTCGACCGCAGGCGTGACATCTTACGCGATGAGGCCGGCGTTGTCGCCAAGTTTGGGGTGAAGCCCAAATCGATTCCGGATTACTTAGCGGCGGTCGGTGACAGCGCGGATGGCTTCCCGGGTGTGCCCTGCTGGGGAGTGAAGGCTGCGGCACTTACCTTCTCTCAGTACGCCCACCTCGAAGACATCCCAAAGGATTGGCAAGATTGGCATCCATCCATTCGGAAAGCCCGTGTGCTCTCCGAATCATTGTTCAGCTCGTGGAACGATGCCCTGTTATTTCGGACCCTAGCGACCTTGCGACTGGATGTGGCGGTTTTTGACACGGTCGAGGACCTTCGTTGGACCGGGCCGCAGCCGAATTTTGAGAATTACGGGCGGCGATTGAAGTCGCCCGACCTGCTTCGCCGCGTCGCCTCGGCAAAATTAGGGATATCACAGCGCCAAGGAGCGAATGGTTAGCGAAGCGGAGTACCTCTGGTTTTTGCCGTTCTGCTCTTTTCGCCAGAATCGTCCCCTCCATCCATAACGAAGCTTGGATTGCCTTTCCACAACCCTAAGGGTATTTGCCCAATGGAAGCGCCCAGCAAATTCAACTATTGTCTATACAAAGAGGTCTCGGAGGAAGCGGCTTGCCGGCAAGGCTGGACACACTCTGGTACAAGAACGCGGTCATCTATCAAGTCCATGTCCGCGCGTTCTATGACAGCAACGGAGATGGCATTGGCGACTTTGCCGGTTTGGCGCAGAAGCTCGATTATCTGCAGGAACTGGGTGTGGATGCTATCTGGCTGATGCCATTCTTCCCCTCACCTCTCCGCGACGACGGTTACGACATTTCAGACTACACGTCGGTTCATCCCAATTACGGAACCCTGGAAGATTTCAAGAAGTTCCTTGAAGCGGCCCACGAGCGGCAGATCAAAGTGATTATTGAAATGGTGTTGAACCACACTTCCGATCAACACCCGTGGTTTCAGGAATCAAGAAGTTCGCGGGAGAATCCCCGTCGTGATTGGTACGTCTGGAGTGACACCGATACCTGGTATAAAGGCGCGCGAATCATCTTTTTGGATACTGAGTTGTCCAACTGGGCGTGGGATCCAGTCTCGAAGTCCTACTACTGGCACCGATTTTTCAGCCACCAGCCGGATCTCAACTACGACAACCCAGCCGTTCGTGAACAGATGTGGACGTTGATGAAGTTCTGGCTGGAACTCGGCATCGATGCCTTTCGCCTGGATGCGGTGCCCTACCTCGTTGAACGGGAAGGAACCAACTGCGAGAACCTTCCAGAGACCCACGCGATCATCAAGGAACTGCGTCAGAAACTCGACCACGAGTTTCCAGGCAGAATGTTGCTGGCGGAAGCGAACCAGTGGCCTGCCGATCTGCGACCTTACTTTGGCAACGAAGACGAGTTCCACATGGCCTTTCACTTTCCGCTCATGCCAAGAATGTTTATGGGAGTGAAGTTGGAAGACCGCAAGCCCATTACAGAAATTCTGCAACAAACTCCCGAGATACCGCCTTCGTGCCAGTGGGGGCTATTCCTCCGCAACCATGATGAGCTGACGCTGGAAATGGTTACCGACATCGAACGCGATTACATGTACGACTCGTATGCCCGAAGCAAGGCGATGCGGCTGAATCTCGGCATCCGGCGCCGCCTGGCGCCCTTGCTCGACAACGATCGCAGGCGCATCGAACTCATGAACGGGATGCTGATGTCGCTCCCCGGCACGCCAGTCCTTTACTACGGCGACGAAATCGGCATGGGGGACAACGTAAATCTTGGCGATCGCAACGGCGTGCGTACGCCCATGCAGTGGAACGGGGGCTGGAATGGTGGTTTCTCTGTCGCAGATCCGGAAAGTCTCTATACTTCACTCCTCTTAAACCCGGTGTACGGATATCAGGCAGTCAATGTGTTGTCGCAGAAGCGCAGCGAGCACTCGCTGCTTTCCTGGATGCAGCAAATCATACGGGTGCGCCGTTCTACCCCAATCTTCGGTTCGGGCTTGATCGAATTTCTCTATCCTGCGAACCATCGAGTGCTGGCATATGTGCGCCAACTGGGTGATGAAACAATTCTGGTGGTCAACAATCTTTCCAGCTCCGCCCAGGCGGTGGAACTCGACTTGCGGCGCTACAAGGGGAAGATTCCGATCGAAATGTTTGGCCGGAATCTCTTTCCCCGAGTGGCTGAAGCTCCGTATCTTTTGACCATGGGCCCATATCAGTTTTATTGGTTTCGGCTGCGACGAATTTGAATATCTTCTGATGGTTCGTGTGCTGTGGTATTCATGCCAGCAGCACCCAGTACCACTATGTTGGAGGCAGGTTGGTCGAGGAAAGCGTACTCACAGACGATCTTGTTCGCCAACTGATCAACGTCGGCGAAGTAGACATCCTCGTGGGACTGCCGACTCACAACAACGCCAGGAGTGTCGAGCCGGTAGTACACGCCATCCAGGCAGGCCTTCTCCAAGGTTTTCCGCGCGAGCGGGTTGTCATTGTCAACGCTGACGGAGGATCAAGGGACGGAACGCCTGATCTGGTGACGGGGGCTTCCATTGATGATCTGCGACGCAGTTACAAAGGCTACGCGCTGCGCACTTTGCACTCTATAAGCACACGGTACGCGAACAACCCGTCGGCCCGGGTAGGGCTGCGTACCATCCTTGCCGCCGCCGAATTGCTGCGCGCTAAGGCATGCGCAGTGGTTTCACCAGAGTCGACCGGCATGGAACCCGACTGGATTCCCCGACTTCTGCGTCCTGTCTATAGCGAGAATTTCGATCTGGTGACGCCCATCTATCGCCGGCACAAATTCGAGGGACTCCTGGTAAGTAACCTCGTTTATCCGATGACGCGAGCGCTTTACGGCCAGCGAATCAGAGAACCATACGCCTCGGAATTCGCCTTCTCTGCCCGCCTCGGAAGCCATTTCCTCGCCCACGATCCCGGAAATTACGACTCGCATGGGTCCGGCGCCGAATTGGAGCTCGCGATGAGCGCGATCACTGGCGGCTACCGGACTTATCAGTCTTTCTTGGGAACGAAGAGCCAAGGAGAGCGCGAAGGAGGCGATCTAGTGCCCGCGATGCGCAGGACGGTCGGAGTGCTTTTCTCGTCCCTGGAAGCAAACTTCGCCGCGTGGAGCAGCCACGCTGGCTCGCAACCGGTTCCGACTCTGGGTTCTGAATCCCAAGTCACCTTGGAATCGATTCGAGTTAACCGGAAGCGACTCAAGCAGATGTTTACTGCCGGTGTTGCTGAACTCGAACCCGTCTTTCGATCCATACTTTCGTCAACCACGCTCGCCGAACTGCAACGTATCGCCACTCTCGGTGACGACGACTTTCACTACCCCGCGGAGCTGTGGGTCAGAACCGTATACGAGTTTGCCGCCTCCTATGCCAAGTCCGTCATGAGCCGTGACCACATTATTCAGGGCTTGGCTCCTCTTTATCGGGGAAGGATTTTCACCTTTCTGGAAGAAAACCGCAGCAGTTCGGCGGAAGAGGTTGAGAAAAACATCGAGAGCCTTTGTCTCGAGTTTGAACGATTGAAGCCGTATCTGCTTGAAGTCTGGAATACCAAAAAGTGAGGTAACCATGCGGGAATTGATCTGGCGGGAACTAACTCAGGCTGGCGAGGAGATTATCAGGGAATTCGCGCACCTGCTGCCTCGTTTGATCGAAATGCTGATCATCACCCTCGTGGGATGGGTGATTGCCATTGCATTGAAATGGATTCTGCGCAGCGTGTTGCGTCTCGCCAAGTTCGACCAACTTTCTGAGAACTCGGGCGCCTCGCAGTTGCTCAATAAGGCTGCCCTGCCCTCCTCCACCGAGTTGCTGAGCCGATTCATCTTCTGGGTGGCCTGGTTGGGGTTCATCCTGCTGGGAGTGAGTGTGCTCGGAATCGGTGGCCTGCAAGCGCACATTTCAAGATTCTTCCTGTTTCTTCCCCGCGTCTTTTTGGCGTTGTTCATTATTTTCTTCGGCCTGCTCGCCGCAAGCTTCTTCTCGCGCGCCACGCTGCTTGCCGCGGTAAATTCTAATTTGCCGTCGCCCCGACTCCTGAGCACTTCTATTCGCACTCTCCTCATCATTTTCGTGGTGTCAATGGCCTTCGAGGAACTGGGATTGGCCGAACAGACTGTCCTACTGGCCTTCGGAATTGCTTTCGGCGCTGCAATGCTGAGCCTCGCAATTGCCTTCGGAATGGGCGGGAGGGACTTGGCGCGCCAGTTCCTTGAGAAGAGGCTTGTTCGCGAGGTAAAGAGCGAAAAGGAAGACGAGCCCTCCCCTCTTTAGAGATCGTACAGGTTCTCGTGCAATTCACATAATCAACATGCTGAGCCCAACCTGCACGTTCTTGTGCAGCAAGAGGCTAGTAATCTGACCGGAAGACGCGGGGCCAAAGGGAAGCAGGGCGAAGGGGTCGTTCTTATGAAGTTAACGCAGCGAATAGCTTTAAGGCAGGGTTTGGGTCAATGTCCGGTCTTTCCAAGCAGCCGTTCGTCTTTACTTCCTCGAAAGAATGAAGTGGCGGGGTTTGAACAGAAAGGCGGGAAATCCAGGTAGTTGGCCAACCAGTCCACACCGGGAAATCCCGCCTTCGATTTGAGCTTCGACTAGTACACCGTAATGCTTCCATCCAGCAGATTGCCGGTGTTGGTGTAGCCGTCGCTGAGCGTGATGGTGAACAACCCTGGAGCGAGTAGGGAGCTATCCACAGCGACGATCGTGAAGGTTACCGGCGAGCCGTTGTCGGTTCCGGAGCCGGCAAGCGTGACGGTGTGCGTGCCATCGTCAAAGGTAACTGAAGTGATCTGCGTCGATTGCAGATTGACGCCGGAACCGGGATCGCTGAAGGACGCGCTGCCAGTTGTTAGGTTGGAATCGTCGTAATTGAACGTGAACTGGGCCTGGCCGCTAACCTTGCCGGTTACGTGGCCGTTACCGCCAGCTTCGTGGGAGGCACCTGCACACTTGCCTTTGGTGGCGATGCCCGCAGTAGCCGCCTTTTGCCGTGTGAAGTACGTGACCGACGGGCCCGCATGATTATCCGCATAGGCAATGTTGACGAGATGGTTGGGGTCCATCGCGATCTGGAAAAAGTCGGCAAGGCTCCGGTCCGAACTGCCCAGCAAGCCGCCGGTTGAGATCTGCCCCGTATGATTGACGTGATCGGTGGCCTGGCTCATTGTGAAGAGTGGCGAGACGGCATGGGCGTTGACGCTCTCCGACACGAACACGTTCCAGTGTGTGCTGTTCGCCGGGACCTTGTTCGAATTGCCGGCTACGTCAGCCCCATACCACCCGATGGCGACGTGGCCGTTGGCATCAGCTGCGATCCAGGGGAATACGTTCACTTTTCCGGCTTGGGACGTCTTCTGCGTTACTTTGATGGCCGGAGACCAGCGCTTCCCCAGATTGTTCGAGAACGAGTAATAGACATCAGTGTTATCCGACCAGGTGGCGTACACGTATCCGAAGGTGTCCACCGCGAGCCCCGGGAACAGATTGCCGAGGCCGGCCCCAGAAGGACACGTCGAACCAGCCCCACAGCTGAAAATCTTGTAGTCGGTGAACGACAGCGTAGGACTCGTAAGACTCACGCCCGTAGCCACGCCCACGTAAGCAGCGTTGAAATAGGCACTGCTGTTTTTCAGGTTATCCGTTGGATTGTCCGGGCCCACGAAGATCTGGTAGAGGTTGCCGTGGCTTGAGCAACTACTGTGATCTACCTTGATCTGCCCGGCAATATTGCCGCTGGGAGGACCGACGCTCGGCTCTGTGGCAGCGTCAATTGCGACGCCGAGAGCGCCGCTATAGGTTTCGCCTCCATCGCTGGAGCGCTGCACAAAGATTTGGGAGGTCGTTCCAAAGTCGTGGTATTCCATGTAGACGTGGTTCGGATCGTCCACGCCATCAAGCCACATGCGATCGTCGAAGGGAACACCGGCCACGGCCGGGTTGGGAGTAGTAAAGGTGTCAGCGCGGTTGGTGGAGTGGCTGCCCGTAACTTCCCCTGCGCTGAGGCTGACCACTGCCAGGTTTGGAATGTTCAGGTTCGAGGGATCCGGACTGTTTACGGCGACGTCCCCGTCGCCTCCTCCCGGAGCCAAACCGCTGGTCGTACAAAAAGTGCTTACGAATATGCCGCAATCAGGCTGACCCTCGTACTTGAACGGCAGCGTTCCGTCAACGTTTGGCCCGCCGTCTGCAGTCTTATACCAGCGCCATAGGTCAAGCCCACCCGGGACTCCGCGAATCGACTCCACGTAGATGCTGCCCTGGGAGTCCACGATCATGCTGGGCTCCACCGCTTGTCCTGCACCCGCGGGCAGACACAGACTCTCATTGGGGGTGTAAGTCGCGGTTCCCGGACCGACATACGCCGGAACCGCCTGGCCATTCGGACAGTTGTGCTGACCGGTGGGATTGCCGGGTGGAGTAGCCTTCGCCACATTGATTCGAATCGGGAAGTTGGAAACGCCGGTCGTCGCATTGAACCCGACAGTGTTCCTTAGAAAGTCTCCATTGGCCGTGGATATGACAAATACCGCGATAGCCGACGGGGCGGTGACCGCACTGTCGCGTATGAGCAGCAGCGCCAGGCCTCCCGCGGCCTGACAGTTCGCGGCGATTTGGCCGAACAGCGTAGTTCCGGTGAGGTCACGAGTATCGGACAGGCAGATTTGCCCGCGCGTTGCAGTCGGAAAATCGGTAGGTAAGGCTCCGCCATTGGAAGCAAAGACAAAGTTCGCAGTAATGGGCGTGGTGATGTCCGACCCGGCGTTGGAGGTAGTAGACCAGATTGCCGGAATACAATTTGGGTTCACGGCGCAGCCAGTTGTGTTCCCGGGTTGGGGCCCGCTATTCAGTACGTCAACGCTGTTCTGGGCAACGAGAGGAGTCACGCCAAGCAGCAACATGCCTCCCCAAGCGAACAACATCACTAGCTTTTTCATTGTTTCTCCTGTCGGTCTCTTCGGTTGGTCCGCAGCTCCAGCGACTTAAGAGTTGCGCAGCTTCAACAAGGGGCCCTAAAGCGACGGAGGGGCGCTCCTGATTCCAGCGGGCATCTCAGATGCGAGTTGCCCGACTCGAGGTTGCTAGCGATCCGCAGGGTGCCGACCGCCCAAAAAAGTGAGCCCGGAGGTCGTTAAATCCCCGGGCAACAATGCGCACAGTGTTGATTACTACTCAGTAATGAGGTAACGATGTGCCATTGAGAGCGGCCGTGACCAGGGTTTCGGCATAGGCATTATCCACTGCGACCGAAGTCGTGAACGTCATCCCTGTTCGCCAACTTGCCGGAGCTTCGGGATGTACACCTGACAGGATGACCCATCCTTTTCCGGAATTGCCTTCGACAATCGCCGGCGTTCCGTCCGGATACTTGCCTACGATCTTGCCCCATCCGGTGAACTGAGGACCATTCTCCCAATATTGATCAAGCTGCGTGCCAGTGGAATCTTTGACCTCAACCGCTTCCTTGTAAATGCCCTTGAATTCATCGGCGTAGTAATTGAACCAGACCCCCGTCGGGGTGAGGTCCAGATAGTTGTAGATCCCCGAGTTGCCGGCAAAGAAACCGCCGGCACAGATGCCGAGATAGTTCAAGCCGTCGTTGACAATCGCGTTGTGGAGATTCGTAATAGTCGCAGACTTGAGATTCTGGCTGATTGTGATTGCATTGCCGCCCGGCATAAGGAACAGCTTGTAGGCCTTCATTGCGCTTTCGCTCATCCCGTTCAGTTGGCTCGAGGTGGCAGTCGCGTAAGTAAGTTTCAAATTGCCGAGGATGGTTTTGGTGGCTGTGACGGCGCCGGACGAGGTTCCAGATCCAACAAACAGCAGCACCTGTGGCGTGGATGCACCCGCAGCGACCGCAACAGCCGCCTGCGCGACGGATGGCGGGGTTTGCCGCTGGGACGCTGACCAGTTCGACGAGCCGCATCCAGTAGAAATGATTACGGCAAGCAAGCCTGCCGCCACGATGAAAGAACGGGATACTCGGACTAGACGGGTAAGACAGAAATGCACGAAGACTCCTCCGAAGACGTCGGCTGCCCTTCGCCGGGCATACGGGCGCCATCTGTGGGATTTTGGATTTTGACGTTCTAGGAAGACAAAGTGGTCGCTTACTTATATTCTACACAGGTTCCCTAAAAGCGTAAATACGATAGTACCCTTGGGGACCGATCCGATTTCATTCAAGTCCGGCGCAATCCAAAATGGGGGGATTCCTTCAATATTGCTCCCAGTGTCGTTGCAGACTCAGCCGACCTCATTCCTCGCGCAACATGATCAACGGATCAACCGACAGAGCGCGCCGCGCTGGAATCCACGTAGCCAATAGCCCGAGCAATGACATAGCCAGAACAACACCAGCCAATACCAGCGGATCGCGGGGAGTTGCCGAATATACGATGAAGGCCAGCACCCGACTTGCCAGCATGCCAAGGAGCAGTCCCGCTGCCGAACCAAAGGCCAGCAATTTCAGGGCGCGTCCCAACGCTGCCTGCAACACTTCCCTCCGCTGCGCGCCGAGCGCCACACGAATTCCCAACTCCCGCAGTCTCTTGGTGACCGAGTATGCCGCCATTCCAAAGGTGCCGGTGATCGACAGGATCGCGCCCATCATGCCCAGCACACCCAGCGACGCCGTCGCCACAAGCGAAGGAAACAGAACTACATCCAGCCGGCTGTACCACGTCGAGGTGTCAACGGGCAGCCCTTCATCCAGCTCACGCAGTTTACTCCTCATGGCCACGGCCAGTTGTTGCGGATCCCGGCTCGAGCGCACCACCAGATACGCCTGACTCGATGGCAATCGCAGGAATGGGAGAAATATCGCTGGCTCTTGATTTTCCGTAAGGCTCAAATATTTACCGTCCTCGACAACGCCCACAACCTGGACGCGCGTTCCATCCTGCATCTTGTAATATCGGCCGACAGTGTCGGAGACCGAACCAAATATCTTGCCGGCAAACTCGCGATTGACTACGGCGACGGGAGGCGCATTCTTGTCGTCATCCCAGCTGAAATCCCTGCCCGCCAACAGGGTTGTGCCGGCCGCATAAAAATACTCAGGAGATACGTCGTACCTGTACGGCATAGCGGCGGCATTCGATGGCCTTAGGTCCCTGGTTTCTTCCTTGAATACATTTACCCTGCTGCCGGCGCCATAGATTAAAGGAGGGTAATCATTCACTAGTCCCACACCCTCAACCCCAGGAATCGTTTCCATCGCATGGATCATGCGCTCTTGCATGGCCGGCACTGTGGCGGCGCTGTAGCCGGCCATGGCCAGGTTTGCACCCGCAAGCATCGCGTTGCGCGGCTCAAAACCGAAGTTGCCGTGCAGTGAGCGCAGCAGTCCACGTACGGCAACCATCGAAGACGTGACCAAGACGGCACAGATCGCAATCTGGACGACGAGCAGCACATCACGAAGCGTCGTCCGCCGCCCGACTCTGGCGCTCAATCCCGCTTTGACGATCTCATACGGATTGGCCCGAAGCACCTGCCGCACCGGAACAATCCCGAAGAGCAATCCACTCACCAAGGCTAGGACCAAAGCGACCACGTAGATTTTCGCGTCCGGTCTGACAGGCAGATGGATGGGAGCCCCGGGAAAGGGCTGCCACGTGCTTAGCCTGCGTAACAGAACGACGCTGCCCAGCAGTCCCGCGGCGCCCCCGAGCAGCGAAATCAGCACGGCTTCGGTCAGCAATTGCCGCAGGATACGCTTGCGGCTCGAACCAAGCGCGAGGCGGAGGGCAACTTCCCGGGAGCGGTCGGCAGCGCGTGCGGCAAACAGACCGCCCAGGTTGGCGCATGCCGCTAGCAGAATCAAGCCGGCGAGCAACATCAATCCCGTCACGAATTCCCGCACCGCACTGTCAAAAGACGTGAGGCCGGCATGTCCCAGGGTATAACTTTTTTGACCAAACTCTTTGGGATAGGTTTTTTCCAGATACGCGCCCACAGCGTTCAGATCGGCGACAGCCTGCTCGGGAGTCACTCCCGGCTTCAGATGTCCTATCGCCTCAAAGACCCCATGCGTAGTTCCGCGCGCATTCAGGAGATTTTCTCCATTTACCTGGTCCTGGTTGATGATCGGCATAAAGAAATCGGGAGAGATAAATAACAAACTCCCGCGGAACTCCGGCGGCGCTACACCGATGATCGTAAAAGGATGCTTGCTCACCTGAACCACGCGGCCCACCGCGCCTCGATCGTCCTGGAAACGGCTGTGCCAATACGCGTAGCTGAGCACGAGGAACGGGGCGCTGTTGGGACCATGCTCATCGGAGCCGTGAAAGAAGCGGCCAAGGTACGGGTGAATCCTGAGCACGTCGAAGTAGTTCCCGGTCGCTGCAAAGCCCATGGCGGTGGATGGATCCTTGCCCGTGTCCAACCCTACAAAGACGAAATTAAAAGCTGCCAGGCCATCGAAGCTGCGGTTGCGATCGCGCAGATCGAGATAGTTGGGATACGACTGGAATCCAGGATCGAGCCCGTACTGGGTTCCGTAGAGGTTCTCGACCTGAGGTACATTCAGCGGGCGCAGGATCAGCGCATCTAATACACCGAAAACCACGGCGTTGGCGCCGATAGCCAAGGCCAGGGTCACTACCGCCGCAGCGGTAAAGCTGGGAGATTTGCGCAACATGCGAAAACTGAAGCGCACATCCTGCAGAAGGGTATCGAGGAAATTTCCGCCCAGCGCTTTATGGCATTCCTCTCTGATCCGTTCCCGGCCGCCGAACTCGATGCAGGCGAGGCGTTCTGCCTCGCCACGATCCACGCCGGAGAGAGCAAGATCGTCAGCGCGGTGCTGGATGTGTGAACGAAGCTCTTCTTCCATCTCGGCGTTTATCTGTGAGCGCTGGAAAAGAGTGGCGATGCGGAATCGAAGCGCAGCGAGGAGTTTCATACTTCTTCCGGTAGCGCAGAGAGCGCGGAAGCGATTGCAGTCACGAGCCGATTACAGTTGTCGGTCTCTTCACGCAAACGTCGGCGGCCCGCGGCCGTGAGTTCGTAGAACTTGGCGCGGCGATTGTTCTCCGATGTGCCCCAGTTCGCCTTGAGCAGTCCCTGACGAACAAGGCGAAACAATCCGGGATAGAGCGCGCCCTGTTCGATAAACAGGGCATTGCCGGAGATCTGCCCGATGCGCAAAAGAATCCCGTACCCGTGCAAGGGGCCAAGCGAGACCGCCCTGAGGATGAGAAGATCGAGAGTGCCCGGAAGAAGCTGGGCCTGATCAGTCATGCGTACTCCTAAGTTGATTAGGAGATTAGTGCTATCTCTCCTAAGCTGTCAAGGGGAAAATTACATACTGCATTCGCTCGCGACGCGCAGATGTCAAACGGCGTCGAACTAAAGATCATCATGTGTGTTTCCAGGTTCTAAACAAAACGTGCCAGCCCTGATCAGTGTTGTTCGGTCGTGGACACCCTCGTTCGGGAATGGACACTGTGGCCTGCTGCGGTACTGCTAAGACGTAGTTATCTGCTGTGTTTTCACCATTTGGCTCGTCCGAAAGGTGGCGCACGGGTTGCTCCCTCAGCGGGGGTAATGGATATCGCTCGGCCTGAATTCAAGCTCCAGAAGCGCCGCCGCCAGATCGTTCTGGTCGGCATTGGAGCCGTGCTGGTCGCGGCGGTTTCGATTGGGGTCATGAGGCTGAAGCCCGCAGCTCCTTCTGTGGAGCGCGGAACCGTGTGGACCGATGTCGTGAAACGAGGATCCATGCTGCGGCAGGTGCGCGGACCGGGATCCCTGATTCCTGCCCAGGAAGCGGTTCGTCAGATTCCGGCGGAAACCGAAGCGACCGTCGTGCGTATTCGCGTGCTGCCCGGCACTCAGGTGCAAGCTGACACCATTCTCCTCGAGATGAGCAATTCGCAAGTCGAGCAAGCGGCGATTGACGCGCAGCTTCAATTGAAAGCGGCTGAAGCGGAGTATCAAAGCCTGCGGGTGCGGCTCGACAGCGAGCTCATGACCCAGAAAGCCGGCGCCGCCACCGTGAACGCGGACTACAGTCAGGCACAACGACAGGCGGACACTGACAAGGCGCTTTACGATCTCGGCGTAATTTCAGGCTTGGCCTACAAGTCATCCAAGGGCAAAGCGGACGAACTCACCACCAGAAATGATCTCGAAGGCCAAAGGCTGACGATCAACAAGAAAGCCATTGAAACTCAGCTCGCTCAGCAGCAGGCCAAGGTAGACCAGGCGCGCACTCTCGCCGCACTTAAACAGAAGCAACTCGATGCGCTCCGAGTTCGAGCGGGAATCAGCGGAGTATTGGTCGATCTCCCGATGCAGGTCGGCCAGCACGTTCAACCCGGAGCCATGTTGGCCAAGGTGGTGCAGCCGGAACATCTGATGGCCACACTGAAGATCGCCGAAACACAAGCCCGCGATGTGCAGTTTGGCGAGCCGGCATCGATCGACACGCACAATGGCCTTATCAGCGGCACAGTGATGCGGGTCGATCCCGCCGTACAAAACGGAACCGTGACCGTGGACGTCAAACTCACAGGCGAACTGCCCAAGGGAGCGCGGCCCGATCTCAGCGTCGACGGAACCATCGACCTGGAGCGGCTGGACAACGTCCTTTATGTGGGGCGGCCCGCCTTTGGACAGGAGAACAGCACCATCAGCCTGTTCAAGCTGGACGCGGACGGTAAAGAGGCCGCGCGCGTCCCGGTCAAGGTGGGACGCGAATCGGTGAACTCGATTCAGATTTTTGAGGGGCTTCACGAAGGCGACACGGTGATTCTTTCCGACATGTCGCGCTGGGACAAGACGGATCGCATCCGCCTTGAGTGACAAACACACATCACGAATTCGAGGCGAGAACTTATGACCGAAGCGGGACAGCCACTGATCCAGATTCAAGATTTGACCAAAGTCTTTTACACCGATGAGATCGAAACCCACGCGCTTTCTGGAGTGCACCTCTCAATTGCCAAAGGGGAGTACGTGGCCATGTCGGGCCCTTCGGGGTGCGGCAAGTCGACGCTGCTATCGATCATCGGCCTGCTGGATACGCCAACCGAAGGCAAATACTCGCTGAATGGGAAGACGGTCGAGAATCTCGATTTTGCCGAACGCTCGCGGATTCGCAATCAGGAGATCGGATTCATCTTCCAGAGTTTCAACCTGATCGGCGACTTGACGGTGTATGAAAACGTCGAGCTGCCGCTCACGTACCGGCAGAGAATGCCGGCTCCCGACCGCAAGAAGCGCGTAATGGAAGCACTGGAACGGGTGGGCATGGCTCACCGCGTGCGGCATTATCCTTCACAGCTTTCTGGCGGTCAACAGCAGCGTGTCGCCGTGGCGCGCGCTCTGGGAGGGAAACCTTCGATCCTGCTGGCGGACGAGCCCACCGGAAATTTGGATTCACGCAACGGCGAAGCCGTGATGGAACTCCTGCAGAACCTGCACCGTGAGGGAGCAACGATCTGCATGGTGACGCACGATCCGCGATTCGCCAAGCATGCGCAGCGTGAAGTGCACCTGTTCGACGGCAAGGTGGTGGCGGAGGAAGAACTGAAAAAGCTGATGGCGGACGTGCATGCATGAACGGGCTAGTCCAGGACGTTCGCTACGCGCTGCGTCAACTGCGCAAGACTCCGGGATTCGCCTGCACCGCAATCGTGATTTTAGCCCTCGGCATCGGCGGAACGACGGCCATCTTTAGCGCAATCAATCCAATCCTGTTCGAGCCGTTGCCTTACCCGCAGGCCCGCCGGATCGTCATGCTCTGGTATGCAGGAGACGACGGTTCCCGCATCCCCCAAACCTTCCATACCTTTCGCGAACTGGAGGAGCGGAGCCGTTCCCTCGACACGATCGCCGTAATGAAGCCGTGGCAGCCCACTCTTACGGGCGCAGATCAGCCGGAACGGTTCGATGGCCAGCGAATAAGCGCCAACTACTTCCGAACGTTGGGTGTGTCTCCGGCGTGGGGACGAGACTTCCAGGCCTCGGACGATGTGTATCACGGCCCGAAGATCGTGATCCTCTCAAACGGTTTGTGGCAGCGGCACTTCGGTGGAGACAGCAGCATCATCGGACGCCAGGTCAAGCTCGACGACGACAGCTACACCGTAATTGGCGTCATGCCGCGCGCTTTCGACAATGTCCTTTCTCCTTCGGCGGAGGTGTGGTCGCCACTGCAATACGACAAGGGAAATATTTCGTCTGCCCAGACCAAAGAATGGGGACATCACCTGCGAATGGTGGGGCGGCTGCGTGCCGGCATCAGTATGGCTCAGGCCAGGAACGATCTCGGTTGGATCGCCCACACGCCGCTCCCCGAGTTTCCTCGGCCCGCCTGGGCGTCCCTTGACCGCGGAGTCATCGCAAACTCGCTGCAGGATGACGTCGGCAGTGGTGTTAAGCCAGCGTTGCTCGCCGTTCTCGGTGCGGTGATCCTGGTTCTCTTGATTGCCTGCGTGAATGTGACGAATCTCCTGCTGGCTCGAGGGGCACAGCGGCTCGGTGAATTCTCAATGCGCGCCGCGCTGGGCGCGCCGCGCGCACGGCTTGTCCGGCAGTTGCTCACGGAGAGTCTGCTGCTGGCCATGCTCGGTGGCGTCTTCGGAATCGTAGTGGCGCAGGTCGGTATACGCGCACTAGTGGCGCTAAGTCCGCCCGAGCTGCCGCGCGTAAATGCGATCCGCCTCGACGGGACGGTGTTTGCTTTCGCGCTCGTCATTACCGCACTCATCGGCCTGGTGGTTGGATTGATTCCGGCACTGCATGCCTTCCGCAGCGACTTGCACATCGGAGCGCAACAGAGCTCGGGGCGCACCCCCGGGGGGCACCAGTTGACCCGCCGCACACTAGTGGTCTCCGAGGTCGCGATTGCCCTCGTGTTGCTGGTCAGCGCGGGATTACTCTTGCGCAGCCTGCAGCGTTTGTTCGCGATCGACCCCGGGTTCGATGCGTCCCACGTGCTTACCATGCAGGTGCAGGAATCCGGTCACCAATACGACGCCGATAGTGTTCGGGCGCGCTTTTTCACGCAGGCGCTCGAAGCGGTGCGCCAGGTTTCTGGCGTCACGGCGGCGGCGTTCACCAGTCAGTTGCCGCTGAGCGGCGATTTTGAAACCTACGGAGTTCAGTTCGAGTTGGACCCGAATGACAATTCTGAGGCCGCGCTTCGCTATGCCGTGAGTCCTGGCTATTTCGAGGCGATGCGCATTCCGCTACTTCGCGGTCGCTTGCTCGACGAGCACGATGTGACCGGCGCGCCTCAGGCGGTAGTGTTCAGCGAATCATTTGCCAAGCGCAAGTTTCCCGGCCAAGATCCGCTCGGGAAACGGGTTCGCATCGGTCCCGACATTGGGCACGCAGACCGGCCGTGGGCCGCGATTGTCGGGGTAGTCGGAGATGTAAAGCAGGCATCCCTGGCACTGAGCCAATCAGATGCGTTCTACACCGCAACTACACAGTGGTCCTGGGTAGACAACGTGCAGTCGCTGGTGATCCGCACGTCCGGCGACGCGGCGGCGCTGGCTCCCGCTATCAGAAAGGCCATCTGGTCCGTGGACAGGAATCAGGCGATCGTGCGGGTCGCCACCATGGACAACCTCCTCGTCAATTCGGAGGGCGAGCGGCATTTTGTGTTGATCCTGTTCGAGGCCTTTGGCCTGGCAGCGCTAGTGCTCGCGGCCACAGGAATTTATGGAGTGCTCTCTGGCAGCGTCACAGAACGCACCCGCGAGATCGGATTACGGACGGCATTAGGCGCGACGCCCGTTGACATCCTCGCCCTAGTAGTTCGCCAAGGGATGACCATGACCGGACTCGGCGTGGTGATTGGGCTGAGTGGAGCGGCAATCGCCAGCCACTCTCTGATCACGCTGCTCTTCGGCGTCTCGCGCCTCGACCCATTCACGTATCTGGGTGTGATCGCAGTGCTGGGATTCGTGTCGATGATTGCGTGTGCCGTGCCCGCACGTCGTGCGGCGAAGGTCGATCCCATGGTGGCGTTGCGCTACGAGTAGGAGACCAAGATGAGTGGACTGTTTCAGGACATCCGCTATGCCGTGCGCCAGCTGCGGAAGAGCCCCGGTTTCACCGTGGTGGCGGTTCTTACGCTCGCGTTAGGCATCGGAGCCAACACAGCTATCTTCAGCCTGGTGAACGGAATCCTCCTCATGCCTCTGCCGTATTGCAAGCCCGAGCAACTGGTCAGCGTGACCGGCACGTATCCGAAGGGCGCGCTGGTTGCGATGCGTGAGCAGATTCATACGATGGACGTCGGTGGCTACGCCGAGGGCCACGAGTTCAATTTGACCAGACGTGAAGAGCCAGTCCGCCTGACTGGCGCCCTGGTCTCCGCTGAACTGTTTTCTATTTTGGGTGCGCGGCCGGAACTGGGGCGAATCTTTTATCCCGGCGAGGATCGTGTTGGCCAGGACAACGCAGTGATCCTGAGCCATGGCCTCTGGGAACAGCGCTTCGAGAAAAACCCGAATATTATTGGCCGCTCCATCGAGCTCGAGGGTATAAGCCGTCAAGTCGTTGGCGTTATGCCAGCGGACTTCCGTTTCCCCTCGGCGAAAACACAAGTATGGATGCCGTTGCATAACGACCCTCGAGACCACGCTTATTGGGCGGACGACTTTATGCCCGTGATCGGGCGGCTTCGTCCCGGTTCAACCATTCAGCAGGCGCATGCTGAGATTCGAATCTTCCAGTCTCACGTGCGCGAGCTGTTTCCATGGCCGATGCCCTCGGCCTGGAACGCCGATGTCAGTGCAGTGCCGTTGCAAAACGGCATGGTCGCAGATGTGCGCACACGGCTGCTTATCTTGCTGGGAGCTGTGGCATTGGTCCTCATGATCGCGTGCGCGAATGTTGCGAACCTCACACTCTCACGCGCCGCGACCCGGGAAAAAGAGATCGGCATTCGTTCTGCTCTGGGCGCCGGGTGGCAGCGGATTGCACGGCAACTACTCACTGAGAGTGTGGTGCTGGCGTCTTTTGGCGGTTTGCTTGGCCTGGTTCTAGCCACCTTGGGACTTTCTTTGCTGAAAGCCGCACTGCCTTCCGACACTCCGCGGCTTCTCGATGTGCAAATGGACTGGCGCGTACTGGCCTTTAGCGCCGGACTCACCATCTTGACCGGTTTTCTCTTCGGCCTCGCTCCAGCGCTTCAGTCTTCGCGCACCGCACCTACGGATTCGCTTAAGTCTGGGGGACGGGGCGCCGCAGTCTCTGTGTCTCAGCGTCTGCGCGGAGCGTTGGCAATCGGTGAAATTGCGTTTGCCATGTTGCTGGTTGTTGGCGCAGGACTTCTGATCCGAAGTTTCTGGGCTTTGTCGCACATAAATCCAGGCTTTCAATCCGACAGTGTGGTCACAGCGCGCATCACGCCCAACCAATCGTTCTGCAATGATCCGGGCCGATGCCTGGCTTTCTATCGTGTCTTGTTGGAGAAGATTCAGAGCTCTCCTGGAGTAAGTGGCGTGGCGCTCGTGAACAATCTTCCGTTGGAAGGGCGCGTGACCAAGCGCTCGGTCGACCTTGAAGACTATGTCCCTGCTACCGCGGGGCTTTCACCTCTTATGTGGCTTGAAGCGGTTACTCACGACTATTTTCACGTCATGGGAATCCCCGTCGTGTCGGGCAGGCATTTCACCGATGCGGACGAGTCCAGCAATGCACCTGTGGTAGTCGTGAGCGCGGCTACGGCAGAGAAATTCTGGCCGGGACAGACTGCCGTTGGCAAACACGTCCGTTTCGCTAGAGAAAGCGAATGGCGGACGGTGGTCGGAGTATTTGCCGATGTGCGCACCTACGATCTCCAAAGAATCGTACCCGACTGGATCAATGGCACGGTCTACGTGCCCTATAGCCCCAAAGCGACCATGGAAGACGGACGAGTCCCTGCGGAAATGACGATCGCATACCGGACAACATCGGGCGCGCCAGAAGCGGCGACCTTGCTTCGCAGCACGGTTACGGCGCTGAACCCGGAGGTCCCCGTCAGCGAAATCAAAAGCATGAGTACGGTTGTCTCGGAGGCCGTATCCACTCCGGCGTCCACGACGCTTCTGTTCGGGATATTTGCCGGCGTAGCTCTTGTGCTGGGAATGGTCGGGATCTATGGCGTGCTGGCTTTCCTCGTATCGAAGCGTACTCGCGAGATGGGGATCCGCATGGCCTTGGGCGCACGGCGTGGTGATGTCTTGTGGCTGGTCATGAAGGAGGGTGCCAAGTTCTCCTTCACTGGTATTGCACTTGGCTTGGTGGGGGCGTTTCTGCTAACGCGACTGTTGGCCAGCCAACTCTACGGCGTCGGCCCGGTGGATTCGATCACGTATATCAGCGTAGCTGTTCTGGTGGCGGCAGTGTCGTTGTCGGCTTGCTGTGTGCCCGCGCGCCGGGCGATGACGGTCGATCCCATGATCGCATTGCGGTACGAATAAAGTTTCGAGGCCGGATATGGAAACTCTGCTGCAAGACATTCGCTACGGCTGCCGCATGTTGATGAAGAGTCCCACCTTCACCGCGATCGCAGTGATCACTCTGGCCCTCGGTATCGGAGCCAATACCGCACTGTTCTCCGTGATCAACGGCGTTTTGCTCAGCCCTCTGCCCTTTCCTGAGCCGGATAAACTGATCACTCTGCACGAGAACAAGCCCAACTTCGAAGGCGGCTCCGTTTCCTATCCAAATTTCCGCGACTGGCAGAAGGACAATCACACATTCTCCTCCATGGCCCTCTCGCGTACATATGCGTTCAGTCTCACCGGCATCGGCGAAGCCGAGCAGGTCAATGCCGATTTTGTTTCGTCCGATTTCTTCACGGTGTTAGGCATCAAGCCGGTGATTGGCCGCACCTTCGCGCAAGATGAAGAGCGCGTCGGAGCCGGTCCAGTCGCTCTCATCAGCGCCGGACTGTGGCAGCGCAAGCTCAGCTCCGCCCCTGACATCCTCGGAAAAAACATCACGCTCGACGCCAGGGACTACACCATCGTGGGAGTCATCCCCGCGAGCTTGCCTATGAACGTTCCTGGTTTCCGCGAAGCGGACGTTTACGCGCCCATCGGTCAGTGGAGCAATCCACTGTTGCTGCAGCGCGGCGCAGGCCTGGGATTCCACGGCATCGCCCGCCTCAAGCCGGGCGTAACGCTGCAGCAGGCCCAGGCTGACATGGACGGCGTCACTCGCAATCTTGCCAACGCCTTCCCCGATGCCGACAAAGGGATCACAGCGAAGCTCACTCCTCTGAAAGCCATGATGATCGGCAATGTGCGTCCGTTGCTGCTCGTGCTGCTCGCGGCAGTTGGCTTTGTCCTTCTGATTGCGTGCGTGAACGTTGCCAATTTGCTGTTGGCCCGCTCGACCAGCCGCACGCGCGAATTCGCGGTTCGTGCCGCCCTGGGAGCGACCCGGGCGCGCGTCGTGCGTCAGTTGCTTACTGAAAGTATCTTGTTGGCACTCATGGGTGGAGGACTTGGCTTGTTCCTCGCCGCATGGGGAACGCGGGCCGCCCTCGGTGTCTTGCCTGCGGCGCTGCCTCGTGCAGAACAAGTTGGACTGGACTCCCATGTATTGCTGTTCACCGCCATCATCTCCTTGCTGGCAGGAATTGTCTTTGGACTCACGCCCGCGTTCAAGACCGCGCGGCCTGACTTGCACGAAACGCTGAAACAAGGCGGCCGAGGCGCAAGCGGTGCTCGCTCTCGAACCCCGAGTGTGTTCGTAGTAGTAGAAATGGCGCTGGCCCTTGTGCTCTTGATTGGCGCGGGACTCACCATCCGCAGCCTGGCAAAGCTGTGGAGCATCAATCCCGGCTTCAGCCCGCACAATGTGCTCACCTTTGGACTTTCCCTCCCGCCCTCAATGATGCATGCCAAGCCGGACGCGGTCCGCGCCGCCTTTCGAGACTTCGATGAAAGGCTGGCCGCGGTGCCCGGAATCCAGGCCGTTTCGCAAACCTGGGGCGCGGTTCCTCTTGGCAGTGACGACGAACAACTCTTCTGGCTTGAAGGTCAACCGAAGCCCGCCAACGAGAACGACATGAACTGGGCCATCGATTACATGGTCGAGCCCGATTATCTGAAAGCGATGGGCATCCCGTTGCGGCGCGGCCGGTTCTTTGCGCAGCAAGACAACGATCATTCCCCGCTCGTGGTCGTGGTCGATGAGATGTTTGCCGAGAAGTTTTTCCCCGGCCAGGACGCCGTGGGCAAGCGAATCCACCTGCCGAGCAAGAAGGGCCAGCTGGCCGAAATCGTCGGCGTGGTCGGCCACGTCAAGCAGTGGGGCCTGAATACGGACGAGCAACAGTCGCTCCGCGCTGAACTCTATATCCCCTGCATGCAGATGCCGGACGAGTTCGTCGCCATGACTCCGTCAGGCTCCGGCGTGATAGTCCGCGCAGCTAGTGTCTCGGGCCTTCTCGAATCCATCCACCGCGCCAGCGTGCAGATGAGCAGCCAGCAAGTCATCTTCGGTGCACAAACCATGGATTCCATGATCGCCGACTCGGTGGCCTCGCAACGATTCTCGATGATCCTGCTTGTGTCCTTCGCTGTGTTAGCCCTGTTGCTGGCAAGCGTGGGCATCTATGGGGTCATTTCTTATGTCGTCGGCCAGCGCTCGCATGAGATCGGCATCCGCATGGCTTTAGGCGCGGAGCCTCGAGACATTCTGCGTTTGATCCTGGGACGCGGGGGGAAACTTGCTGGACTCGGAGTGGCTGTAGGCCTGGCCGCCGCGTTCGGCCTCACCCGTCTCATGACCAGCATGCTCTATGGAGTAGGGGTCACCGATCCGCTTACCTTTAGCGGAGTCGCCGTCTTGCTGACGCTGGTTGCTCTGGCTGCCTGCTACATCCCGGCGCGCCGCGCAACCAGAGTCGATCCTGTAGTGGCTTTGCGCTACGAATGAGAACAAATATGACCGGCATTCTCCAAAACGTTCGTTACGCTCTGCGGCCACTGCGCAAGAGCCCCGGCTTCGCGCTTGTAGCGGTTGCAACTCTGGCTTTGGGCATCGGAGCGAACACGGCCGTTTTCAGTGTGATGGATGCCGTGTTGTTGCGCACGCTGCCGGTGCGTGATCCGCATCGACTTTACTATTTGCAGACTGTCGCCGGCAACCAGCCTCCGGGCGCGTGGAATACAGGAAATAGCGATACCTCTTTTTCGGAGCCTGTGTTCGAAGCGTTACGCGAGCGCCATGATGTCTTGCAAGATCTGATCGCCTACGCTCCGCTGAGTATCGGCAAGGTCGCCGTTCGCTACGGCGACACGCCCGAGGAAGCGCAGGGAGACGAAGTCAGTGGAAACTTCTTTTCCGGCCTCAGCGCGGAAATCCTTCTCGGCCGCGGCTTTTCTGCCGACGATGAAAAAGACCACTCCCCGGTCGCGGTCATCCGTTACGACTATTGGACCCGCCGCTTCGCGCGAGCTTCTGGAATTCTCGGGACAACGTTCTTCATCAAGAATGTCCCGTTCACAATCGTGGGACTTGCGGCGCGAGGATTTCATGGAATTGAGCCGGCGACCTCAACCGATTTCTGGATTCCGCTGCAAAGTCGCCCGGAACTCAACGCCTGGGCTGCACCGGCAAACATAAATTCGCTGTACGGTACGCCGAAATGGTGGTGCCTGCCGCTGGTCGCGCGGCTCCGCCCGCAAGTCACGCCAGAGCAGGCACAGGTTGCGCTGCAATCCACGTTCGGCGAAGCCGCCAAGATAGGCGTTGGCACGATTGATTCAAAACAGTGGAAGCCGCTGCTGAGTTTTGATCCCGCCAAGGGAATCGAGGGCTACAACCAGCAATATCGCGAGCCCGTGCGCATCCTGATGGCTCTGGTGTTTCTAGTTCTGCTCATTGCCTGCAGCAATGTAGCCCTGTTGATCACGGCTCGAAATGAGGTGAGACAGCGTGAATTCAGCCTGCGTATGGCGATCGGCGCGGAGCGAAGGCACCTTTTCCGCCAGCTCTTAACTGAGAGTTCGTTGTTGGTAATGGCCGGGGCGGCTCTCGGTTGGGGATTTGCGGTGGTTGCCACCGACGCGCTGGCAGCTTGGTCGGGAATCGAAACCGGTCTAGAGCCGAATCGCAACGTATTGTTCTTCACTCTTGGTATTTCTGCGACCAGTGCTCTTGCCTTTAGCCTTGTGCCGCTATGGATGGCGCTGCGCGTCCCCGTTTCCGGCGTGCTCCGCGATACCGCCACAAACATCACGCAAAACAGCCGGCGCTTGCTTGGCGGCAGAGTCCTCATGGCCTCTCAAGTGGCAATTTGCCTCGTACTCATGGTTGCCGCAGGACTTCTCCTGCGTACTCTTCGAAACTACGACGCGCAAGACCTGGGAATGAATGCCGATGGTCTGCTCGTCTTTGGCATCACTCCACAGAACGCTCATACCATCCAGGAAACGTCCTTTTTTTACCGCACTCTCCTCGACCGCATTCGAGCACTGCCCGGTGTGGAATCCGCCACGCTGATGGAGAACCGCATCGGGTCGGGATGGAGCAATAACAACCCGGACGATGTGGATGGAGTCAAGCTCGAACAAAAGTTTGGCTCTGGCGCTAGCGTGCGCAGCAACCGCGTCGGGCCCGACTACTTTCACGTCCTCCGAGTCCCAATCCTTGAAGGCCGCGACATCACCGACGCTGACACTCCGTCCTCTCTACCTGTTGCGATAGTGAATGAAACCTTTGTGAAGCGCTTCCTGCCGAACACCAATCCCCTGGGACACAAGGTTCGCGACAACAGAACGATCATCGGCGTGGTGAGAGACAACAACTACACCAGCGTCGATGAGAAGCCCAGGCCGATGGCCTATTACGCGGGCTTTCAGAACGTGAACGCCGGAGAGACGATGCACTTCGAGGTCCGGGTCAACGGCGAACCGCTGAACCTGCTGCTGACGATTCGTCGCACGGTTCACGACATCGATCCCAACGTGCCGCTGGTCAAACCGATGACCCAGCGCGCCCAGTTCGAAGAGTCTTACTCGCAACCACGAATGTTCGCGCGACTCGGAGGCTTTTTCGGCGCACTCGCAGCGCTGCTGGTGGCGACCGGGCTCTATGGCACTTTGTCCTATCGGACGAACCGCCGCACCCGCGAAATCGGAACTCGCATGGCGCTTGGAGCCCAACGTGGCGAGGTGCTCTGGATGGTTATGCGCGAAAGCCTCCTGGTCAGCATGGCGGGTGCGGTGGTGGGTTTTCCGCTTGCGCTACTGTCTTCTGGTTTTCTTGGCTCGATGCTTTATCAGTTGTCTTCATTCGATCCGCTCAGCTTTGCGTGGGCGATCACCTGCGTCGCACTTGTTGGAACCGGAGCAGCTTTCCTTCCCGCATGGCGCGCCGCAAAGGTCGAACCCATGGTGGCATTGCGCTTTGAGTAGGGGATTGTCATGAATGGAATGTTTCAAGATTTTCGCTACGCGGTTCGGCAACTTCGTAAGAGCCCCGGCTTTACAGCCGTTGCGGTAATCACCCTTGCGCTGGGAATCGGCGCCAATACCGCAATCTTCAGCGTGGTGAACGGCGTGCTGCTCCGCCCGCTTGCGTTCAAGAACCCCGCCCAGTTGGTTCGGATCTGGCACGTGCCGCCGGCCAAGAGTTTCCCCGGGATGACCACGTTCGCCGTGTCAGCGGCCAACTACCTGGATTGGCAGAGCCAGAACCAGGTCTTCGAGCAGATGGCGATCTACAACTATCACGGCGGTCTCACTCTGACCGGCGGCCAGAAACCTGAACAGGTCGACGCCAGCGCGGTGTCGTCGGGCTTCTTTGCGACCCTGGGCGTTCAACCGATGCTGGGGCGTGTGTTCTTTCCAGAGGAAGATCAACCAGGCCGCTCGCACGTGGTGGTTCTCAGCCACCGTTTCTGGCAGGACCACTTCGGCTCGAATGCTGACATCGTCGGGCACCACATCAACATGGACGGGCAGAGCTACCTGGTTGCCGGAGTCATGCCGCCCAGCTTCCGCTTTCCCGACTTTGCCCAGATGTGGACGCCGATGGCCTGGACAGACAAAGAACGCGCCGTCCGGGGAGAGCATCACTCCATCGTTGTCGCCCGTCTCAAGCCAGGCATCGACTTGAAACAGGCTCAGGCAGAGATGAACACAATCTCCAGCCGGCTGGAACAGCAGTACCCGGAGGACAACAAAGGTTGGGGCGCGGCGGTTGTGCCGCTGCACGACGATCTGGTCAGTGATGTGCGCCCGGCGCTGCTGGTCTTATTGGGGGCTGTGGCGTTCGTGCTTCTCATCGCCAGCGTCAATGTGGCCAACCTTGCACTGGCCAGGACTTTCAGCCGCCAGAAGGAAATTGCGATTAGAACCGCTCTGGGCGCCAGCTCAGCCCGCGTGCTGCGGCAAATCCTTACTGAGTCTGTGCTGCTTGCCATCGCGGGAGGGCTACTTGGATTGACATGGGCCCATATCGGCGTCCGGCTGATCATGGCCTTCCTGGCGGACAAGCTTCCTCAATCAATTGAAGTCGGGCTGGATGCCAAGGTCCTTGCCTTCACGGCCGTGATTTCCTTTGCCAGCGGGATTTTGGCGGGAGTTCTTCCGGGTCTGCGCCTAACGCGGGGAAACGTCAGCCAGTCTCTAAAAGAAGGATTAGGACGCACCGACAGCGATTCAGGGGGGCATCGAACCCGCAGCATTCTGGTCGTGTCAGAGGTCGCTCTTTCGCTGATCTTGCTGATTGGCGCAGGCCTCATGATCCGCAGTTTTCAGAAACTTCAGGGCGTGAATCCAGGGTTCGAGTCGCGCCATGTTTTGACCCTGACCGCTATGGTCTCCCGGACGAAATTTCCCACGCCAGCCGAGCAGGTCAGGTTCTTCGAGCAAGTGCTGCAGCGGGTGCGAACGTTACCGGGTGTCGAATCCGCGGGCGTGGTTGACGACGTTCCTCTTACGGGAGGCTCGCATCAACCCATCGCTGTCGAAGGCCGTCCTCTAGTGCCGATGTCGGAGCAGCCGGAGGTTGATGTTCGTCTCACCACCCCGGGGTACATAGCTGCGCTGCACATCCCGATCCTTCGCGGCCGTGACCTGAGCGACACCGACCGGGCGGGAACGCCAGCGGTCGTAATGATCAGCGAATCCATGGCCCGGCAGCTCTGGCCGGGCGAAGATGCGTTGGGCAAGCGTCTCACCTTGACCTTCTCTCCCGATGCAGTTCGCCAAGTGGTTGGGATCGTGGGGGACGTAAAGATTGACGCCCTTGATCAGACTCGCCCGAGTGCAGCTCTCTATTACCCGCTGGCCCAGGTCTCAGCGTCGGCCGCGGCGGACTGGCGTTCGTTCCCGATGATACTGGTGGTGCGCTCAGCTTCAGATCCCGCGGGCGTGGCCTCTGCTGTTTCGAACGCCGTGCATGAGGTCGATCGTGAGATGCCATTACGTGACGTGCTGGCGATGGATGATCTGGTCGCGAATTCCATGTCCCAGCAGCGGTTCAACATGCTGCTATTGGCCGCATTCGCCGGACTCGCGTTGTTGTTGGCGGCGGTGGGAATCTACAGCGTGCTGTCCTACAGCGTCAGGCGACGGGTGCCGGAAATCGGAATTCGCCTGGCCTTGGGGGCTCGCCTTTCCGATGTGCTCGGCATGGTCGTCATCGAAGGGATGAAGCCGACGCTGCTGGGCGTCGCGTTGGGTGCCGTGGGTGCTCTCGCACTGGGACACGTCGTGTCGAGTCTTATCTACGGCGTGAAGCCGACCGATCCCATTACTTTTCTGGTGGTCGCGTTTCTTCTCACCGTAATCGCTCTGTTTGCCAGCATCATTCCGGCCTATCGGGCTGCGAAGGTCGATCCCATGGTGGCGCTGAGATACGAGTGAGGATACCAATGGAAACAATCTATCAGGATCTTCGTTATGGATGGCGCATGTTGCGCGAGAGCCCGGGATTCGCGCTGGTGATCGTGCTGATGCTGGCGCTGGGAATTGGCGCCAATACGGCCGTGTTCACCGTTCTTAGCGCGGCCTTGCTGCGGCCGCTTCCCTTCGAGAAGCCGGAAGAATTGGCGCAGGTGTGGGAGACGCGCACCTCCGGCGCGTTTCAGCAGATGGAATCGTCTTATCCGGACTTTGTGGATATGCGAAACAGCCAGGTGTTTGCGCAACTCGGCGGCTACTCGCGGACCACGATGACGCTTTCGCTGCCGAGCGGAGCGGTGCAGGTAACAGTCGCGATGGCGAGCACTGGATTTTTCGAGACGCTTGGCGTGCGTCCGGTCCTGGGGCGGACTTTCGTGCCGTCCGAAGAAACAGAGCAAAAGACTGCGTCCGTTCTGCTCTCCTATGGCGGATGGCAGCGGCGCTTTGGTGCCGACCCCGCCGCCGTGGGTAAGACCCTGACTCTGGATGGAGTGCCCTCCACGATTGTCGGAGTGGGTAATGAAAATGTTGGCTGGCTCGATCGGAGCCCCGGCCCTGTCATCTATGACAGCTTCGACCAGGATCCGCCGTCCTATTTCAGCCCGGTGGTGCGAACCCAACAAGATCCTGCGACTCTGGCCAGCGCAGTAACCCATGCCGTCAGGGAAATTGACTCGGAAGTGCCGGTCTACGGCATCGCCAGCATGGCACAGATCATCTCGGAATCTCCTGCGATCCTGCTGCGCTCCTATCCCGCGTACCTGCTGGGCGCGTTTTCCGGTCTGGCTTTGCTGCTGGCGGTGCTGGGCCTTTATGCCTTGCTGGCATATTCGGTGGCGCAACGGACTCGCGAATTGGGACTTCGCATGGCGCTGGGCGCTCAGCAGAAAGATGTTCTGCGCCTCATCCTCAACAACGGTGTGAAGCTGGCCCTGATTGGAGGCGCCCTGGGAATTGCCGGCGCAGTGGCTGCCGGACGAGTAATTGCCAGCCTGCTGTTCGGCATCGCGCCCACAGACACGACCACATTTGCGGGGGTATGTCTGGTGCTGATGATCTCGGTACTCACGGCCAGTTATGTCCCCGCGTATCGCGCGACCAAGGTTGATCCCATAGTGGCCCTGCGCTACGAGTGAACCACATGAATGCCATCCTCCAAGATCTTCGTTACGCGCTGCGGCAGTTGCGTAAGAACCCGGGGTTCACAGCCGTTGCGCTGCTCACACTCACGTTAGGGATCGGAGCCAATACCGCGATCTTTTCCGTCGTTCACGCAGTCCTGTTGAAGCCGCTGGGATACCGCGACCCAGATCGCCTGGTGATGATTGCCGAGGGAGTCACTCCGATACGCCTCGAGGAATTGAAAGCCTCAAACCAGTCCTACACCGAGGTCGCAGCTATTGCCGGCCCGGAAGATATGGCGCTCTCCGGTATCTCCGACCCGGAAGTGCTGAAGGGTGCACGCGTCTCCGCCAACTTCCTCCATCTTCTCGGGGTGAATCCGCTGCTGGGACGCAGCTTCCTCACGGAAGAAGATAAGCCCGGTGCACGCGCAGTAGCGATGATCAGCGCGGAATTGTGGAACCGGCGATTCGGCAGAGATCCGTCAGTCGTTGGCAAGACGATCATACTGGCTGGTGCGCCGCATACGATCAGCGGTGTGCTGCCAGCTGGGTTCCGATTCCCATTCTCAGATGTGTGGGTGACGCGGCCATCGGAGTGGTCCGTGATAGCCGCTCAAGGAAGACCTCTCAGCCCCATCCTGACCGTTTTTGGCCGATTGAAACCCAAAGTGGGGCTTAAGCAAGCAACCGCTGAGCTGGAGGTATTGAATCATCAGTACGCGACGGCTCATCCGGGCATGCTGGATACCAGGCCGGACTCACCCGACGTTGTGCGCTCCTTTAAGGACGCAATGGTTTCCGACGTGCGTTCCGAGCTGTGGATGCTCTCCGGAGCGCTGGGGTTTGTGTTGCTGATCGTATGCGCAAACATAGCAAACCTGCTGCTGGCGCGCGCAACTTCCCGTTCGCGAGAATTCGCGGTGCGCGCAGCGATTGGGGCCGAGCGCGGGCGCATCATCGGGCAATTACTCGCCGAGAGCGTCTTGCTGGCGTCGGTTGGTGGTGCCATGAGTATCGGGTTTGCTGCTTGGAGCTTGGGCATTATCAGGAAAATGACTCTCGCGGACCTTCCGCGAGCAGGAGAGATCCAGATTGACGGAACAGTCCTCGGATTCGCAGTGGTCCTCTCAGTCGTCACGGGCGTGCTGTTCGGGCTGGCTCCTGCGCTGGCTGCTTCAAGACCGGATCTCGCTGCGGTGCTAAGAGGAAGCGGAGAGGCAACCATCGCTTCAGGCTCACGATCCAGTCTGAGTTTTGGTACGCGAGGGCTATTGGTGGTGGGACAAGTGGCACTCTCGATCATATTGCTGATTGGCGCGACGTTGCTGATCGAGAGCCTGGCTCGCGTATACCGAGTCGATCCAGGATTTAAAACTTCGCACCTTCTGACATTGAACATCGCCTTGCCGCCCGCGCGCTATAACACGGACGAGAAAAAGGCGGAGTTCTACGAACAACTTGTGCAGCACGCCGAGGCGCTGCCGGGTGTGCGTAGCGCGGCGGTAGCGCTGACGCTTCCAATGGTCGATACCTGGATGGGAGCGCCTGTGCAGATGGCGGGCACGCCGCCCCTGAAGCTCAACGAGCGCCCTATCGCGGTCCTCGAGGACGTTACGCGCGCATATTTCCGCACGCTGGCTATCGCATTGATACGAGGGCGCGAGTTCACTCCGCACGACAACGCACGGACCGTTCCCGTTGCCATCGTGAATGAGAACCTGGTCCGCCTCTTTTGGCCACAGTATCCGGGAGGGCCTAATCCAATCGGCCAGCGCATCGTCATCGGGTCCAGTCCGGAGTCGGTGGAGATCGTGGGCATCGCGCCCAACGTTCGTCAATACGGCAGAGACGACAACCCGCGCCCGGAGGTGTACTTGCCTTGCGCACAAAAGCCTCCAGCGTCGGCAATGCTTGTCGTGCGAACGGACGGTAATCCGCTGTCGTTCACCAATGCGGTTCGAGCTCAGGTACTCGCGATCGACCGCGATCAGCCGGTTTCGGCGGTCGCGACGATGGACGAGTTAGTGCAAGCGTCTGAGGGACAACTGCGATTGATGATGAACCTGTTGGGAACATTCGCGGGTGCGGCTGCACTCCTCGCCGTAATCGGTCTCTACGGCCTTATCTCGTATTCAGTCGTACAAAGGAAGAAGGAAATAGGAATTCGGCGGGCATTGGGTGCACAAAGAAGTGACATCCTGTCCCTAATGGCTGGACAGGTCGTCCGCCTTACGCTCACCGGCGTTTTGTTGGGGATCGCCGGCGCCTTCGCTCTGACTCGGCTGCTGAAGGACATGCTATTCCAGGTCAGGGCCACCGACCCGGCCACGTTTGTTGGTATTTCAATCCTGTTCGTTCTCGTCGGAGTGGCCGCAAGTCATATCCCCGCGCGACGGGCGGCGACGGTCGATCCCATGGTGGCGCTGAGATACGAATAAGAATCTCGATCCATGAATTGAGAGTGAAATGATCCGACTGAAGAATATCGAACGCAACTATAAGACCGGCGCCGGATACACCTGGGTATTGCGCCGCGTAAATCTAGACATTCAGCAGGGGGAATTCATCACCGTAATGGGACCCTCCGGAGCGGGAAAGTCATCCTTGCTCAACGTGCTTGCCCTTCTCGACGACCAGTGGACAGGCGAGTACTGGTTTCGCGAAGAAGCGGTTCACGATCTGAAACGCAAGCAGCGGAGCGAGTTGGCGAAGAAGAATGTCGGGATGGTCTTCCAGAGCTATCACCTGCTCGACGACCTCACGGTTCAGGAAAACATTGATCTGCCGCTCTCTTATAAAGACATTCCGCGCGGTCAGCGGCAGAGCTTGGTCGCCGACACACTCGATCGCTTCCAGATCGTGGCCAAGAAAGACCTGTATCCCAGCCAGCTTTCCGGCGGCCAGCAGCAGTTGGTGGGAATCGCACGTGCTGTAATCCACAAGCCATCGCTCTTGCTCGCCGATGAGCCGACCGGGAATCTGCATTCCGGCCAGGCCAAGGAAATCATGGAACTCTTCCGTGACCTGAACCATCAGGGAACGACCATCGTGCAAGTCACCCACTCGGAAACGAACGCGGCCTATGGAAGCCGCACCATTCAAATGCGGGACGGATGGCTGGTCGGCGATACAGCCAATCCGGCTCTGACTCAACCGACGGAGGTCAACGCATCGTGAGGTTCCAGGATTCTGGTTTCTGGCAACGGGGAATCGCCATATTGTGTGTGTACGGGATGTTGGCCGGCAGCCTTGGGGCGCAGGTTGCGACTTCGCCCCAGACCCAGGGTTCAACCGCATCGCCGCAGGGTACTCCACCGCTTCGGTTTGAGATGCCAAAATCTCACAACCCACTCAACGCCTACTCGCCCGAGACGGTCCCAGAGCCCGCGCTTGCGAACTCGACGCGCCTAATGCAGCTCATACGGGATGGCAAGCTCTATCTTTCACTGAGAGATGCGATCGATCTAGCCCTGGAAAACAACCTCGATCTGGCCATAGCCCGTTACAACCTGCCCATCGCCGACACCGACATTCTGCGCACCCAGGCCGGCGGATTCTTCCGCGGCGTGAACACCGGAGTGGTGCAGGGAACTCCAGGTGGCGGTGTAGGAGGTTTTGGTACCGGGGCTCCGGGCGCAGGCGCCGGCGGCACGTCGAGCGGCGCGGGTGGCGCTGGGGCAGGCGCCTCGGGTTTGGTTCAATCCACGCTCGGTACTGGCACTCCGGTGTCGTCGTATGATCCCGCGATTGCTGTCTCCGTGGGAGCTGAACATCAAACCACGCCGCTCGCCAACCTGCAAATCTACGGTGTGCATTCGCTGCAGCTGAACACCGGTCAGGGCACATTTGGTTACTTGCAGGCGTTTCCAACAGGTACGAACATTTCGTTCCAGTTCAACAATAACCGCCAGTCGACGAACAGTCCCTTTTTCTTCCTATCGCCAGCCACGAGCGGGATGTTCCGCTTTACGATCCAGCAGGAATTGCTGGCAGGCTTCGGATTCGGTCCCAACCTGCGCTATCTTCGCATCGCTCGCAATAACAAGAAGATTTCCGACATCGCATTCAAAGATCAAGTCATCGCCACCGTCACGCAAATCGAGAACATTTATTGGGATCTCGTCAGCGCCTACGAGCAAACGCAAGTCAACGAGCAATCTTCCGCCTTCGCTCAACAGACCCTCGCGAATGCGAAGAAGCAGCTGCAACTGGAGAGCATTCCTGAGATGGACGTGATGCGGGCAGAAGCCGAAGTTTCAAAACGCGACCAGGATTTGACCGTTGCCCGTACCAGCTTGCAACTCCAGGAAACTCTCATGAAGAATGCCGTCACCAAGAGTTTGTCCGACCCGCTTCTCGAGGCCATGCCCGTCATTCCCACCGACCGCATGCAGCCAGACAAGATCGAGGCCAGCTCACAGATTCAGGACTTGATTGCTCAGGCCTTGCAGAGCCGTCCGGAACTCGCTGAGACCGACATAGACCTCCTAAACCGTCAGATCAGCCGGAAAGCGGCGCGTAATGCTTTGCTGCCATCGCTTTCGATGGTAGGGTTCTACGGAGGGTCAGGACTCGCGGGTCCATTGAATCCTCTCTGTCAAGGATGCACTTCAAACGTGCCGGTTGATTTCGCGGGAGCGCTGGGAAACACATTCAACAATTCTTCCCCCGATTACTATGTGGGCTTGAACCTGAACATCCCCATCCGAAACCGGGTCGCCAAGGCTGATCAATACCGCTCCGAGCTTGAGTATCGACAAGCCGAGCTGCGCCGGGAGCAACTGAAGAAGCAAGTCCGCATCGAGGTTCGCAATGCGCAATATGCGCTAGAACAAACCGGTGCCAGAGTACAGGCCGCGCGCAAGGCACGAGACTTGGCCCAACGCACCTTCGACATCACGAAAAAGGAACAGGACTTGGGGGCGGGATCGAGCTATCAGACCCTGACCGCCCAGCGCGATCTTTCATTGGCTGAGTTGGATCTGGTCAGCGCGATGACCATCCATGAGAAGGCCAAAATCGAACTTGATCGTGCCACCGGAACAACTTTGGAACATAATGGCATCCAGATCCAGGACGCACTCAACGGTACCGTCAACGCGGCGAGTCCATAGTTGGACGTGTCAGTTCAACCTGCAAGTTAAACATGCGGCCCCTTGCCAAATCGGAGGAGATCCTTCCCGCCACCCCGCTGGAGGGTGGCAAGGACCGTCCCCGTATTCTCGCCGCGGACGATCAGCAGCATGTTCTCGAAGCCATCGAACTACTGCTGCGTCCGCAGGGATACGAGGTGGAAACGGCGCGGTCTCCGGCATTGGTTCGTGAAGCACTGGCTACCGGCTCTTACGATTCCGTCCTGATCGACCTGAATTACACACGGGACACAACTTCCGGCCGCGAGGGTCTCGATCTCCTGTCTGAGATTGTTGCACAGGACAACACGACTCCCGTCATCGTGATGACGGCCTGGGCCAATATTGACCTGGCGGTAGAAGCGATGCGCCGCGGCGCACGCGACTTCATTCAGAAGCCGTGGGAAAACGAACGGCTGCTCGCGATCCTGAGGACCCAGGTCGAGCTTCATCGCGCTCTCCGTCAGGCCGAGCGTCTGGCAGCTCAGAATCGTCTGCTCCAGACTGAAGGCCGGCCTCAGTTCATTGCGACGGCGGCCGCGATGCAGCCACTGCTTGGCACTATGTCCCGTGTAGCTCCCTCCGACGCCAATGTCTTGATAACGGGCGAGCACGGGACCGGCAAAGAGGTGGTCGCGCATACGCTTCATGCTTTGTCTGCCCGGGTGTCCCGTCCCATGATTGCCGTAAACACCGGCGCGGTGCCTGAAGGACTCTTTGAAAGTGAGCTCTTCGGCCATGTGAAAGGTGCATTTACCGACGCCCGATCCGATCGCATCGGCCGCTTCGAACTCGCCGACGGTGGAACCATCTTCCTCGATGAGATCGGCAACGTGCCGCTCCATCAACAGGCGAAGCTGTTGCGCGTGCTGGAGGCGGGTGAGGTGGAACGGGTCGGCTCATCCCGGCCCCGCCGCATCGACGTGCGCATAATCTCCGCCACCAACACCGACCTTCGAGCCGCGTGTGCTTCCGGGCAGTTCCGCGAAGACTTGCTATTCCGTCTGAATACGGTTGAGATGCACGTGCCCGCACTACGAGAACGCCGGGAAGACATCCCTGTTCTGGCGGTGCATTTTCTCACGCGCTATGCATCGCGTTACCGGCGGCCAGTCCAGGGCTTCGAAGCTTCCGCATTGCAGTTGCTCATGCAATACTCCTGGCCAGGAAATGTTCGTGAACTAGAGCACACCCTCGAGCGTGCGGTCCTGATGTGCCGTGGAACTGAAATCGAACGCCCCGACCTGGGATTGGACTCAGTGCGCCAGCAGAGTCAGAATCTGGAAGATCTAAGCCTCGAATCCGTGGAAGCGATTCTGATCCGCAAAGCGCTGCAGCGTTCCCACGGTAATATAAGCCAGGCCGCCGAGGTGTTGGGGCTCAGTCGCGGAGCTCTCTATCGGCGGATGGAAAAGTATGGGCTCTAGCCCGTTGGGGACGAATCCCACATTCCGAAAACCTCCCCGCAAGCGGGTTCGCCTGTTGTATGAACGGCGGATCACTCTCTTCTCACTGCTAGTAGCCCTACCCGGCATGCTTCTCAGCGGCGTCTTCATCTGGACGCAGCCTTGGTCTTTGGAGACCAGGCTCGCGCTGGCGTTCGCCGAATTGTTCATTTGGTGGCTGCTGGCGATGGCGTTGCAGGAGCAAACCACGCGGCCACTGCAGACTCTGGCCAATGTAATCGCCGCTCTGCGGGAAGAGGACTATTCCTTTCGAGCACGCGGCGCGGCCACGGATGATGCGCTGGGCGAGCTATCCCTTGAGGTGAATGCCCTCGCCGACCTGCTTGCCGATCAGCGGATTCGAGCCATTGAGGCCACGGCCCTGCTGCGCCGCGTAGTCGAAGAGGTCGAGGTGCCGCTGTTCACATTCGACCCGAATCAGGTTCTGCGGTTAGTCAACTCAGCCGGGGAGCGGCTGTTGCAGCAGCCCGCTGTAAGACTTCTGGGTCGCACCGCCCAAGAGATCGGGCTCGACAGCTGCTTGTCTGTGGAGAGCGGCACCCTGGTTCCGTTGCATTTCCATGGCCCGAACGCGCGCTGGCTGGTACGCAGGAGTTCGTTTCGGCAAAAGGGTGTGCCACACACTCTGGTCGTTCTGTCGGATGTGAGCCGAGCCCTGCGGGAAGAAGAGCGCGGCGCCTGGCAACGGCTGATTCGTGTGCTCGGGCACGAACTCAACAATTCACTCACGCCAATCAAGTCGATTGCAGGCAGTCTGAATGCGCAGGTTTCCCGTACCGTTCACGATGCCGATGCACGGCAGGACTTTCAGCGCGGGCTGGCCATTATTGGAACCCGCGCCGACTCCCTCAATCGTTTCCTGCAGGCGTATCGTCAACTCGCCCAGATGCCCCCACCCGTTTTCCGCAAGACTGCGCTCCACCCGATTGTCGAGCGGGTTGCCGGACTCGAGACCAGAGTGCGAGTGCAGGTTATTCCCGGTCCTGACATCGAGTTGATGCTTGACCCTGATCAGTTCGAGCAGATGCTCATCAACCTGCTGCGAAATGCAGTCGAGGCGGCCCTGGAGCCACGGCACGCCGAAAACGGATCCCAGCAGGGCACTTTGGATGCTCATATCGTGATGCATTGGGACCTCACCGACAAGGATCTGGTTCTCGCCATCGACGACAACGGACCCGGATTTCTCAATCCCAGCAATGCGTTTGTGCCCTTCTACACCACCAAGCCCGCCGGAAGCGGAATCGGCTTGGTCCTCTCCCGGCAAATCGCCGAAGCCCACGGCGGCTCCATTGAGCTTGTGAATCTGCGTGACAAGAAAGGATGCCGGGCAAAAATCGTGCTGCCCCAAGCTCAGCCCCCTGCGTAGCCGAGACGGGACGAGGGCTGGGTGCACTCGTGGTTGAACTACCCTCCTTCGACTCCAGGTGGTGTGGTGCCAATTGTGTGTAGGCGCATCAGCAGCCAGCACTGCCCTTAGGCGATGAGGGCATTTAGCATTTCCGCAACGTCGGGAGCCCCGATGCTGCTTCAGACCCCGGGCATCGGAACTGGCCAAATAAACTGCTTGCGGATTTGGTCGGGGAGAGAGAATTTGAACAGTTCTTCTTGACACTGCTGATTTTCAGGGAATCGTAAGTGATTGCGCACGTAGCGATAAGAGGCAGCCTCGCGCGGCTGCAGACTTGACACAAAACCAGAATCGGAAAGAGTGGTCGAACAAAGTTTTATCATTCATCGGTAAGCCGCGGCGTTACCCTGTTCACGGAGCACAACGATTGCCCAATGAGTGGCACTCACTCGCGACTTGCTGGGAAATCAGGCGCCCGGTTAGATTCCAGACGCACGCGTCCCGCAATCTTTAAGTCCGAGATTACGAACTCGGTGAATCCGTTGTGTCTTACCGGCGAGAGAGACTCGCAACATTCATGTTCTGGTGTCTCATAACGGATGGAAGCAAATGACCCTTTGACCTGCACTTGCAAACGAAGCGGCTCTTCTGCGTAGTTGACAAACTCGAGCACCTTCAGGGTTCCGGCATGCTCACTATAGGGTACAGCGACGGTCGTCAACCCATTCCAAAGACTCAGCAGCACACTTTCCTTCCCGAGCAGCCGACGAATGTCTTGGGCAAACATCTCCGGATCTGTGACAGGCTCCGAGAGCTCAAGCACTTTCCCGTTTCCAACGGCATAGGCAACCGCGTGTTCATTCAACCGGACAGCATCACGGTTCTGCCATAGGTAAGATCCGTGCGCATCCACCAGCACGACAGTCTCGCCGTGAGCTGCAAGGTCGGCGATTCGCTCAGAAACTCCTCTGTCCGGCTTTGCGAACACCACTACCACGTTGAAGCCTTCAAGTTTCCCTGATTTCAAGTCTGCGAGCAGCAAAACCTTGAATGGGATGTTGTGACGGGCCATCAGATTCATCGCTTCGTCAGTTGTGTCGAGATCATCGACCACAACGGCGACGTTGGCAGTGGCTTCCAGCCGTTGTCCGCCCTCGTCTGAGTAAAACCTCGCGTAGGACCGAACCTGGTTCCAGAGCGTCCAGGCCTCCGCGTCATGATTGCTGAGAGCTTTCTGCAGGCGCTCATCAAGCTGCAGGATTAAGTCAGCATGAAACGCGCCTGCCTCAGCCACTGCCAGCAAGTAATCCATCGCTGTAGCCGCTGGTTGTTGCTGACGGGGGTCCGAAAGACCCCACGAGAAGGTGTACAGCGGAACTTGCCCTTGATGAGACCTTTGTTCAATCTTGACCAGGGCAAGGTTAGTATCAATCCACGGTTGGGCGGTGGGACTCGATACTTCAAGCACGGAGTCTCGCTTGACCACCAGACTGCCCCGCATCTGCGGTTGCTTAGCATCGGGGTTGAGCACTAGGAATCTGAGCTTCGGGTGAGCCGATCGTAACTTTGGCAGAGACTTCTCTAGCTCTGCGCGTTCGGACTGACGAACAGTGAGGACGATACCTTCCACTCCGCTTGTGCCGGTTTTAGCTGCAGCTGCAGCCTGATGAAGCGAAACCTCGACATACACTCGATAGCCTTGCTTGCGGGCTGCTTTCACCTGCGACGAAAAGCTGTCGTTCCAGGAGAGCACCAGGTCGTTCAAGCCGAGTTCCTTTGCTGGGGGCAACGCTGAGCCGGTCCAATACACGAACACGCTGCTCCAAGCAGAGGTGGAAACTAGGACGAAAACCCATACGAGAAATGTGTTCCAAATGCTCATGGAATCCTGCCCAGGCTGATAGAACTGTGCAAACCTCTGCCAAACAGAATCCGCGGACCTCCAATCACTATTTCCACTCGTGCCTCATGGGAAATCCAAATCGCTGAGACGTCTGGCACACTCTTGATCAACGCCTTGCCCTTCGTCGGACCAAGCAGCAGCAAGGTAGTCGACAGCGCGTCCGATTCCGTCGCGGTTCTTGAGACGGCGCTGACCGCGAATTCCGTTTTTAGAGGCGTTCCTGTATCCGGATCAATGATATGGCCAGCTAAATCGTTCCCCAACAAACTAGGCGCTGTCTGCTCCGACGTGGACACACTCCCATTCTTGAGCATGACCTGGGGATCTATCTTGTTCGAAGGATCTCTCAAGTGTACAAGCCAGGCCGTCTGGTCAGGAGGAGATCCCATTGCAAAAATCGTACTTCCCCCCGCGTTGATCAAAGCATTGCGGATTCCCAGAGAGTGCAGCACCTCAGCCGCCCGGTCTACGGCGTAGCCTTTGCCAATGGCGCCCAAGTCCAGCTGCAAACAGGAAGAACGAAAACTGATCCGGTCTGGGGAAGCTAATTCGATCTTCTCGTAGCCGACACACCCTCGAACTTCTTCTTGCTGCGCCCGCGAAGGCATACCCTCGCCGCGCAGCGCAGCCTTCCACAAATTCACCAGAGGCGCGATGGAGATGTCGAACTTTCCATCTGAAAGCCTGGAAAACTCAAGGGCCTGATCGATGACCCGGTACAAGTCGGAAGGAACTTTTTCGGCGTGAAAGTGAGCGGACCGGTTCAAGTTACTCAGGGCGCTGTCAGGTTTGTAGTTGCTCAGCAGATCATCGAGGCGAACGATTTCCCGAAACGCCTTCTCGATCGCGTTTGAGGCATGTTCGGATGATTGATCATAGGCAGCGATTTCGAAAACCGTGCCCATGATGTACTTCTTTTTGTAAACAAGAACTTGATTTTTCGAGCTCTGGACAAAAGAAGCGATCAAGAAGAAGCTGATCAGCGCTGCCGCTCGTCGCTTATCGCAGGGCATAAACCTCACCGCTCAGGCTCGCCAGATAGATAGTGTCACCCGCGAGCACTGGGACCGACTGGACTGCCCCCGCCAGGGCAGCTCTCCAGACAACCTTGCCCGTCGCGCTATCCAGGGCGAAAGTACCTCCCGCTTGAATACAGACAACCCCGCCGCCGATCACTGGAGGCGCGGTCACCACCTCGCCTACGGCGGTCTTCCAGCGCAAGCGGCCAGTCTGCGTTTCCAACGCGTATAGAAAGCCGTCTTTGCTGCCGATGACTGTCAGGTCACCCGAAACTGCCGGTGAAGACGCGATGCCTAATCCGGTTTCGTACTTCCAGCGGACCTCTCCGGTGCTAGCGTTCATCGCATATAGAAAAAAATCTTCGCAGCCAATCAGGAGCAGGTCACCAGCCAGGGCCGGAGATGAGTCGATGCCATTGCCCGTGGATGTACTCCACAATGTTTTTCCGGATGACGAGCCCAGGCAATACACTTTGCCGTCTCCGCATCCCAGATAGAGTTGCTGCTCGGCGGCATAAATAGTGGAATAGATTCTCCCGCCAAGTTCCTGGACCCACCGTGTCCGCCCACTCGTTGCGTCAACGGCGTAAACCCGCGCGTCCGCACTCCCGAAAAAGACGACTCCACCGCGAACCGCCGGAGAGGCCCAGACTTCAGCTTCGCTCGGCGCTTCCCACAGCCTGTATCCGGCATGCCGATCAAGGGAGTAGACTTTCCCGTCATCGCACCCGAACAGGATTCGATCTCCGGAAAGCGAGGGCGTGGAATGAATTTGACCCGCCGCCTGAAATTTCCATTTTGATCTGCCTGTAACCGCGTCGATGGCATGCAGTACGCCGCTGACAGACGCGACATACAATATGCCGTCCTCAAGCACAGGCGCGGAACGCACAGAACTGCCGGTACGAAACTGCCAGACCGCTCCTTCCGGCGAACGTGTCCGATATTGCCCCTGGCCTCCCGTGCGGGCGTTATCTTTGAGCAGGGTGGGCCAGTCTCCGGGATCAGACTTGGCTGTTTCCGTCGTCATCATTCAGGCCGAGAGTGGACGGTGATCGATCTGCTTCAGGTCGGCGACGCCAAGGCCGAGTTTCCCAGCCGCTGCGATATGTCCAGGCTGGCGAAAGAACAAGTTTTTCGAGGCGTCGTGAAAAAACTCGTTGTTGTCTGTTGTGATGGTGCTCGGATCGTGTTGCCACAGAGAAGGTGAGCCCCGTTCGCGGCGCTTCTTTTCAATGGCCTCCAGTTCGATGGTGTCGAGAGCGACAGGATCCGTTGCCACTAGTAGAATGCCGGGCTGATCGATGAAATCCTGGACCTGGGTGAGCGGCCCGCCGTGCCATACCTGCCGCATGCCGTCCATAATATGCAGCACAGCCTTCGAACGTAAGGGTTCGACTGTGCACATCAGCCCGATCAGCGGGTTCGTAAAGGAATGGGGCGCACGATGGGAACGCGCCACATTGTTAAATGTCCCGTAGGCCAGGTTCTTGAGGCATCCGGTGACACCGGATGCCGAATGGTCCTTCATGGTCGGCACGTTGATAATTTTCGTCACTACCTGAGACACGATACTGGCCGCATAGGAGCGGGTTTCCCACTCGCCGAAAAAGTTGGCCGCGCAATACACATTCGGATCGTACCCGGAAGCATCCACGAAGGCGTCCTGAATGCCTACAATGCGAACGCCTGGAGGCAGCAGCGCCTGATAGCTGCCGATGTCCATTTCATACGAATACCGATCATAGACCAGGATGTTACGCGCGGGAACGCCAATAGACTGAACTGAGCCGATAATCTCACGCAGGATTTCGGGAGAGGAGCAGCAAGCTGGCGCACCCGATGGGTTAATCTTGATTCCAACAATGTCGCGGGATTCAACAAACTTTGCCCATGCCGCCCGCGCGGACTTTTCCCCCGTCAACTCCTTCATCGCGTGCTCCAACATATGGCTCACAACCGGCTGTGAAACGCGATTGCGTACGATAACGCTCGGGTCGCGGATCTCGATAACCCGGCCGGGAAATAGACCGGGCATACCAAGGGGCGAAGGTTTGTAACCTGGCAGTCCGTGGAGTTCGACGGGCGGTGCTATAGGCGGAGCGGCGTCCGCTCGGACCATCGGATCAAGCCCCTCCACCAGCAGCGAGGCGCTTCCTATGCAACCAGCCTTGACGAAAGTGCGGCGATCCATGAGCCGGTTCTCGATTTACAGCCCGATCGAACCAAAAACAGCGACCAGACTACGCTAGCGGCGATCTTCTTTACAACCCTGGCTGACCTCGATTTGCGAGGAATGGTGACAATCTCATTCCCACTAGATACACTTTCGCTTCGACGAACAACGGAAGGTCCCTATGCAGAACTGGATCAAGATGCCACTCGCAATAATTGCAGTCATCGCAATCGCCCTCGGATCTCCTGTCGTGATGTTTGCCCAAGCGCCTCGTTACGACCTGCTGTTAAAGGGCGGTCATGTGATTGACCCTGCTAACCACATCGATGAGGTACGAGACGTCGCTGTCTTCCAGGGCAAAATCGCTGCCGTCGAAAAAAATATCCCGGCTGACCAGGCAGGAAAAGTTGTGGATGCCTCGAAGCTCTACGTTACACCCGGGCTCATCGACATTCACTTTCATGTGGGTCATGGAGGGGCGCCACTGAACTGGTTCGCTCCTGAAGCGCGAGCGCATGCTTTGCCACTTGGAGTTCCGGCAGATCTCGCGCTGCAGTCAGGAGTCACCACTATAGTGGACGCGGGCACTTCCGGTGCGGAGACTTTCCTCCAGGAAAAGGAAGAAGTCATTGACCGTGCCAAAGTGCGAGTGCTGGCTTTCCTCAACATCGTGGCCAATGGCATGAGCGGTGGACTCGAACAAAGCCTGGACCAGATGGATGCGAAGCTCTGTGCCGACACCATCAAGAAATATCCAGACCTCATTGTGGGAGTAAAAACCGCCCATTACTGGACCAAGGAAGCCTGGGATGCAGAACACGTGCCCTGGGTGGCGGTTGACCGGGCGGTTGAATGTGCCACGGTGACCAACCTTCCGGTCATGTTCGATTTTTGGCCGCGACCGGAGAGAACTTACGAGGACCTGATACTAAAGAAAATGAGGCCGGGCGACATACACACGCACGTCTTCGCCCAGCAATTTCCTATTATCCTCCCCGACGGCAAGCTCAACCCCGCCATCGGAGAGGCCCGTGCCCGAGGCGTGATTTTTGATGTGGGGCATGGTGCCGGCAGTTTCTGGTTCCGAAATGCAGTGCCCGCTTCAAAGCAGGGGTTCATCCCCGATTCCATGTCCACCGATTTGCACACCGGCGATTACACGACTGTCAGTATGAACAATGTGATGTCAAAATTCCTAGCGATGGGGGTACCGCTGGACGATGTCATCCGCCGGTCAACCGTCAATCCCGCGAGCGAGATCCACCGGCCGGAGTTAGGCACCTTGTCAATCGGCAAGGACGCAGACATTGCCGTGCTGGATCTGATGAAGGGGCATTTCAGCTACATTGATTGCGGTGTCGCCAGGATGGATGCAAATGTACGATTGATGGCCCGCATGACGATTCGTGCTGGACGCATTCTGTACGATCCCTCCGGCCTCAGCATGGTGGAGTGGGAAAAAGCGCGTCCGCAGTATTTCATGGTTCCCGATCGGGGCGAGTCGTTGCCGGCAAGGGCGGACGATTATCCACGAGACTGAATTTTCTGGTTCCGCGATATTCCTGAGTCGGAGTAGGGATCGTGATTGCTCACAACCCCCTCCACGGATCCGGACGAGCGGGTTTCCCGCATCCGGCTCTTGCCTTAGGTAATAACGCCCATGCGCCGCAGAGGATAGGGATGACAGACAGAAGGCAAAGGCAGCCAGCGAGTGATGAGGCGCCGCATGCGATCCCAGAGGACGCGGCCGTTCTGGCTTCGCCGCGACAGCGAGCGATGCCAATACCAGCCGACTCGGAACCGAAAAAGCCCCAGCGCCGGTTGGTTCATGGGCACTCCATAATATCGAAAGTGTCCACTCACAACCGCCCGCAGCCACTTGCCTTGTTCAGGGATGGGTTCGTGCATTCGTCGCTGAAGCTCGGCTTTGACCTCATTCAGCTTCGTCTGCAACCTTTTCGGTATCGTCTGCCGCAACACCGTGAACCGCCCATTGCTCCTCTTCTTCACGCAGATATGTGTATAGCCCAAGAAGTTGAACGTCTCCGGTTTCCCTTCTCCACGCCACTGCCGTTGGTCGATCGCATACGGACCGAACTCCAGAAGTCGCGTCTTCTCGGGATGCAGCTCCAGGTGGAACTTCCTCATGCGTTCCGTGAGCTCCGCCCGAGACTGATCGGCATCCGCTTGGCTGTTAAATCCAACCACGATGTCGTCCGCGAATCGCACCACGACGACATCGCCGTGCGCCCGCTTCTGACGCCACGCTTGGACCCACAGATCGAATACGTAGTGGAGGTAAACGTTAGCCAGCAGCGGCGAGGCACTACCGCCCTGGGGCGTCCCTTCCTCCGTCCGTATCCGTTTCCCATCCTCCAGCACGCCGGCGGTCAACCATTTCTGAATGAGCCGCACGACGCGCCGATCTGCTATCCGGTGCTCGATGAACTTCACCAGCCATTCGTGGGAAAGCCCCTCGAAAAAGGTTTTGATGTCCAGATCGAGCACCCAGTTCACCTTTCTCGTCAGCAGTCCCGTATAGAGCGCGTCCAGCGCTTGATGCTGGCTTCGCCCTGGCCGGAACCCATAGGAGAATCCGAGAAAATCCGTTTCATAGATAGCGTTCAACACTTCGACCGCCGCGCGCTGGACGATTTTGTCTTCCAGCGCCGGAACTCCGAGCGGCCTTTGCCGCCCGTCGCTCTTGTCGATGTACGCCCTACGCACCGGCTTCGCTCGATCCGCTCCTCGCTTCAGCCTATGGGAGAGGTCCTGGAGATTGTCCTCGAGGGTCTCGCCGTAGTTCCGCCACGTCTCTCCATCGACACCGGGCGCGGCTTCTTTCTTCAGACTGAAGTAGGCCATGCGCAGCGTTTCCAGGTTGTAGATGTGGTGCAGGAGCGCCGTGAACCGCATCTTCTTATCCTTACTTGCTGCTTGACGTACCCGCTCCAACGCACTGGGCGCGTCTTCCCGGCTCGGTGTCCGGGACGCGTTTTGCTGGGGCAGGTTCCCTTTGGTCAGACTCCTTCCCTCCATCCCCTCCGCTGCCGGTTGCCCGGCGTTGTTCGGGGACTTCTCCGGTACAGTAGGTCTGTCCGACTTCCCAGGTCCGTTCGTCCTCGGCGTACGTCCTTAGACTTCCCGATGCGTCCCAGGTCCACTGCGGCCCTGGGCGAACTTGGGATCTTCCGGTTCCCGCGCGAGGTGTTTCCGCACGTGCACGGGGTCTGTGACCGCGCGGGACTCTGGCGCACCTCGCGATATCGGTGCATCCGATGTCGCCTTCCCCTTTCTCCTACAGCGTCGGCGTCCCGGAGCAAGTTTCTTACGCGGCTGAATACCCGGCCCGCACGTTCCCCTGTCAACGCTTCGACGCCGCCCTCGCGAGCGGCTCCGCATGACTCGGGGCCGATGTGGGTCGCTAATCCACTTTCGTATGACTTTTGCATTCACTACAACCTCGCCGGTTTAACCGGCGCACAGGAGACCAATCATGCGACCCTGGAGTCGGCGAAAGCTATTAGGCAAGGGAGCACAGGCGGTTCTCGCGGGAGGTGTCGCGTTTTCCGGAATGCCAACCCTGGAGTCTCGGGCATCAGCCAAGTCGGCCCCGGAAGCCGTGGACTATTACCAGAAACTGGGGATAACTCCGTTCATCAACGCGGCTGGCACCTATACGGTTCTCTCGGCTTCGACAATGCCGGACGAAGTACAGGCGGCAATCGCACTGGCGGCGCGGCAGCCAGTAAATCTCAATGAACTACTCGAGGCTTCCGGCGCCTATCTGGCGAAGAAGCTGCGCTGTGAGGCCGCGCTCGTCACATCCGGGGCCGCAGCGGCCCTTGTGGTGGGAACGGCAGCCTGCATCAACATGGGAAATGAGCAGGCCGTCTTAGGCATTCCTACTGACATGGCAGGCCTCAGGAATGAAGTGATCGTTCAGAAATCGCATCGTTACGGCTATGACCATGCCCTCCGCAATTGCGGAATTCGCTTTGTGGAAGTAGAGACTCTTGAGCAATACGAACAGGCGTTCACCGAACGTACCGTGATGGCCCACTTTTTTAACGCGGGTCCAGGGAAAATCAGCCGGGAGGATTGGGTGCGAGTTGCCCACCAGCATGGAGTGCCCTGTTTCAACGACGCTGCGGCGGATGTCCCGCCGATTTCCAACCTATGGAACTACACGCAGATGGGGTTTGATCTCGTGACGTTCTCTGGAGGAAAGGGCCTTCGGGGACCACAGTGTAGCGGCTTGTTGTTAGGCAGAAAAGATCTGATCGAAGCGGCCAGGAAAAATAATTCACCAAACTCAAACACCATCGGTCGCGGGTTGAAAGTAGCGAAAGAGGAAATTGTAGGCCTGGTCGCTGCCGTTGACTGGTTCCTGAAGCAGGATGATGCCGCCATGGAAGCACTGTGCCGGGAGCGCGCTGATCGTATTGCCAAGCAAATAAGCGCGATTCCGACCGTGCAGACTCAGGTCTTCATTCCTGAAGTTGCCAATCATGTTCCGCACCTGCTCATCACCTACGACCAGAACCGGATCAAGATCACAGGCGCGGAAGTCATGCAGAAGATGCGGGAAGGCAAACCGCGGATTGAGCTGAATCCATCGACCGGGGGGGCCCCTGCGAGCGCGGGATTACCGGGAGGCCCGAACACTATCGTCGTGGGTATTTGGATGTTGCAGGCCGGGGAAGATATGGTGGTTGCGAAGCGTCTGCGTGCAGTCCTACAAGAAGCGGCCACGGCGTAGCGCGGCGGGCAAACGCAGATCGTTATTGTTTACGCTCAGCCAATTCCCAGAGCGAAAACCTGAGTGAAGGCAACCTGCGAAGTGTGTGGGAGGATTACCGACAGGCCAGAGGGAAGCGTTAGGCGTCACTCGTGGCCGGCGTGTGGTTAGGTGAGCAGCCCGTTACGAGACTTGAGTGAGTCGCGGCAAAGCCGTGCAGCGAGGGTTCTTCACCGCTACGGCGGCGGCAAGTTCTTCAATTCCGGCGCGAGTTTATACGCCCTCTCGAACTCGTGCTGTGCCTCCGCGTTCTTACCTTCCTGGCGAAAGGTCAAGGCAAGGTTGTAGTGCGCTTCGGCGTAGCCTGGCTTCAGCCGCGCCGCCTCTGCAAACTCCGCCTCTGCCCTGGGGATCTCCCCGGACTGCAGCAGTGCAAGCCCGAGGTTATTGTGGCCCTCGGCAAATTTCGGATCGTGTCGCACGAGATCGCGAAAGATATTGGCTGCGGCAGCGGTATCGTTGTTTTGGCTCAGTGCCAACCCCAGTTGCACTCGAGCATCGACATTGTGAGGATCAAGGCTGACCGCCTCAGTCAACTCGCGAATGGCTTCTTGCGGGCGCTGCAGTTGTGCCAGCGCCAGCCCGAGGTTGTAATGAGCTTCCGCCAGATCCGGATCGCACATGACCGCCCGCTGGAATTCCTCCAGGCCTCGCGTTTGATCTCCTGACTTCCAAAGAAGCAATCCAAAGCTCGCGTGCGCCTGCGCGTAGTCCGGCTTCAGTTCAATCGCTTTTTCGTACGCCTCCCTGGCACGCGTCTCTTCGTTCTTGCCCTCCCAGGCGACCCCAAGATAGTAGTAGCTGGTAGGAAGTTCGGGCGTTAACTCTGCGGATTTCTGGAACAGCGCCAAGGCCCCGTCGAGTTTCTGTTGCTTTAGCGCATCCACGCCCTGCATAATGAGCAGCTTCGATTGCGCCAGGCGGGAACGAAACTCATGCAGCCCCGACACTTCGTCGAGTTCCTTCTTGGCGCTGCTTGCATCCCCTTGTGCGCGCAAGGCAAGGCCGAGATTGTAGTGGGCTTGCTCAAAATCCGGTTTCAATTCGATAGCGCGGCGAAAGGCTGCGATCGCCCCAGCGGCGTCTCCCCCTGCCCTCAACTCTCGGCCTAGATCATACTGGGCCTCCGCATCATTCGGATTCAGCGCGACCGCCATTCGAAACTGTTCCAGTGCACCACTACGGTCAGCCTGCCGACGAAGGGCCATACCCAGCATGAGGTGAGCGGCCGCAAGCCGAGGATCGACGCGTATCGCGTAACGAAACTGTGCGACGGCGTCATTCAGCTTGCCCAGTAGCCCTTCTACCACCCCAAGCTCCAAGTGAGTGTCCGCCGAGGGCCTCAACCTGAGAGCCAGTTTTAGTTCGTGCTCGGCATCCACAAGATTGTTCTCCTGCGAGAAAAGGCGGGCCAAAAGGCGATGTGCAGCGGCATTGGCCGGATCGAGTGCCGTGGCAGTGTGCAGTTCCTTCACAGCCGCTGTCTGATCGTGCAGATCGTACCAGGCAGCGCCCAATCCGTAGTGCGCGTCCGCCCATTTCGGTCGGAGTTCTACCGCCGCCTCGAACTCCTTCAGGGCCTCTCTGGTCTCCCCCTTATATTTCAGCGCCAAAGCCAGGTCGTAGTGAGTGACCGCGTCATTCGGCTCAAGTGCCAGCGCGTTGCGGTAGTTTGAGATGGCGTCGTCCCACGACTTCGCGCGCGAGAGTTCGGTGGCTCGTTTGCGATAACTGGCTGCCGTTTGTGCAGTGGATTCCGCCGGACAAAACAGTACGAATACACAAAGCGTACACAGCCAAACCCTGATCAGGCCATGAAGTACCCCGACCATGCTTCTGCGGACGGGCCTGTGGCGGGGCATGCATACAATCTATCTCAAATCGATGAGGAGAGCGGAATCCAGGCTCGCGCTCAACACGCATTCTTGCTACCAGTAAAACTTCGCGCCGATCTGGCCGATTCGGGAATCGCGCGCAGAAGTCACCTGACCAAACTGGCTGCCGTTGACATCGCCGTCAGGGTTCGTGAACTGGGTATGATTGAAAATGTTGAAGAACTCAACTCGAACCTCAATTCCCATAGACTCTGTAATATTGGTTCTCTTGGCAAGCCCAAAATCGGTATTGTTAATTCCGGGACCATGGAAAAACTGGCGGCTGGAATTGCCGAACTGCCCCAGAGCACTCGTTGCAAATGCGCCCGGCAGGAAAAAGCATCCGGTACCGTCGGAACTGGGACAATTCGGATTTGCGTTGCGCGGATTCAGGGTGACCACTTTGCCCACCAAATCCGGTACGTCGGTATTGGGGCTGCCGGTCAACGATTGGTCATCACTTTCGTGAAGCGCGATCGGCAATCCACCGGTAAACCGGGTGATGCCATTGAAGGTCCAGCCCCGCGTTAGACCCTTGGGTGCTCCAGAGAAAAGCCTGTCGAAGGGAATTGCCCAGACATAGCTCACCACGAAGTTGTGCGTGACATCGAAGGACGCGAGCGAACGGCTCAGACCGAAGTTCGCAAAATTAACCCATTGTCCGAATCCCGACGAATTGTCGATTCCTTTGGCATACGTGTACGCGGCCATGAGCGTGAAATCGGACGCCTTGTGTTCTACCGTGATCTCCCCGGCGTTGTAGTTCGAATTGGCGATATTAGCGGTGAAGCTGTTGTTCTGGCTAAAGGCTGGTCCCAGTTTGTCTCGCGTCCCAAACACTTGTTCCCCATTGGCCTTGGTATAGGTCTGTTGTTCGCCGTTCGGTCCGCAAGTCGGAGTGCCCGGGAAGACATTGGCGGGATTGCTGAGCATAAGACAAAGTGCCTGATTCCCCGGATTTGCGTCGTATTGAGCAATGAGGCGATGTCCTTGTGTTCCAACGTAAGCCAAGGTCAGCACTGTGGCTCTCGTCAACTCTCGCTGAAGGGACAGATTGTAATGCTCCGCGTACGGCAAGCGATTGTGGATGTCGTAACCAGGGGAATACGCGATTGGCAGGTAACGGGAGTAGTCGAGCGTCTTGTTCGCGGGATCACCCGGAACAGGAAATGTGAAGGGAAAGCGCTGCGTCTGCGAACTGCCGTCCGCCCGCGTCAAAAATGGCTGATCGAACATTACCGGATTCGGAGATACCCAGTACAGACCGAAAGGGGCGTCCCCGACTTCATAGAAGAGGTTCAAGTCCTCAATCGACGTGTAGTACATTCCGTACGACGCTCGGATGCTCGATTTGCCCGGACCTCCGAATATCTTTCCCATGACTCCATCTTTGAACCCAGGGGAATAGGCCAGCCCTAAGCGTGGTCCGAAGTTCTTATAGCGTGTGGGTGCGAGAGTGCTGGGAATCCCGGGATCGCCCGGCACAACCCAGCCCAGGGGAGCCGTCGGAAATTGTGTGGACTGCAATCCGGGCACGATCGTTTCGATCTTTCCCTGGGTGTCGTACCACGGCATGCTCACTTCCCAGCGCAATCCCAGGTTCAGCGTCAGGTTTTGGGTTACGCGGTAGGTATCCTGCACGTAGGCACCACCGTACCTCGAGCGGCTATCCAGGAATTGCTGACTGCACTGGTTGTAACCGACCGGCGCGCCCAGCAGGAAGTCGGCGAAGTCGCTGCCCGTTTCGCCATTGGGCCCCGCGTCAAAGCTGAAATCTCCGTTCGGGGCGCAGGTATTGCGCTCATTGACTTGCAGGTAGCGAAACTCACCGCCAAACTTCAGCGCATGACGTCCGAAGACTCTCGACAAACCTTCCGATAGGTGCCATGTGTTGTTGGGCTGGAAGGTTGTTAGCGTGTTCGGACCCATGGAGAAGTCCGAAAAGTAGAGGGGCGGAACGGTCTCAGGAAATCCTGCCGGGCCCGAGGGTATGATGCCCAGAGTGCCAGGACCGGTAACAAATCCCAGATCGGCGAGCTTGGCAAAACCCGACTGCGGCTTGTTGGTGACGGTAGCCGTCCGGAAGAAGCTGACGCGCCACTCGTTCACGGTGTTCGTTCCGAACGTCTTGCTGTTGCTCATTACAAACTGCTGGGCGCGGGTTGGCGTGACGCTAGCGAACCCCGGAATGTTTCCACCAGACAACGCCGACACTGCGCTCGAGTCATCATAGTGGTAATAGAAGGACCAGTTTCCGGTCTTCCGATTCATGAAGTCGATGCGTTGGCCGAATTTATCGTCGCGAATCGTATTCTTTTGACTATTGTTAGAATAATCCCCGGTAATCGGATCGCCTTGCGGAATAAAGGGGAGAATTCCAATTGCCGGATTGGACCAGGCGGCCTGAGGAATTACTCCACCGGGAAACACGTCGGAATAAAGCTCTCCGTTTGTCACGGTCTGTCCCAGACGCGCTGACAGTACCTGTGCCCAGTAGGCCCCTTTTACTGTCGTCGGATTTCCACTGCTATCGAAGAAGACGCTGGGATCGAAGATGCCGTTGCGCATGTTGGCGGTAGGCAACGTCAGTTTCCCTGTGCTGGCCCCTTGAGTCTGACGTGTCCCCTGATAGTCCGTGAACCAGAAGATCCGGTCCTTCCATAACGGCCCCCCTAGCGCGTAGCCAAACTGATTGCGTCGAAGCTCTCCACGGCTTGGGTCGAAGTAGTTTCGCGCATCGAAGCTTTCGTTCCGGATATATTCGAAAGCGTCCCCGTGGATACTGTTCGTACCAGACTTGGTGATCGCATTCATCACCGCGCCGCTGAACTTACCGTATTCAGCATCGAAACTATTGGTGATGAGACGAAATTCTTCTATGGAATCCAAATTGGGGACCAGACCAGCACCCAGATTGCGCCCTTCGCTCACGTCACCGCCATTGACCAGGAACGCGTTGGCAGTTTCCCGTTGACCATTTACCGAAAGATTTCCTGTTGAAGTGGAATATCCTCCAGAGACCGGCCGGTCCTGCTGAATCGAACCTGAGGTCACCGGAACGACGCCCGCTTGCAGGCCTAGGAGGTCGAGGTAGCTGCGGCCATTCAGCGGCAGGGAGAGCATCTTCTTCGAATCGATCACATCACCCAATTGGGTGCTCTCCGTTTCTACCTGGACCGCGCCAGCGGCTACGCTAATCACTTCCTTCACATTGCCAACCGTGAGCGAAATATCGACACGCAGTTGGTCGTTCACCTTTACCACGATCTCCGTCGCGTTAAATTGTTCGAAGCCGGGGTTCGTGGCGTCTAGTTTGTAGTTTCCCACAGGGAGCGCCAGAAAGCGGTAGGAACCATCCTCAGCCGAGACCGTCTGTTGCGAGAGGTTGGTCTGCGTGTTCGTAACCGTGATGCGCGCTCCTTTGATAACAGCCTGGGACTGATCCCGCACTGTCCCAAGGATCGAGCCGGTGACATCAGCACGCAGAGCGCCCGGAGCCAAAAGCAACGTCACGATGACGAACATCGAAGCGAAGAACCTGTGACTAATTCTCATCACCCATCTCCCGGGGCAGCAGTCTGCCTCGACATGCCTGCCCAATGACCACTTGCTTTTGAGCTTCCCGTTCTGAAGATCCGCGCTGGCTTACTTATGCTTCAGAGCCGTCAAACGCAACGCGGATACGACAGCCATTCCCATGGCGCGAAAACATATTCCACCACTTGGAATCTGTCAAGCACGGATATAGCAGAAGTTCGGTTCTCTGTTGGCTACGCTGAAAACTTTCTTTGGAACTTTCATGTAGTGAAAGTTGACACTTGGGTCCTGCGCGAAAATCAATACGCTAAAGCTGGGGACCTCTTTCGTGAGAGCCATCCAGCTCAAGCCGGATTATGCATTGTCGCATTACGAGCTTGGAAGCTGTTCGTTCTCCGAGCAATTTAAGCCAGCCGCTCCGGAGCTAAACCTGGCCGTGATCCAACTCTGAGCGCAGCCTACTACCAGTTGCCCCGTGTGTAGGCCAAGCTTGGAGAAACCGAGGCATCGACAGACGCTCTTGCCGAGTTCAAGAGACTCTACCAGCGGGAGACCAACGACCCTCAAAACATGGAACAGGAATCGAACGAGGATGCGAGCAAAGAAACCGAGGTCCCCTGAGAAATCCTGAACCAACACGCCAGCCAGTAACTGAGCGAGTTCAGTTGGGAATAATCCGGAGCGCTACCAGTGACGATTTTCCGGGCACAGAATTCTCTACAGTGCTGGTGAACAGAAGTTGGAAATAGGGCGGTATGGTCTTATGGTCTGGCGCTAGATTCAGTAAGGCTTTGTGCAACTCGGCCATGCGCTCCGGATTGGTTAGGTATTCGATGGCAGCCTGAGAGCCTTGGGTGTAGATCCCATAAATCAACAGAACGCGCTTTTCCCTTCTTTCGTTCGGCAGCATCAGCACGACCGCATAGTCGCGCATCAGTTGGTTCGTCACCGGGTCAAATTCCGGTTTGTAGACCGCCTTCTCTCCCGGCTGAGGACTACGGTTCAGAATCACGCCGCTCTGAAAATGAAATCCTTCGACGTTAAGAAAGACTCTGCCACTCCAGGATTGATTGCCTCCGAGCAGAATCGCGTTGTCACCCTTGATTTCCTCGAAATTAACCAGCCGGGAGGGCTGGACACGGCATTCCTGGCCCACATTGGCGAACATCTTGCACAGGTTCACCACTCCCAAAGTCTCGCCCACGGAAGTGAAATCTGTCAGGCTGGGAACGAACACGAAACGCTTCAATTCGCGGAAATGGATCGTGTCACGAAATTCGGGCAGACTCGCCTTTGGTATCTCGTGACCCTCTGCGAGAGTCTGAGAGCTATCCCCGTCGTGCGCGGCCCGCAATAACGGATGATTTGGGATTGTGATCAGCGGTGCGTCTGCCGGGGGAAGGAACGGACGCCAGAACCATTCCAGGCCTTCGGGCAAGCTGGGGGCGTGCCCTCGGGGCTGCACCGCTGATCCATTCTTCCAAGAAACAACAAGGAGAGAGGCGAGCGCGAGGCAGAGAGCACCCAAAACTAGAGTGATCCCGAGATGCACCCGATTTGGAGCCGGCGCTTCCTCATTCGCCAGCGCGGTCGGCGTATCAGGGGCAGACTCATCCGGTGTGCTCCGTCGGAAAACGGGGACATAGTGACCAGACGGCAGGTCGAGACAGATCAGACCACCATGACCAGCCTCCTCATAATATTTGTTCAGCAGTCGGCGAATCTCGTGCTGCTCCGGAGGCTTTGCGCGCTGATGCAGGCCAGAACTCGGTTTTCGAAGAATGGAACCATGCCACGCCGGTCGAGAAGAACTTCGCTGAGAACTCACTCCCGCTGGAACTCGAATTTGATGACTTCGAACCTATCCCGGCTTCGACAAATTCGGATGCGACGAACTCCTCGGGCAAGACGCTTGCAGACTTTGATGATGGAACGGCGCGCACTTCCACGGGCGGAACCTTTCTTATGACTGGGCGGATGCACCCGATGCTTTGTTCGATCTTGTGTCTCCCGGTCACGGAGGGAAGGGATTCGCGGCGCGAATCACCGGACGGCTGGATGGGACCCAAGACTCGATTCTCGCCGCCAGCTACAAGCTGGATGGCTCCGCGGTCGACCTCACCTCTTTTGCTGGCATACGATTCTGGGTGCGCGGCAATGGTTCCTTTCGCTTTCGATCGCGCCAGCCCTCGATCACCGACTACGACGACTACGCCACATCCGTTCTGAAGGCAGGTCCCGACTGGCAGCCTGTGACTGTCTGGTTCCGCGACCTCCGTCAGGAAGGCTGGGGAGTTGCGTTCCCTTTCACGCAGGATGCACTCTCTGAGTTTAGCATCCAATGCTTGACGACTTTGGGATATGCGCCCATGCCCGTCACCGCCCTGTACGAAGGAATGATCACGCCTCTACTCCCTTATGCATTCCGGGGCGCGCTCTGGTACCAGGGGGAAAGCAATGCTCTGAAGGCTCGTCAGTACCGCAAGCTGCTTCCCGCGTTGATCAGCAGCTGGCGAGATGGTTCACAACAGAAGGACCTGCAGTTTCTGATCGTGCAGCTCCCCAATCACGGCGCAACGCCGGACCAGCCGAGTGAATCGGTGTGGGCCGAGTTGCGCGAGGCGCAGCTCCTGACGCTCAAGCAAGTTCCAGGGACCGGGCTGGCAGTCACCATCGACGTGGGCGATCCCAAGGACGTTCATCCGCACCGGAAGCTGGAAGTTGGCCAGCGGCTCGCGCTGTGGGGGGGAACCGTCTACGGGCACCCGATCGAGTATTCGGGGCCTTTGTACGAGTCCGCCAAGATTGAGGGCGATAAGCTCCGAGTCCGTTTTGCTCATATAGGTCTGGGACTGGAAGCACCCGGCGGCGCAGAATTGCGCGGTTTTGCCGTGGCAGGCGTCGACAGAAAGTTCCACTGGGCCCAGGCTCGCATCGAGGGGGACACGGTGGTCGCTTCCAGCCCGGATGTACCAAGGCCCGTCGCAGTGCGCTACGCTTGGGCCGACAGCCCACAGTGCAATCTGTTTAACAAAAATGGCCTACCAGCCTCGCCGTTCCGGACTGACGATTGGCCAGGAATCACGAGCGAGCACTGAGGGTAGCTTAGGGACTTTAAGGATGTTCTAGAGAGGCCAGCAGAAGCGCTGGATAGCGCGGTCGACTTGGCGGACGAACTAGCGAACGACTGGCTGTTTCGCCGGCACAATCGACGGTTTGGGCGTGAAATAACGCACCGTCACGTCATCTCCGATACGGTGGACGTCATTCGACCCGACCAATATCCCGTTGGGCGCTGGTCTGGGTGTGAAATGGCGGACGATCACGTCGTCTCCGATATATTCGACTTCTGTGTTCCCCCTCTCTCCACGCTGGCGGCGAACTAGCGTGGTTCGAGGTTTGGCCGCGACCACCGACTGCACTATCTTCGTGGGTAGAACTGGTTGTTGCTCGAGGCTAGCCGATTCCGGCTTCGCTGAGGACTGCGAGGATTGCAAGGGTGAAGCCGCGCGATGAGTGCTGTAGGCAACCCAGGAAGCTACTCCGAGTATGAGGACAGCTGCTGCGAGGGTCGTACCCCAGCGCCGGGCAGTTTGGAAGACGCGCTTGGCTTGGTCGATGACTGTACCCGGCACCGTGACGCGCCCGAGAACCGGGGCGTTCCTGGTACCTTCCATCAAGGTTTTGGAGGCTTGGTAGATCTCGTTCGTTTCTGCTTGGACCGCAATCGGTCCAGCATCTTTCGGAGCCTTTTCGCTCTGAGAAGCTACTTGCCCATAAGCGAGCAAATTGGGCCGTAGTTCCACCGTCATGTTCTTCGCCGCTTCGACTTGGGCCGCATGCGACATCACTTCCCCGATCAGTCCCGCCATGAGTCGGTACGCGCACAGCTCTCGATTTTCGAAGGCGTGCGGCTCACTAAACAGGATTTCCAGCACACCCGCGACAGTACGGTCATGATAGATCGGCAGGATCAGGAGCGCTTTGGCACCGAACTGCCGGCATATCGCCGCGTCAATTCGAGTGTCGGCTTCGGCATTTTCGACGCGCAAAATCTCTCCGCTCGAATTGCTCTCCGCCGACACCGTGAGCGAGGCCATCACCTGCTGTCCGACGTACACTGCGCCACTTCCACTTCCGGCCCGGAAGACCAATCGATTTCCCTTCAGCAGACCGATACAGATTCCGGTGGCTTCGGCCACATTGCGCGCGCAGTCAGCGATCAGGTGGGCAGTCCTATCCAAGTCGAGCTCTCCGCTTTGGATCAGGCGCTGGACTTCGATAACGGCTGACAGGGACTGACGGTTCAACTGGCTGTTCTGGACGGTCAGCGCATTCGCCAAGAGCTTCTCGAAGGATTCACGATCAAGGGCGGGACGAGTATTCATACCAATAGCAATCCGGGGCTACCAGAGTAGAACTAGAATCGTGGTCCTCGATAGCTCACCCTTGGGCCATTCGTAGTCGTAATGCACGCAACAAAAAAGCTATGAGACTCCTCGAATAATACTTCTGCAGGAGCCTTTATCTATACACAAGATACTGTAGAGGTCCGCTGAAGAATCCGGATGGCGCGAGAGGGGCGGACTTCAGGACAAGCATTTACAGCTTTGCGCGTGATGGTTTACGAGGTGCTTGGTATGGTTGGCAATAGCAGCGTCCGGTATGGTGCTGATGTTGCCTCAAGAACTCTATGCTGGAATGGAGTACGCGAGAATGCGCGTCGCAGAACGTTGGGCTTCCCTAGCGGTTGTAAGTCTTGTACTTGGACAAGCCGGCATGGCCCAATCGTCCGCCCCCAGGCCCGCAATTTCACCGAACGAGTTGCTACGGGCGGTTATTGCAAATGAACTTAGGCCTACGTCGGATGCCGATCACTGGATGTATGAAGTAGAGAAAGAGGAAGACGGTAAGAAGCAATTCAAAGAAGTAGTGCAAACGCGGGAAGGCACTCTCGAACGCTTGATCGCGACTGACGGACGCGTTCTTTCTTTCGCGAAACAGCAAGAAGAAGCGATTAGAATCGAAAATCTTGTGAAGAATACTCAGGAGCGGCAGAGGCTGGAAGAACTTCGAAAGAAGGATGCAAAGGAGTGTGAGGCGTTCTTAAGAATGATTCCCGATGCGTTCCTTTTCACCTACCAAGGCCAGGAAGGCGGCTTTGCCAAGTTGAGTTTCAAGCCGAACCCGAGCTTTCAGCCTTCCTCACGAGCAGCCCATGTCCTCCATGCCATGGAAGGTGAGATTCTTGTCCAGTCTAAAGAGCAGAGGCTTGCAGCCATTAACGGCCGTCTCGTAGAGGATGTGAAGTTCGGCGGCGGGCTGCTCGGACATCTTGACAAGGGCGGCACGTTCAGTGTGAGACGAACCGCGCTTGGGCCTGCTCAATGGATGCTGATTGCGATGGACGTGAACATGAATGGGAAGGCACTGTTTTTCAAAACCATTGCGGTGCAGCAGAAAGAGTACCGTCATAATTTCCGCAAGCTGCCAGATGACCTCACGCTAACGGACGCGGCACACATTCTCACGAACCACGTTACACTCGCTGCCAACCAGTAGCCCATCAGAAGTCCGGCTTGCTCGCTTTCGCCATCTCCAGCGTGACGCGCTGCTTCTGCCGGTAAGCCAGGTTGGCCATGTGTACGGCAATCGCTGAGCGATAGCCGATCTCAACAGATGCGTTCGGAGTCTTGCGGCTGCGGATGCAGTCCACCCAGTTCGTCATGTGATCCTGCCCGGGAGTTTTCCCGGTGAGCGCGGCTCCATGGGGCCGGTTAACCTTCTCTGGGAAGTAGCGAATGATTTCTCCAGTCTCTCCCGTCACCATGTCCGATTCTCCCCAGGTATGGTCGATTGTTCCGTCACTTCCCAGGATGTGTTCGCCTAATCCGTAGTGACTGTTGCTAAAGGTGGACTGCCAGGCCACCACCACGTCGTGGGGGAAATCCAACGTGATCGCGATTGTGTCGGGAACCTCGCGGCCGTCCTTTTCGGAAAATACTCCGCCGGACATGTACGCGGCGCTTGGTAGCGGAAGATCCAGAGCGCTCATGATCCACGCGAACTGATGGACTGCGTTCTCGGTCACGTTCCCGCCGGAAAATTCCCAGAACAAGCGCCAGTTGATCAGGCGGAAAGGATCGAATGGCCGGTCCGGCCGCCCGTTGAGGAAGGCGCTCCAGTTCACGTTTTGCGCGGTGCAGTCGGACGGAACAGCACGCACCCACTGCCCTTTGCCGTGGGGAGTGTTGCGGCTCATCCATGAATTCACTTGCGTAACCTTCCCCACGATTCCATCTTTGATCCACTTTCTGGCGTCGGCCAACGTGCCTGAACTTTCCCACTGCAGTCCGATTTGGATGACCCGCCCCGATTCCTTCGCGGCGGCCATGCATTGGTCAGCTTCCGGAATGGACCATGTCATCGTCTTTTCGGAATAAAGATCCTTGCCCGCTGCCAGAGTATCGATGAAATGCCGCGCATGCGTGTGCAGCGGGCTGGCCACGATGACCGCGTCCAGATCCTTCACGTCAAGCAGACGACGATGGTCGTTAAACGTCGCAATTCCGGGGGCCATTTTCTTGGCCTCATCATGGCGACGACTGTAGACGTCTGCGATCGCGACCAGTTGAGTATTAGGAACCGCCATAATTTCCTTGAGCAAATCCTGTCCGCGATTTCCCACCCCAATCATGCCAACCCGCAGCCGGTCGTTAGCACCAAGGACGCGAGCAGGTGGATAGGCGAGCAAGGCCGCGGTCCCTAGAGCCGCTTTCTGCAAGAAATCTCGTCTCGTAGTGTTCGTCATGAGTAAAGTTCCTCGATTAGTCACAAAGCTTCCGCCTGCTGTAGAAGCTTCTTCATCCCTGCCCAACTCTGGCGCGAGGATTCTTCGGGCGTGCCGCCGCCGTTCCAGTGAGTTTCCAGACTCACCGCGAAGCAATAGCCATCTCGCTTCAGCGCCTTGAACTGTCCGCTCCAATCGACGAACCCCTTCCCCATGGGAGCCCAGTCATAACCTTTGGCGCTCTTGATTGCATCTTTGCAATGGCAGTGCCCGATCCGATCCTTGGGCAGCAGATTATAGCCATCCGGATATGCTTTCTCTCCCCAAGCCGCTGCATTGCCAGGATCCCAGTTCAGCATGAAGTAAGGGGATTTCACCGCATTCAGGACGCTGGCCGCCTCGGCTCCTGTTGCCGTATTCAGGCCACCATCATTCTCGAGAAGCAGGGTGATACCCTTCCTGCCGGCTTTATTGGCTGCGTCCAATAGTTTCTCGTTGATCGCCGCGCGATACGGAGCCTGATCATCGAGTCTCCAGAAATCAAAGCATCGTACGCGGTCGGTACCGAAGGCCTTCGCCAACTCAATCGCGCGCTCCAGTACCTCATCCTGCTGGTTGAAGGTAAAGTCGGCGTGAAAATCATTGTGCTCACTGTACTTCGATCGCGGTGCGCCCGCCCAGTCGACTTTGAACAGCGGACTGGCGATGTCGGTCACGCGCAATCCGTATTTGTCGACAATGCGCCGCGCTTCGGCGATTTCCTTCGCGTCAAGGTTAACGATGTTCTTCTTCCACATTCCCCGCAGCTCAATCCACTTCATGCCAAACTCGCGGGAGGCGACTTCGCAGGCGCGACCAAAATCCTGTGAGATCTCATCATTGATAATTGCAACACGGAATGGCGAAGTTGGAGATCCCGCTGATTGTGCAGACGCGGCTTGCCGATCTGAGGCTGGGGCATCCACCGCCCTAGCTCCCGACCCGTGCGCTAGAACATTGATTGCAGGGGAGCCAGTTATGGCGCCTGCTATTGCGCCCGCCTTGAACAGAAATTCACGACGGCCAATTCGAATTGACATCCGCATCTCCTCGCCGTATCACGTAGGTTATTCCCTTCGTCCGTTTCCAGAAAAGAGAGGAACCTCATCTCTGAGCCACTAGGATATAGCAAGAAAGAGCAATATTCTGGCCCAGTTTCAGAACCACTATCGGGCATTGGCCCGAGCGCGGCGCAAGCCATCCATCACTCCCCGCAGCACTGCACGGCGGTATCCGGCGGCGTCCATCCCCGTCGTCGTAGCGGCGGCAATGCCTCCGGGAGTAGCCGCTTCCTCAAGCATTGACGGGAGCGATTGCTTATCTTCTCGCCAGGCACTGATGCTATCCGCCAGCGCGTGAGCGCTCGCCAGCAGGGCGGTGTTGCGATCGAGTCCCATGCGCTCTGCAACCTCAGAAAGAGTAGCTAGAGCGTGAAAGCCGTGGCTTGGTGAGAACACCACGGTGAAGGCGTCGAACTTGCGCTCGGGGATCTCGAGTGCTTGTCCGAAGCGGGAGAAGAATTCCCAGACTCGCTTGCGGTCCCGGGGCAAAACCTCACGCGAAAATGTTAGGGCCGTCAGGCCGCGTCCACTACGGCAGGCCGGACTCGGCATGGCCCGCGACCACCGCACGGGAACACCGAACGCGGCCTTCAATTTTTGCAATGGAACTCCTGCCGCCAGACTAATGGCCACTAGAGGTCGTTTGACCTTGCCGAGGGCTTGCAGCAATTCTCGAACTGAATCGGGCCTCACGGCAACAATCAGCAGGTCGGCTTCTGCCACGGCACGCTGCAGATTAGGCTCGATCGCCACTCCGTAACTCTTCATAAGCCTGCACAGTTTTGCAGGGTTGCGGTCGTGTACCAGAAGCCGATCGTTAGTCCTGGAAAGACGGAGACCGGCCAGCATAGCAGAGGTGATTCTCCCGCCCCCCAGGAAAACGACGGTACTCATGTCATCTCCACGCAAGCATCGTTGACCGCGGTTAGGAGCGCCTCCACATCGACCGGGGTATGGGCGGTAGAAATAATCCAGTGCAAACCGTTAGAGGGCGTCATGTAAATCCCGCGATCCAGCAGCGCATGAATGAAGCGGGAATATTTCGCCGTGTCAGCATACTGGCAGTAATCGCGGTAGTTGTGAATGGCATCGCAGCTCGTGAAGTAGATCTGAAACATCGGTCCAAAGCCCTGCACAATGGCCTCGACCTTTCTCCTCTGGAAAATTCCCTTCAGACCGCTTATGGCAGAATCGCCTACCGCGTACATTTGCCTATAAGCCGCGCCCTCGTTCGACGACAGCAAGTCGAGATTTGCCGCAATCACCCGCATGGTCAGCCGGTGCCCGTTGAAGGTTCCATAGTGCAGGACCATGCCGCTGCCCCAGCGCATGCGATCAAGGATGGCTCTTGGACCTGCGACCGCGCCGACTGGAAATCCCGCCCCTAACGCCTTCCCAAACGTACTGAGATCGGGCTTCAAGCCGTAATACTGCTGACATCCGCCGGGCGCATAACGGAATCCGGTCACGACTTCATCGAGTATGAAGAGCGCTCCGTAGTGATGCGCGAGATCACAAACTTTTTGCAGATAGCCTTCGCCCGGCAGGATGCAGCCCATGTTGGCCATGATCGGCTCAGTGATGATCGCTGCGAGTTCGTGTCCGTGGCGCCTGAGAATGCTTTCAAGCACCGGGACATCGTTCCACGGAGCCAAGACGACGTCATCAAACACGGCTGGAGGAATGCCTTCAGAATCGGGAAGCCGCGTCGGATTCTCCCTTGGCCCAAGCTGATTTGCGGGATGGCTGTGCCCATTCAAACAATATGGGTCGTACCACCCGTGATAGTGGCCTTCGAATTTGAGAAATTTGCTGCGCCCGGTGTGTGCGCGCGCCAGACGCAATGCCAGCATCGTGGCTTCACTTCCGCTGTTGGTGAATCGCACGGAATCGGATGTGGGAACCATGCGCAGGAAGCGCTCGGCGGCTTCCGTCTCCGCCAATGTGGTCGCGGCGAAATGTGAACCTTCGGCGATCGTCTGGGAAACAACTTCCACGATCTTCGGATGTGCATGTCCCTGGATCAGGGCGCCGAACGACATCATGAAATCCACGTATTCGTTCCCGTCCAGATCCCATGCGTGTGAGGCGCGCCCGCGTTCCAGGATGATCGGCCCGGATGCATACACCGCGGCCCCGCGGGAAGGAGAGTTGACACCTTCAACCAGCGACTGTTGAGCGCGCGCATAACATTCGCGCGAACGCTGCCGGTTGTTAGTCCTCGTGATCATTCTCATCCCTCTAAGGAATCAGCAGATGCAAATACACCCCCAGCTGATCAGACCGATCCGGCCAAGCCGCCTCCGTCTATGACCAGCGCAGTCCCCGTTACAAATGAGGACGCATCGCTGGCCAGGTAGAGCACAGCTTGGGCGATCTCCTCTGGCAATCCCACGCGGCCCAGCGGTCGCTTTGCGGCATCGGAAAGAAAATGATCGGCAGCCTCTCCAAGTTGGTCAGCTTCGTTACGCAGCATGCCCGTATCGGTGTCGCCCGGGCAGATACAGTTCACGCGAATGTTCTGCGGCCCGTGATCCACCGCCATAGCTTTGGTCAGCAGCACGACTGCGCCCTTGGAAGCGCAATACGCCGCGGCCTTTGCGCCTCCCGACAACCCCCATGCCGACGCGGTATTGATAATAGAACCACCGCCCTGCTTCAGCATGAGTGGAATCACTTCACGAGACAACAGATAGATGGCCTTTACATTGACTCCCATCACTCGGTCCCAATCTTCTTCGCCCAGGTCGAGGACGGTCGCGCGCCGGATTATCCCCGCGTTGTTGAACAGAATATCAACCCTGCCGAACTCGCCAATCGTGCGCTGCGCGACGCGCTTGCAATCCGCCACGCGCGTCACGTCCACAGGTTCGAAGATGGCGCGCCCGCCGGCTTGTATGATTTCGGTAACGACGGAATGCCCCGCCCCGACATTCATATCGGCAATGGCCACGGCCGCACCTTCGCGGGCGAGCAGGAGGACGGTGGCGCGCCCAATACCCGCAGCGCCGCCCGTGATCAGGGCCACTTTCCCCGAAAGCGCGTTCATCCTTACCTCTCCATTTACGTTTGCTACGGCAGAAGCGTAAGCATCTTAGCATCAGGCGAATCGAGCGTTGCCCTGAATACCCCTGCGTCGAACGCCGGGGTGGTGAGTCTGTCTCCGCCTCGAGTCGGATCTGTTTCTCAAGAACGCGAACAGCTTGTCGCATCCCGCTCCGAGCAGTCTGTTGGCCCCGAACCTCTGTTCGTGATTCGTAACGGAAGTAAGTTTGGTGCATATCTTTTCCGTTCCTCATGGAGAATCTGTTCAACCTGAGGGGGGATCAGGAGTGAGCCCGGACGACTGTCCGAATTGCGGCGGTACGGGATATGTCGCGAAGCCGGTGGACTTGAACGGTAAGTCGGACGGCGTCGCGTTTATCCGCATGAAATGTACTGTCTGCGCGGGCACTGGCCGGAAACGCCCTATCCCACCTACTACTGCGGGCTGACCGCACGGCCTGCGGTGCTTGCGAAAACGTACCGGCCCCGAACCGCCACAGGTCCCGCCCTGAAAAGTGGCGGTTCGGGCGGGACGTCATTCCAGCCTCACCGGATTCATCTAATTACTGTTCTGGTTCCTTTCAATTCTGCGCGGAAGGCGCTATCAGGCGATCCCGGCAGCCTTGACCCGTGTGCGGCGGCGGGAAGGGTTCGCCGTCTCTACGCGGTTTCTGCCCGCCACCTTGGCTCGGTACAAGGCTTTGTCGGCGGCGCGCACCACCGCGTCGGCATCTGCATTGTCTCTGGATGACGTAGCTACCCCGATGCTGACGGTCACGGAGAGCGAGGTAGGGTCGTTCGAAGGTGGCTGCGCGAGCTTGCGAATCACGTGTCCCGGTGAGGTTCGTCCGCGCGTGCGCTGGTTTCGGCGGTCGGGACCTCGCGGCATCTCCCGGCGATCATTTCCTCTCATGCGGAACGAGGAGCCTTCGATCGTCGCTCGCAATTGCTCAAGGTGATCTGCCACCTCGGTGGTCGTCTTGCCGGAGAACAGGATGCCGAATTCTTCTCCTCCGCAGCGGTACGCCTCGCCGCCGCCCGTGACCCGCGCCAGCCTGGATGCGACCAGACGCAGAACCTCGTCTCCAGTGTCATGGCCGTAGGTGTCGTTGAACTTCTTGAAGTGATCGATATCGACGATGGCAATCGAATAAGGAGCCTGCAGACGCAGCAGGGCGTCATTGAACGCGCGGCGTGATGGCAGAGAAGTCAGTTCGTCGTGGTAGGCCAGAACGTAGGAGGTCTCAATGATGGAAACCGCCAGAATAAATGCCGAAACGGCACAACAAGCGGTCGCATTCCGACCGCTACCTCCGAAATGAATGGCGAGAAAGAATGCCCCTAAAGACCAAAGAAGGGCACTCTCCACGGGTTTCTGGAACAACAAGAATCGTGCCAGCAAGATGACGGCCGCCGCTGCGTAAGCAAACCAGACGTATCCCGGCAACGGAACTGAGGCTGCAGGATTATGTGCGCCATGCGCGGTTACGGATGCGCCGCTGACGTGACCGAGCACAGTAACCACTACCGCCTGCACGAACAGAAAGAGAGTTCTGGTAGCTACGCCGGATGTGGTGAAGCCCCGCTCCCGTTCGAGCGAGAGCAGAACAAAGTTCAGCGGCAAAAGGACAGCAACCGCTGATACCGCGAATTGATCAAAGACAGCATGCGGGGCTTTTCCCGGCGAGAAGAGCGTAAGAGCCTGCTGACCGAGCATCAGCACGACGAGCGCGAAGAAGACTCGGCTGGAGTGAAACCTCCAGGCCAACAACAAGCCAAACACGAGCGCCGCGTAATATAAAAGGATGAGCGTCGGCAGCGCGAGTGTAACCCACCCCGTCTCCAAGAACATCGCGACCACAAGCAGCAACACGCTCCCCGGCAGCAGGGACTTCAATGTCGCTTTGCTCCACACATCCATGCGCAAGTCGCTCCGGGCAAAGCTTCGCGCTGAAATTATCTCCTCTGCGGCAGCGGGAAGGAATTGACCGCTCGGGTTCCGGAGAATGGGGATCGAGAACCGGCGGATTGCAAGTCCCCTTTTGAAATCCGGCGTCATTCCCGGAAGTACAGACCTCAGTGCGCCCTCAGTTTCGGCTGCAGCTCAGCGGTTTCTAACTAGAATCAGGCTGTCGATTAAGGACAGCCTCATTGGGCTCGCCTCACGTTTGAACTGGATTCTTACATGGACGAAGTGCATACCCTCGTGACGCGCCATTTATAGACCATGAATCCGGATCTGGAAACTCGCCGTAAGATCAGCGTTCTGGTGGTCGACGACAGCGCCTTCATGCCTACCGCGCTCTCCCGCATGATCGCCTCCGAGCCCGATGTTTACGTCATGGAGTGGCACGCGACGGATCGGAGGCACTGGAAAAAATCGCGGCGCTCAATCCAGATGTCGTCACTCTCGATGTCGAGATGCCGGGACTCAATGGCGTCGAGACTTTGCGCTGCATCATGGCTCAAAGCCGCCGGCCCGTCATTATGGTCAGTGCCACAACCGAAAAAGACGCGGAAATCACCTTCAGCGCCCTCGGTGCCGGCGCATTTGATTATGTTCCCAAACAGCTGTCTTCGACCTCGCTCGATATCGTTCACATCCGGCAAGACCTGATCGCCAAGATCAAGGCGGCCGCACTCATCCGGGGGCTTGCGCTCGGCATGCGGAAACCTTCTCAAGCCGTGGACCCGGGCCAGCTCGAGCCCGAGATGTTCTCCATCGTGCCGGCAGTGGTCGCCATCGGCATATCTACTGGCGGTCCAAAGGCCCTTGACATGCTTCCCCTTTTCCCCCGCGATCTCCCCGTGCCCATTTTGATCGTGCAGCACATGCCGCCCGGCTTCACCGCTCCCCTTTGCCCAGAGACTGAACGAATTGTGCTCGGTCGCAGTTCACGAAGCCCGCCACCACGAACCTGTCCGCCCCGGCGTCGTCTACATTGCCTCGGCCGGAACTCACATGATTGTGGAACGGCCTTCCGATTCGCGCCCCTTGATCGCTCTTACCCCGGAGCCCGCACGTCACCTGCACGTGCCTTCCATCGATGTCATGATGGAATCCGCCGCTTCCGTTTTCGGCAGCCTAACCATGGGAATTATCATGACCGGGATGGGCTGGATGGAGCCCAGGGAATTAAGTCCATTCACCGTCGCGGCGGTATTACCCTCGGACAGGATGAGGCCAGCTGCGTCGTTTACGGCATGCCCCGCGCTTGCGCCGAGATGGGAGTCTGGCAGCGCGTAGTCTCCCTTGCTCAGATTCCACAACAAATCCTGCGTGCTACACGCTACCGAAAGCAGGCCTAGATCGCCTCTGGGGGGGATTCTAGTCTTCGCCCCAAGAAATTCTTATCGGGATCCTTCCGGCCCGACGCGCCCTTAAGCGACGCCATTCCTTATTTTGGACTCGTCAGGATCGTGCCATTGGGATCCAGCACAATCTTTCGTCCATCCACCGGGGCAGTCAGATGAAACGTCGTTTCCTCACCGTCGGCAAACACCCTCCCCAGAAAAACTGGACGCTTTCCGCCAATCACCGCATATACAGGGACAGAAGTCACCAAGTCGGCCAAAGCATCTTTCTGCACGATGGTCCCACTAACGATTGTGCTTGTCCCCTTCGCCGTGAACTTCACCGCCTTCAACTCTAACTTTGGCAAGTCCGTGCCGTTGATCCAACCATCCATAAACCAGTCCAGCGAATCTTTCCCCTCGTATCGCAGCGCAGGCGGCAGATCCTCGGCAAATACCGCGATGAGTTCCCGGGTGCTGATCGCCTTTCCCTGGTAACGCTCGCGAACCTTCCGCAAGGCACGAACGAACGGCTCATCGGCCCCGCTGATCTTCCGACTTTTCATTCGAGCGTCCTGCAACCAGGCATCCTGCAACATCGTTCGCAGCATATGAATCAGCCAAGTTCCCCGCCCGTAAGTGATCGCTTCGTAGCCTTCCGGAAAGTGTGACGACAACAGCCGCACACCCAACGTAACCGGTCCTGCATCCTTGGGCAACGCTCCATCCTTATTTTGTTCCACCAGATCCCGCCGGTATTTCTCCATGATTTCCCGAAATCCCGCCGGATTCTTTTCCTGGAGCATCATCAGAGCGCAATAATTCGCAAGTCCCTCCGAGAGCCATTGATCGCGATAAGTACTCCATCCAATCAGGTCCCCCCACCACTGGTGCGCCGTCTCGTGGGCCGGGATCTGCTCCACAAACGCGGTACGAGACGGATCAAGACGTAAGTCGGTACGCTCCCCTTCATTGAGGAAAGCGTATGACGAAAGAAAGACCAGCCCCGGCCAGCCTTGACTTTCGTGCCCCGGCATCTGCGTCAGCGCCAACCGGCTGTAAGGATACGGTCCGAAGCGCTCCGCATAATATTCGATCGCCCGCGCCGCTCGTTCCGCCAGGGGTAGCGCATTGCGCGCCGGCGATGGACTAACTGGAGCGATCACTTGAACTCTCGCATGTTTCGGCACGACATCTCCTGGAGTCGGTCGCATGATCTGTATCGGAGCACTCGGGAAATCTCGTTCCACGCCCGACGTGGCATAAGTCTCCACGATCACGTCTCCGGCCTTCGCGGTCGCAACCTTGTATTTGCCCAGGTTGAACCCCGCCAAAGGGATAGGCCGCTCCGAAACCCAGCGCATTGCCTGTTCGCCAGGATCGTTTGCGCTTGAGCTCGAGTTCATGCCAACCGGTTCTGGCTTCCCCGTTGCAACCAACGTCCAGCCCGGTGGATAGTGAAACTGAAGATCGAAGTCAGCCATCGACATCCCGCGATTGGGATACCAGGTCCCACGAGCACCCACGTACAACAGCCCACCGCCCGCCTCCGCCAGAACCTCTCCTCCGTAGACGAACTGCAGCTCAATCTTCTGCCCGGCACGTGTCGGCTCCGGTAAGACCACCGCCACAAGATCATTGCCTCGACGCGAAAGCTGCGTTCCTTCCATCGCTGGATTGTGGATGAACTCCACCGCCTGCCCATCCATCTGCACCCTCTCGATCTGAAGAAATCGCGAGAGTTCGAAAACCAACATCCTCGCTCCATCTTGGCTTACCTCAAGCTGCAAGCGAGCGTCCGCATGGATTTTTTTCGGAGGCTCTACCGCGGTCGCGATCACATAGCGATGCACGGCCACCCAATCCCCGTGCCCTTTTTCAACGCCCTCCGTCTTCGGCACACTCGGTTCAGCTCGGTTGAGCGGCTGCTCGCTCGAAAACGCAGTCCAGACGTCGTAGTAAGTGCTCCCACTCTCGGCCGCGCGCGCCTGCCCCGCCTGCACTTGTTCTCCCGCCATCGAATCAAAGTAAACGTCGAAAATACCCCGCTTAGTCCCCAAAAGCCGGGCGTGCAGGATTCGGTCACTCGATCCTGCAAGTGAGGTCCTGTCTATTCCGTCCAATCCCTGGGAATTCTTCCCCACCGGAAGCAGTCGGCTGAACGTGACCAGCATTCTCATCGCGTCCAGCTGTGCAAGATTCCGAGCCGTGTCGCCCCACTTGGTTGCGAACTCCGCACCATCATCCGTTGCCCGCAGATCGGGTCTCAACTCCGCTGCCGTTTCGTCATTGAAGCGCAAGTACGCTGTGCTGAACCGCTCTTCCAGGATCGCCATCCCCGTGAACAGGCTCATCGACCTTCGTTCCACTTCGCCCCGAGGCGCAAGCAAGATCTCTCCATCCCCTTCGAAGAACGCTCCCGTGATCCGTCCCATCACGTCCTGCGTGAATGCAATCGTGCCATCTTCAAGCGTCATGTGAATTGCGGCCCGGTCGATGGCTGCGCCGCGCACGCGATACACCCGCGTCGGATCAAGCCCAACGCGCCCGAGTTGCAAGTACAGCGCTTCAGCCGGACCAGAGGAAGAAGCCCCGTCCGTGCCCGCCGTTGCGCCGAGCAAGGGCAGCGCCCACAGAGTCAGCGACACCAAAACCGCTGCTCGCAGCGTTCGTGCGTCGTGTAGTGCCGACACTTTCGTCACTTAGGTGAGACCCCTCCGGTTGCTAGAATGCGCCTGAATGCGCGCACGTGTCTCCATCTTCATTATATGGACGGCTTTCGCCGCGATTGGTGCCGAGGCGGACACCATTCACCTGAAAAATGGCCGCAAGATCCTGGCCGACCAGGTCCGCGAAAACGGTAATCACTACCAATACGAGATCGGTGACGATTCCTACGCCATACCCAAGTCCTTGGTGGATCACGTAGATGCCGGCGGCCCACCCGCCAGCGTCGCAACTGCGGGCATCCCGAAAGTGGCGGACCTACCCACCTTCGCGCCCGCGGACAGCCTGGCGAACGAAGGTGACCTTGTCGGCAAGATTATTAAGGAAGGGAAAGTCGATCCCAACGCACTCTCCACCCTGGACGGCAAAGGCAACGCCGAACTCAGTGCCACCGCAAGCTTCATCGCCGGCAAGTTTGAGTTCGAACACGGCAACATCAACGAAGCCCGCCGCTACTTCGAGGGCGCGTTACGCTTCCAACCGGAAAACTCCACCATCCTCATCTATTACGCCGCGCTGCTGGTACGCACCGGGAACGCCGCCCAGGCGCTGCCCTACACCCAACGCGCCGTCCGCGCCGCGCCCAACTCACCCGACGCGTACACCATGTTGGGATACGCCCAGTTCGCCTCTGACCGTACCAAGGACGCAATCGCTTCCTGGAAGCACTCGCTCAGCCTGCGCCCGGACGCAACGGTGCAACAATTCCTGGCGAAAGCGCAACGCGAGGAGAACACGGAAACTGACTTTGCCCAGCGGGAGAGCACTCATTTCGTCCTGCACTATGAAGGCCGCCAAACCTCCGAATCGCTGCGCGCGCAAATCCTGAGCGCCCTCGAATCCGACTATGACGATCTGGTCCGCGATCTCGGCACGCCGCCCCGCGACAATATTCTAGTGACGCTCTACACCGAACAGGCCTTTTTCGACGTTACCCGTGCTCCCTCTTGGTCGGGAGCCCTCAACGACGGCAAGCTCCGCATCCCGATCAGCGGCGTCAGTTCCATGACCTCCGAGCTGGCCCGCGTATTGAAACACGAACTGGCTCACTCCTTTATCAATCAGCTTTCAGCCGGACGCTGTCCCCCCTGGCTGCACGAAGGCATCGCTCAACTCCTAGAGCCCAGGAACCTGGGCAGGGACGGACGCGCTCTGGCCCAGCTATTCAAGACCCAACGCAACATCCCGCTGAACGTCCTCGAAGGCAGTTTCATGCGTTTTTACGGCACCGAAGCCTACGTCGCCTACGCCGAATCCCTCGCCGCAGTTTCCTACATCAATGATTCGTACGGCATGAGCGACGTCCAACGCATTCTGCAGCTCCTCAGCCAGGGCAGTTCCCCTGAGGCCGCGTTGCGCGCCACCATCCATTCCGACTATGGCCAGCTCGAATCCGACCTCGCAAAATACCTCGCTGACAAATACGGCAACTAGAGACGCTTGTGGGCCTATCCTTCCGTGCGTTCGCCGGATTGCCCGCCGTTCATTCCTGTGCTAGTTTCAATTTTCCTGCGATCCGTGAGATGCGCACCTTGTTCCAACACCGCGTTCCTGAACCTCCACTCGTGGTAGAACCGGTCCCCACCGTGTTCCCCGAGATCGAAGGAGCAGCCATGGCCGCGGTCTTCTCCGGCAAACGTGTCGCTGGAGACTTCTACGACGGCTTTCGCGCCAACTCCCACCGGATTCTGTTTGGCCTGCTCGACGTCGCCGGGCGCCGCGAAGACACACGCGGAATCCTCATCGCCACACAAAACATCTTCCGCAACATGGGATGTACCCTCTTTGCCGAGCCCGACATCAATGAATCAGACGCGATGACCGAACTCAGCCACCTGCTCAATCGCAGCGTACTTGAGACAGCCGGCGCTGTCCGCCCGTGTCCCGGATTCTTCGGCTGTTACAACGAACAGCTGGCAACTCTCTGCTACACCAACGCCGGACACACGCCCGGCCTGCTCCGCGACCATGGTGGAGTTGTCGAACTCCCGTCCACCGGCCTGCCCTTGGGCTTGTTTTCTCATGCCACATCCGACTCTCCCACCGTGGGTTTGGAGCCAAGTGCAGCTCTTTTGCTGGTTTCAAGGGGCGTAGTCGAGGGCAGAGATAAGCATAAGGGAGATCCGGCATTCGGACTGAAGCACGTGAAGGACCTCTTTCGGGACGATCCGCTGCTCGACCCCAAAGCTCTGTGCATTTCCATTCTGAATGCAATTGGAGAGTGCGAATATACCTTGCCTGTCCACGACGACCAAACCGCGCTCGCCTTCGTGCGGAACCCCTGACCTACCTCTGGCGTCCCCAAAATTCAAGCTGGCGTCAAATCCAGGAGATGGGACACGAGTCTGCCCAAACAGGGTAAAATATCGCAAAGGCCCCATCCGACCAAACCCGCAAGCCCAGGCAGCGTGGGGCCACCTTAATATTTATGAAAAAGCTCTGCATTCTAAGCGTCATTTTCGCCTGTTTTCCTGTTCTCGCAGGAGCCCAGGTCGTCGAAGAGATCATCGCCCGCGTCAACAGCCAGATCGTCACCCGTTCGGAGTTCGCCCGCAGCAAAGACCAACTGAAAGAAGAAGCTAAGCAGCAGGACCCGGGCAATGCCGACCGGATCTATGCGGAACGTGAAAAAGATGTTCTCCGCGATCTCATCGATCAGCAACTCCTCCTCGAAAAAGGCAAGGATCTCAGCATCAGCGGTGACACCGAGCTGATCAAGCAGCTCGATCAAATGCGGAAAGACATGAAGCTCGAGAGTTTGGAAGAGCTCGAGAAAAAGGCTACCGAACAAGGCATCTCCTGGGAGGACTTCAAGCAAAACAAGCGCAACCAGATCATCACGCAGAAGGTGATTGGGGAAGAAGTCGGTCGACACCTCGCCATGACCGAGGAGGAAGCGCAGAAGTTCTACAACGAGCACAAGAGCGAGCTGGAACAGCCCGAGGCAGTCCATCTCAGCGAGATCCTCGTGGCCCCAAAAATTCCTGCCGATGCCACGCCGAAGACGACGGGCACCGACGGCAGCCCATCCGAGCCCGCAATCTCAGCCGATCAAAAGGCAGCCAACGAGGCCGCCAAGCAGGCCACAGAAGCGGCGGCGCTCTCTGCCGCAGAGGCAAAAGCCCATGACCTGCTCGATCAAATTCATAAGGGCGCAACCTTCGAAGAGATCGCCAAGAAATATTCCGACGGCCCTTCCGCCGCTCAGGGTGGCGAGCTCGGTATTTTCAAGCGCGGCGCATTGGCCAAGGAACTCGAAGACAAGACCTTCGCGATGAAGGCCGGCGAGGTCTCCGACGTGATCCGCACCAAGCAGGGTTACGTGATTCTGAAAGTTGTCGAGCACCAGGCAGCCGGCATCCCTCCACTGAAAGACGTTGAACCCAAAATTCAGGACGCTCTCTATTACCAGAAGTTGCAGCCCGCCCTGCGCGCCTACCTTACCAAACTGCGCGAAGAGGCCTACATCGACATCAAACCCGGGTTCGTCGACAGTGGAGCCAGCCCCAATCAGACCAAGCCAGTCGAAACCACCACGGCAAAAGAAGCCGACGCCAAGAAACTAAACAAGAAGAAAAAGAAGCTAGGCATCCTCTAATTTTAGGGATCTACCTTTATGGCGTCATCCCGAAGCCCCGCGCTTTCACCAGCGGGGCGAGGGATCTCGCGTGCAGGTTATCTTGACGGAACCACTTCAGCGCCCTATTTCGCGGATCTGAGGCGCTTCCCTCGCTTATACTCAATGAGCACATGAAGGACTTCTACATCTGCGACTGCACTCGCCACGAAAACAAAGTCATCACCTCGACCTTCGTAGTAGTAGCCAAGCAGATCAAGCCCAAGAAAACCGGTGAGCCTTACATCGCCCTAACGCTAGGCGACCGTAGCGGCCAACTGGAAGCCAAAATGTGGGACAATGTCGAAGAAGTCCTCGACGCTTTCGAGCAGGACGATTTCCTAAAGATCAAAGGCCTCATCAACAAGTACAAGAATCGCTTCCAACTCACCATCCACAAGCTGCGCAAGCTCGGCGACTCAGAAATCGAATTCGACGACTACCTTCCCAAGACCACGAAGAACATCGACGACCTCTGGCAGACTCTCGCGGCCTTTGTAGTTTCTTTTCAGAACCCGTATCTGCGCTCTCTGCTGCAGGCCTTCATGGCCGATCCGGAAATCGCCGCCTCCTACCGCAATGCGCCCGCCGCCAAGACTTTGCATCATGCCTACATCGGCGGCCTGCTCGATCACGTGGTCTCATTGTTCCGCTCCGTCGAGTTGATCAGTCAGAACTATCCCCAGATCAACCGCGACCTCCTCCTCGCCGGAGTGTTTCTCCACGATATTGGCAAGATCCACGAACTCACCTACAACCGCTCGTTTTCCTACTCGACGAAGGGCCAACTGCTGGGCCACATGGTCATCGAACTGGAGATGCTGCACGCCAAGATCGCTCTCGTTCCCGACTTCCCCGCAGAGCTGAAGACGCTCCTCGAGCACCTCATCATCAGCCATCACGGCCAGTACGAGTTCGGCTCTCCGAAATTGCCGATGTTCCCTGAAGCGCTCATGCTGCATTACCTCGACGACCTCGACTCCAAGATGGAAGCCATGCGCGCCCACTTCGAGCGCGAGGGCGATCAGGAGAGCCCGTGGACCAGCTACAATCCCTCGCTCGGCCGCCCTCTGCTGAACACAGAAAAGTTCTTGTCTCCGAAGAAGGCTGCTGCCACGGAAAACTCTGCGGACGCGTCCGCTTTGGAGTCCGAGACGGGAACTGCGAGCAACCATCACGACCAAACTCCGACCTTGCCTGGACTTGACCCGCAGCGATAACCTTTTTCAGATCAAGCGTTGCCGGTATCAGGAGAAGCCATGCCTAAGACGACAACCTCCCGCGAATCTGTGCCTGCCGCCGGTCTGCCCGACGTACCACCCTTGTACGGACTCAAGCCCCGAAAGCAGTATCTCCCATTCAGTCATGCCGAGAAGCGCCTCGCAGAGTCGCGGAACTACTGGATCTGCACCGCGCGCCCCGACGGCAGACCTCACTCCATTCCGGTGTGGGGCTTCTGGATCGAGGGTGCACTCTACTTCGGCACCGCACGCTCGTCCCGCAAGGCCCGCAATCTTGCCCACAACGGCGCTGTCTCCATTCACCTGGAATCCGGAGACGATGTCGTGATTCTGGAAGGAAATGCCGTCGAGGTCGACCTCAACGATGCAGCGACTTTCAAGAATCTCGACGGCGCCTCACGCGAAAAGTACAAAATGCCTCTCATGATCATCCCCGAAGAAAGCGTGCTCTATTCCGTCCATCCCCGAACTGTACTGGCGTGGACCGAGAAGAATTTCCCAAAGAGTGCAACCCGCTGGAAATTCGGGACCACCTAACCAGTAGCTCAAATCGGGAGGAGAGAGCACTCCGGACGACACACTTTCGATTACCCGCACCTGCTGCTTCCCATTGCTACCCCGAACCCAGTTCCGGTACATTGGCAACGATGGAGGTTCCTATGCGTTCACGGTTAGTCCTTCTTACCCTAAGTTTCTATTTGACTCTGGCTCTGCTCGGCTGCACCAGCAAGCCTGCTCCGGACGACAACAACGCGAACGGTACCGGACAGGCCAGCGACAGCGCCAACGCTGGCTCCGGAAAGAGCGGCGGCACAGAACGCAAGGAAGCCAGAGAAAGAAAGAGGCAGGTTGTGCCCGCCGGCACCACCATCACCGTCAGCCTGGGCTCCGCGATTGGCTCGAAGCTCAGCCAACCCGGTCAGACCTTCAACGGATCGGTAGCGAAGGATGTTGTGGCGGGGAACGAGGTCGTGATTCCGCGCGGTGCAAACGTGACCGGCACCGTGACCGACGCGAAACCCTTGGGAAGGTTCAAGGGAGGGGCTGAACTGCAAGTTCGCCTCGAATCCGTCACATTGAACGGCGCTGACGTACCAGTTCAAACTGCTGCGAGGACTTTCACCGCCAAAGGTAAAGGCAAGCGCACAGCGATCATGACCGGTGGAGGCGCCGCTCTTGGAGGAATTATCGGCGGCTTGGCCGGCGGTGGCAAAGGCGCAGCGATCGGAGCGCTGGCTGGCGGCGGTGCCGGTGCCGGAGGCGCGGCGTTTACCGGCAACAAGGACATCGTCCTCCCCGCCGAGACTGTTGTCAGCTTCGAGCTTTCGCAACCACTCGAAGTCAGATAAACAGATCGAGAGGTCAGATAGACAGATCGGATCGAAAAACAGCTTCTATCCGCCCGCGCCGCTCCTCGGGCTTGTCTTCTGTTTTTGGCCCGAAACATTCTTTGTCAGAGCAGCACCAAAGCACCATGGTCGACTTCAACCGCTTCGAAGTTCTTACCTTCGATTGCTATGGAACTCTGATCAACTGGGAAGCCGGCATTCTCTCCGCCCTTCACCGCATCCTTGCGGCCCACGGCCACACGCTGGAAGACGCCGCGCTTCTGAAACTCTATGGCGACTTTGAGGAACTCTCCGAACAGGGCCCCTTCCATCCCTATCGTGAAGTGCTGCAATCTGTAGTCCGCCGCTTCGGCGCGCAACTCGGATTCTCTCCCACGGACGAAGAAGCCCGCTCCCTCCCCAATTCGCTCTCCGGTTGGCAACCTTGGCCCGACACCATCGACGCCCTTCATCAACTAAAAACGCGCTTTCGCCTGGCAATTCTCTCCAACGTCGACGACGATCTCTTCGCCGCGACGCGTCCCCAGTTGCAAGTGGAATTTGACGAGGTAATCACGGCGGAGCAGGCAAAGGCTTATAAGCCGTCGATGAAGATGTTTGAGCTGGCCTTGAAGCGCGTGAAGGCCCCCGCCCACCGCGTGCTCCACGTGGGCCAAAGCATCTATCACGACATCATTCCCGCGCAATCTCTCGGCTTGGCCACGGTTTGGGTAAACCGTCCATCGGCCAGAGCCGGAGTAGGAGCAGTAAAAGCCGCCGAAGCCAAGCCCGACCTGGAAGTCAAGAACCTAGCCGAGGTAGCCGAAGCCGCCACCAAAGCTTGAGTTCCGGTGTCTCCTCCGCGAACTCTGCGGCATTTCTCCGCGAACTCTGCGATAAGATTTTTTCTTTTTGCCCCTGAAGCTAGAAATTAGCCGGAATCTTCACCACTCTCTTCCGGATAGCCCACATAACAAGTTCCGCCTTGTTATGGATACCCAGCTTCCGCATGAGATTAAACTTGTGCGCGTCCACCGTCTTAATGCTCAAGCCAAGAACGCTGGCCGCAGACCGCACCGTGCGTCCCTCAGCCAGCAACTTCAATACCTCGCGCTCCCGCGCCGTCAAAACTCGCTTTCGCGGTAAGAGCGCCTCGGTCGCATTCCACTCGCCGACCCCTTGCTGTGGCATTTCACGCACACTGCCCCAGCCGTCGTAGTGGCTCGTTCTCACCATCTGCACTAATTCCTCCGCAGACGTTTGGCGCACCGCACATCCGACCTTGCGGTCCGCCAGTTCGCGCATCGCAGAATCCTCTTCCGCATGCATGCTCAAGAACAGAACCTTGCTCTGCGGCGACTCTCGCAGCAGCAGCTTCTCGGCATCCGGAGCCGACAGGTCAAGTGTTTTCGCATCCACGATGACGACATCCGGACGATGCTCAAACACCCTTTGCAACGCTTCGGCCGCATTACTCGCTTCCGCGACCACTTCCACGTCCGGCTCATCCTCCAAAAGACGCTGCAATCCCTGCCGCAGCAGCACGTGGTCATGAACGAGAACACATTGAATCTTCCTGCCTGGAACCGCACCTTCCCACTGGATCGGTGTGTTGGGGGACACGGCTTCTCCTCATTAGGCCAGAAGAATTTGCGAAGTAGCGAGCGGGCGGAGAAAAAACCGGGTTGGCAGAACCTGCGGCTTTTGGTTATTGTAGCGCCCTCCGCGCTGGGATGCACTCCGAAACCCCACAAAAAACATCTTTTTACCAAATTTACAGCCGGAGTCATCCTGAGCGCAGCCGCTTTTCAGGCGGAGCGAAGGATCTCGCCTGAGCCATCAGTGCTCTCGTGGCTAAGTACACTGCGTCCTCGCATACTAGTTATCGACGCCGCATCAGGTACAATCGAAAATTTATGCTGCGCTACTTCACGGCCGGTGAGTCACATGGCGAAGCTCTCGTCGCCTTTCTCTCCGGCCTGCCCGCAGGTCTGAAAGTAGACCAGCCCTTCATCGACCGCGAACTCTGGCGCCGCCAGCAAGGCTACGGCCGCGGAGGCCGCATGAAAATCGAGCGCGACTCCGCCCACATTCTCTCCGGTGTGCATCACGGCAAAACCATCGGATCACCCATCGCCGTCCAACTCGAAAACCGCGATTGGAAAAACTGGCAGGAATCGCTCCCAGTAAGCGAAGGCGACCCCGCCAAGCACAAGCGCGTTGCCTCGCCACGCCCCGGCCACGCCGACCTCGCTGGAGCCTTGAAGTACAACTTCTCCGAAGCCCGATATGTTCTCGAGCGCGCCTCGGCCCGCGAATCCGCCGCACGCGTAGCAATTGGAGCTCTGGCTAAGCTCTTCCTCCGCGAACTCGGCATCGAAGTGCTCAGTCACGTAATCACAACTGGCAGCGTAACGGTACAGACCGAAATTTCCTGGGACCAGATTCGTTCTCTCTACGATCACGAAGAAGTTCTCCTGAACTGCGCCGACCCCGAAGCCGAGCAGCGCATGAAAGAAGAAGTTGACAAAGTTCTCAAGACCGGCGACTCGCTTGGCGGCGTCTTCGAAGTCGTAGCGCACCAGGTCCCGCCCGGCCTCGGAACCTACGCCCAATGGGACGAACGCCTCGACGCCCTCCTAGCCGCGGCAGTCATGTCCCTGCAAGCCGTCAAAGCAGTAGAAATCGGATCGGGCGTAGCCGCCGCCTTTTCTCCCGGCTCCAAAGTTCACGACGAAATCGGCTATACCAGCACGTCAGGCTTCACGGCCTTCTCCCGCGCCCGCAATAATGCCGGCGGCATCGAAGGCGGAGTCTCCAATGGAGAAGAAATTCGCGTCCGCGGCTACTTGAAGCCAATCTCCACGCTGCGCCGCCCTCTGCAGTCCGTAGACTTTGCCACCCGCGAGCCAGTAAAAGCCGCCTACGAGCGCTCCGACGTCTGCGTGGTTCCCGCCGCCGGAGTCGCCGCCGAATCCATGGTCGCCCTCACTCTGGCGCGCTGCGCTCTCGAAAAATTCGGCGGCGATTCCATGACCGAGAGCCTGCGCAATTTCGAAGGCTACCGTCAGCAACTGAAAAACTACTGATGATCTACCCCATCGTAAAGTTCGGCAACCCCGTCCTCGACAAGCCCGCGGAGAAGGTCACCGTCTTCGACGACGAACTCCAGAAGTTAATCGACGATATGTTCGAGTCGATGTACGCCGCCCACGGCGTCGGCCTCGCTGCCCCGCAGATCAGCCTCTCTCGCCGCATCGCCGTCATCGACATAACTTTTAAAGAAGATCCCAAAGCCAAGCTCGTTCTCATCAATCCCGAAATCATCCACACCGAAGGCAAACACACGCAGAGCGAAGGCTGCCTCAGCATCCCTGAATTCCGCGAGAACGTAACCCGACCCAACAAGGTCACCGTCCGTGCACAAGATGTGCACGGAAAAGTTTATGAGAAGACCGGAGAAGAACTGCTGGCCCGCGCCTTCTTGCACGAAACCGATCACCTCAACGGCAAGCTCTACATCAGCCACATCAGCGCCCTGAAGCGCGACCTGATCAAGCGCAAAATCCGCAAAATGATAAAAGCCGGAGAATGGTAGAGGATGGAGAGATGTAGAGGATTAAGAGGATTACAAATTATGTGAAGTGAGTCCTTTGGGTGGCGCAGCGCTTTCAGCGCTGCGGTATCGCTCTCTCTAAAAAAATTGGGCTTTCGCCCCTGAGGTTTTTCCGCCTAACTGGACTTGTCGAGTTGGCCCCCACAATGCCTCCGCCCCTCAATCTCGTGTTCTGCGGCACGCCGTCCTTCGCTGTCCCAACCCTGGAAACACTTGTCCAATCAGGATTTCGCGTCTCCTTGGTAGTCACCCAGCCCGACCGTCCCAAAGGCCGCGGCCTCGAACTCATCTCCTCGGCAGTCAAACAATCCGCGCTGAACCTAGCTCTCCCGATCACGCAGCCCGACAAGATTAAGAACAGCGACCAATTCCGCTCCCAACTCACTGCCCTCAAGCCCGACGCCATCATCGTAGTCGGATACGGACGCCTCATTCCGCAATGGATGCTAGACCTCCCATCCCTAGGCAACACCAACCTGCACGCCTCGCTTCTCCCCAAATATCGCGGCGCGGCACCGATCCAATGGGCAATCGCGCAAGGAGAAACCGTCATCGGCGTCACCACCATGCGCATCGACGCCGGACTCGACACCGGCGACATCCTCCTCCAGCAAGAACTACCCATCACCCCCGACGACACCGCCGAGACTCTAGCTCCGGCCCTAGCCGCAATCGGCGCCGACTTAATGGTGGAAACCTTGCGAGGTCTGCGAGCTGGCACGATCCATCCCCGCCCGCAAGACCACTCGCAAGCCACGCTCGCTCCAATCCTGAAAAAAGAAGATGGCCTGATCGATTTCTCACTCCCAGCCACGCAAATCTTCAACCGCATTCGTGGATTCCAACCCTGGCCCGGAGCCTTCACCAAATTCCGCGGCAAGAACCTCCAGATTGCCAAAGCCATTCCTCGGAACGACGCGTTGCCGCCCGCCGAACTGCATCTCCGAGGAAATCGCCTGCGAGTCGGCTGCGGCCACAACAGCTCTCTTGAACTGCTAGAAGTTCAACTCGAAGGCAAGAAGCGCATGTCCGCCGACAATTTCCTCCACGGATACCGACCGAAACCCGGCGAGAAACTAGGCGCATCCTAGCGGACAATTACGCAAGTGCAGCAAGCTCCGCGTCCTCAACGTCCTCTGTGGTTAAGACCTTCAAAAGGCCTACAATCTGAAATTCATGCCTGCCTCCCCCGCTCGCGCCGCTTCCTTCGACATACTTCTCCGCGTCGAGCGAGACTCTGCCTACACCTCCGAACTTCTCCACTCCGCGAAATACGGAAGGCTCTCAACCGCGGATCACGCTCTGACCACAGAACTGGTGATGGGCGTTCTGCGCTGGCGCTCTCGCCTCGACGATGAAATTGCGGAAACCTCATCGCAGCCCATCTCCAAACTCGATCTCGAAATCCTCATCGCCCTGCGCCTCGCTCTCTACCAGCTTCGCTGGCTCGACCGCATCCCTCCTCGTGCCGCAATTCACGAAGGCGTAGAACTGGTCAAGCGCGCTCGCAAGCGTTCCGCAGCCCCATTTCTCAACGCAATTCTGCGCAAGCTCGCCGCCAAATCTCAGTCAAGCCGCGACACGTCCCACACGCTCGAGTCCGCAGACTCTCCTGAAGCTCTCGCACGCGCCTATGCGCACCCGCGGTGGCTGGTCGATCGTTGGACGAAGGACTACGGGCTTCTTGCCGCTAGGCAAGTCTGCGAATATAACCAGTCGATTCCGACAACAACAATCCGCCTTCGCGATCCAGAGATTGAAGCCGAACTTGCCAAGCAAGGGATTCAACTCGCCTCCCCCACGCTACTCGCCTCTGCGCGACGCATTCAAAGCGGAGACATCAGCAAAACCCGTGCATTCCGCGAGGGCCGAGTCGTCATCCAGGACGAAGCTTCCCAACTGGTCGCCGCCCTCGTGGGCCACGGATCCCAAATCCTTGATTGCTGCGCCGCGCCCGGCGGCAAGACGCGGGCAATGGCAGACCGCAATCCCGATGCCAGTGTTACCGCTGTAGAACTCCATCCCCACCGCGCTCGTCTGCTGCAAACCATGTTGGATCCGCACAAAAACCTTCCCGGGCAAGAACAATCGGGAAACATAACCATCCTCGTCGCTGACGTGCGTGCTCTTCCAGCGAGATCTCTTTTCGATCGAGTCCTCGCCGACGTCCCGTGCTCCGGCACCGGAACCCTCGCGCGCAATCCCGAAATAAAGTGGCGCTTAACGCCCGACGATCTACCCGAGTTGCAAGCTCTTCAGCTCCTCATTCTGCGCTCCGCCTTGACTCACGTAGCTCCCGGCGGACGCCTCATCTACTCAACTTGTTCGCTGGAAAAAGAAGAAAACGAGGATGTAGTCGATCAAGCCTTGGCAGGCAACGCATCTTTCAATTTGCTGGACTGCCGCACCGAACTAGCTCGCCTGAAGGCAGAGGACGAATTGATCTCGTTGGATCCCTCCTCACTCACGCGCGGCCCCTACCTGCGCACAGTTCCCGGCATTCAGCCCTGCGACGGCTTCTTCGTCGCGATCCTGGAGCGCGTTTAGAAGGGAACGACACTTTGACGGCGCTGTCTGAGGAACCTATTCGATGAACTTGCTGGACGAACTTTTAAGGGTAGCTTTGAAAGGGCACGGCTTCAAGCCGTGCCGTGCCGACAACATTGTTCACGGCTGTAGCCGCTGAGGGTCGCTTTCTATCGCACCTCAAAACTCACCACCGCCCCCGCAACAACCTTCTGCCCCGCCGCCGGATTCTGAGACACGACAATGCTTGCGGGCGTCGGTTGCGGAGGAGTCGCACTCGGAGCAACGGGGGGCTCCGTTGGCGCGGCCTCGGCATTGGACTCCTGCGGCACCGCAACCGTAACATTCCCCAACTTGAATCCCGCATCCTGCAAGGTTCTGCTAGCGCTCCCCAGCGGCTGCCCCACAAAATTCGCCATCACAAAGGCCTGCGGATCCGCCGCTGCCGTCACGAGCAAACTGATTTTCGGCGCCGCCACCTGGCTCGCATTCGCCGGCGGATTCTGCGCCACCACCTGCTCTTCGCGAACGCCCCCCATCTGCACCTGCGCCGTCGAGGTCAACTCCAGTCCGCGCCGTTTCACATTCAATTCTGCCGCTCGCTGACTCTGCCCGGTCACATCGGGAATGGCCACCCGGATCGGCCCCAAACTCTGCGCCACGCGCACTTGCCACCCTCGTCTAACTTTCGTTCCCGGCAACGGCAGCTGCGACATGATCCTGCCCTCCGCAATCTGCGGACTGTAATACTGCCGTTCAATTTCAATCTGCAATCCCAGCCCCGCCACCGCACGATCCGCTTCCGCCGGAGACATCCCAATCACGCCCGGCACCGCGACCTCCTGTCCGTGAATGGCGAATCGCATCGCCGTGAGCGCCGACACCAGCGCCACCATCACCAACACGAGCGCCAAAAACGCGAAGCGGATGAATGACTTCATAAAGTAAAGAGGAGTCGAAAAATACCTCGATCAAACAGACCTTGAGAAGGTGCTGAAAGTATAAGCGACGCGCGCTGCGAACTGTAACTCACTGTTGCTCAGCAGCTTACCCTAGCCCGGAAACGTGCCAAAGTTGCCGTGCGACCACACTTCGAATCAGGCATCCGCCTACCCACCCATCTAATCTAATAGCTGGAAGAGCGAACTCTGCTTTCAAAGTGCGCCATGACTTGCTCGCTGGAGTATCATAATTCTGTGCGGCACCGGATTGCGCCTACCGTTGCGGTCTCTGGAGTTTTCTTGCTGCTCGTTTTTCTCCTTCCTGCCGCTTACGCTCAAATCAATGGTGTACCCGCTTCCGTAACCTCTCCCGGGTTCGGCGGCCGCGCGATTAACGGCACGCCCCCCAGCGTCACCTCGCTAGGTCCAATGGGGTTCACGCCGAATTTCAATCAGTCGAACGGGGTGCAGTTTTTTACCACGGTCCCCATGAACAATCCCGGTTTCGATCGCGGCCATCATCGCCATCATCGCAATGCAGATTTCTTTCCCGCGTTCGGAGCGGTATACCCAATCTACGTTCCAGTGCCATACGCTGCGGAACCCGAACCGTACGCCGAGGATGATTCTGAATACCAGGGTGGCCCAACCATCTTCGATCGCCGCGGCCGTGGTCAAGAATCGTACATTCCTCCTGTAAAGGATCCGCCACCGGCTCACGCTGAGCAGCGCGCAGACTCTACTCCTGCGCCGCCTGAACTTCCCCAGGAGCCGACCATCCTAGTCTTCAAAGACGGTCATCAGCTCGAAGTGGGAAACTATGCAATCGTCGGCCAGACGCTATTTGACTTGACACCCGGACACTCCCGCAAGATCGCGCTTGCCGATCTCGATCTCGATTCGACTCAGAAGAAGAACGAAGAGCGTGGCGTTACGTTCCAATTGCCCCCGAACGCGCAAGGCAACTGACATGCGAAGGCTGCTTCAGACCGTTCTGTTAGCAGCCATTACCCCCTGGACATGTGCGCAAAGCACGGTCACCGCGCATTTTCCCTCGCATGCAAAACCTGCCGCACCGGCTTCGATGCCCGGCGTGAGCAACCCCCTTTCCGGCGCGGATTTCGCTGCCTTTCGAAAACTCCAAGCCCACGGTCAGCATCGCCTGCCTGCTTTCCCCTTCGGACTGTTCTCCGATTCCCTGTTTTCCGGCAGTGCGACTCCCGCAGAGTCTCCAGCCGCAGCGCCCTCAGCACTCAACTTGATGGAAGCCTTGTCCGCGCTCGGAAAGACTCCGGAGGGACCGCCAGCTCCCGCCTCGCAACCTCTGTTGATCGAACTCCAGGGAGACCGTTACGTCCGCCTAAACAGCGGAGATGCATCCGAGAACCCACACGACGATCGCGAGCCCATCAGAGTCATAGCTTCGGCGAGCCCAAGTACACATCACGCACCCAGTGCTGCTGTGCATCCGCCCGCCAAGCGTGAACTTCCACCCGCAGTGCTCATCTTCCACGACGGCCACAGCGAAGAAGTGCGCGACTACACCATAGTCAGCAGCGTGATATACGCCCGCGGTGACTATTACACCGACGGATACTGGAACAAGAAGATCGAACTAACCGCCCTCGATCTCCCCGAAACCCTGAAGTCCAACCAAGCCCGCGGAGTCCACTTCATCCTGCCCAACGCTCCCAACGAAGTAGTAACCCGCCCATAAGCGCTCCCCAGTCGTCGCTTCAAGTGCGGAGAATGTGCGTCGAAAAACGCTGCAGCAAGCCGCCATGCTCCAGCCGCGAAGCGGCGAAAGAATGCAGCCCACAGCGTAAGCTGTGGGTGTAAACACCCCACGAACAAGCCCCGAGAGGGCGAAAGAAAAACTACTAGGCAAGGCACCAGAAAGGTCATCCACGTCACTTTCACGCCCACGAGAAGTGGTCAAACATGCTATAATGAACCCAGTTCTCAGGACCCGTAACATCCTATAAATACAGTCAGTTACAAGACTTCACCCGAAAAGAAGAACACCCCGGTCAAAGACAGAATCGTGACTGGTTCAAGCTAACAGCCAACAGCTAAAAACCAAGAGCCAAAAATGCCCGACGACCAGAATCCCGAACTCCCATTGACACCTCCTCCCGGCGGCGACGGCAGTCCCGGCGCCCTGAACATTCAACCCGTCAACATCGAAGAAGAGATGCGCCGCTCCTATCTCGACTATTCGATGTCAGTGATCATCGGCCGCGCTCTCCCCGACGTCAAAGACGGTCTAAAGCCCGTGCATCGCCGCATTCTCTACACGATGCAGCAAATGGGGCTGCAGCCGAACAAGGCTACGCGCAAGTGCGCCCGGATCGTCGGCGAAGTGATGGGCAAGTACCATCCGCATGGCAATCTCGCGGTGTATGACGCTCTCGTCCGCCTGGCGCAGCCTTGGAGCATGCGCTATCCGCTGATCTTTGGGCAGGGAAACTTCGGCTCTGTTGATGGTGATCCGCCGGCGGCGGATCGCTACACCGAAGCGAAATTGAACCAGGTTGCTACCGCGCTGCTTGAGGATCTCGACAAAGATACCGTCGACTTCCATCCCAACTACGATGGCAGTGAAGTCGAGCCCGACGTTCTTCCGACCCGCATTCCGAATCTGCTCATCAACGGCTCCGACGGAATCGCCGTCGGCATGGCCACCAAGATTCCGCCCCACAATCTGACCGAGATCGTCGACGCCACGATCACCCTGATCAACAATCCCAACGCGCAGCTAGCCGAAGTCTTGAAGTACGTGCTCGGCCCCGATTTTCCCACTGCCGGCGTCATCCACGGACGCGCCGGAATCTTCGAGGCCTATCGCACCGGCCGCGGACGCTTCATGGTGCGCGCCAAAGCCGCGATCGAAACCCTCACCAAGGACCGCCAGGCCATTATCGTCACCGAAATTCCCTATCAGGTAAACAAGGCCCGCCTGGTCGAGCGCATCGCCCAGCTCGTCAACGACAAAGACATCGAAGACATCTCCGACATTCGCGACGAAAGCGACCGCGACGGCATGCGCATAGTCGTAGAACTGAAGCGGGGGGCAGAACCCCAAATTGTTCTCAACAAGCTCTTCAAGCATACGCAGATGCAGGAGAGCTTCTCGATGATCCTGCTTGCAGTATGCAATGGCCAGCCCCGCGAACTGGGATTGATCCCGACTATCAAATATTTCATCGAGCACCGCGTTGACGTAGTCCGGCGCCGCACTGCCTACCTGCTGGCGAAGGCAAAAGACCGCGAGCACATTCTCGAAGGCTATCTCACCGCCCTCGACCATCTCGACAACGTCATTGCAATCATCCGCGGCAGCGCCAACCGCGCCGAGGCCCGCGAGAATTTGGTCGCGTTTTTCGGTGGCAAGAAAATCGAAATCAATACGACTGGCCGCGCTCCCAAGCTGGCGCCCGAAAAGCCGTTTACCTCCAAGCAGGCTGACGCGATTCTCGAATTGCAGTTGCACCGCCTGACCAAGCTCTCCATCGACGAAATCTCGAACGAGTTGAAGCAGGTGCGCGACAATATCGCCGAGTACGAATCCATTCTCGCTTCCGAGAAAAAGCTGCGCGCCGTGATCATCAAAGAGCTTGAAGAAGTGAAGAAGCTCTACGGTGACGAGCGCCGCACCCGCATCGAAGACGAAGCCGCCGAAATCGTTCTCGAAGACCTGATCGCCGACGAGCAGACCGCCGTCACCGTCAGCCATTCTGGCTACATGAAGCGCACGCCCATCTCCACCTACCGCATGCAGCGCCGCGGAGGCACGGGCCGCACCGGCATGAAGACCCGCGACGAAGATTTCGTCGAGCATCTCTTCATCGCGTCAACCCACGCCTACATTTTGATCTTCACCAACAAGGGCCGCGTCTACTGGCTCAAGGTTTACGAGGTCCCCGACGTCAGCGCCGCGGGCAAAGGCAAGCACATCGGCAACCTTGTGGGGCTGCAACCCGGCGAGACCGTGCGTACCATGCTCGCCGTCCGCAATCTCGAAGAAGAAGGCAAATACATCTTCTTCGCCACCCGCAACGGCCTGGTAAAGAAATCTGAACTGCGCGAGTTCACGCACGTGCTGTCCGTCGGCATCAAAGCCATCCTCATCGAGGAAGGCGATGAACTAGTGGCCGCGCGCATCACCGACGGCAACCAGATCATCTTTCTGGCGTCGCACGAAGGCATGGCCGTCCGCTTCGACGAAAGCCACGTCCGCCCCATGGGCCGCTCCGCCTACGGCGTGAAAGGCATCAATCTCGAAGCGGGAGACTACGTAGTAGGCATGGCCACAACCCCCAAGCCCGGCACGGAACAAGTAGGAACGGCAAATGTGGGGCCAGCCGCCCCGGCTGTCCCGGGCTCGCAAGCGCCCGCGAGTGGCACGGACGACGCCGCCGAGCCCGAAGTCATCGACGTGACGGTGAAAGGCTCCCTAATCCTCTCCGTCACCGAAAACGGATTCGGCAAGCGCACCCCCGCCGACGAATACCGCCTGACCAATCGCGCCGGCAAAGGCGTCATCAACCTGAAGACGACCGAGCGCAATGGCAAGGTCGTCGGCATCGCCCAGGTCGACGAATCCTCCGAGGTCATGTTGATCAGCCACTACGGCAAAATCATCCGCATGGATTCAAAGACCATCCGCGAGTCCGGCCGCAACGCCCAAGGCGTCCGCCTGCTCCACCTCGAGCCCGGCGACCGCGTAGCCGCCGCCGTAGTCATCGTCCCCGACGAAGAGCCGAATGGGGGCAATGGAGGCACGCTGATTCAGTAGTGGACTTCAGCCGAAATCTCCGGTCTCGCAAAGGCCGCGAGACCTAGGGGCACCCGGTGCTCCGACATGGAAGGTCCATCCGCCTCGGATGGCTCGCCAAGTCAGCCCAGCTTCTCCCATTGATCCAAATCGACGCTTCCCCGGCAGGGTTTACCTGGAGCGTAGATCGTGAAGAGGGTCTTAATACATTCGCCCTCCCCCGCAGACGGTGAAGGAGTCAAAAAATTTGTGCAGCATTCCGGGGCTTCTCCCAAGTCTGGAGCTTCAGGGTTACTCTTCAACCACTGATCCAGTTCTATGGCCATCGCGACGAATTGTCGCCGCTCAACTCGATCGCGTAAATGGTTACGATAGGCGCGGCACCGGGCATCCCGGGGCGGCCTGATTTTAACGGCCGCCATGAGCTAACCGATGGTGTCTACGATTTGCTGGGAAATGCGCTTGGATTCTTCAGAGCCGGGTGGCGTCTGTTCAAGGCGGGCGTACAGCTTCTGTAGCGACTGATTCTTCGAGGCGAACGCTTTGCGAGCGGAGGGAGGCGAGACTGCGCCGCTCCGCCGCCGATTTTGTTTCGCCGTTGCCATATAGGAATGCTAGCAAAGGCCGCTAGGCTTGGAAAGGTCTGGTTGCCGCGGGTGTGCCGATCTGCCCTCAGTGGTAATAATGAAAAAGCCCCACTTCTCGCAAAAGAGGAAGCTGTGAAAAGACCATCCAGTAAGTAAATGGACAGGTTTCAGAAGCGGGGTAAGCTGGGGTGCATGAGCGAGCCTTTAATCCGCAGGAGCAATCGTGAGCAGATGTTGTGGCGGGCGGTGGATGTGGAACAACTGATCGGGGAAGATCATCCGGCGCGGGCGATTTGGGAACGGGCCGGGCGTCTGGATCTGGACGGTTTCTACGAAGGCATCGAGTGCAGCGAGGAGGAAGGCGGGCGGCCCGCCTACGATCCCCGGCTGCTGATCAGTCTGTGGATTTAGGCCTACCGCCAGGGCATCGGGTCGGCGCGGGAAGTGGCGCGGCGCTGCGAGTGGGAGCCGGCGCTGCAATGGCTGACGGGATGCGAAACCGTGAACTACCACACGCTGTCCAGTTTTCGGGTGGAGTATCGGACGGAGTTAGACGAGTTATTCACGCAAGTGTTGGGACTGATGAGCGCGGAAGGGTGGATCACGCTGGAGCAGATGGTGCAAGACGGGACCAAGATCAAAGCCCAGGCGGCGAGCGACAGCTTTCAAGGCGAGGCGAAAATCGGGGAACCCCTGGAACGAGCGCGGCGACGGGTCCGGGAGATGGGGGAACCGGATCAGGAAGAAGGCGCGAGCCGGGAGGAACAGGCGCGGCGGCGGGCGCGACGCGAGCGGCAACAGCGGCTGGAGCAGGGACTGGAAGAGCTGCAGAAACTGCGCCCCAGCAAGCCGCGGGCGCGAGTCAGCGTAAGCGAACCGGAAGCGCGCCGGATGCGGCAGGCCGACGGCGGCATCGCGCCCCACTACAACGTGCCGATCTCGGCCGACGCGGCGCAGTCGCTGATCGTGGACGTGAAGGTGACGCAAGCTCCCCCTGACAGCGAACCACTGGCGCCGGCGGTGGGACGCATCGCCGCCCGCCTGGGCCGCAAGCCGCGGCAGATGCTGGCCGACGCAGATTACACCAATCGCCGCAGCATCGAGGCGATGGCGGAGTTGGAGGTCGACTCCGTTGGCAGCCTGGGCAAAGGGAGCGCGGAAAAAGACAACCCCGGCAGGGGACGCTTCACCACCGCAGTCTTCGTCTACGATCCCGAGCACGACCACTATGTTTGTCC
>QIAM01000014.1 GCA_003225555.1 Acidobacteriota bacterium | reverse complement strand
GCAGTATGCGGATCTGGGCACCGACTTTTTTGACCGCCTCGAACCCCAACGCCTTACGCGTTATTACGTCAATCGCCTCCAAAAGCTTGGTCATAAGGTCGTACTCGAACCTAACGTCACCGTCTGACCGAAATTTTCAGGGCAGGTTGGGACGGGACTTGCACCCGCAAGCTGTCGAACATGCGCGGCGTACAGAAAAAAGGCGCAGCCGGAGGCCGCGCCAATCGAAAACAGATTCCTCGCGCCAAGAACAAGGCGCCCGGAATGACAATTCTTGACCTAGTCTCTCACTCCATCCATGAATGCCCTCAGCTTGCGCGAGCGCGACGGATGGCGCAGCTTGCGCAGCGCTTTGGCTTCGATCTGGCGGATGCGTTCGCGCGTTACGGCGAACGACTGCCCGACCTCTTCCAAAGTGTGCTCGCTGCCGTCCTCCAGGCCGAAGCGCATCTTGATGACTTTTTCTTCGCGCGGAGTCAGCGTGCGCAGGACCTGTCCGGTCTGGTCCTTCAGGTTCACGTTGATTACAGCCTCGGCGGGCGAGACCACCGCGCGGTCTTCGATGAAGTCGCCGAGATGCGAATCTTCCTCTTCGCCGATTGGGGTTTCGAGGGAGATGGGCTCCTGCGCGATCTTCAGGACTTTCCGGACTTTCGCGACCGGAATGTCCATGCGCTTGGCGATTTCTTCCGACGTAGGTTCGCGTCCCAGTTCCTGCACCAGCTGCCGCGAAGTGCGGATCAGCTTGTTGATCGTCTCGATCATGTGCACCGGGATGCGAATCGTACGCGCCTGGTCGGCAATTGCACGAGTTATGGCCTGCCGAATCCACCACGTGGCGTACGTGGAGAACTTGTAGCCACGGCGGTATTCGAACTTGTCGACGGCCTTCATCAGGCCGATGTTGCCTTCCTGAATCAGGTCGAGGAACTGCAGTCCGCGGTTGGTGTATTTCTTGGCGATGGAAACCACCAGGCGGAGGTTGGCCTCGATCAGCTCGCGCTTGGCCTGCTCCGCGTCCATGTCGCCCTGGATGATCTCGCGCTGCGTGCGCTTGAGCTCCTGAAACGACACCCCGGCTTCAGCTTCCAGCTTTTCCACTTCGCCGCGAATCGCGCGAGACTGCCGGCGATACTCTTTCTTCTGCTCTTCGCTGCGAGTGGCTTCGGCCTTGCGCTCCAGGTTCTGCGCCTGGCGGTCGAGCGAGCGCATACCGTCCACGGTTTTGTTGAGGCGGTCGATCAGGCGCTTGCGCTCGGCGTTGGTAAAGCCGAGCTTTCGCACCGCGATCGAGACGCGAATGATTCCGCGCGCCAGGTTCTTGCGGGCGCGGCGATGGTCCTTGGGACGCTTCTTCTGCGAAACGGCAACGTACTTTTCCTCGAGGACACCGACCTTTTTGTACAGCTTGGCCATGTCATCGATTTTGCCGGTGAAGTCGTTCAGGCGGTTCTGCAGAATCTCGTCGGTGATCTCTTCTTCGTCGAAGGTGACCACTTCCTTGATCGAGCGAACGCCTTTTTTCAGGTCTTCGCCCATGGCCAGCAGTTCGCGGATCACGATGGGCGATCGCGACAGGGCCTTGAGCACGCGGATTTGCCCACGCTCGATGCGTTTGGCGATTTCTACTTCGCCTTCACGCGTAAGCAGGGGCACGGTTCCCATCTCGCGCAGGTACATGCGGACGGGGTCATTCGTCTTTTCCAGAGCTCCGGGGGTGAGGTCGAGTTCGACGTCCTCGGAGCCTTCTTCTGCTTCCTCGAATTTTTTATCGAGTGTGGCGGAGGGAAGCTTCGGCCCCTCCAACACGTCGATGCCTTGCGTGCCGATCGTCGTCAGCAGATCATCCAGGTCTTCAGGGCTGTGCACATCATGCGGTATGAGGTCGTTGACCTGGTCATACGTCAGGTAGCCCTTTTCTTTGCCTGTATCGATCAGCTTTTTGATGTCATCGTACTTGTCGTCAAGAGCCAAAAGGTGTCCTCAAACTTCTCAATTTCGCCCCGCGAGGAGCGTGTGGTAGAGTCACAGTGGTGGGATTCTAGGGTTTTGCAGGATTGTGCGCGAAGCACAAACCTATCGAGATTAGCACATAAGTGCTGTCTCGTCTATCAGTTGCCTGCCGTGTCTCTCCCGAACCCGCCGCTATCTTCAACTTCCTTAAATACTTAGATGGTTTAGACGCCATTTTTGTTTCAAGCGTTGGAGCCATTTCACACCGCAATTGCCGAGCCTCCTTCGGCCACGCTGGGGTCCCGCAGGGCTCGACTCAGGCGTTCCACCTCGCGCAACAGCAAGTTCCGCTGCTCGGGATCTGTACCCTGGGTCGACCGAAGCTGCCGCTGCACTTGCTCCAGATTGCGCTTGAGGTGAATTTTTCGCAGCGCCCTCACCGCGCGATCCAGCAGTTCGGCGGTGAGGTCTTCATCCTCCTTCAGCAAGATTGTGGCCAGCAGCCGCCGCTCACTCTCGGAGCGCGGCACATCCAGAACATCGGCAACATCGGGGCTGGCGTTGAGCAGAGCTTCGGCCAGGGACTCGGTAGCCAGCCCGCGGTGCAGACCTTCGCTCTGGAGCGCGAACTGGGCTTGCCGGGCGGGATCAAATTCTTCCTCAGCGCCGTCGCGTGCGGAAAGGTGCTCTTCGCCGGGCTGCATCTGGCGGGCGGACGCTAGGGCACGGATGAGAATACGCTCGGCGTCGGTGACTTGCGCCTGGGCAGAAGTTTTTACCACTGCCGCCGACCGCGTCGCCGCTACGTGCCTCAGTTCCTGACGGAGTACCGCCGAGTCGATGCCAAGTTTTTGTGCGATCTCCTGCGCGAGCTCGTCGCGGACAATCCGACTGGGCACCCTCTGGATGTGTGGCAGCAGATGCTTGATAGCTTTGTCCTTACCCTCGGCGCTGCGGACTGGGAACTGGGTGCGCGCCCGTTCGATCAGGTAGGCAAAATAGGGTTGGGAATGACGAAGAGCTTCTCGGTAGGCATCTTTGCCCTTGCGGCGAATATAGAGATCCGGGTCGAAGCCCGGTTCGAGGGTCAGCACCTTGATCTGAAATTCCTCTTCGACCAGCAGGCCCAAGCTACGCTCGGTGGCCTTCGCTCCCGCAGTATCCGGATCAAAGTTCACCACGACGTTCTTGCTGAACCGCCCGAGCAGCTTGGCCTGGACCTCGGTGAAAGCGGTACCGGAGCTGGCAATCACGTTTTGGAAACCAGCGGCGTAGACGGAGATGCAGTCCATCTGGCCTTCGACGACGATGGCATATTCGTTGCGAATCCATTCCTTGGCCTTGTCGAGATTGAAAAGAACTCGCCCCTTGGAATAGATCGCCGTCTCCGGCGAGTTCAAATACTTCGGCCCGGCTTTGTCGTCGGTTGAGAGTGTACGGCCTGTGAAGGCGATTACCTTGCCCGCTTCGCTGGCAATGGGGAACATCACCCGGTTGCGGAACTTCGAGTACATGGAAGCGGTCGTCTGTCGTTGGTCCTTAGTCGTTGGTCCAACGTCTTCCGGCTTCCGGTTTTCGGCTTTCGGTTCCGAAGCCGAGTCAAAATCCCCGCCCTGTCCGTCCAAAGAGCGGACGGACAGGGACGGTGCACCCGCGTCGTTGCTTGAGCCGCCTTGCTGAAGCCCGGAGCCCGGAACGCGGAGCCCGCTGTCTTCCTGCTTCCAGGAGAACAGACCGCTCTCGCGCAGTACCTCTTCGCTGAATTCGCCTTTCAGGCGGTCGCGCAGCAGGAATCCGGAGTCGGGGGCGTAGCCGATGCGAAATTGCGCAATGGTCTTTTCGTCCAGCCCGCGGCCAAGCAAGTACTCCCGCGCTCGCGCTCCTTCGGGACGCTTCAGGCATTCCTGAAAAAACGCCACGGCCCGCTCATGAACGTCCAGCAACTGGGAACGCAGCCGGGCTTCCTGGGCCTCCGCGGGACTCGAATAGTTCGCCTTGGGCAGCGGGATACCGAGTTTTTGCGCCACGAGCCGGACTGCCTCAGGGAACGTAATGTTCTCGGCTTTTTGCACGAAACTGAAGACGTCCCCCGAAACTCCGCAGCCAAAGCAGTGATAAAACTGGCGCGTCGCATGCACGGAAAACGACGCGGTCTTCTCGCCGTGGAACGGGCATAGTCCCGAATAGTTTTGCGCCCCAGCTTTCTTCAGCTTGATGTAGTCAGCGATGATGCGGACGATGTCCGCCTGCTGTTTGACGGTGTACGCGAAATCGCCAGGGTTGGCCATGAAAAGGGCGGAGTAGTCCGTAGGAATTGTGATACAGAAAGCGGCTGAAGGGAATATAGCAAGCCGCCATTGCTTGCGGAAAAACTGTGGAATTTGGAGTTAATCCGTTGAAGGCGTTGGAAAAGAGGCTTGGTCTGAGGTCCGAGGTCTGAGCTGTAGCCTCAACCATTCCCGCAACTTGCCGATGGGACGCTCAGGAAGGTTCCTAGTTCCTGAGCTCACCACCGCTGATCATTACGTGGCCTCGGTGATCGACCAGCATCGGGTCGACACCGGGCCGGAGTCTGCGGCGCACGCAGCTGGGCTGGAAGTCATGCCTCTGGTGAAGGAGTGAGGGACCAACTACCTGCGCGGGATGACTCCGTCTGGAGCCTACGCCAAGGGCAGGGCCCTCTCCTTGTGCACGGACATCGACCTTTTGATCGCGCTGAAGCCCATCCCAGGGATGGAAATGCGCAACGTCTTCTGGAGTCTGTTCGAGTTTCTGATGGGCCGAAATCTTCAGCCTGAGGCGCATTCGGTCGCGATGCGGGTTCGTCGCAAAGGCGTGAAAGTAGATCTGATCCCAGCGTGCCTGGTGGATGACAATGCCCACGAAACAACGCTGCACAATGATTCTGAGGCCGGGATTCGTACCGATGTAGGGCAGCATATCCACCTGGTCTCGAGTTCCGGACGGGGGCAGGAGATTTGCGCCATGAAGATATGGCGCGAGCGCAACTCGCTGGACTTTCCCTCGCTTTCCCTGGAACTTACCGTGCTGGAAGCTCTAGCCGGGCAACGCTTCGGCCAGCTGGCGGACAACGTGCTCGCCGTTCTCCGCTACATGGCGAGGCGCTTCCGGAGGATGACTGTGCGCGATCCGGCCAACGAAGACAACGTGATCTCCGACCGCCTGACGGCGAACGAAAAGCAGAGGCTTGCCAAAAAGCGGCCAGCAAAGCGGTGTCTGGTGAGGATTGGAAGCAGATTCTGTGGTAAGACTCAGGCTGACATTGGCAAATTCGGGCTCTGGGCGCACCGAACTCTCGAGTGGTATGAGCTACAAGCAGTTTTCAGCCTGACTCCAGCGAACCCAAATTGGCCTCGAATACATTTGCGGCAGACCAAATCTCGTCATCGCCTCTTCCCTGCTTGCAATCCGGCAGCGGACGATACACCGCTCAGGGCTGGCTCTTGCAAAAAACGCAAGGATGGGGCAGCCTCAGTAGTGGTGGTCAAGAATCGCTGCACCGACAGGGCGGGCAAACCCGTTAGAGGTCCGGACGAACTTATCCGTAATTGTATGAGGAAGGCATATGGCACATACGGTCTTTTGCGTGAAGTTGAAGAAGGAATTGCCTGGTTTGGACGAGCCCCCATTTGACAATGATCTGGGAAAGAAAGTGTACGACAGCGTCTCCGAGGAAGCCTGGCGAATGTGGATGGAACACTGCAAGATGCTGCTTAACGAGTACCGGCTGAATCCGGCGCGCCGTGAGGATCAGGAAGTCATCGTCAAGCAGTTGGAGCAATACTTCTTTGGGGAAGGATCGGCTGTACCCAAGGAATACGTGCCGCCGTCGCAGAAGTAGTCTCCTGTCCCCAAAGCGCTTCCCTGAGCCAGCCGACGAGTTATTTTCCTGCAAATTGCTTCCCTGAGATCGTTCCCTTGGTGCGTGGTTTTCGCAGCGGAACGGTCAATGGAAGGCACTGGAAATGAAATCGTCGTTCGGATTCGCTTTGATTGAACTGCTAATTGTGGTCACGATCATTCTGATCATCGCGGCGATTGCGGTTCCCTGTCTCACAAACTCGAAGATCGCCGCTAACGAAGCCTCCGCGGTAGCATCGGTCCGAGCCATCGACGCGGCAGAAATGTCATACCAGTTGGCCTATGGCGGCTATGCCCGTGCTTTGGCCAACCTCGGTGGGCCCGAGCCTTGCAAACAATCGGCAGCCACCGCGTGTTTACTGGACGAGACCCTGGCACGGGGGAACAAGTCCGGATATAACTTTGTGGCGACGGGCGATGATCCTGCGGATGGGGCAAACACATCTTGCTTGGTGGGTGCAGTGCCGGCAGTCTTCGATCGCAGCGGCAGACGAAGGTTCTGTTCTACCGAGAAACACGTGATTCGTGTGGACGCGAATGCACAAGGCAGCACGGTCCCGCCGGACGGTCAGCAGTGCGCCGCCTTTAACGCGTTGCAGTAGCAGTCCTGCGTTGGGCTTTCGAGGGGCCCCACGCCTGGCGCCGGGTTACCGTGGCAGTTACCTCTGCACTAATTTTAGTGCACATTTCATCACTCCATAACATTCCCCTGCTACAACCGGAGTATGGATCCGCATGCGTACAACACGCTGATCCTCTCCGACCTGCACTTGGGGGCAGAGACGAGTCATGCGCGCGAGGCGACCCGCGTACTTAAACAGAATCGCTTCCAGCGGTTGATCCTGCTGGGTGACATCTTCGCCGACCTCAACTTCGCCCGCCTGACCAAAGAACACTGGAAGTTTCTCGGATACATCCGGAAGCTGTCGAATCCCAAGCGGAATGTGGAAGTGGTATGGGTGGAAGGCAATCACGATCACGGGCTAACCAGCATTATGTCGCACCTGGTGGGCGTGCAGGTGTATCAGGAATATGCCTGGGAGTACGACCGGAGACGGCATCTGGCAATTCACGGCCATCAGTTTGATGGATTCCAGGTGAACCGGGTGAGGCTGAGCCGGCTGGGGACGTCGCTCTATCTGCAGTTGCAGAAGCTGGATTTCAGGAGCAAGCCGATTGCGCGGCTGATTGACCGGCTGAACACCCGCTGGCTGCGATTGTCGCCAAAGGTGGCGTCCGGCGCGTTGGCTTACGCGCGGGAGCACGAGGCAGAGCGAATTTTTTGCGGACATACGCACCAGGCGTTGCACACTGAACAGGCTGGGATCCATTACTACAACTCGGGCGGCTGGGTCGATTCCCGCCTGACGTATTTGACGATTGATGAAGAGGGGGTACGCATCCATGAATACCAGGAACGAGCTGACTATCGTGATTCCGGCGAAGAACGAGGCGAAGCTGATTCCGCGCTTGCTGACTTCGCTGACGAAGCAGGACTACTCGAAGATGTCGACTACGAGAGTGTTGGTCGCTGACGCGAACTCGACGGATGGCACGCCCGAAATTGTGCTGAGCTTTCGCGACCGCTTGAATGTGAGCGTGATGCGCGGCGGGATGCCCTCGGTGGGCCGCAATCGGGGAGCCGCTCAGGCCGAGAGTGAGTATGTTCTGTTTCTGGATGCGGACATTGAGCTGGCAGATACCACGCTGCTGCGGCGGTGCATGGAGCGGGCCCAAGGTGGTCAGCTGCAGTGCGTGACTACAAACATCCTCTGCAATGATGGAAGCTGGATTGACCGCCTCTTCTACGCGGGAAATGATTTTTTCCAGTACTTGTCCTGCTTGCATCGTCCTTTTGCGACCGGAATGTTCATGTTGTTCGAGACGAAGAAGTTCCGCGAGATCGGCGGATTTCACGAGCAAGTGCTGTTCGCGGAGGACTATCTTCTGAGCCAGCAAGTGGAGCGGAAGCGCTTCGCCATTGTGCGCGGCGGCGTCTACACCACGAACCGGCGGTTTAAGCGGATGGGGCATTTGCGGGTGGGATGGCTGTTCCTGAAGACGGCGCTGAATTTCTGGAATGAGGATTATTTTTTGCGGGATCACAAGTACTGGCAGACTTAGGTCGATGCTTGCGGCAGATGAAATTCAGCGACGCAATGGTACCCGGTCTAAAACTACGTCCCTCAGGGGCTAAAGCCCGCACCTTTAATTGACCAATAACGGCGCGGCTGGAAGCCGCGCCCTTTCAAAATCAGAATTGTAGATCCGTTTTTTCGGCACTCCTCAGGACGTAAGACCGAAGACCGAAATTCCCACGCTCCTCACAAGCCACTTATCTGTTGCACCTGCTCGCCCTACAATCTCTCCGGGAGAATTGCCATGACAATTTTTGATCCAACGCGGGGCCGAATCATCGACGGGGGAGGCGGCCGCGGTCTGCTTCGACTGATAGGCCTGGGAATCGCGGCCTTCTTGCTCGTGATCTTGTTTTTCAGCTCCGTGACCCGTGTGGGCACGGGTCGAGTGGGCGTGCTCACGCTGTTCGGCAAAGTGACGGGCGAGACGCTCGGGGAAGGGATTCACCTCATTAGCCCGTTGAAGACCAACAACGAAATGTCGGTGCAGACGCAGACGCTTAAGGAATCTGCGAATGTTCCCTCCAGCGAAGGTCTGATGATGGCGCTCGACACTTCGATCATCTATCACCTGAACGCCGAGCGCGCTGCCGAAGTCTTTCAGAAGATTGGCGCCGACTATGAGACGGTGGTCGTGGAACCGTTGCTGCGCTCCGCGATCCGTGAGGCTACCGCTTCGCACTCGGCCAATGCGTTGTATACGGGAGAACGGGAAATGGTGGCGAAACAAGTATTTGACCAGCTGACTACGCAATTGAACCAGCGCGGTCTGAGCGTGGAGAACGTACTTTTGCGCGACATCCAGCTGCCGGCTACGCTGAAGGCTGCCATTGAGGCCAAACAGCAGGCCGAGCAGGAATCGCTGGCCATGAACTTCCGCCTGCAAAAAGAAACGCAGGAGGCGCAACGCAAGCGCATCGAAGCCGCAGGCGTCCGCGACTTCCAGCAGATTGTCGCGCAGGGCATCACGCCTTCGCTGCTCGAATGGAAAGGGATCGAAGCCACGGAAAACCTGGCCAAGAGCCCGAACTCGAAGGTGGTAGTCATCGGCAACAACAAGAATGGCCTGCCATTAATCCTGGGACAATAAAGCTAGTGTGGCACGAAAGGTTTTAGGGGGGACAGCCGCCCTCGGCTGTCCATTCGTCCGAAGGACGATGGTTGGCGGCACTGCTACCATGAAGCCGTGACTCAACTGCTCGACATCCATGAGCTAAACATAGAATTTCCCGCACGGGCTGAGCCTGCAGCTGCCCTTCGGGCAGCCGGACAGCCCCTTCGGCTTCGCTCAGGGCAAGCTAAGGCGGCTGTCCCCACACGATCTCTGATGGCAGTACGCGATCTAAGCTTTTCCATCGCTCCTGGCGAAGTTCTTGGGCTAGTCGGCGAATCCGGTTCCGGCAAGTCGATTACTTCTCTGGCCATCATGCGACTGCTGCCGCCGCAGTCGCGAGTCTCGGGCGAAGTTCTTTTTACTGATACTGATAGAGAGAGCGCTCGCGATCTCCGCACCCTTACCGACGATGCCATGCGCCAACTGCGTGGCTCGTATCTCTCTATGATTTTTCAGGAGCCGATGACGGCTCTCAATCCCGTCATGCGTGTGGGGGATCAGATCGCCGAGGCCGTCCTGGCTCACCATTCACTCTCCAGACGCGAAGCATGGAACCGTGCGGTCGACGCGATGAACGAAGTTGCCATCCCGGACCCTGCCCGCCGCGCGCGCGACTATCCTCACCAACTCTCCGGCGGAATGCGTCAGCGAGTCATGATCGCCATGGCCATCGTCAATCGGCCGCAGCTGCTGATTGCCGACGAACCCACCACCGCGCTCGACGTGACCATCCAGGCGCAGATTCTCGATCTGCTCGCCGAGCTTCGCGCCAAGTTCGGGCTGGCCATGCTATTCATCTCGCACGATCTCGCCGTGGTTTCGCAGGTCGCCGACCGGGTTGCTGTGATGTATGCGGGAAATCTGGTCGAACTCGGCAGCAAACGCGAGATTTTCAATGCGCCAGCCCACCCCTACACGCGTGGGCTGCTTCATGCCGTGCCCGATCTGAAAACCGATCGCACGCGCCCCCTCGGGACGATCGAGGGCACGGTGCCACCGCTGCAAGCCATGCCGCCCGGTTGCGCCTTCGAACCGCGCTGTGAATTTCGAGTGCCGGAGTGCGCTCGTGACATGCCTCCGCTGGTCGAAGTCGCCGCGGGACACTGGGCTCGATGTCCGGTCATCAACGCACGAAGCGCCTGAGGACGATCGGTTTGTTCGAAACGCCGGACTGCTGTGGGATTCCCGTTCGGCACGCACTCGCCGGGTCTATAATCGGCAACTTGCCCGGTGCTGCGTGCGCATACTTCTTCTTAGCGACATCCACGCCAATCTCGAAGCTCTGGAAGCCTGCCTCGCCGCCGCCCCTTCCTTCGATCTGGCGGTGAATCTGGGAGACATCGTTGGATATGGCGCCAGTCCCAATGAAGTCACCTCCCGGTGTCGCGACTTGGGCAAAGTGTTCGTTCGTGGCAACCATGACAAAGCCGCCACCGGTCTGCTGGATCTCGACGATTTCAATCCTATGGCGGCCGCAGCGGCCATTTGGACGCGCGATGAGCTTACGTCCGAGAATCTGGAGTGGCTCCGTGCGCTGCCGCAGGGCCCGGTCTCGGTGGAAGGTTTTCCCGAAGTGCAGCTGGTGCACGGCTCTCCCATTGACGAAGACGGGTACGTTGTGTCCCTCGGCGACGCGCTTGCCCCACTAATCACTCTCACCGTGCCGCTGACCTTTTTCGGCCACACGCATCTGCAAGGCGGCTTCTTTGCCAGTGCCTCCGCTGCCGACGGCTTCCGGCCCGAATATCGTTCCATTGGCCAAGCTGAGTCGGTCGCACTACAACTGAAATCGGATACCCGCTACTTGATCAACCCCGGTTCAGTCGGGCAACCACGCGACGGCGACTGGCGTGCCGCGTTCGCGCTTTTCGACACGGAGGCGCAGACCGTCCATTTTCACCGTGCTCCGTACAATCTGAAAGATGCACAGGACCGCATCAACGCTGCGAATCTGCCATCGCGGCTGGCGACACGGCTGGCTGCGGGACGCTAGGCCTTCCCGGAAACCGCGGCCATGCGGGCTTATACCCGTTGTAAACTCGGGGCATGCACTCTCCTTCCTCCCGCGGCAGGCCGCTTTTCGAATCCCGTGAGAATCCTCCCGAGCACTACCTGGTCGCTCACAGCGACGGTGGCGCGCGCGGCAATCCTGGCCCCGCCGGATATGGTGTTGTCATGCAGGACGAATCCGGCCGCAAGGTCGCCGCCCTCAGCGAATATCTCGGCCACCAGACCAACAACTTCGCCGAATATCAGGGCCTGATCGCCGCACTGGAATACGCGCTGCAACACGGCCCCAAAGCCCTGAAGGTGATCAGCGATTCCGAACTGCTAGTGCGGCAGATCAAGGGCATTTACAAGGTCAAGAATCCCACGCTGAAGGATTTGCACGCCCGCGCCAAGGAATTGATCAGCCAACTGGACTGGTTTTCCATTGGTCACGCCCTGCGAGGGCACAATCAGGATGCCGACCGCCTGGCAAACGTAGCGATGGACAAAGGCACGGGCCGCGGTACGACTCGTGTGGCCGCGGGCGACTCGCCCGCGCAGCGTTCACCCAATTCCAACCTAGCGGGGGAAGAGTTCGAAGGAATCGTCCGCAACGGAGCAGTGCAACTGCTGAAGGGATCTTTACCGGAAGGCACGCGAGTACAAGTAAGGGTGAGGTGAGCCAAGGTGCCGCGGTGTAGCGCCGCCGTCCCGGCGGCTGTCCGGCAGAGCCTGCCCTGAGCGAAGTCGAAGGGATGCCGGCGCTACTCGCTTTGCTCCGCCGCTGATGTGTGGTCGTGCACGATCTTCCATCCCTCCGGAAACTTACGAAACAGCAGTGTGAACAACCCATGCGGCGTCTTGCCGTCCGACATCGTCAGATGCCAGGCTCCACGCACGAAGGCCGCGTCGCCTCCCAGTATCTCGACGCGCAAGCCTGAGAATTCCAACTTTCCCATCTCGTGCCCGGGACTGACATACGTCGCCCGATAACGATCGAGTGTCGCCTGCCAGCCGTTCTGCTCCTTCGCACCCGAGAAAAACGTGAGCTCCGGCGAATTCCAGTATCCCGCCATGAAGGCTTCGAGATCGTGGCGGTTCCACGCCTCTTGTTGCGTGTGAAGTACGTGTTCGACAGCAGCTTTTGAATCAGACGATGACGCAGGAGCGGAGGACGACTGAGCCTCTGCGTGGCAACTCAAGCACAGGAAAGTGAGAAACAGGAAAGCGGCGAAACGATTGCGCATGCAAACCTCCGCGAGCGCACTAGTTTCGCACGACAGGTCAGATGGGAGAAATGTGGGAGCCGGGCGGGGCCTTACGCCCGGCCCTTCTTGGCCGCGACGGCGGTTTCTTTTCCCGCAACTTCCCAGGGCCGCTTGGGACGATCTACGGTGGGCTTGTCGCGGTCCTCAATGCGGTCATATTGATAGGCTTCACTCACCGTACCCAGCGATTCGTTGTACAAGCTGGGCAGGCCAAGAGCCACTTTTAGTTCCTCCGCAAAAGAATGCAGCGCCTTCAAGTGGTCGGCCGTGGCAGGAATCTCGTTCTTTGATGTCTTCAGGAACTGCTGGTATCCGCGATTCACCAGCTTCGAAATCTCGCTGCCGACCAGGTAGCCCGGATAGGCAAAGATCTTCACCCCATCATCGGGTGTCTTCTGAATCGCCGCTGCCACGTTGTACTTTCTCAGGAAGACGCGTCCATTGGTTCCCGGCGCGTCGGTTACATCGAACCCATGGTCGCGCAGCCAGGCCAGCGCCTCTTCGTAAGTCCGTGCTTCGGTAGTTTTCGCCATTGCTTTCCGCTGAGCCTTCCATCGTCCTTATGCTTTAGATGCGGATTCCGTACGTATGAGAACAGGTAACTTTACATGCTCCGCATCGTCGTGCCATGTTTATCATCTAAATCACCATACTACATACCGTGTTTCCTCCCCTGATTCACGTTACGATGGTCATGGCGTCGCGGTTCGGTTATGACACAGAGCTCCCATAAAGTCGCGCCAGTGTTCGAAGGCGCGCCCAAGTACGAGCCCGAACAGGCCGCCTCCAGCCTGGGCCTGAGCTTGTTCGATCGCATCGGCAACACGCCGCTGCTGCGTCTCGACGCAGGCACCCGGGACCTGCCCGGCGTAGTACTTCTGGGCAAGGCGGAGTGGCACAACCCCGGCGGCTCGGTCAAAGATCGCGCTGCCGCCAACATCGTGCAGGAAGGACGCCGCAGCGGCGCTTTTCACTCCGGAAAGAGTCTGCTGGACTCCACCAGCGGCAACACCGGTATTGCCTATGCCATGCTCGGAGCCGCGGATGGGTTTCCCGTTACACTCTGCATACCCGAAAACGTCTCCCTTGAGCGCAAGCAGATTCTCCAAAGCTACGGCGCCAACATTATTTATACGGATCCCGCGGATGGATCCGACGGCGCGATTCGCGTCGCGCGTGAACTCGCCGCGGAACATCCCGACAAATATTTCTATGCCGACCAGTACTCCAACGACGCCAACTGGCGAGCCCACTATCACGGCACCGCGAACGAAATCTGGCAGCAAACCCAGGGACGCATCACCCACTTCGTTTCCATGCTCGGCACAAGCGGGACGTTCGTCGGCACCACGCGCCGCCTGAGAGAGCTCAATCCCAGGATCCGCTGCATTTCGCTCCAGCCCGATTCCGCGTTCCACGGCATCGAAGGCGCCAAGCACATGGCCAGCGCAATGGTGCCGAAGATTTACGATCCCAAGCTGGCCGACCAGAATCTGGAGATCGCCACGGAAGACGCGTATGCCATGGCGCGGCAGCTGTCTCGTGGAGCCGGATTGCTGGTGGGAGTCTCGTCCGCGGCCGCCGTGGCCGGCAGTCTTCAAATCGCGCGGCAGCTCTCTCTGAAACGAGGGCAGGAAGCCGTCATCGTGACCGTTCTCTGCGACTCCGGCGACAAGTATCTGAGTGAGAGGTTCTGGACGGAAAGCTAAAAAACGCCTCACCACAGAGGCACGGAGACACAGAGAAATTCAGAAGGCGAAGTCGAAATACTTCCTTAGGTTTGAAAACGAGTTCTCTGTGCCTCAGTGTCTCCGGGTGAATTGGTTTTTCATGCTGAAGATCACAGCTAGAGACCACGCTGAAATCCGACGGCACGGCGAAGAAACCTACCCGCATGAGTGCTGTGGCGTGCTGCTGGGCTGCGTGAACGACGGCGGTACCCGCGTTGTGACCTCGACCGCCCGCTGCCGCAATACCCGCACCGACTCCCTGCAAAACCGCTACAACATTGACCCGCGCGAGTTGGTCCGCATCCAGCGTGAGGGCCGAGAGCGCGGCGAAGACATCGTCGGCTTCTACCATTCCCATCCCGACCATCGTGCCCGCTGGTCCGCGACCGATCTCGCCGAGGCCCACTGGTTCGGCTGCTCCTACCTGATCATCAGTGTGGAAAAGGGTAAGGCTGTGGTCACGAATTCTTTTGAGCTGACGGGAGCCGATGAGTCCGACAAGCAGTTCGTCGACGAAAAGATCGACGTCAGGTAGCCCGGAAGATGCTGATGTGGGGACACCGCCCTCGGCTCTCCAGGTCGAGCAGAGCTCGACTGCCTTTTGAAGCTTGCGCCGGACAGAAAAAGCCGGGTCTTCGACCCGGCGGACAGCCGAGGGCGGCTGTCCCCACATGAGTTGTGGTGGCCTTCAGAATCCCTTATCCACTGCCGCTTCTGCAGGATTTTCACAAACAGATGAGCCGCGATGGAATGGTTTGCAGTTCTTCTCCGCAAGTCTGAAGTTCCTTAAACCCGTGTCTGGCGCGGCTTCTGCGCAAAGTGAGTGAATCAGCCTGCACCAAATCCGGTCAGGAGCCTGTGGACTGGCTGCACTCGATTGAAAATACACATAGTTACAAAGCGCTATTTTCTGTTGACTATAAAAATGGAAAGCGTAAAAACAAACTCGTTCTTTGACAACTTCTTAAGTTTTTCCGGTTGGTGCGGCGTCCGGGGCTCAAGCCCAGTCACTTTCCTGATCGCAAGATGAGGAAGGAGGGCAGGTAAGGGTCTATAGCAAAGCGCTGGTCGAGGAGAACGAGAAGACCTGTCGAAGGCAGGATAGAGTTCCGAGGCGTTCGGTAGATTTATCCGGTTGGCGGTGAGCCCGGAGCCCAAGCGAAGATCGCGCGCAGCAGCCCGCAAGGGTAGCAGGCGAGAGCAGGTCGAGCGAGGGTCAAACGCGAGCTACTGGCCGAGACGAATGGACCTGACATCACCTCGGAACTCTTAATTTTTTAGCTGCTAGCTTTTAGCACTGGCTTCTGGCTCTTTCGGTTCCTCTTTTCAGTTTCTTGCCAGACTCGCACAGCGACAGAATATCCGTGTTCATCAACGAAATGTGCTCGCCCTCCGTTTTGCCGCCCCGATAGCGAATTACTTACCTGCGTTTCCAGGCCCTCCGACTGGATGAATCTTCGGAATGCGTTGATCCACCGGTGGCAACGCTGGAAATGCCGCATGCGGTTCCGTCTGGTACCAGTACGCCACCGAGAAGAAATTGTCAGAGCGATGATTGGCGTGGCCGTGCTCGATGGTCGCCCGCAGTGACTTGGTGAATGTGATGGGCGAGTCCAAGTGAAAGCGATAGACCGACGTTCGACTTCCCGCCTTCTCGCTTCCCTTCACTGGCGCGCCGAATAGCCCGTACGAGAACGGATGTTCTCCAAAACCCCATGCTCCCAGAAAATAATCTTCAGATCCAGTGCCGTTGATCGACGGCGTTTCCTCTCCGTCAATGAAGAACATGTCATCGCCCTCGCCCCACCAGGCATCCTGATTCTGCAATACCGACATGGTTACGCCGGCGAAATGTCCACGGCCGGCGGCTTCCATCCAGACGTAATTGCCTTCGCCATTCAGGTTCTTCTTCGTATCCACCAACGGATCGCCATTCGATCGCCACTGATTCGTCCACCCGTTTGCCGGCGAGGCCTGACGGTATTGCGCATGGAAGTAGAGCGAGTCCGCTGGCAGGGGCTTGCTGTAAGCCCGGTAGTCCACGTTGAAGTAGAAGGCGCCCACCTTCCGCGGTCCCTCGTTCGTGACCGTAATCCGCGCGTGTTTTTGAAACGGCATCGGAAAAAAGCAGTTCAAAGCCTTATCGGATCCCACGGACAGGGGAATCGATTGGTATAAGAAGTACTCTCCAAGCCCCAGGCCAAAAAAGTCTCCGATAGGACTCTCCACACTCGGAGACGACTCCCCGTCCCAATTCATGCGCAACACCAGCTGCTTCAAGTGATCCGGATCGTCGCTGGCAATCGTGACCCATACATGGCTGATCAGGCCGGGGCCGGGCTCGTCCAACAATGTCACGGTTTCGCCAGGAGCAACCGTTCGAAAGTCAGCGTTCGCGCCGCTGCGGTCATAACTCGAAGCGCGCCTCTGCACATATGCCTTCGCCTGCGAAAGAGAGTTGAGCCAGGAGCCGGGGTCCTGAGCCGAACCCAACAGAGTGACGGAGCAGAAGAGAAGCAACCCAAGGAGACGCTTCATAAAGACCTCCATCTTGACGGACCAGCGTTCGAGGAATGAGGAGACAACTCGTGAGGCTATTCATCGTAAGTGCAGACGTCAAGCAGCCTGCCGATTCGGTTCTTCTGTATGCTCCTGTGCTTCTTCGGCGGGGGTCCAATTTGCGCTCCTGAGATTCTCTTCGTAAGCATCAAATCAGATGCTTATTTAATGCTACAATCGCACCATGATCGATGTCACCCAGGACATTCATTCCCTGACCACCTTCAAGCGCAACTCCTCGGGCCTGATGAAGCAGATGAAGAAGACCGGGCGCCCGCTGGTGCTTACCGTGAAGGGAAAAGTCGAGGCTGTGCTTCTCGACGCCGCGGCCTATCAGGAGGTCGCCAGTCAACTGGACGCCGTGACCAGCATTCGCCGTGGCCTTGCGCAGGCTCGCAAAGGCGCAGGCCGTCCGGCAGAGGAAGTGTTTGACGAACTGGAACGAGAAGACGCTGGTAGATGACTTATCGCGTCATCGTTACTCCCGCAGTCGAGAGCGATCTCAGGACGGCCTATCGCTATATCCGCGCCCAGGCGCCTCGCGCGGCGCGCGACTGGATCCGGCGCGCTCGCCAGAGCGCGAAAAGTCTGGCGCGCCACCCCGAGCGTTGTCCTCTGGCTCCCGAGAGCGCGTCATTTGATCAGCCCATTCGCGAACTGTTCTTCGGCTCAGGCAAGCGCGGTACCTATCGTTTTCTGTTGGTTGTTCTTGAGGAGGAAAAATCGGTCTATATCCTGCACGTTCGGCATGGATCCATGCCCACTCTGATTTATAGCGGTATATTTCCATGCTTCTTCGGCGGATTCTTATCTCGCTTCGTTTCCAGCATCGCCAGCGCCTGAATCAGCTTCTTGCGCGTCTCGCGGGGCTGGATGATGGCGTCCACGAAGCCGCGTTCCGCCGCCACGTACGGACTGGCAAACCGGTCACGGAACTCGTCGATCTTGCCGCGGCGGGCTTCCTCGCGCTCGGCGGTGGTCTTGGCGGCTTCCAATTCGCGCTTGTAGACGATGTCGACCGCTCCTTCCGGTCCCATCACCGCGATCTCGGCGGTCGGCCACGCATAGTTCACGTCCGTTCGGATATGCTTTGACGCCATCACGCAATACGCTCCGCCGTAGGCCTTGCGCGTGATGACCGTGACTTTCGGGACCGTCGCCTCGGCGAAAGCGAACAGCAGCTTGGCACCATGTTTGATGATCCCGCCGTATTCCTGCGCCGTCCCCGGTAAGAATCCCGGCACATCTTCAAACGTCACCAGCGGGATATTGAAGCAGTCGCAGAAGCGCACAAACCGCGCCCCCTTGATCGAGGCATTGATATCGAGTGTCCCCGCGAGCACGGCCGGCTGGTTGGCGACGATCCCAACCGGACGCCCGTCCAGCCGCGCGAATCCCACCCCGATATTCTTCGCGTAGTGCTCCTGCACCTCGAAGAAATATCCGTCGTCGACCACCGCGTGAATCACGTCTTTGATGTCATACGGCTGGTTCGATTGCTCCGGAACAACTGTGTCCAAAGCGACGTCTGCCCGATCACTCGGATCGGTACACGTCTTTCGCGGTGGGTCGTCCAGATTGTTCGACGGCACGAAGCTCAACAGCTCCCGCACCATCGACAGGCATTCGGCATCGTCGTGCGCCAGAAAGTGGGCCACGCCGGACGTCTCGTTGTGCGTCATGGCGCCGCCCAGTTGATCTTTCGTGACTTCTTCATGGGTCACGGTCTTGATCACGTCCGGCCCGGTGATGAACATGTAGGAGGTCTTATCGACCATGAGGACGAAGTCCGTAATGGCCGGCGAATACACCGCACCCCCCGCGCACGGTCCCATAATGGCGGAAATCTGTGGCACCACTCCGCTATACAACGTGTTGCGCAAGAAAATGTCGGCGTAGCCGGCCAGCGACATCACGCCTTCCTGAATTCGCGCGCCGCCGGAGTCGTTCAGCCCGATTACGGGCGCTCCCATCTTGGCAGCGAGGTCCATGATCTTGACGATCTTCGCCGCGTTCGCTTCCGAAAGTGATCCACCAAACACCGTGAAGTCCTGCGCGAAGACGTACACCGGCCGCCCTTCAATTCGCCCATAGCCGGTGATGAATCCGTCGCCGTAATACTTCTGCTCGGCCATGCCAAAGTCGTTGCAGCGGTGCGTAACCAGCTTGTCGGTCTCCTCAAACGTGGCGTCGTCGAGCAGAAACTCGATGCGCTCGCGCGCCGACATCTTGCCTTCTTCATGTTGCCGCTCGCGACGCTTTTCCCCACCACCTTCTTCCGCCAGCTGGTTCCGCCTCTTCAGTTCTGCGATTTTTTGTTCGCGTTTCATGGCGGATGGATTATAGCGGTTGACGCAGACAGTCGACCTGTCCCGTCTCTCCAGGAACGGATCAAAGAGCCCGGCGCCTCGGAGTTGCCCTTCCGTAATTTGTTCCGCGGTATGCACTCCCGTAGCCTGAATCGTCACTGGTCCAAGGAGGAGTCCAATGTCAGCCAAAACGTGGTTGCGGATCGGGGCCAGCGCGCTCCTGTCCATTGCACTGTCGACAACGATGGCCGCCCCGGGCAACGGGCAGGGTCACGCGAAGCACGATCACGACGACCACGATCGCGGCGACGATGACAATCACGGCCATGGACACGGCCGTGGACACGAGAAAGATCACGGCCGCCGCGGCTATTCCGACCACGACCGCGACGAGATGCGTGGCTGGTACCGCGAGAATTACCAGCATTTACCGCCCGGCCTTGCGAAGCATGATCGGTTGCCTCCGGGCCTGGAGCGCCAGTTGGTCGTCCGCGGTACTCTACCGCCCGGCCTTCGGAAGAAGATGGTGCGCTGTCCCGACGATCTTGAGCGCCGCCTGCCCCCGCCTCCACCGGATTACGAGCATGTCGTGGTCGGAGGACATATTGTTCTCCTCAATCGCAGAACATACTTGATCGCGGATGTATTTCACTTCGAGATCTACTAGGAAGAGAACCTGAGAGTGTTGCAACGAGAGGCCAGTGTCGATGCTGGCCTCTTTACGTTTCACCGGTGAGGCTGACTGGAAGCACAGAGCAGCTTGAATGTGTCGAGAACGGGACTACTGCAGACTCGAACCCAGCTGGTCGTAGCGATATTTCTTCCCGTCCCAGTAGACTACGGAGGAAGTGTCCGTGCCTTCGCCCCGCTCTTCCATGTAGATCCCGAGGATCGTCCTCTTCTTCATGACCAGCTTCTTTACCGCGAGCGTCCTGAAGGGCAGATTGATGAGCACGAACTTGGCCTTTGGCGTCTCCGCTCTCCATGCCTCGCCACTGGTGCCATGAACGATCAGCAAGCTGAGGCCGCGGCGATCCAGTTCGTCCGAAGCAAAAGTCGACGTGACCTTAACCTCGCCGAATCCAAGGAAGCTGTTGTAAGGATCGGCGACGCGGAAGGAATACTCATCCTGGTCTGCGATCGGATTCTTGCAGCGCGCGGCAATCACCAGGTCATCCACGCCGTCGCCATCGAGATCGGCCACGAACTGCGGCGGACCCGGCATCAGCGAGCAGTTCTCGCCAAATTGCTTGTGCACGAATTCATCAGTCACCGCAGGAGAAGGCGACTGGGCGCGCGCAGGCGGTGGAAGCGGCTGCTTCTTGGATTGTGCGATTGCAGTTGACGATCCGGCGCCCACGACCAGGCACCCAGCAAAGACAGAGAGAAATGCGACTCGGGAGAACGACATGCCCTTACTGTAGCTCCGTTTCTGTCGCCGGACTAGACATAGAGGTGGTAACCGAAGTAACAGAGTGTCGTTAAGTTGAAAGTTCACAACGACAGTCAATGAGCTCCATGGCGACGTTATGCCAACACTCGCGATTGGCTTCCTCGTAAGGCTTCGTCAGGCGAACGCCATCGCGGCTCCGGATGGTGCCAGCGGGAGCTCAGAGATATGAGATATAGTGCCTGCACGGTATTTCATAGGATTCCTAGTTGATGTGGCCCACACTGGACGCGCTCGCCCGCACGATTCGCCAGCGGTTCAGTTTCCTTTGGTCCTGGTTTGCTTGCTGAGTGGATTCGGTTTAGCGTTGGCACAGAATCCTGTACCGTTCGTCAGTCAGCCACTCGTCCCGGCAGCCGTCGCACCAGGTGGCCCGGGATTTACTTTGACCGTTCACGGCACCGGTTTTGTTTCGGGCGCAACAGTCAAGTGGAACGACACTCCGCTCACCACCAGCTTTGCCTCGAGTGCGCAATTGACGGCTACCGTTCCGGCGGCCAATATCATGGCCGCAGGTACGGCATCCGTGACAGTGCTCAACCCTGGCACGAGCGCGGCCTCGAACAACGTCTTCTTGTCTGTCGTGGTCCCCAGTCCCACCGTGGTTTATTCCAACGCGCCCGCTTCGCCGATCTACCTGGGAAAAACAGGAGTAACGCCAAACGAGCCTTTGTCGATTGCGGCGGCGGACTTCAACGGAGACGGAAAGCTGGACCTTGCATTGGGAATCCAGCAGGCCGGGAACCCAGGATACGTGAATGTTCTCCTAGGCAATGGGGATGGAACCTTTACCCCTGTTTCTTCGTTGTTCGTCACCGGGAACTGTCCGTGTTCAATTGCGCTGGGAGACATCAATGGCGATGGCAAGCTGGATCTGGCGGTGGCGAATTATACAGACAACACCGTCACCATCCTGTTGGGCAATGGGGATGGGACTTTCCTGCGCGGGTCGGGCTCGGCGCCGAGTGTCGGGGCCGGGCCAACTGCCGTGGCCATGGGAGATTTTAACGGCGATAAGAACCTCGATCTGGTGGTGGCGAACTCGGTCGATAACGCCCTCACTGTTCTGCTCGGCAACGGGGACGGAACCTTCACGCTGGCTTCTTCACCCCCCGCCGTCGGAACTCCCTTCGGCCTGGGGGTCGGAGACTTCAATGGCGATGGAAAGCTCGATGTAGCGGTGGCGAACTTCGACATCAGTACGGTCACCATTCTACTGGGGAACGGGGACGGGACGTTTACGCCCGCTCCATCGCCTCCGGCGACGTCGGGAACCACACTCGCAGTGGGAGATTTTAACGGCGACGGAAAGCTGGACTTGGCGATGACTGATCGAGGGGATAGTACAGTTACCGTGCTGCTCGGCAACGGGGACGGGACGTTGATTCCGATAAATCAATGTTGTGGCACGTCCGTGAGCTCTACTCACACGTTAGGCATGACAGCGGGAGATTTCAATGGCGATGGAAAACTCGACCTGGACGTGGCCATCCAGGACCTGCAGCCCATGTTCCCTGTGGACTACGTTGCCATTCTGCTGGGCAAGGGGGATGGAACGTTCGCGCCAACGGACTTCTCTCTTCTCTTGCCTGACGACCCATTCTCCCTGGTGGTGGGTGACTTCAACGGCGACGGCAAACTTGACTTCGCGACGGCCAGCGACCCGTACAGCTACATTCCAGTGCTGTTGCAGACCCCACCCTCGGGCACGGGTCCCGACTTCGCGGTGTCGGCATCCGGCACGTCGCTCACAGTGCAGGCCGGGGGCACGGCGAACTACCCGATTCAGGTTTTGTCGCTGGACGGCTTTCTCGGCGCGGTGTCCCTCAGTTGTTCCGGCGCTCCCAGCCATGCGATGTGTTCGATCCCGCCAGCCTCAGTATTTCTTTTCGACTCGGCCATCGCCACAATCACCCTGAGCGTTACAACCACGGCACCATCGCAGGCTGTGACGCGCGGTGTCCTACCACAAAGCCGGAGGCCATCGGCGCTATGGGGAGCGCTCATGGGACTGATGTTCGTCTAACGCTGATCTACGCCCGACGAAAGTCTGCCCGTGCCGGCGTCTTGGCGCAGTTGGCGGCTTTGATGGGCATTCTATTTCTTACGAGCTGCGGAGGCGGATCGGCTCCGCCTCCACCCCCACCTCCGAACGGCACTCCCCCCGGCCAGTACACAGTTACCGTCATGGCAACTTCAGCAAGTCTCAATCACTCGACCACCGTCACGCTTATTGTTAAGTAGCCCGGACGCTCGGAACGTAGCAGTTCATTACCGCAAGATGGAGCCACCAGCGCGGTTCACAAGTTTTGCATCCTCCGAAGACATTGCAGACGTAATTATCGACAACAATGCGAACATGACGTACCGCTGGCCACCTACTCATGTGTCAGCCTCTAGCGGCGGAAATGTTCCCCGATCGGATTCTTGCAGGACTAGACATAGAGGTGGTACCCGAGGTAAGACAGTGTTGCCAAGCAGGAAGGTCACTACTTTCGTAGAAGACCCATTCCAGGCGGAAAACATTCGTGATTTGTTGTAGAACTATTATCCATCCTGACCAGTCGTAGGAGGCCACTACATGCCGACGGACAAAGAATCGAAAGATATTTCGCGACGAAGTTTCATGAAGCGCACCGCGGTCGGCGGTGCGGGATTCCTGATTGCGACTGACATTCTTGGTGCGGACCTCGGTGCCCGCACACCGAAGAGTGCGAACCCGACGATGATGGGCGTCCCGTTCGACGCCAGAAAGCGCATCCGCCTGGGAATTATCGGCGTCGGCGGACGCGGTACTAGCTTGCTCCAGGATTTACTCGCAATTGAAAATGTAGAGGTCAGGGCAATCTGCGATCTGGTACCGGAAAAAGTGGCGCGTGCGCAAAAGGCAGTCACAACCGCAGGCCAGGCCGAGCCCGCAGGGTTCAGCAAGGGTGAATGGGATTTCAAGAATCTGAGCCAGCTCGACCTCGACATCGTTTACATCGCGACCCCATGGGACTGGCACGTTCCCATGGCCGTCAGCGCCATGAAGAATGGCAAGCATGCTGCCGTCGAAGTGCCCGCCTGTTCGACATTGCAGGAGTGCTGGGAGCTGGTCGATACTTCCGAGGCGACTCGTAAGCACTGCGTCATTCTGGAGAACTGCTGTTATGGCTCGACCGAAATGATGGTTCTGGGCATGGTGCGGGATGGAATCTTTGGCGAGATCACCCATGGAGAAGCGGCTTATCTTCACGACTTGCGTAGCATTTTGACCTCGAGTGAGGGGGAAGGCCTGTGGCGCCGGTTTCCGCATATCAAGCGCAATGGCAATCTGTACCCGACGCACGGACTGGGCCCAGTAGCTCACTACATGGACATCCATCGTGGCGATAGGTTCGACTACATGGTTTCGGTGAGTTCATCCGAGGCCTCGCTGAGTGCCTATGTGAAAGCGAATTTCCCTGACGGGGACCCGAAGCGGGCCGAAAAGTACATCTGCGGTGACATGAACACCAGCATCATTAGAACCCAGAGAGGCCGCTCGATCCTTCTCCAGCACGACGTTGTCAACCCAAGACCCTACAGCCGCCTCAACTCGATCTCCGGCACCAAGGGTGCGTTCGCCGATTACCCGCCGCGTATTTTTTTCGATGGCACAAAGCAGGCCGACGGCTCACCGCAAGAAGATTGGCAGAATATCGATGCGTTTCGCGACAAGTACGAGCATCCCCTCTGGAAGACTACGGGAGAACTGGCCCGCAAAATGGGCGGCCACGGGGGGATGGACTACATCATGAATTACAGGTTGATGGATTGCCTGAAAAGAGGTCTAGTGCCCGATATCAATGTCTACGATGCCGCCGCATGGAGTGCGCCGACTCCATTAAGTGAGACATCGGTGGCCCAGAATGGCGCTCCCCAGAAATTTCCCGATTTCACACGCGGCAAGTGGAACGTCCATCCGGAGTCCCTCGGCTTTGCAGTTCAGACTTGAGTGACCGCATCAATCCTCACTTGGAGCCCTTTATGATCGAAAGCGCGGTTGAGAGTCCACCATCAGAAGCGCCTGTCATAGGCCCTGAACATAAAGCGGAAGGCGCCACTCGCCTGATCTCGCTGGATGCGTTCCGCGGCCTGGTGATGGTCCTGATGCTTGGAGAGCACATGCGTTTGCCTGCGGTAGCGCGTGCGTTTCCGCAAAGTGCGTTGTGGGGCTTGATCGCCTTCAACACCGAGCACGTGCCGTGGCAAGGGTGCTCACTCCATGACCTGATCCAACCCGCCTTTTCCTTTTTGGTGGGCGCAGCGCTGCCGTTTTCTATCGCGAGCCGGAAAATGAAAGGACAAACCTTCGGACCCATGCTTGGCCACGCGGTCCGGCGCGCCCTACTTCTGATCTTTCTCGGAATCTTTCTTCGGTCCCTGTGGTCAAGTCAGACCAACTTTACATTTGAGGACACGCTGACGCAGATCGGATTGGGTTATGTCTTCCTCTTCCTGCTGGGATTCGCGCGTATGCGAACGCAGGTGGTGGCGCTGGTGCTGATCTTGATTTGTTTTTGGACAGCTTTCGCGATTTATCCAGCACCAGGTCCGCAGTTCGATTACACCCGGGTCGGAGTTCCGCAGAACTGGGAGCACAATTACACCGGCTTTCTATCTCATTGGAACAAGAATTCCAATCTTGCGTGGGCGTTCGATGTTTGGTTTTTGAACCTTTTTCCGCGGGAACAGCCATTTGTCTTCAACGAGGGCGGTTGGTCTACGCTGAGTTTTATTCCAACTCTTGGCACTATGATCCTTGGGCTTCTTGCGGGAGAGTGGCTCAAGGGTAAAGTATCCAAGCAGCAAAAATTGCGAGGACTCGTGATCGCGGGAACGGGCCTGTTGCTGCTCGGACTGGTGTGCCAATGGACGGGCATCTGTCCCATCGTCAAAAGGGTCTGGACATCGTCGTACACCCTTTATAGCGGAGGCTGGGTGGTCCTGATCCTCGCCGGTTTTTACGGGCTAATCGAATGGAAAGGGTGGCGGCGATGGGCATTCCCGCTGGTGGTGGTCGGAATGAACTCGATTGCCGTTTATGTAATGAGTTGGACCATGTCGGACTTCTTCGGCAACGCCTTGGACCGCCACTTTGGCAAGGCTATATCGGCGATGAGCGGGCCGACCTTACAGCCGGTATTCCACGGTTTTGCGGTGATGCTGATCTTTTGGTTCATCCTGTTTTGGATGTACCGCCGCAAGATCTTGTTAAGGATTTGAGCTCAGGGAAAGGCGACTTGGCACGCGGGGGGCAGAGGTGGTCTGCTTCTTCGTGATCGCTGCGAAGATGCCGCCGATGGCAACGACTCCTCGGACCAACCTCGTCTCCGTGACCTCAATGTCTAGGTAGTCACCGCCGTTCAGCGCAGCGCGGCCACTTTCGCGCGCACCTTTTGCAGAACCGACGGCGGCAGCGTGGCATAACCCTGCGCTTGCGCGATTTCCTGGCCGGAGGCGTACACCCAGCTTAAATATTCGTTGACCGCGTGGCTCCGCTGCGAGTCCTGCGGATGCAGGGGCACGTAAAACCAGGTGAAACTCGCGATTGGATAACTTTCATTGCCCGGCGCGTTGGTCAGCGAAACGCGAAAGTTATCCGTCATTCTGGATTCCATGGCCGAAGCCACATCACGGATACTCTGCGTCGATGGCTTCACAAACTCTCCGGCAGCGTTGCGAATTCGCGCGATCGACAACCCGGATTTCTCCCCACAGCGGATCTCGCCATAAGCGATGGTTCCCGGCGTCTTGGCGGCGTTGGCCAGCATATCCTGACATCGGCTGAAAGCGGTGCCAACCGGCCACTTTGGCGAAGCGCTCTTCCCGACTTTGGCGTGGAATTCTGGGCTGAGTTTAGAAAGAAAGTCGGAAAAAATGTAGTTCGAACCTTTTCCGTCCGTGCGATGCAGCACCATGATCGGCAAATCAGGAAGCTTGCCGTCAGGATTCAGCCGGGCAATCTCCGGGTCGCTCCAGGAGGTTGTTTTTCCAAGGTAGATATCCGCGAGCACTGGACCCGAAAGGCGAATGCTCGTCGCGCCGCCGGGTACATTGTAAAAGACCGCAATGCCAACCAGTACGGTGGGCAATTCCACGGCCGCGTGCGCCGCCTTTTTCATCTGTTCTTCGGGAATCGGCGCATCGCCGCCGCCGAGATCTCCTCCGGTTCCAGAAAGAACACGGTCGGCACTCTCGCTGGTTCCCACCGCGAGATAGCGAACCTCAGTTTCAGGGTGCGACTTGTGGTATTTGTCTCCCCACAACACGTACAGCGGCTCCGGCATGGTCGATCCGGTGGTGACCAGCACCATCTGGGTTTGGGCAAGGCCGTGCGGGGATAACATTGTTAAGGAGATCGCCAGCACTATGGCGGTCAGGGAGAAAGTAAACTCGGCGCACTTCTTCAAGGAAGCTTCCTCCTCATGAATCGGGACGAAGACTAGTAATCCGGAATTTCCGTTTTAGCTCCCAGCAGCACCCGGTCTCATTGTTCTTCCTTCATTGTCTTGCAAACTACCTTGGTATGCCCAGTTTTTGAATCGATCACGGTGGTCACGGGCAGGCAACTGCAGGTCACCGTGTTGGCATTTTCCTGCTTGATTACTACACAGTGTTCGATGATTTCGGCAGCAGGTGGGGGCAGCTGGCTCCGTATGGGAGGCGGGGTCGCCGCAACCGGCTGCTTCTTCGCCGCGCAACCAGCCAGAAGCAGGCAAAACACCAGCCAGGCTTTCCCCATGCACCGTTTTCGCTCTCTCTGGCCCGCTTGTCGATGGCAATCTTGGTTACACCACGTATTTCACCCGCTACGGCCGGCAAATATTCACGAATCGACTCTACCTTCGGAAATGCTCCCACCCTCGCGGCAAAAGTTCGTATCCGATCTGGTTGCGGTTCATCAGGAAGATCTTGCTCTCGCGTGTAATGTGCCCGATGTGGGTGATGGGCACTCCCGCAATGCGCGAGGGAACACGCTTCCTGGCCGGAGCCGTAAACAGCAGTTCGTAATCCTCCCCGCCGTGAAGCGCGAATTCCAGGTCCACCTCCCGCGCCTGCTTGCCCACGCTCGCTCGCGGAATCAGCTCTGACTCAATCTCCGCGCCAAAGCCACTCGCTTCGCAAATATGAGTGAGATCAGTGGAAAGCCCGTCGCTGATGTCGATCATGGCGGAAGCCACGCCTTTTTCGCGCAAAATACGGCCCAACTCGATGCGAGGCTCCGGATAGAAGTGGCGCGGATACTCTCGCGGCAGCTTGCGTTTCGGCTTCCTCCTCATCTGCCAGACGGCAGCAGCCGAGCCGCCCAGGTCTCCGCTGACATAAATCCGGTCGCCCGGACGCGCCCCTGAACGCAGAACGGCTTTCCCCCTAGGAACACACCCCACCACGATAATGTCCGCCAGGATCCCGTCAGGCGATTCTGCCGTATCGCCTCCGGCCAGAGTCACGCCGAATTTCTCCGCCAGGCCCAGCAGGCTGCGGACGAAGCGTCCCACCCAGCTTTGCGGCAGATCGCGCGGCAAAGCCAGGGACAGAAACGCGGCAACTGGTTCTCCCCCCATGGCGGCAATGTCGCTGAGGCCGCGCGCCAGGCAGCGGTGGCCGACCGACTCGGCCGAGTGCCAGTCGCGCCGGAAGTGAATTCCTTCCAGGGTGAAGTCGGTAGTCACCAGCGTGTCTTGTTCCTGACCCCGTGGCGGCAACAGTCGAAGCACGGCGCAGTCATCTCCGATTCCGGTAAGAACTCGTGTGGGGCGGACACTCCTGTCCGCCATCTGGCCACCAGGCGAGAAGTCCGCACTCATCCGGCGAATTTGTGAAATCAACGCTTTTTCGGCAAAGGGCACAGCGCAAACACTATAGCGGACACCCCGGATGATGTGAGATTCGCCCGGCGAGATTCACAACGTCTGGAGGCTGACAGCTGTTGGCGTCCTTGACATTGTCCCAAGGGCCATTCGTTGCCGGACGCCCAACCCGGAAGTAACCTGACCGGGGTGATCTCCAATTACCCGCCTTCAGTAACTTCTTAGGAACTATCGCGTCGTTGACACGGTGGAACCCAGTTTGGTACCGTTAGCCAGTCTTTCAATCGACCTTTGGCCGAGCTAAGTTCTGCGTCCGGTTAGGAATGCAGAGAAATACATTTTTTGGGCTCTGGCTTCCGGTTCCGGTAGGTAGCGGGCGCGGTAGTTTCCTTTCCCGATGGGGAACGCAGCCCGAGTCAGGATGACCGCTCAGGGTTTCTGCAACCACAGAGCCGCCCTGGATTTGCGGAGCCTGATTTCAAGCTTAAAAGAGGCATATTTGAGAAAACGCTTTTACATCCTTTTTGTGGCCCGCGGGGACGACGGCCAGTTGCGCAAGATCTCCATCCCCGTGCAGTACCTCTACATATTTGTAGTCGGTGCCGCGATTGGATTCCTCAGCCTCACCGGTATCGCCAGCTCTTATACCCGCATGCTGTTGAAAGTTTCCCGCTACAACCAGCTGCGCACAGAAAAAGATCAACTGAAGGACAATTATTCGCGCCTCGAGCAGGTCGCCAAGGAACGTGACGTTCAGGTCGCATCCCTGGGCTCGCTCGCCAGCGAGGTCTCCGCGCTGTACGGTCTTAAATCGCAGCCCACGTTGGTGACCGCCACCTCGGAGCAGATTCAAGACGCCGATGTGACTTCCTCCCTCGATCAGCTTCACGCCTTGCGGACGTCAGCTCTTAGCGGAGCGACGATGGTCGGCCTCACCATGGGCCTGACGCGGAACGCGACCACCGCCGACTGGATTCGCGCCAACTCTGCCCCGAATCTCTGGCCCGTCGAAGGCCCGGTGACCGGCAGCTTCGGTGAGCGCATCGATCCATTCAACGGTGAAGGCACATTCCACAGCGGTGTAGACATTGGAGGCAGCTACGGGCATCCAGTCATCGCGCCCGCCGGTGGTGTTGTGACCTACGCTGATTTTCAAGGCGGATACGGCAAGATGGTCATGCTCGATCATGGCCATGGCATCAGTACGCGCTACGGACACCTTTCCGGTTACGCCGTTACCTCCGGACAGCACGTCAATCGCGGCGATGTGATCGGTTACGTCGGACTCAGCGGACGCTCCACCGGCCCGCACCTTCACTACGAAGTTCGCATCAACGACACCCCGGTCAACCCGTATAAGTACCTCCGCATGACAGTTGCCCACAGCGGCGGCTTCACCCCAGGAAGCTAGAACGACACCTTCAGCGGCTCTGTCCTTTCCCCACAGTCAGCCAATCGGCGTGTGACCCTGCGTTACTGCCGTAACCCGTCAAGACCAAGTTCTCGTCGGATGAGGCATGCGACAGCGATTAACATTGATTATCCCTCCCTCCGCAAGCCCGGCGTGTGCGTGTGCACAGCCGCTGGCAGCCGCACATTTGTCTATGGAAAATCAGGAAACCAGGCGGTTTGGGCGTTACGAGATCTTAGCTGAACTCGGCCGGGGTGCCATGGGTGTGGTGTACAAGGCGCGCGATCCGCAGATCGATCGGCAGGTCGCGGTAAAGACGTTCTCCATCCGCGGGCACGATCCCGAGCAGGAAGAAGAGTTCCGGCAGCGGTTTGTTTGCGAAGCACAAGCTGCCGGACGCCTGCACCATCCCGGCATCGTGGCCATCTTTGACGTCGGGCAGAACCCGGACGATCAAAGTCCTTATATTGTTCTCGAATTCGTTGCCGGCGAAACCTTGAACAAGATTCTTATCCGTGAAAAGAAATTGCCTCTTCCCAACGCGCTCCAACTCGCCGAAGAACTGGCCGAGGCGCTCGACTATGCGCACGCGCAAGGCGTAGTCCACCGTGACATCAAGCCGGCGAACATCCTGGTCACCGAAGACGGACACGCCAAGATTGCCGACTTCGGCATCGCCAAGCTGAATCTGAGCCAATTGACCCTTCCGGGTAAGGTGATGGGCACGCCCGCATATATGGCTCCCGAACAACTCAGCGGCGAAGGCGTGGATGGCCGTTCGGATATTTTTTCGTTGGGCGTCATTCTCTACGCCATGGTGACCGGCCATTCGCCATTTCACGGCAACAGCGCGACCACGGTTTGCTTCAAGGTGGTAAACCGCGATCCGGTACCGGCCAGCGCTTTTGATCTCGATTTGCCCCGCACCCTTGACGCCGTAATTTTTCGCGCCATGGCCAAAGATCCTGCCGACCGCTATCAACGCGGCGCCGAATTCGCCAATGATCTTCGCGGACTGCGCATGCAATACAAGCCGGGATCGACCACCATATCGATGGGGAGTCTGGCGCGAGCCACTACGGGTTCATTCCAGGTTTCATCCTCCACCACCGCGCGCGCCGCGGCTGCCGGAAAGGCCAATCACTTTTTCGGGGCAGCACTGCGGCAGACTCCGTTAAGAGACATCCTTCTCGGCGCGGCACTGACGGTGCTAGTCATCGGCGTCGCAATCCCAGCCAAGGAAGCCTTCTTATCTCCGAAGGCCACGGCGATACAAGCGGCGGGCGTCGATCAGGATGGCGCGCAGGATACGAGCGTGGCCAGCCGCCGAAATCAGAAACCTCCAGTGCCGAAAGTTTCCGAGAATGAAGCCGCGTCCTCCTCGGGCAATTCGGCAGCTCCCAACTCGGCGCCGAAGAACGCAAAGCCTCTGAAATTGCAGACTGCGAGCCGCTCAGCCGGGAAGTCCCAGCCGAAGGCTGTGATTGTGCCCACCGCAACCTTGGAACTCGCGGTGCAGCATCAGTTCAAGGAAGCCACGCTCTCCATTTGGATCGATGACCAGCTGGCTGTAACCCGCCCGTTGCATGGAGGGACTCAGAAACGCCTGGTCGTCTTCAACGGGATTCGCGGCGTCGGCTCGGAAAGCATTCAGGTCCCCGCCGGCACGCATACTCTTCGCCTGCGCGCACAAACCTCCGACCAGTCCATCGACCTCTCGAAAACTGTTTCAGCCGAGTTTGTAGGAGGAGGCGTGAAGAACCTGCAGGTGACCTTCGACCGCCACAATACCGCGATGCGGCTCAGTTGGCAGTGAAAAGCAGTGGTCAGTGGCCAGTGGTCATTGGCCGGTCAAACCCTATCGCTCTTAGCATTCGCTTCAGGCCCACAGTTGAGTGGTGTAGGAGACACGCAACAATCGCCACACTTGGGAAGGCGTCATCCTGAGCGTAGCCGCTTTTCAGGCGGAGCGAAGGATCTCGCGAGTAGTTGCCATGGAGTTCGAGAGCTGAGAGCTGATTCACTGGCCACTGGCCACTGATCACTGGCCACTGACCACTGCCTACTGCCTCAACCCCATCCAGCTCTCCGAAATAACGAGCGAGTTCCCCGGATTCTGCGGATCATACTTCACCGAGGTGTGCAGCCCCAGCCGGCAGGAATGCAGATTGATCCACTGGCGAAGATGGGTAACATCCTGCGAGCACTCGTAGGAGACTCCGGCCACGTCGTATTTGTAAATCAGCAGGGTCGCGGGAGTACGCTGGCTTTCCGCCGCAGCCAGCTCCTGCACATCAATGACGGTCCCATCAGTAATGCGGCCAACGCCGTCCAGCCACAGCCGCCGCTCGCGTTCCTGTTCGGCGGAAGTCTTCGGCTTGCGCCGCAGCAGCGCGTAGGCTCCAAGCACCATGGCGCTTCCCGCCGCAATCAATCCATAAATTCGTAGTGAATCCATACCTGGGTGGGTGAAATTCTTCCGCTGTCTCGTTAACAGAATAAGCCGAAAGCAAGATGGTTGGAAGTGGTTGGGAGGTTACCGAGGTGTCATGCATGCGGAAAATGCATGAGAATGGGAGCTCAGGGGAGGGCCGCAATCCTACCACATGGCCGGCTGGGTCCAAGCCATAATTCCGGGGAATGCAGGGTGCTCGCGACGTTGAGACCGATTGTGCTTATTTCTTCTGCTGGCAAACGTGCTGGCTGACTATCTCGCCAAACCCGCCCTCGGACGCCTTCCCGAACTCATCGTCACGTTTCGTCTTCTTGCTGACCACCAGCTTGCCGCTGCGATCGCGAGAGTAGAACCATTCGTCGCTCGGAATGCTGCTGCCGGTCTTGCAGTTGAACCGCACCCTCGCCCGCATTTCCACGAACGGACCACCCTGGGGAAGACTGGCCGGCTCTTTGAACTCCACTCGCACCCAGGCGGTGCGCATATTGTTTTTCAGAATCCGCATCGAGCTGACCGAGACCTTATCGCCCCGCCCGGTTTCGCCGACGGCATGCCAGTCCCCGGCGGCGAGTGCCACTAGTTCTATCAGCAGCACTGGCCCAAGCACGACAGCGCCGAGAACCAGCAGCATTTTCTTGAAGTTCGACATTCTCCTCGCAACAGGGCAGCAGACACTCTGGACAAAAAAATCGATTCTGTCAAATGAACCGTCCTCCTTCTTGGGTCAATCCCATGTTATGGTGGTCAGGCCCCAGGGGGCTGCGAAACTGGATCGATTCCATGGAAACGCTTTATTCCACAATGTTTACGTCGCCCATCGGACCGCTGTTCCTCGCCGCCTCCGAGCATGGCCTGGTGGCGTTGGAGTTCGACGCCAGGTCTCCTGGCCAACAATCGATTCGCCCCAATCCTAGAAACTTGCGAGAAGAACAAGAACGAAGCCGGGTTGCATTTGAGTTGTCCGAAAGCGGGCTGCGTCCTTACTTGCGTGAGCTCGACGAATATTTTTCCGGCCAGCGGCGGCGTTTCACTTTTCCTCTCGACCTTCGAGGCACAGACTTCCAACTAGCCTGCTGGCGCGCCCTCCAAGCCATACCCTATGGCGAGACGCGAACCTACGCTGACATCGCCCGAGCTGTCGGCAAGCCGAACGCCTTCCGAGCCGTGGGCATGGCGAACAATCGCAACCCGATCGCGATCGTAGTCCCCTGCCACCGCGTAATCGCCTCCGACGGCACACTCTGCGGATACGGTGGAGGCCTCGACCTCAAGCGCCGCCTGCTCGAACTCGAAGGCGCGCTCACCGGAACTCTCGCCGCCTGACCGGCAACGATGACCTCACCGGAGCGCACTCTCCGCAAGGCTGGCCTCTTCTACCTCGTCTTCGTAATGTTCTCCTACACCACGGGCGGCCCCTTCGGCATCGAGGATATGGTCACCACCGCCGGTCCGGGAATGACGCTGCTCTATATCGTGGTGCTGCCGTTTTTCTGGTGCATCCCGGTTTCGCTGGTCTCAGCCGAACTGACCGCAGCCATGCCCGTCGAAGGCGGCTTCTATCGCTGGACCCGCGCCGCCTTCGGAGATTTCTGGGGATTTCTCGCTGGATGGTGGAACTGGACCGCATCGTTCCTGCTCGGCGGAGCCTACGCGGTTCTCTTCACCGACTACCTCGTCTACTACTTCCCGCAGATCACGGGATGGAAGCATTACCTGGTTTCACTGGCGCTGATCGCCGTCATTACCTGGATCAACGTTCGCGGCATCCAGATGGTCGGCCAGTTCGCCACCGCGCTGGAGATTTTCATCTTCATCCCGGTGATGGTGATGGTCGTCATCGCTTTCACCAAATGGAACCACAATCCGCTCGTGCCCTTCGTGCCTCCGCATCAGGCGCTATTTAAGATTTTTGGCGTGGGGTTGGCCCTGGGCTTGTGGTCGTACTCCGGATACGAACAGCTCTCGACGGTCGCCGAAGAAGTGGAAGACCCACAGCGCAGCTATCCGCGAGCGCTCGCGTTAGTCGTTCCGCTCTCAATCGCAACGTACCTGCTTCCCACAATCACCGGCCTGGCTGCGCTCGGCAACTGGCAGAGCTGGCACACGGGATATTTCGCCGATGCCGCGGGCCTTATCGGAGGCCCATGGCTGGGCACGTGGATGACGCTCGCAGCCATGGTCACCAACGTTGCCTTGCTCAACGGCACGGTACTCACTACGACGCGAATGCCTTTCGCCATGGCGCAAGATGGATATCTCCCGCACATCCTCACCCGGCGGCATCCTCGCTACGGCACTCCGTGGATCGCCGTCGTGGCCTCGGCGATCATCTATGGCCTGCTCGCCCGGCACAGCCTGACTCAACTCATCTCCGTCTACATCTGGTTGCGCTCGGCGACTACGGTACTGACCGTGCTCTCCGCGTGGAAACTTCGGCGCTTGCGTCCTGATATGCCCCGCGCCTTCCACGTCCCGGGAGGGCGCGCAGGATTGCTCTACGTGGTAGTCGCCCCGGTGGTGATGGCCATCCTCGCGCTGCTGGGGAGCGACCGCTTCGCGGTGATCGGGGGCTCGATTGCCATGTTGCTGGGACCGGCGGTGTATTGGCTGCTGAAAGGGCGACATCGTCGACGGGCATCTTCAACAGCCTGAGCGTTGTAGCGTCAGTGACCAGCGATCCGCGTAGTCCCGGACGCAATCGTTCGGGGGCGGGCGGACGAAAGCGTCCGCCCCTACGTAGTCAGATACACACGATTATGTACGTACACCGGTTCACGCATCGTCATTGCTTTCAGCATGTTATCTGTAAGTTATTGAAAACACGCGCGACATACGGCGGCCGGATTGCCTGCAACGCTGCTTGCAGCCATGCGTAGGATAGCCCTGGAACGCACAGAATTGCCCTTGTAAGCTCGGCGGCGGCCCGAGGAGGACTCAGAGTACGCGCTGCTGGCCCTTAAATCGCTCCTAATCACAAAGTTATCTTTTAGCTAATATCCAGCCTCAGCGGCGAATCATAATGGCCCTTTACCTTCGTCCTCCGTGGATATACAATACGATGTATATTATTCTGGGGGGTCCTATGCAGGTATCAAAATGGGGAAACAGTCTGGCGGTTCGCTTGCCATCTACGGTCGTGGAGGCGCTGGAGCTGAAAGAGGGAGATCAGATCGAGATTAGCGTCGCCGGGAACCGAACCTTCGAAGTAAGCCGCGATCCCGCCAGAGAACGCGCGCTGGCGCGTCTACGCAAGTTACGACGTCCTTTGCCTCCAGGATTCGTCTTCGACCGGGCTGACGCGAATGCCCGGTAAGGCATTCTTCGACACCAACATTCTGATTTATTCCATCGCTCAGGACGATCCTCGCGGCCCTCGCGCCGAGGAGTTACTTGCGGCAGGCGGGGTCATCAGTGTCCAGGTGCTGAACGAGTTTGCCTCAGTAGCTCGGCGCAAGATACACATGCCATGGCAGGAAGTACGAGAGGCGCTGGCTGCGATCCGCCTGTTGTGTAGATCGCCGCTCGCAGTCACTGTCGGAACGCACGAAGCAGGATTGAGGATTGCGGAGCAGGACGGCTTTGGCATCCATGACGCACTCATCGCAGCCGCCGCGTTGCGGGCTGGATGCCGGACACTCTATTCCGAAGCTTTTCAGGACGGTCAAATCATCGATGGCCAACTGACCGTTTGTAATCCGTTCAAGTGAACGCTTGCAGCTAACTTGCTCTTCGGAACAAGTAATTGTTGCGGGTGTCCGGATATTCGTGCTGCCAGTAGCGCACAAGTTCCAGACCAGCGTCTTGCGCCATGGCGATGAAATCGGATGGTTCAGCGTAGAACGAAATCGCAGTGCCGGGGCATACAACGGCAGGCTTTCCTGTAGCCGCCCACCAACCCATCCTTCGCAGCATCCCGAACCACGTTCTCAGCCCGTGCTTGCGATATAGATGGGAGAGCAACTCCCGGCGGGAGATAAACTGCGGAGTTGGGTCAGGCGGCTGCGCAAACGGAATCTCCCCCAAAAAAACGCGCGCACCCGGCTTGGCGATGCGCTGAATCTCACGCAAACTCGCTGGAATCTTTTCCCGCGGCACCACCAACAACACGTTATTGCATACCACCACCGAGGCGCTCTCATCGGGGAGCGGAAGTTTGTCGGTAAGCGCTTGTTGTACGTGCAAGCCAAACCGACGGAGGACAGCAACCTCTTCGTCGGTGGCGAGCAGGCCAAGGGCGCTTCGAGCACCGGCCTTCTTCGCCATTCGAAGCAGCGTGCCGTCCCCGCAGCCGACGTCTACCAGATCATCGCCGGGATGAAGATCGACCTCGGCGACGATGCGTTCGTGGACGAGCCGCGTAATTTCCCGTTTGTCTCTGCCCCGAAGCGCCAAGTCGTGAGGGTCCCTGGCGCCCTTCGCGGTCTCGCGGCAATATTCCAGGTAGTCGTCTGAACGGGTGATCATTGGCAATTTGGATTCTAGCTGATCCAATCCAGCACTTTGTACCACGCTCCAGCGAACGGCGGGAACAGGGCTTGCCGTTATACATGCCCAGCGGCACGCCAGGAAATGGGATGCCCACAAATAATCAGAGTACTTACACGATGGTCAGATCATCGAAAAGCAATTGACGATTCGAAATCCCTTCCGAGTCTCAAAGTACCTCCACCATCAGTGATGTCCGAACAGCCAATCGACGAATGCGGCAAACAGTATCAACCAAATCACAGAAGCAAAACCACAGCCGACAAGTTGTACGCGGTCAACCGCCCAAGGTCGTGCTCTCAGGCGCGGAGCCTCTCTCCCCGGGCACGGATTACTTCCTCCGTCAACGCCACGATAGTCGCATAGTTCTGATCGCCCGCCCACATTGCAGAGTTACCGAGACTCCGAGGATCATCTGGCTCGGGCCTCGTGATCGAAAGTCTGTTCGATAAGCTTTCTCGCCTTTGCTTCCAAATCCTCCGGGACGATAGTTTTCGGGTCCCAGTCACGAGGGAGAATTTGCTTCTCGGCTTCTGTAAGTGGAGTTTCTGCCCTCTCTGCCTCGGCAGAAATCAGCGTGATCATGTGCGCGGTGGGGTCTTCGCCGCCTACAAAAGGGCTTGTGCGAATCCAACTCATTTAAGACCAATCAGCTCACCCAATCCAACGCCTTGTACCAGGCGCCCGCGAACGGCAGGAACCAAGGCTTGCCGTTGTACATTCCCAGCGGCGCGCCGGGAAACGGGATACCCACAAAGGGATTCTCCGGCTTGTCGCCGGCAATCAGCTCGGCCATCTTCTGGCCCTGATAGGTGGCCATGGCGACGCCGTGTCCAGCATATCCCAGTGCGTAGTACATCCCATCCATCTGGCCGGCGTGAGGCATGATGTCAAAAGCGAAATCGAGCGTGCCGCCCCAGACATAGTCGACCTTGGCATCCCGCAGTTGCGGGTACACGTCGATCATTCCCCGCCGCAGAATTTCCGCGCTCCGCCGCACCGTCCGGTCGTTCTCCGGAAAGAACGCCGCGCGTCCGCCAAACAACATGCGGCGGTCCGGCGTGAGCCGGTAATAGTAGAGATAATTTTTCGAGTCATAGATCATGCGGTTGCGCGGGCTGAGTTCTCGCGCCAGGGCTTCCGGCAAAACTTCTGTCGTAATGATGAACGAGCCGATCGGAATAATCTTCTTCTGCAGAGAGGGAGTTGCGCGCCCGGTGTAGCCGCTGGTCGCCACAAACACTTCGCGCGCCCACAACGGACCGCGCGAATTCATGATCTTCCATCCCGGTTCGCCCTGGCGGGACTCGCGCTGCATGTTCTCAACCCGCGCATGTTCGAAGATTTCCGCCCCCGCTTTCATCGCCGCGCGTCCCAGGCCCGCAACGTAGCGCGCCGGATTCAGCCCGGCGCTGACGTCATCGACCATTCCACCGAAGTAGATGGTTGAGCCGATCTCCGCACCCAGTTCCCCGCGCCGCACTACGCGCAACTCGTGGTTGAACTCGCGTGCAATTACTTCCACTTGGCGCGCGTAGTCGTCGAAGTGGCTTTGCTTGCAAGCGACTTCCAGATGGCCGCAGCGCGCAGAGTCGCACTCAATGCCTTCTTCGCGAACAATCTGCTCCACGCAATCCATCGAGGCCAGCGACGCGGCATACATACGCCGGGTCAGCTCCCGCCCGTACATCGAGATCACCTTGTTGACACCCAGCTTCATTCCGGTAAGAACCATGCCGCCGTTGCGCGAACTGGCGCCCCAGCCGACGGTTTCGGACTCGAGCACCGCGACCTTGGCGCCCCGCTTCGCCAGGGTGCGTGCCGCCGACAGGCCGGTGAAACCGGCACCGATCACGGCGACATCCACGCGCTCCGGCAGCGTCGGCGCGCCATTCCCATGCGGCATCGCGACTGTAGTTAACCAGTAGTTCTGTTCCAGCATTCGTTATTCCCCACACAGACGTGCAGTTCTCGGCGATCTCTGCGATGAAGGCTCTTCGCCCGTTCCTCAGAGCACTGCCGTTTCGTGAATCAGGCGCCGCTCGGCGAATCGCGCCAGGTTCAACAAGGACACGTCAATCAGATCCGTCCTTCCCGTCAGGATCAGATCGCTAAGAATTCTGCCCGTGGCCGGAGCATGCATCACTCCATGACCACTGAATCCGTTCGCCAGAAAGAATCCCGGCATGGTGGGCGCTTCGCCCAGAATCGGATGATGATCTGGCGTCATTTCGTAGAGTCCCGCCCACGCCCGCTTCGGATTGACCGGCAGATTGGCGAAGCAAGGCACGCGGTCTGCCGCACGCGTAAGAATTTTTTCCACGAACGCCGGGTCGAAATCGGTTTTGAATCCCGTTGTTTCTTCCGGGTCGTTCCACGCCAGCAGGAATCCGCGGCTCTCGGGACGGAAGTGGAAGCCATTCGACATATCGATGATCATCGGCGCCGAGTGCGGAAATTCGTCGAAGGGCTCGCTGGGTACTAACATCCGCCGCAGTGGCTGGACGGGCAATTCCACGCCCGCCAGCTTCGCTACGTCTGCAGCCCATGCTCCAGCACAGTTCACAACCTTTCGCGTAACCACGGGACCGCGACTGGTGTCCACCGCCGCTATTCCGTGCTCATCTTGTGCCACACCCATGACCGCTGTGTTCTTCCACAATGTGGCGCCATGATCTGCGGCCCAGGTCATGAAGCCGATCATGGCGCTGTAGGGATCCACAAAGCCATCGGTCGAACAGAAGCTGCCGCCGGCAATGTCGTCGGCACGTAAATGCGGAAACATGCCGCGAATCTCGTCCCCGTCAACCAGTCGGACATTCTTCAATCCTAACGCCACCTGTTGCTCAAAATTTGCGCGAAGGTAAGCCATGTGCCCCTCGCTGGTCGCGCAGAACAAATAACCTTGCGGGCGATAGTCGCAGGGGTATCCCAGCCGTTCGTCGAAGCTGGCGTAAAAGGGAATTGAGTACAGCGACAGCTGAATGTTGATGGGAGTCGAAAATTGGGCCCGCACGCCACCCATACTTTTGCCGGTGGATCCCTTACCCTGCGCCGACTCGCGCTCGATGACGAGGACATTGCGGCATCCGGCGGCAGTCAGGTGGTAGGCGATGCTTGACCCCACAATCCCGCCGCCGATGATGACCACGTCCGCAGTTTGCATGAGAGGCTCAGGCCGAACGACCGAGCATTCTAGCGCGGCGCACTCCGGAGGTACATGTACTTCCGGTTCGGGCCGTCTCCCATAGCGCGCGGTTTCGTCCCACCTCGGTAATCTTGCCCCCGATTACTGCTCCCCCTAGTCTGGAGGAGCATGGCCCTTCGTTGCCTTCTGTTCTGCTCCGATGAGGGAACAGCTTTGCCGGTTTGTCAGATCCTTGCCGGTCTCGGCATTGAGGCAGAGCACTGTCCGGTGGCGCAGGCGGTCGAACGGGTCACAACCCAAGCTTTGCAGCTTCTAATTGTCGACTGGGACAACCAGCCAGAAGCGGCATTTCTTTTGAATACAGCTCGCGAGCGGAAGGCCGGCGAGCGACCTTTGACTCTGGCTATTGTCGGTAATGATGCCAGTGTCCCGCAGGCCCTGCAGGCGGGCGCGAACTCGATTTTGCGCAAGCCGATTCACGCCGCCCAAGCCCGAGAGACGCTGACTACGGCACATGGGCTGCTTCGCGCCAAATATGAATCAGCAGCACTGGCTGCAGCTGCCTCCGCGTCTGGAGGCTCTGCCGTCAAGGCGCCGGGCACCGCCGACCAGGCCGCTGTGATCGCGAAAGAGAAGACGCTGCGCGCGGGTGAATTTCTGCAGTCTGGGAAAACACCGGGCACGCAGTTCGTAACCGAGTCCGAAGTTCCGAAGTCGTTCCATCATGCGGCCGGAACCGAGATCGATCCGCTAAGCGAGTTGGAGCCGATGGCGGCCTCCGTAGAAACGCAGGACACCGCTCCTCAGCCGCCGCCACAAGAGCAAGGCGAACCTCGCGGCCTGTCCTGGTACTTGAAGGCGCGTCCGGCACCGGCGCCTGCTCCCCCAGCTGAACGCGCACCTGCAAAGGCCGAGTTGCTCAGCTTCTCGGAAACGCCCTCGTACCAGAAACCGTCTGAGGACACTCTCCCGTCCGACGTGGCGCCCGCTGAAGCTGCTGCAAAGACGAATGAGCACGAGCAGCGAGCCGAAGCTGCACTCTTCGCCTATATTTCCGGAGAGGGGCCTGAAAAAAGCGACCCGAAGCCACGGCGCAGGTTGGGCAAACTCGCGGTGGCAGGGATATTGGCAGCAGTCATCGCAATCGCTTACGTAGCGGTTCCCCAATCGCTGTGGCGGCCAAAGGTGCAGTCGCTACTCGCTCGTGCCGCCCGCGCGGGACACACCTGGCTCAATCCCCAGCCGGTAACCACTCCGCAGGCGCCGACCTCGCATGAAAACTTTGGCCGAGCCGGCGATGAATACACGTTGCCGGTGGCCGAGAACATTCCCGATGCGACCACGGACCCGTCTCAGATCCGCGTGCTTCCTAACATCGACCCGACCGCGAAGCAGCCGAACGGAGCTAACGCGGGTACCGGGCAGAATGCCTTGCCGTTGGATACGGCAGCCAAGGACGTTCCCGATCCATCTCAGCCAGATGCGGTTCAGGTTCAAGAAAATCAGAGCCCGGAGGGTCAGTCGCCCCAGGCTCCGCAACCCGGATCGACGGGCCAGACCCAGGAAAGCCAGCCCGCAGCTGGTGTCGTTCAGACTCCTGTGCAAAGCATCCCGGCCGAGGTCCAGCCGGAAACACCGGTTCCTTCTGTGACTATGCCGGTTACGCCAGCACCTTCCACCGCGCACAGAAATCCGCCGCCGCGCAGCACACCAGTCAACAACAACACCGCGATTCCGTCGAGCCTGAAGTCGCAGATGGCATCGATGACTTCGGCAGCCGGAGGCAACAAGCCGGTGGAGGCAGCCTTGCCCTCGATTGAACCGGTCGATCTGCCCGAGGCTGCGGCCCGCGCTCTGCTTTTGCAGCAGCCCGATCCCGTCTACCCTGAAAGCGCAAAAGGTCGGCAGGGAACAGTTGTTCTGCAGTTGCTGATTGGCCGCGATGGCTCCGTGCAGGATGCCAAGTTCTTGCAAGGTTCGCTGGCCTTTGCCCGCGCCGCAACCGACGCGGTCAGGCAGTGGCGGTTCAAACCCTACACTCTCAACACACATCCCGCTTCGGTTCGAACTGTTCTCACGCTGAATTTCAAACCTGCATCCTAGGTTCGGAGAAACAGATCTGGCCAATTGCGGAGTCCTAAACCCTTTGTTTTCTTTGCGCCTCAGGAATGGTGAGCATGGCGCGATAACACAACCGTTCCTCATCCGTCTGTTGTGGAGCGCGGCCCGTGCCCAGTTACCGACGAGGAGCAATTTGAGCAGCCGAGGGGTTCAAAACCGCATCTCTACAGATATAATGGAATGACTTCCTCAGGAAGCAGTTCCTTCCCGAAGATAAAGAAGACAAATCGGATGTCGATGAAAACTAAAGCAGCGATTCTCGTTTCGTCCTTCGCCGTACTACTGTTCGTGGTGGTGGGTTCGATGGGCGGCGTGCATGCCTCCTCGAACGACGGCGCTTACCGGCAATTGCAGGTCTATAGTGAAGTTCTCTCGCGCGTGCGCAGCGAATACGTCGAGGAGCCGAATATCCCGAAGGTTACCGACGGCGCCCTGCACGGTCTGCTCGAGTCGCTCGATTCGAACTCCAGCTACATGACTGCTGATGCCTATAAGCAGTACAAAGCGCATCGGAAAGAATCGAAAGGCGAGATCGGCGCGACAGTGTCCAAGCGCTTCGGCTATGCCGCGGTCGTTTCAGTCCTGCCAGGATCGCCGGCGGAGAAGGCCGGCATTGAGGCCACCGACATTTTCGAGTCCATCGAAGGCCAGAGCACGCGGGATATGTCGTTGCCCGAGATTCACAACCTGCTGGCGGGAGCGCCCGGATCGAACGTGAACGTCTCGGTCGTCCGCGCGCGCCGCGCCGAGCCGCAGAAGGTTGTAATCACGCGCGATGTGGTCACGATTCCGCCCGTATCCGACAAGATGGTCGAAGAGGGCATCGGCTACGTCAAGGTCGACGCCTTGACCAAGGGCAAGGCGCAGGAGATTGCAGGCAAGGTTAAGTCGCTGGAAAAGTCCGGGGCGAAGAAGCTGGTGCTCGATCTCCGCAACGCATCCGATGGTGACGAAGGCGAGGGCGTGGCCGTCGCTAACCTGTTCCTCAACCATGGCACGATCACGTACTTGCAGGGACAAAAGTATCCTCGCGAAGCTTTCAACGCTGATCCGGCGAAGGCGGTTACCACGCTCCCTCTCGCGGTGCTGGTGAATAAGGGTACGGCGGGTCCGGCCGAGATCGTTGCTGCTGCCGTCCTCGAGAACGCTCGCGGCGACGTGGTCGGCGACAAGACCTTTGGCGACGGCTCCGTGCAGAAGACTATCGATCTGCCGGACGGAGGAGCACTGATCCTCTCCGTAGCCAAGTACTATTCACCCAGCGGCAAGGCTATTCAGGATGCCGCCGTCACGCCGAACGTGGTCGTAGCCGACGAAGCCGACAACATCGTTCCTGAAGACGAAGAGCAGCCCACCGCACCCGATCAGGAAGCCAAGCCCAAGAACACTGTAGATGATCAGCTGAAGAAGGCAGTCGAAGTCCTGAAGAGCCGCGCCAGCTAGGCAACTCACGGAGCGACAGCCGCCTCGGCTGTCCTGCTCTGGGCGAAGCCCGGCGGCCCGGGAATACTTGTCGTCGGTTCCAACGCCTCTCATCGCGCGCGGCCAGGCGCGCGTTTTGTTTGTAGCGCCAGCGTTCTTACAGTCATTCCCAGCCAATGCATTCCAACCAGGTGCTATCCTGACTCTTCCCGAATGAAGTCTCTCTACGAACATCTTCCTCCCGTCGAAATCGCGGGGCGTAAGGTCGTAGGCCGCGTACTCTTCGGCCTGCTCGTCCTGATTTCCGCGCTGGTGGGAGCGACCGCCGGCCTTCTCCTCGTCTACACCACCGACCTTCCGCAAGTCGACGCGCTCGAGGCCTACCGTCCCAGCTCGATCACTGAACTCTACGACGATCACGGACGCGTCATTGGCTCCTTCGCTCTGCAGCGCCGCGTGGTCGCCGGCTACGACGACTTTCCTCCTGTTCTGCGCGACGCTCTGGTTTCCATCGAGGACAAAGATTTCTACCGCCACTCCGGAATCAATTTCTGGCGCATCATCGGCGCAGCCTATCGCGACATCGAATCCGGAGGCAAAGTGCAGGGCGCATCCACGCTGACCATGCAGCTGGCCCGCAATCTCTTCCTCTCGCCCGACCGCTCCTTCCATCGCAAGGTGCAGGAGACGATGCTCGCCATCCAGATCGAGCGCCGCTTCACCAAGCCGCAAATCTTCACCTTGTACGCCAATCAGATCTTCCTGGGCCACGGCGTCTACGGGTTCGAGGCTGCCTCCGAGTTCTACTTCAGCAAGCCCGCCAAAAAACTCACGCTCGAGGAAGCCGCATTGCTGGCCGGAGTTCCCAAGGGCCCAGGAATCTATTCTCCGATCTACCATCCCGATCGCGCCCAGAAGCGCCGCAATCTTGTGATCAACGCCATGCTCGAAGACGGGAAGATCACCGCGGCACAAGCGGCCGACGCCCGCTCAGCTCCGCTCATTCTGCATCTCGCGCATGACTCCAATTCGCTTGCGCCTTACTTCGGCGAAGAAATCCGCCGCTACCTCGAAGGCAAATACGGCTCCGACCAGGTTCACGAAGGCGGCCTCAGGGTCTACACGTCACTCGACGTCGACCTGCAAAGAGCTGCGAATCAGGCCGTGCTGGATGGTCTCGCTGCCTACGAGCGGCGCCACGGATGGAAGGCACACCTCGAAAATGTTCGAGTGCAGGGACTCACAATCGAGAAATACTCGCATCCTGATTGGGACGATGAACCTGAGGTCAACGGTTATGTGCACGCCGTGGTGACTTCCTCCGGCACGGGGATCGCGACGCTGAAGTTCGGACGCTACGCAGCTGCGCTCACGCAGGCGGATGCCGCCTGGACGCAACAGAAGTTGCAGAACATTTTGAAGACCGGCGACCTCTGCTATGTGAAGATTGTTTCCCTCGCGCCCAATGGAGCCGCCAGGGTTAGCCTGGAGCAGGACTCCGGCGCGCAGGGCGCGCTCGTTGCCATCGACCACACCACCGGCGGCATCAAGGCCATGGTTGGCGGACGCGACTTCAACACATCCAAGTTCGATCGCGCCACGCAGGCCCTCCGGCAGGTCGGTTCGTCCTTTAAGCCTTACGTTTACACGACCGTGATCGACCAGGGCGCCAGTCCTGACGACACTATTCTCGACGAGCCTGTCAGCTTTGAAACTGCGTCCGGCCCATATTCTCCGCACAATTACGATGAAAAATTCGAGGGCATCATCTCATTGCGCCGCGCGCTCGCCCAATCGCGAAACATCCCCGCACTCAAGCTCGCCAGTAAAGTGGGGATAAAGACCGTCATCGACTATGCCGGACGCTTCGGCATCACCGCGAAACTACCGCCATATTTGCCGGTCGCGCTCGGTTCCGCCGAGATCACGCTGATGGAACAGACCGCAGCCTACAGCGTTTTTCCGAACGATGGCGTGCGCGTGGCCCCGCACTACATCACGCGTGTGACCGACTACGATGGGCGCGTGCTGGAAGAGAACTTCCCCGAAGTCAGAGACGCGATCAGCACCCGCACTGCCCGCATCATGACCGCGATGCTGCGGGAAGTGGTTCTCCACGGCACTGGGGTCGCGGCCGCGAAGCTGGCTTTCCCGGTGGCGGGCAAAACTGGAACCACCAATGACTTTACCGACGCCTGGTTCGTCGGATTCTCTCCTACGATGAGCTGCGGCGTCTGGGTGGGCTACGACGAGAAGAAATCTCTGGGTGCGAAAGAGACGGGAGCGCATGCCGCGCTCCCCATCTGGATGAGCTTTATGAATGTGGCCATGTCAGGTAAAGAGCCTGGCGACTTTCAGCCGCCTCCGAGCACGGCACACGCTGCCGAGAAGCTGGACACTCCCGATACTGCGCCCGCCACGGAAGAAGCGCACTAGCACGGGTAGCGCTACATCGGAGCCTTGGCGGACATCCTCACAACAAACGGGCCCATCTTCTCATCCACAACCTTGTAATCGCTGGGCACTGTGAACATGGTCCGGTCGGGTTCCGATGTATTCACATTCGTAAACTGAGTTTTCAATTCTCCCGCCCAGGGATCGACGTGCTTAGTCATGACCGTTGCCTTGAGTTCTGATGAGTACCAATTCTCTGAAGTCACCAGGATGGGTTGCTCATTCCCCATGCTGCCCGCAGCAATCGTGGTGATAATGCGCGTGCCCGTGGCATGCAGCCCGCCGATAGTTTGATCACCCAGATTCTCGGTCGACGGCTCCGGCCCATTCGCGCTAGGCCCAATCTTCCTCATGAACACGTGGCCAGACGACCTGCCGCCCTCGGTGTAGAAAAAGGTGTCCTCGGCCTCGAGTTTGGCAGCTTCCCCAGGTTTCCCGGCTGCGCCCACGTGAGGCAGAATCGGCATTTTGCGCGCGACCTTGTCTTTTGTGTCGAGCACATAGCGGAAACCTGCGACCGGATCGACGATCGTAATCATCTTGTGCGACGAGGTTTGCGGCACAGCGCCCATCAGATCGAGTTCAGCCTCGCGCCGCGTGCGTCCTTCACTGTCGCGGCACAGCGTTGCCTCGTGGGCGGTATGGATGCGATTGCCATCGGCGAACGTCTGCGTGTGCTCCGTGGAGACGTTGGCGCAGAACGGTGAGCCTTTAACCGGCGCCGCCTCCATGTTGTCCATGTGAAGACCCATGGTAGTTTTCGCTTGCATGCCCACGGGTGGGGGCAACGGAAGATGAAATTCGCCCGACTCCTCGGGCAACGTCTGCGCGGTTAAGCTGCCAAGAAATACAGTAATACTCATCAGGACAAGGCTTTTGAATCTCCACTGCATACTGGTTTCCTCCAGAAATTGACTTCATTCCACAAAGCGAATGCCACGAGCCACACCGTCGGAGCCGATGACAACGTCGGCGTAGACGATTCCCTGCGATTGCTGCCGCGCTGATGCGCGGCCCCGTACGCCGGTTGGTAGTTGCAAGCGGATAACCTCCATGGTCCCCGCACAACTCAACGGATCGCAGTACATCAGGCGGTCGAACTCGGCCGGAAATTGAGTCGATGCAGCTGCGGCCGGGACTGCCGCTGCAGCAGGGCGCGACTTGCGCCTGGCACGGTGCGGAAGCAAGCCCTTCGCCGGACTCTTCTCTTTCACAAAGTTAGAAGCCGAGTTCTCCACGAGCGTCGGCTGAGACGGTGCGGCCACGTCAACAGTCGGTAGCGAGTGTTTCGCTGTGTCGCGTCTTCGGTACGCCCAAGGCAGCATCACGACAAGCAGAATCACGGCTGCGATGGCACCGCGCCAAAATAAGGACGCCGATACCCTGCGAAACGCCACCACACCAGAAACCGGAGCCCGCTCGACACGTTTGCGGAAGTTAGCCAGCATCGCTGAATCCAGCGAGGGAGCGATCTGAGGAGCAGCATCCCGGACCAGGTTCAAGAGACCTCTTACCTCAGTCTGTTCCCCGGCGAAACGGCTGCATTCCTCACAGATCCGGATATGCTCCGCAGCCTCGGTAGCATACTCATGGTCCCGGGACGTGGCGGATGCCAGCTCTTCAAGATGAGAACGAAGTTCAGTGCAAGTCATATGAGGCATCCCTCGGTGCCTGTGATGGGGAACTCAGTCTGGGGAGTCCCGGCGGTCTTCAGTTTTTGTGAGAGCAGGGCATGTCCTCGATTGAGACGCGACCGGACCGTCCCCACCGCACACTCCAAGCGCGAAGCTGCTTCGGCATAGGACAGCTCACACAGATCGCAAAGCACCACCACTTGGCGATAGTGTTCGGGCAGAGAGGCGATGGCAGCGCGAACACTTTCCACCAGTTCGCCTCGAATCATCTGCTCCGGCAAGATCTCAGGCTCCGACGCAAGTCTTCTGGACAACTTCTCCACCGTCTCATCAGCTGGAAGCGGCTGGTAAGCGCTCTCGCGGCGTTCCACCCGCCGGACGAAGTTGCGCGCCATCCCGAATACGAACGCCGCGACATTCCCCTGAGTCTCCCGGTAACGTTTTCCACTCTCAAGAAGCGCGATGAAGACTTCTTGTATAACCTCTTCAGCCGCGGGCTTGGAGTTCGTCATATAGAAGGCGTACCGGAAAACTCCCCCCTTCAGCCTTTCATACAGCAGAAGAAATGCGCTTTCTTCCCCAGCCAGGGCGAGCCGCAGGAGTTCGGCATCAGAACGATGTTCAAGGTTGTCCATGCTCGCTGGCTGCTTGAGGACTTGGACGGCTGAGCTTTCATTATGTATTCGCAGCAGGAAGCGGAATGGTTCCAGAGAATTTGGCGAGGAGGCCTTCTTCACAGAATGGCCTGGCAACCAGCCCTGAGCGACTTGGTCAGCCTTTCACCTTTGCCAGTTGCAGCACACTCCACACGGCGTATGCCAGCAGCATACCGAAGACACTCGCCGTCACCAGCGGACGATACTGCGTCTCCATCAGATCGGCGAGAACGCCGGACACGAAGATGAACAGAAACGGAATAGCCTCGAGAAGAAATCCTGTGCCGGCCTCATGCGGATGCGCCATGCCCAGAATGACGAACAGCACCGCCAGCAGGAGGGGCGCGGTATTGCCGAAGTAGCGTGTGCGCGGCCACGCCGCATAAGTTGCAATCGCCACCGGGAGTGCCAACAACAGCGCCGGACATGCGCGTCCAATTTGCGCGGCAACCTGCCTGTAGACGCCCAGCACGGTGAAGCCGCGCCAGGTAGCTCCCCAAAATGTGGCGTGGCGCATGCTCTCGGCGAAGGCGTGCGGATTGAAGAAGTAAATCGCAAAGAGCAGCACGAAGAGTACGGCACACGCCGCCATCCAGATCGCAAGTGCTGCCCGGCGCCGAACGGGCGCTACGTAGAGCAGAAATGCCAGCGCCAGCGGCACAACGACGATCATCGAAAATTGCGAACCAACCGCGATCGCCAGCGAGGTTCCCAGCAGCACGATGCGCCGCCAGTTCCATAGCACCACTTCACGCGGCGCGTACAACGTGTGGGCGACGGCGATTGCGGTGAAGATGGTGCCGAAGGCTCCCCACGCGGCAACGATTTCAGGTTCAGTATGCCAAACTGAACTCGCCTGGATCATTGCGGGTGAAAAACAGTAAAACGTGAGCGCGACGTATCCTCCGGTGTTACCGCAGAGCCGCCGCGCGACATACCACAACGACGCGCCCAGAAATACTCCGCACGCCAGAAATGGCAACCGGGGAAGCCATTCCCAGTAGCCGGCGGCTGCGCTTTCCAGCCCGCGCTGCGGCAATATCAGCAAAGGGGCGGCGGACGCGAGGTAGAGCAGGGATGAGTGTTCCGTGTCGAATCCGTCTTTGTCGCGGCCGGGAACCATCTCCGGTTGCATGGCGGGGGCGTCGTTCCCGCTGAAACCGATATTCGTCGCTACATCGGCTAACGGAGCGCCCGCTATGCCGCCCCCGTGCCACTGCTTCCAACCCTCGCGAATGCGAACTGCTTCCAGCCCATCGGGACCGTTCGCCGCCCGCAACTCTGCATGCACCAGCCAAAGCACCTGCGCCAGAAATGCCAGCAGCAGCAGTCCCGCAAGGAATTGCGGACGTCCAAAGCGTTCACGGGTGAAATATCCGCGCATAAGGTCGAGCCGAGTGTTTTACCATGTCGCAGCCCCCTAGGGGGGAACTTCTGCAATGGACGACCTTCACGACAGCACTGAATCTGGATCGCCGCCTGGCCCGGGCGTGGAACCGAACTTCGCTGCCATCGCCCAGCCGTCCTACGCTCACGCCCTCTTCTTCGGCCCCGATGGCCTGCGTCCCGGCTGGGGATTTGCGTTTTACGTGGCCATGTTCTTCCCGCTGTGGGGGCTTGCCAGCGTGTGGGCAGATTGGTGGCACTTTGGTTCGGCAAGCTGGCTGTGGTCGATGATGGTGGAGGAACTGGGCGATGTTTTAGCGGCCCTGATTCCGGCACTAATCCTTGCGCGCGTCGAGCATCGTCCGTGGGGAGCCTACGGTCTGGCAGTGCGCCGCGCCTTCGGCAAGCTTTTCTGGGTGGGAACCGTGTGGGGATTCGCCGCGATCAGTCTATTACTGGTTGCTTTGTACGGCTTGCACGCTTTCACTTTCGGTCACCTCGCGCTGCATGGCGCCCGGATCGTGAAGTTCGCCGCGTTCTGGGCCGTGATGTTCCTCCTGGTCGCACTGTTCGAGGAGTTTCTGGTGCGTGGTTACACACAGTTCACCCTGGCGCGAGGCATCGGGTTTTGGCCGGCTGCCTTGGCGCTCTCCTGTGTGTTCGGACTGATGCACCTCAGGAACGAAGGGGAATCCCGGCTTGGGCTGTTGGCTGTGGTTTTCATTGGTCTGTTCTTTTGCCTGACACTGCGGCGCACAGGCAATCTGTGGTTTGCCCTGGGCTTTCACGCAGCTTGGGATTGGGGAGAGACATTCTTTTATTCCGTCCCTGATAGCGGCATCGTCTTCCCGGGACACTTGCTCCAGTCATCCTTTTCCGGCCCGACGTGGCTAACGGGCGGAACGGTCGGTCCGGAAGGCAGCGTCCTGTGCTTCGTGGTGATCGGCGCAACAGCGATTCTGTTTGAACGTACGCACCGAAAGACAGAATATTTTTGAAGGCGTCATCCTGAACGCAGCCGTTTTTCAGGCGGAGTGAAGGATCTCGCGCGCATCGTAACGGCATCCACTAGCTCCCCTATTCAAGATCGTCAAATGGCCCTCACAGTTTGCTGAAAAACTCACTTTGCCGAACGCATATTACCTCAGCGGCTAAAGCCGTGATTGATTTTGCGGCGCTTACGGCGCGGCTTCAAGCCGCGCCCTTTCAAAACAGAGTCGCAGGTCGAGTTGTTCAGCAGACTGTCTCCGCCACTACACACTTTAGCCCCGCCGCCTTCCCACTTCGGGAGCAGCATTCGCGCTGAGACCCCCACCCAGCCCGCCTCAGTCCCCGCGTCACTTATACTGCCTTCATGGCCCCAGAAACGGACTTGCTGACCCCACTCCGCCGCTACTGGGGATACAGTTCGTTCCGTCCCTTGCAGGAGAAAATCGTTCGCAGCTTGCTCAACGGCCATGACACCTGCGTGGTCATGCCCACGGGTGGCGGTAAATCTCTTTGCTACCAGCTGCCCGCCGTGATCTCGGGCCGCACCGCCGTAGTCATCTCTCCCCTAATCGCGCTCATGCAGGACCAAGCCTCGCAGTTAGCCCAGATGGGAATCCCCGCGGCCGTGCTCAATAGTTCGCTCAATGACGAGCAGCAATCGAACGTGATGCGGCAGGCGCGCGACGGCGCCTACCGGCTGCTTTATCTGTCGCCTGAACGTCTGGCGCGTGGCGAAACGCTGGGCTGGCTGCTCCACGTGCCCATCGAGTTCTTTGCCATAGACGAAGCCCATTGCATCTCTGAATGGGGACACGAGTTCCGCCCCGAATACCGGAAGCTGAATTGCTTGCACACAAAGTTTCCCGACCACCCGATCGCAGCATTTACGGCGAGCGCTACCCGCCCCGTGCGGCACGACATTTTGACGCAGCTCCAGTTGCGCGACGCCGACAAATACATTGCCAGCTTTCACCGCGCCAACCTGCACTACCTGGTCCGCGAATGCGATGCGTGGGAGCAGCCCGAGCTGCTGGGGAATGCCCTGCGCAACCACAGCGACGGCAGTGTCATCGTCTACGCCCCCACGATCAACAAGGTTGAAGAAACCGTTGATTTTCTCGAAGATCAAGGTATCGCCGCCGTCGGCTACCACGCGAAGATGGACAACGCCGACCGCCGCCGCAACCAGGAACGCTGGATGTCCGACGAAGTGCGCGTGCTGGTTGGGACTATCGCGTTTGGTCTGGGGATTAACAAACCGACGGTGCGAGCCGTGATCCACCTGGCGCTCCCTAAGTCGATTGAACAGTATTACCAGGAGGCAGGCCGAGCCGGTCGGGACGGAAATCCTGCGCACTGTATTCTGCTCTGGCAGAAGCGCGATGCTGGATTGCTGGGCTTCTTCGCCAACCAGATTACCGACGCTGCCGAACGTGACCGCGCCTGGCAGCGCTATCACAAAATCCGTGCGTTCGTGGATGCCCGCGGCTGCCGCCATCACCAGATTTGCACTCACTTTGGCGAGACTCCGAAGTGGACGTCGTGTAACGCCTGCGACGTGTGCGGCAGCATCCCCGAATGGCTGGCGGCGCCGGCTGCAACGGCGAGGCTCGCGTCGCGCAGATTTGCGTCCGACAAAGCTACAGCAGATGCGCCGTTACGACCTCACACCGTGCCGGTGGCTACCGCCGTCAGGGATGTCGATCCCGATTTGCGCGAGTACCTTCGCGAGTGGCGCCGGACTACGGCGCGAGAACAGAATGTGGCAGCCTTCGTCATTCTGCATGACACAACTCTCGAGGAGATTTGCCGCGTGCAGCCATCATCGATCGGAGGGCTGCGGACCATCACCGGCATCGGCCAACGCAAGGCGGACACGTACGGCAATCAAATTCTCGCCGCTCTGCAGCGGTATCGCGAAGGCGCCCGTGCCGGCGCCCTGCCGGAACGTAAGACGGCTCCGGCTCTGGAAACTCTGCGACTCGTCAGAGAGGGACTCACCTTCGAGGAGATTGCGAAGGCCCGCGGACGCCAGATCCAAACCGTCGTGAACGCCGTTGCCAACCTCGTCGAACGTGGAGCGCTCGAATTCAACCCGGAGTGGGTCGACAGAAACAAGCTGGCAGTTATCGAGGCAGCCTGCGCCCAACATGGGGTGGAACGGCTGAAGGTACTGAAAGACGCTGTCCCACCTGAGGTCACCTATGACGAGATTCGCCTGGTGGTCGCGCGTCTGCGACGAGAGCAGAAGCAGAATAGCGCCGCCATTCCAGCGTAAAGGCCATCTGATAAAGATGTTCTGGAGCGCCTTCTTCTTCCCCACGGCTGCGGCTGCTATGGCTTCCCGACGGCCGAAAAGTGCATCAAAGAACTTCAATGAATCCGAGAAAACAGCTGTGGTTATTTGTATTCATCTTTTGTGCTTGCAGTTGGAGTTCCCCAAACTGGGCCTGTGCGCAAGACGACACTGCTCGTTTGCCCGATAGTCCATCTGAAGTCTCCCGACGAAAGCATCGCAATGACCCGGGCTCGGACCGGGAAGTTTCGTGGCGCTCTTTGCCAAAGGACTTTCTCCATGATCAAAAGGGCATTTGGCTGTTTCCAACCCAATTGGCGAAAGGGCGCTACTGGTTACCCACTCTCGCCGTTGTAGGCGGAACGGCGGGACTCATAGTCGCCGACCCGCACACGATGCCCTATTTCCAATCTCATGCCAGGAACTTGGACGACATCAACGACGTTTTCGATGCTCCGATCACCGCTGCAGAGGTGGTGATCGTTCCCGCCTCCCTTATGGTTGCGGGCTATCTTCGGCATGACTCGTACCAGGTGGGTACGGCATTACTGGCCGGAGAGGCCTATGCCGACAGCGCCGTCGTCGACCTTGCGGTCAAGGCGATTACGCGCAGAAAACGGCCTTCAGATGTTGCGCCCCAAGGGTCTTTTAACGACACGTTCTTTAGCGGCGGCAAGTCTCCCTTCAAGGGCAGCGCCTTCCCATCCGGACACGCCGCCGGGGTTTTTTCAGTCGCGACTGTCATCGCCTGCCGGTATCACAACCACCGCTGGGTGCCCTGGCTCGCGTACGGTTTCGCAACGGCTGTTAGCTTCTCTCGCGTAACCACGAGTGCCCATTTTCCGTCGGACGTGTTTCTCGGCGCCGCCCTGGGCTACACCATTACACGCTATCAAGTGCTGCGTCCACGATGAACACAGCCGCTCAATCATCACAGGGGAGATGGCGTTATTTGATTTTGTCCTGCGCGTCTGTTCGGTTCTAGGCTTGTGGTCGGCAGCCCGGATTCAACGACCAAAGATCTCAATGACCAAAGACCAGTAGTTTGCCGAGAACGATCAGATAGGCTCCGATAGCGACAACGCCGTGGGCGCGAATCAGGCGATAGCTTGCGCGCCAGGGAAACAGCAATACGCCAAACAGCGGCATTAGTTTGTCCGGCCAGAGAAGTCCTGCCACTCCCAATGCCAGAAACACTTGTAGAAGAAGGCCCAAGACCAGATTATCCATTCTGTAATTCCAAGGGGGAGTACGTGATTCTATTAGAACTTGACGTGGCTTTGAAAGAAAATTACGAAGGTTATGTCGTGGGAAACTTGTGACTGAGAGGGATGGGGTTGCGCTAATCAGTGAAAGTGAAGCGCAAGACTCGACCCTCAATCGTTCTAGTAAGGTGCCTTGCTCAACCGAAACCGTAAAGGTGGACACCGATATGCCCAAGTGTCACCGCGTCCTCGCATTTGTAGCTCCGCTGATTGTCGTAAGCCCAGCCTTTACCTGCGAGCCCGTTGTTCCTTTTTTGCCGGTCATGGTGCCGGCGCTTGCTCTTTCCGGATCGATCGTCGTACTCGTACTGGCCGTGGTCGTGAAATCGGCGCTCTTCGCCATCTTCGAGCGACGCCTCCTCGTCTCCGCGCCGCGTGGCGAATGTTCCTGGGCAATGTATTGACGAGCCTTGTGGGCTTGCTCGTAGCCGCGCTGATCGCAAGCGGGGCTGGCACTTGGCTTATCGGAATACCGCTAGTCTGCCTCCTGGGTTGGTTGCCATCACGAAGGCTTGTTAAAGTGGCTCCTCGGGCATGGTTGGCACGAATATCTCCTATCGGCCTTGCCGCGATCATGACCGGCGCTCTGCTTACAAGCTGCGTTCTCTTCATTGGCGGCCAGGAAAACATCAGGACTCATCAACTCCTGGCTTATTGGATTACCAAGTTGGCAGCCATTTTTCTCGCTTTGCTCGCGAGCGTTACGCTCACCACGGTTTGGGAGGAGTGGGTCATCTGGCGACTCAGTTCAAGACCCGAGGGCGCAGGTTTTTTCCGACCCGTTCTGCGCGCGAACCTCTATGTCCGGGTGCTGGTCATGGCGATTCCCGCTGTGCTCATTCTCCCCAAGAGACTAAAATCCCCTGACTTTCTCGCCAAACGCCCCAATCCTGCGATCACTCGAACAATCGCCCCATCTGAGTAGCGCCGGAACCTGGGAACCAACAGCCCCGCACTCCTCCATCGATCAGCTAGTCGCGACTGCTCCGGCCGCATCCCGCCCCGATCGTACGCAATCTGGCACGCCGATTCCGCGATACCCGTTTCCCGCCAGCGCCAGCCCCGGCAATTTCTGACGCAGGCGCTCGATCCGGTCCAGCCGATCGAGATGGCCCACGCCGTATTGCGCCATCGCCGCCTTCCACTTGTAGACGCGCGCGAACAGCGGCTCGGCACGCAGGCCGAGAATCTGTTGCAGCTCGTTGCGAATGATCCCGACAATTTGATCGTCGGAGAGCCCCCACCCGCTCTCCGCACTCTTCCCCGCAAGAAAGCAACGCAGCAGCGCGCGATCTTCCGGCGCGCGCTGCGGAAACTTGTTATGGACGAAGGTTGCCGCCAGCATCTGCTTGCCCTCGCTGCGAGGCACAAGAAATCCGAATCCAGGAGGAAGCGATTGGCGGACCTCGCGATCGAACCCCAAACCAACGGTAATCGACGAGGTGTACTGGATCGCTGCGAGTTCGGCGGACAGTTCCGGGCTGCAGATCGCAAGCAGCCGCCCAGCGCTGTGCGTGGGCACGGCCAGAACAACCGCATCGAAGTGGTCCGACTGCAAGCCCGCCGAGACCACCCATCCGCCCGCTTCAGGTTGAACGGCTTGCACCAACGCACCAGTCAGCAGTGAAGCAGGCGACAAGTGTGAGACAACGGCCTCCGCCAGATGCTGCATGCCATCCTTCAGCGAAGTGAACAGCGGGGGCACCGGACGCTTCGCTGGCGACATCTTCTGGCGCGCGGCGAGCATAGCGCGACCCAGGCTACCGTGGCTCCGCTCCATCTCCGCAAAGCGCGGCAGCACGGCCCGCACGCTGAGTGAGGCCGCTTCGCCGCCATAGACTCCCGACAGCAGCGGATCCGCGAGGCGATCGACCATCTCGGCGCCGTAATGCCGCTCAACGAACGAAGCCACGCTCTCATCACCATCGACCGCACGAGGCGGATGAAACAGTTCGCGGCCCATGCGGAACTTGGTCTTCCACGAAAATAGTGGCGACAATCCAGTCGGAAGGATTCTCGTCGGCACCATAAACATCAAGCCGTCCGGCATGGCGATCAGCCGCCCGCGAACCAGAATGTAAGTCTTGCGATCCGCATCGTTCGAGCCAATGAGTTGGTCGCAGAGGCCAAGACTTCTGCACAAGTCCGCCGCCCACGGCTTCTCAGTGATGAAAGAATCAGGGCCAGCCTCCACGATGCAGCCATCGATCTTCTCGGTGCGAAGCACGCCGCCAAGTTGCGGAGAAGATTCGAACAGGGTGTAGTCGAGGGCCGAGCCCGTCTGGCGGCGGTGCTCTTCAAGGGCGTAAGCGGCGGAGAGTCCCGAGATCCCCCCGCCGATGATGGCGACACGTCTCATGAGCGACGGCGACCAGCTTTGGGTTGTGCGCCAGCCGAAGCCCGAAGCCCAGAGCCCGAAGCCGGTTTCGCGGAGTGCTCCTGCACAAACCGAGCAAGATTCTTCACGTTCTCGACCGGAGTCTGGGGCAGGATGCCGTGACCGAGATTGAAGATATGGCCCGGACGTCCACCAGCGCGGCGCAAAATATCCTCAGCGCGCGATTTGATTTCCTTCCACTCGGCGAACAGCAGCACCGGATCGAGATTGCCCTGCACCGCGCATCCATGGCCGAGGCTGCGCCAGCCGTCGTCCAGCGGAATCCGCCAGTCGAGGCCGATCACCTCGGCTCCCGTTTCTTTCATCGCAGGCAGGAGCGTGGCGCTGTCGGTACCGAAATAAATGACAGGCACGTTGCTCTTCTGCAATCGCTTCACCAGGTCGGTGACGTGCGCCAGCACATACCGCCGATAGTCTTCCACGCTCAAACAGCCGACCCAGCTGTCAAAAACCTGGATCGCATCAGCTCCTGCACGAACTTGCGCCGCCGAGTACTCTGCCGTCACCGCCACCAGTTTGCGCATCAACTCATCCCACTGCGCAGGCGAGTTGTACATCATCTTCTTGGCATGAACGTAGTTGCGCGAGCCGCCGCCTTCGATCATGTAGCTGGCCAGCGTGAAGGGCGCACCACAGAATCCGATGACTGGCAGCCGGTCGCCAAAGTGCTTCGCCACCAGGCCCACGGCTTCGGACACATATCCTAGTTCGGCGGCGCGGTCAGTACGCAAATTAGAGATGCCTTCCTTAGTCCGAATTGGCTTCTCGATGACCGGACCTTTCCCCGCCGAGAAGTGAAATGGCAGCCCCATGACTTCGAGCGGCAGCAGAAGATCGGCGAAGATGATCGCAGCGTCGACTCCGAGCGCCTCGGCGGCAGTGACTGTAACCTCCGCGGCGAGCGAGGGCTTCTTGCAGATTTCAAGCAGCGAATGCTGCTTGCGCACCGCGCGGTATTCAGGCATGTAGCGTCCCGCCTGACGCATGAACCAGACGGGAGTCCGCTCCACCGGCTGGGATTTGCACGCACGCACGAAGATGGAATTGGGCGCAGACATGAACTGCCAACTGTAGCATTTTTGGAATGTGCTTGTGTGGGTGTGGAGCGGGCGCTCCGCCCGCCCAAGGCCTGCGGTCCACAGCCCCCTGTAGAATTCTGAGATGCGGTCGAAAACGTTAAGCCTCGCGGCTTGGGCAGGCCTCACCATCCTTCTCGCTGCCGGCTTTCAAGACAAAGGATCAGGCCCCGCATCGCCTCCCACTTTCTACAAAGACATCCTCCCCATCCTGCAAAACCATTGTCAAAATTGCCATCGCCCTGGGGAGATCGCTCCCATGCCGCTGGTGACGTACGAGCAGGTGCGGCCTTGGGCGTCGCAGATAGCACATGCAGTCGAGATGAAAATGATGCCCCCTTGGTTTGCCGATCGAAGATACGGGCATTATGCCAACGATGCATCGCTCACCGAGCAACAGATCGCGACGATCTCTCAATGGGCGGCGGCTGGTGCACCCGCTGGAGATGTGCACGATGCGCCGGTTCCGCCAAAATGGACCGACGGGTGGAACATTCCTGAACCTGACCTCGTCGTGAAGATGCCCGTCCCGGTCAAACTGCCCGAGCAGGGCGAGGTCGAATACACCTACGAGATTTTCCCCACGCACTTCACCGAAGACCGCTGGGTGCAGATGTCCGAACTGCGACCATCAAGTGCAGCGCACGTGCACCATGCCGTGGTTTACATTCGCCTTCCCGACTCGCAATGGCTGCGACACGCGCCGGTGGGCAAGCCTTTCACGGCATCGTCGCTGACCGACCCCGACGATCGCCGCCAGGCTCACGAAACCACCAGTGACCTGCTCCTGGTGTACGCACCGGGTAGCGCTCCCGATCAATGGCCGGAAGGCATGGCAAAGTTTGTTCCAGCAGGATCCGATCTTGTTTTCCAGATGCACTACACAACCAATGGCAAGGCCGCGGAAGACCAAACGGGCATTGGTTTGGTGTTTGCCAAAACGCCACCGAAGCAGCGCGTGATCACGCTCCAGCTCAATAATCACGCGGTGCTGATCCCGCCGGGCGCGGACGATTTTCGGGTCGAAGTACAAGGAACACTTCCTCACGGCGCCACGCTGATGAGCCTCTTTCCCCACATGCATCTGCGGGGCAAACGCTTCGAGTACAACATTGTTCACGACGATGGCAGTGTGGAAACGCTGCTGCGAGTGAACTACCACTTCCACTGGCAGTTAAGCTACAAACTTGCCGAGCCGCGTGTTTTGAAAGCTGGAACGAAGCTGCGAGCGATCGCGTGGTACGACAATTCGAAGAACAATCCCCACAATCCTGATCCAGAAAAGACAGTCACCTGGGGCGACCAGACTTCAGACGAAATGATGGTCGGGTTCTTCGACGTGGCCATACCCGCTGGAATGGACAAGTGGCAGTTCTTCATTTTCGTATCCTCAGGAGTGATTGATTTGTCCTGATGCTCGGCCGCTTGCCCTCGCCGCTTCCGCTCTGTAACACTGGATCGGGTTTACTGGCATTGAGCGCTACTCAATCACCTTTCCCTACCTTTGACCTGCAAGTTCGCGCGCCGGCGCCAAGACGCTCACTCTCTTACTTTGTCCTGGCGTTTGTGTTCGTCGCAGTCTATGGCGGGTCACTCTTTTCCCCCGCCTTGCTCGACGACGCCGACAGTACGCACGCGGAAGCCGCGCGCGAGATGTTCGTCAGCGGAGACGATGTCACTCTGCACGTGAATGGCGTTCGCTACCTGGAGAAAGCCCCGCTCCCCTACTGGCTGGTGGCATTCAGCTATCGCCTCTTTGGAGTGAACGAATTCGCGACCCGGCTGCCCATGGCGCTCTCAGTCTTACTGCTTGGGGTGCTGGCGATGCGCTGGGGACGGCGGGCGTTCGGCGAGCGGGTTGGGATTTACGCCGCGGCATTCGTGTACACCTGCGCCGGCGTCTATCTGTTCACCCGCATCTTGATTCCCGACGTCTTGCTCAGCTTGCTAATTGCGGCCTCGCTCTACTTCTTCCTCACAGCCTTGGAACCGGGCGGGCCAACCTGGCGCTGGTACGCCGGATACGCATGTATGGCCCTGGGCGTTCTGACCAAGGGACTGGTTGCGCTGTTATTCCCTGGAGTCGCCGCGATTCTCTATCTCATCATCACCGGCGAATGGCGGCGCTGGCGCGAGTTTCGCCTGCTGTCGGGGTTCGCATTATTTCTGGCAGTCGCGGCGCCGTGGCACATTCTCGCGGGCGCCCGCAATCACGGTTTTTTATGGTTCTACTTCGTCAATGAACATTTTCTGCGGTTTATGGGGAAGCGATATCCGCGGGACTACAACAAGCTGCCGTGGGCGCTGTACTGGTCGCTGCATCTGGTGTGGTTATTTCCGTGGAGTCTGTACCTGCCAGCCGCCGTTCGTACCGCCATCGACGAATATCGAGTCGCGCGCGCCAGGCGGACCGCAAGTCAGCCGGATAGCAATGGCGGCATGCACGCCAGCTTCTCTTCCCGCACGCGCCTGCTGTGCTGGATTCTCGCGGGCACACTCCTCATTTTCTTCGCAATCTCAACCAATCAGGAGTATTACACATTCCCCGCCTACCTTCCGCTGCTGCTTTTGATTGCCGACGGAATCGCCCGCTGGGAATGGATTGACTGCAGCCGGCGAGTTCGCGGTGGTTGGCTGCGCGCTTCGGCGGCGGTGCTGGTCGTTGTCGGTATCGCAGCCAGCGCAGTCTTATTCGCGATGCTGTGGCAATCTCGGAATCTGCCCTTCGAGCCAGACATCGGAACCGTGCTGGCCAAGCACAACATTGCGGAAGACACGCTTTCAACTTCCCATATGCTGGACTTGAGTTATGCGTCGTTCGCAGCGTTGCGCCTGCCCGCGGTACTGGCGGCAATTGCATTGGCGCTGGCTCCATCGATTTCGTTCTTGCTGAGGCTGCGGCGACGGCACTATCTAACGACCACAGTGCTCGCTCTGGGTATGGCGACTTTTCTGATCGCGGCACACATCGCTCTGGGCCGGTTCGGACCTTACCTGTCGTCAAAAGACCTTGCCCGCGAGATTGCAGCGCGGGCGCGGCCGACCGACAAAATCATGATTTACGGGGATCAGGCCTTCGGTTCATCCCTGCTCTTGTACCTGCAGCGTCCCATTCAACTGGTTGAAGGGCGCACCACCTCGATGTGGTTCGGGTCCACTTTCCCGGATGCTCCGAAGATTTACTTGACCGATGCCGACCTGCAATCGCAATGGGCGGGCGACAGCCGCGTGTTTCTTTTTGTGCCGCCGCACCAAAAGGAAAGAGTGGACGTGCTTTTGCCCAACCACATTGTCGTGGCGCAGGCTTCGGGAAAATTCGTGTACAGCAACCGGCCTTGAGCCTTGGGCGGCGGGGCCTGTTACACTTTTGGGCTATCCAAATCTTAATCGCAGAGAGCGCGGAGAACTGCCGCAAAGGTCGCAGAGAAATACTTAATCTCCAATCGAGGCAAATATCGAATGAAGATGACACGAGTGCTGTTTGCAGGAGCACTGATATTTCTAGCCGTCTGCGCCGTTGTTACCCGCGCGGCGCGGGCACAGTCGGGGGCAGGCCCACAAGCTGGTGCGAGCGTTCCCGCTGCCAAGAAGGCGGAAGAGCAGTTCAAGAATATCCAGACGTTGAAGGGAGTTCCCGCCGACCAGTTGATTCCCTCGATGCAGTTTATCAGTGCTTCACTGGGAGTCGAGTGTGATTTCTGTCACGTCCAGGGGGCGTTCGAAAAGGACGACAAGAAGCCAAAGCAGACCGCACGCAAGATGATGGAGATGATGTTCGCCATCAACAGAGACAATTTCGAAGGACATCGCGAGGTGACGTGCTACTCGTGTCATCGAGGAAGCCCCGATCCCGTGGCCACGCCTATCATTGCAGCGGAGGACGCGAAAACAGCGCCAGAGGGCAAGAAGGTCGAGAGCAAAGATGCTTCGGGACCCACAGCCAACGATCTCTTCGATAAGTATCTGCAGGCCTTGGGCGGCGCGGCTGCGGTCGAGAAGGTCACGAGCCGGGTAGCGAAGGGCACCATTGACATTGGCGGGAAGCAAGTGCCTAGCGATGTGTATTCCAAAGACCCCGGCAAGCGCGCCTCCTTCATGCACCTGCCCGAGGGAGACAGCGTCACCGCCTTCGATGGTCACGAAGGCTGGATCGGAGTTCCCGGCCGTCCGGTTCGCGAGATGCATGGATCCGACGTCGATGATGCGGCGATCGACGCCGACCTTCATTTCGCTACACACCTGAAGCAGATGTTCACTGAGGCACAAGTGCGAGGAATAGAGAAGCTAGGCGACCACGAAGCCTACTTGGTCGTCGGACGTCGCGAAGGAAAACCGCCGCTCCGGCTCTACTTCGACTCCCAGTCCGGCTTGCTGGTGCGGCTCATTCGCTACGTCGAGACACCCCTTGGCCGTCTTCCGACCCAGATCGACTACGCCGACTATCGGGACGTAGGTGGTTTGAAGGTTCCGTTCCGGTGGACAGTTGCTCGCCCCAGCGGACGTTTTACGATCCAAGTCACGGACGCAAAGCAGAACGTTCCCGTGGACGACGCGAAGTTTGCCAGGCCTCCTGCGGCGCCGGAGGAATCGAACGCTCCGCCGAAATGAATTGCAATAACGAAACCTGATAGGCTCGATAAATAGTTTCAATTTCCGGAACCTTGTCGCGGACGCTAAAGTGAGGCTTCGTGAATTCTGTGGGAACGTGAATCCGCCTCACAGGAGCAACCCACCATTGTCGATGGGCAAAAGGCTGACTGCCTGGCTCGCAATCGCCTTCTTCGTCCTGACCCTGGCGCAATTTCTTTGCGCGCAAACTCCCGCTCTACACCCAGCTTGCCACCCAACACCACTGCCCCGCCAAGCTCGAGCAACAAACCGCGAAAGCCAGCGTGGCGAAGGAAGGCTATTATTGAAGAAGCGTCAGCTTGAGTGTTGCTCCGAAAACCGGGCGGCCTGAGCTGAGCTAAGCGTCCAAACTCGTAGCAGGACTTGAAAATCATGACAAAGGTTGAGGCAGTCATTCAAAACTCCAAGGTGGAAGCCGTGAAGAACGCGCTGCAAGAGGTTGGAGTCGAGGGCATGACCGTAGTCGAGGTCCGCGGTCACGGAAGGCAACAAGGCCACACCGAGGTTTACCGCGGACGCGAATATAGCGTGGACCTGATCCCCAAGACCAAGCTGGAGGTGGTTCTACCCGATCCCATGGTGGAGAAGGCAGTGCAGGCCATCCTCGGCGCGGCAGGCAGCGGGAAAATCGGCGACGGGAAGATATTTCTCTCCCGCGTGGACGAGGCAATTCGTATTCGCAACGACGAACGCGGTGAAGGAGCTCTGTGAGCCAAGCTTGGCGAAGCAACGAGTGGTTGTGGAAATTGCTTTTGCCGGAACCATTCCCCGTGGCGTCCTCCTGAGCACAGCCGTTCTTCAGGCGGAGCGAGGGATCTCCCGCGGGCACACGGCCGGCCGTATCAACGAAGGGCACGAGACGCGGCACAAAGGCTACTGACTTACTTCATGACGGCAGCGTCCACTTTAACCGAACTGCGAACTTCCCTCAGCCAAGGATCGGCGCGTATTCAGCGCGAATTCGAAACGTCCGGCGACGGTCGCGCCGCAGTCTCCCAGCGCACCCGGCTGATCGAAGAGATCATCAAACGCCTCTGGCAAGATTTGATCTCTCCCGACCAGAGCCAGCCCCATAACTTAGCCCTCGTCGCCACCGGAGGATTCGGCCGGGGCTGGATGTTTCCATATTCCGATGTCGATATTCTATTCCTCTTTGCCGACCGCGACGGCGAGCAGGCTGCCAGGGATTCTGTTCGTCGCCTCTCGCAGGAGCTCTGGGATCTTCGCCTGAAGGTGAGTCCCGCGACGCGCACGCTCGCGGAGTGCGATCGCTTCGATCCCAACGACACCGAGTTCACCATCTCCCTGCTCGATTGCCGCTATCTGGCCGGAGATCGCGATCTGTTCTCGCGCCTCCGTGACAAAGTCATTCCTAAGCTGGTCATGCGCGAGTCGAAGCCGCTAATCCAGGGACTAGCCGAGGTGACACGCGTGCGGCATGGCAAGTTCGGCCACACCGTTTTTCATCTCGAACCAAACCTCAAGGAAACTCCCGGAGGGCTGCGCGACTACAACGTGGCCTGCTGGCTGGCACTGATCTCGGCGATGGACAAGCTCCATGACTGGCCCGACGCCAGTTCGCTCCGCGCCCCGGTGCGCAAGCAACTCGAATCCGCGCTCGACTTTCTCATGGCCACGCGCTGCTTCCTGCACTTTCGCCACGGCCGCGATGACAACACCTTAAGCTGGGAGGCGCAGGACGCGGCAGCCGAACGTAGGATTGGGACTCCAGACTCTCCCGAACTCACGGCTGCCGACTGGATGCGTGTCTATTTTCGTCACGCGCGCCCGGTTCAGCGCACCGTGAACCAACTTTTAGAGGAAATTCCCGAGGCCTGGTCGTCCGTCTATCGCCAATTTCAGAGCTGGCGCTCGCGGCTTTCGACTTCCGACTTCTCGGTCGTAGATGGCCTCATCTACCTTCAGCAATCTGCGTCACTGCAAGATCCCGAGGCCCTGCTGCGGCTCTTTCACTTCATGGCCCACCACGGCTTGAAGCTGAGCACGACCACCGAATACCGCATCGAGCAGGCATTGCCGGCACTGGCGGCAACTCCACCTCGAGGCGCCGAACTCTGGCTCTACCTGCAAGAGACTCTGCTGCAGCCGCATGCCGCCGAAGCCTTGCGGGCCATGCACTCGCTGCACCTGCTGACCCTGCTGCTGCCGGAATTGAAGCCGATTGACTCGCTGGTCGTGCGCGATTTCTATCATCGCTTCACCGTCGACGAGCATTCTTTCCTCGCCATCGAAAGCCTGCACTGGCTGCGCGAGTCAAAGTCTGAGCGAGAGCAGCGCTACGCCGAGTTGCTAGGCGAATTGGAAGATCCCGAACTACTCTACCTCGCGCTGCTTTTGCATGACACGGGGAAAGGCGTGCCCGGCCGCAACCACGTCGAAGGCAGCCTTGAGATCGCCAACCGCTGCATGGACCGTCTCGACGTAGATCCCAGCGAACGTGCGAACGTTCTATTCCTGATTGGCAGCCACCTGGAGATGTCGGCAGCGATGCGGCGCGACATTTTCAATCCTGAGACCGTCGCCGCCTTCGCCGAAAAAGTTGGCACGCCCGAGCGGCTGAAGATGCTATGCCTGCTCACCTACGCCGACATCAAGGCTGTGAATCCCGAAGCCCTGACCCCGTGGAAAGCCGAAAACGTCTGGCAACTCTACATTTCCGCCGCGAACTACCTGAATCGCAGCGCCGACCAGCGCGTGCACGGCGATCTTCACGACGAAAAGTTGGCGCGGCTGCGCTCGCTTGCCTCCGTTACCAGTAGCAAGTTCAAGGCCTTTCTCGAAGGCTTCCCACAACGTTACTTGCGCGTGCATTCCGCGGAAGAAGTGATGCAACACCTGAAAATGGCCGACGAGCTTGCCCAGGGACCAGTCCAGATTGACCTGAAACGCGGCCGCCACTGGTATGAGTTGACGCTGGTCACCAGGGACCGTCCCGCACTGTTCGCAACGCTCGCCGGCGTGCTCGCCGCCTGGGGAATGAACATCGTAAAAGCCAACGCGTTCTCCAACGATGCCGGAACCGTGGTCGATACTCTCTACTTCACCGACCGGTTCCGCACCCTGGAACTGAATCTCTCCGAGTGGGACCGGTTCAAGCGTAGCGTCACCGAAGTTTTGCTTGGCGAAGCGGACCTCGACCGCATGCTGCGCGATCGCCAGCGCGGAGAAAAGGGCCCCGCAGCCAAGGTAAAAGTAGAAACAAAAATCGAGTTCGATGACGCATGCTCGTCCACGAGCACGCTGGTGCAAGTCATCGCCCAGGATCGCCCCCGCCTGTTGCACCGCATCGCGTCCTGCTTTTCCGCACAGAAGTGCAACATCGAAATCGCCCTGATCGACACCGAAGGCCAAATGGCCATCGACGCCTTCTACCTGACATCAAAGGGCGCAAAACTCAAGCCCGAACACTGCAAACAAGTAGAGAAGGCACTACTAGATGAGTTGAAGACCGCATAGAAGCACGTAGAGACAGCCGCCTCGGCTGTCCGGGTTTCGACGAATCCCAACCTACCTATCGAGTAGAGAACTTGAAAACCGTCTTGGTGTGGAACGTCTCGCCAGGCCTCAAGATCGTCGACGGAAAGTCCGGATGATTCGGCGAATCCGGAAAGTGCTGCGTCTCCAGGCAAAATCCGTAGCGCCGCTTGTAGACATGCCCCTGCTTCCCGGTAACAGTACCATCCAGAAAGTTCCCGCTGTAAAACTGCACCCCCGGCTGGTCCGTTGACACTTCCAAAACCCGCCCGCTGGCCGGCTCGTAAGCGCGCGCAGCCAAAGTCATGCCGCTGCCCTTGCGATTGATCACAAAGTTATGGTCATAGCCCTTGCCCAGCACGAGCTGTTCATAGTTGTCGTCGATGCGCGCTCCGATCTTGGTTGGCGTCGTGAAGTCCATCGGCGTGCCCTTCACCGGACGCAGTTCGCCCGTCGGAATCAAATTCTTATCGACGGGAGTAAAGCGATCCGCATTCAGCATGAGTTCGTGACCAAGAATGTCGCCCGTGCCCTCGCCGGCAAGATTGAAATAGCTGTGCTGGCTGACATTGATCGGCGTGGCTTTGTCGGTGGTAGCTTCGTAATTAATGACCAGCTCATTCGAATCCATGAGCGTGTATGTGACTTTGAGTTTCAGATTCCCGGGGAAGCCTTCCTCGCCGTCCTTGCTGAGATACGAAAAAGCAACGCCATTGTTTCCCTGGAGCGCTTCGTCGTCCCAGACCACCTTGTCGAAGGTTCGCTTCACGCCGCCATGCAGAGTATTCGGCCCATCGTTCTTGGGCAAAGTGTAAGTTTTCCCGTCGAGCATGAAGGTGCCATTGGCAATGCGGTTGGCATAGCGTCCCACCACCGCCCCAAGATAGGGCGGATTCGGAGTGTAACCCTCAAGCGTCTCGTGACCTAAAACCACATCGGCCAATTGTCCCTTGCGGTCCGGCACACGGATCGAAGTGATGATGCCGCCATAGTTCATGGCCCGGATTTCGACACCGTGAGCATTGGTTAAGGTATACAAGTTGACGGCCCTCCCCTCCCGCGTACCAAAAGATTGCTTCTGAGCTTCATGTTTATGTTTTGAGGAAGTTTTCTGCGCCGGAGAAAGCCCGCAGAGAGCGAGCCCCAGCAGGAAGGCAACGCACACGGTCACAAGGCGTCTTGGCATCATGCCGAAAAGTTTACTACGAGACCACACAACACGCTTTGCGGTACCGCCGCGGTTCGAGGTTCCCAGTCTCCAGTCTCCATTCCTGGTGGCGTCATCCTGAGCCAGCCGTATAGATGGCGCTCATGTTCGCCATCTGCAGCCCCAGCCAAACTGGATGCCGAGAAAGCCGAAGCTCATGTTCCAGATTTGCCAGAAACTGCGTTGCGGCTTCTCCATGGAACTCACTCTCTCGCACAGCCCGCGATGAGCGGCACCGGCGAGCCTTCGGCCTACCGATCATACAGAGAATTCAATTCCCGCAGCCGCCCCGCCAGTCCCGCGGTCAAAACCCCCGGCGAACAGCGCCAGCGCCAGTTTCCACTCGGCGTCCCCGGCAAGTTCATACGCGCGTGACTCCCGAGCCCCAGAACATCCTGCAGTGGGATCATTGCCGTATTCGCCACCGAGGCCAGAATCGCCCGGATCATCGCCCAATGAATGGGTTCATCGCCCAAGCCGAGATAAGCCCGCGCGAAAGCGTGCTCCTTGACCACGTCTTCCGGTGTGCGAATGCTGTCCGTCGCGCCCTTACTATTCCACCATCCCACCACCGTGTCGTTATCATGTGTCCCGGTGTATGAAACCAGATCCCGCCCATAGTTGTGCGGACGAAAGCTCGGCCCCTGCGGATCCTTGCCAAAAGCAAACTGCAGAATCGCCATGCCCGGAAAGTCAAACTGGTGCCGGATCGCCTCCACCTCCGGCGTGATGACGCCAAGATTCTCCGCAATGATCGGCAGTTCCCCGATCTCCGATTTCAGCGCCGCGAACAAGTCCGCGCCCGGACCCTTCACCCACTGTCCCGTGGCCGCCGTGGTCGCGCCCGCCTGAATCTCCCAGTAGGCCTCGAATCCACGAAAGTGGTCGATCCTCACAACGTCGTACAAACGCAGCGCCGCCCGGAAACGTTCCACCCACCAGCGGTAGGCGGTCTGCTTCAGCAGCGGCCAGTTATAGATGGGATTGCCCCAAAGCTGTCCGGTAGCGCTGAAATAATCGGGCGGCACTCCCGACATCTTCGCCGCATTCCCCTTCTCATCCAGCAGGAAAAACTCCCGATGAGCCCAAACATCGGCGCTGTCATGCGCCACATAGATGGGAACGTCGCCGATAATCTGAATGCCAAGTCCGTGCGCGTAAGCCCGCAGTTTCTGCCATTGCCGCGAGAATTCATACTGCCAAAATTTGTGTACTTGAATCTCGTGCGCAAGCCGGACACTCCGCTGCCGAAGCGCATCCGGCTCCCGATCCGCGATGTCAGCCGGCCAGCGCGGCCACGCGATCAGCGCATGAGCCTCCTTACAAGCCATGAAGAGGGCAAAGTCCTCGAGCCAGCCAGCGTTCGCCTGGCAGAATTCCTCGAACGGTGCGTGCTCGGCGGCATCGGCCGACTCCAGAAAATTCTTAGCCGCCCGCTTCAGTAGCGGGAATTTGGAAGCAATCACACGCCCGAAGTCAACCGTCTGGTCGGGCACCGCCGGGGCCATGTTCAAATCGGTTTTGCTGAGAATTCCGCGTTCGACCAGCGCATCCAGATTGATCAGCAGCGGATTGCCCGCGCTCGCCGAAAAGCACTGGAACGGAGAATCTCCATACCCCGTCGGATTCAGAGGCAGGACTTGCCAGAGCTTATGACCAGCAGCGTGCAGGAAATCAAGAAAGCGGTAAGCATCAGGACCGAAATCGCCAATTCCGTGTGGGCCAGGCAGCGACGTAGGGTGAAGCAGGATTCCGCTGGCCCGCGAGAACGTCATCCAGCCCAAGATAGAACCTCAACCCCAAAAACGGCAAGCCTCGTCGCCTCTGTTTTGAAAGGGCGCGGCTTCCAGCCGCGCCGTAACCACCAAAAAATCGACCGCGGCTTCAGCCGCTGAGGTAAGTCGGCCCTTGAAGAGAATTTTCCCGCAGCTGCTAGAGACAATCGCGAATACGAGCGCACGATCTGGCGGCCATTCACCGCAAGGTGGTACCATCGCGTCCGATCATGACCACGTTTCGGACTCTCTCGTCATCGCTGCTGGCTCTGCTCCTATGTGGTTCAACTCTGGAACTCGCGGCCCAGTCCCAGCCCTCGCATCCCATCATCCTGCACGCCGCACGCCTGCTCGACATCAAGAACGGCCGCATAGTAAAGCCGGGAGAAATTCTGATTCAGGGCGAGCGCATCCTCGAGGCCGGCAGTTCCGTCAAGCATCCCGCCGGCGCAGAAGTAATCGATCTCGGAGACCGCACCCTGCTCCCCGGCCTGGTCGACGCCCACATCCATCTCTTCCTGCATCCCGGCGCCGAGGATCTGCAGACAGTTCAGGAATCCGTCCCCCAGCGCACTATCAGCGCTACGCTGGCCGCGCGCGACGACCTCATGGCCGGATTCACCGCCGAGCGCGACATGGGAACTGAAGGCGCCGGCTCCGCCGACACTGCCGTCCGCAACGCGATTGACCAGGGACTCATCCCCGGCCCGCGCCTTCGCGTCAGCGGCAACGCCATCAACATCCTCGGCGGACACGAGGACGCCCTCAACTACAACCCGGAGCAGCACGTCCTGCCCAACGCCACCTACGCCAACAACGCCGACGAACTGGTCACCGTAATCCGCCAGCAATTCAAGGAGGGCGCCGACTTCATCAAGATTTATGAAACCGGCCACGACTCCGTGCGCGACGGCAAACTCCACAGCGTCTACCAGTACACCGAGCCCGAACTCGCCGCCGCCGTCAAAGAAGCCGCCCGCCTGGGCAGACACGTCGCCGTGCACGCCACCACCGAGCCTGGCACTCTCTACGCCGCCCAAGCCGGGGTCGTTTCCATCGACCACGCCAACCAGCTCGGCGACGAAACCACGCGCCTGATGCGCGAAGAGCAAATCTTCGCCGTCCCCACATTCACCATCTTCGAGTACTTCGCCGACCACGCCGCCACGCCCGAGCAATCCGCTCGCGAGCGCCAGATGCTCGACCTGCACGCCCAGGAATTCAAAAAGCAAATTGCCGCCGGAGTCCCCATGGCGCTCGGCTCCGACGTCGGCCCGTTCCCCCACGGCACCCAAGCCCGCGAGTTCGCCCTCATGGTGAAGTTCGGCATGTCGCCCCTGGCGGTATTGCAGGCCGACTTGCTGAACGGCGCCAAATTGCTGGACTGGAAAGGTCAGATTGGCTCACTCGAGCCCGGATACCTCGCCGACATCGTCGCCGTCCCCGGCGACCCGCTGCAGGACGTAAGCGTCCTCGGTAGTGTCGCGTTCGTAATGAAGGGTGGAGTGATCTACAAGAAATGATCTACGAGAAATGACCGGGAATGTGAAGCTTACTGTCCTGTTTGGAAAGCGGATCTGTTTGAAAGGCCAGTCTGTTTTGAGGGAGGTTCTGTTTTGAAAGGGCGCGGCTTCTAGCCGCGCCGTAAGTGCCACAACTCAGCCGTGGCTTTAGCCACTGAGGTTTGCCATCACGCGATCGCCTCGCTTATTTCGCAATCGAAGCCACCACCGCCGATGAAACCTTCGACGTTTGCGGCGCCTGCGGCAATGACTTCGTCGGAATCACGACTTCCACCAGCGTCCCCGGATTCAGTCTCGCCAACCGCAGCTCACCGCCAAATTCCTTGATGCGCTGCCGAATCCCGCCAATCCCCATCCCGATGCGATCGGGACGAAACTCCGTCACGCCCTGCTCCACACCCTTGCCGTCATCACGAACCGTGACGGTAACCTGGCCGGAGGCGTGTTTCACTGTAATCCAGCAATTCCTTGCTTTGGCGTGGCGAAACACATTATTGAGAGCCTCCTGCACAATGCGGAAGATGGCCGTCTCCAGCTCCGACGGAAGCCTGGGAAACTCTTGCGGCTCCACTTCCAGAACCGTGTGCAGGCCGCTGCGTTTCGTAAACCCTTCCAGGAACCAGCGTAGCGCCGAAAGCAATCCGACTTCGTCCAGCAACGGCGGATGCAGCAGGTGAGAAATGCTGCGAACCTGCTGGATCGCCCGGTCAATCAGGGAACTCGCGTCCGCCGCCGCATTCCTCTTGAACGACGACGCTTCCCCCTTCTCCTGGAAAAGAATCCCGTCGACAATCATCTTGGCCGCGGTAAGCTCCTGACCCAGGCCGTCATGCAATTCGCGCGCAATGCGCCGCCGCTCGTCATCCTGCATCGCGATCAGGCTGCTCGACAGCCGGCGCAGCTCGCGATTCAGCATTTCCAGCTGGTGGGCGCGCCGGTGCAGCTCGGCAAATACTGACACCTTGGCCCGCAACAATTCCGGAACCACCGGAACCGAGATGTAGTCCACAGCGCCGCGTTGATATCCCTTCAGCCGGTCAAGATCGGTCAGATGCACCGCCGAGATGAAGATGATGGCCGTCTTCTGATAGCGCGGATGCTGGCGAATGATTTCCGCCAGTTCGAAGCCGTCCAGTTCCGGCATGCTCACGTCCATGAGCACCACCGCGACTTCATTTTTCAGCAATAACTCCAGTGCCTCTCTGCCCGAATTGGCCCTGATCAGGTTCTCTCCCAACTCGCCCAGCATGACTTCATAGCTCAGCAGCTTGGCGGGCTGGTCGTCGACCATCAGGATGTTCACTTTTTCATGGACGCTCATGGTTCCCCTTGTTGAATGTCATCCTGAGGCGGGCGTTTCTTGCCCGCCGAAGGACCTGAGCGAGCCGCGCCATGCGGCCTGCCCTGAGTTTGCGGAAGGGTCGCGTTTGTTGCGGCGCACAACTCGCGCGTTCGGCTCCCTTCCTTATCGATGCAGCCACATCCGCAACGCCGAGAGCAACTGCTCGGTGTTCACTGGCTTGGCCAGGTACTCCGAAGCCCCAGCTTCCAGGCACTTTTCTCTGTCACCTTTCATCGCCTTCGCGGTTAACGCAATAATCGGCAGCCGCCGGAATTCCGGGTTCTGACGGATCACCTGCATGGTTTCATATCCATCCATCTCCGGCATCATGATGTCCATCATCACCATCCCCACGTCCGGCGTGGACTCGAGCGTCTCGATAGCCTCGCGTCCGGTACCCGCCGTGAGCACGGTCATGCCCCTGCGTTCAAGAACACTGCTCAACGCGAAAATGTTGCGCACATCATCGTCGACGATGAGCACCTTCTTGCCCACCAGCGCATCATCCGATCGATGCAGCCGGTCCAGCATGCGCTGTTTTTCCGGCGGCAGATCCGCTACCACGCGGTGCAGGAACAGCGCAGTCTCGTCGAGCAAGCGCTCCGGCGATTCCACTCCCTTCACCACCACGCTGCGAGCCAGCGTATGCAGGCGTGCATCCTCATCCGGCGAAAGCTCCTTGCCGGTGAAGACGACCACCGGCAACTCGCTCAGTGCCGGGGTATCGCGCAGGTGTTCGAGGACCTCAAAGCCCGACATGTCCGGCAGCTTCAGATCGAGCACCACGCAGTCGAATTGCTGTTCATCCAGCGCGCTCAACGCTTCCTTCCCGCTCGAAACGACCGAGATGTCGATGTCGTCGTAACCGAGCAACTCGCGGATGCTCAGCTGCTCGCTGGCGTTGTCTTCCACGATCAGCAACCGCTTGCGCCGCGGAGTCGAGTAATCCTTGATCCGAGCCAGCGCTCCTTCGATTTCCTCCGGCGTCGTCGGCTTGGTGACGAAGGCAAACGCCCCCCGCGCCAAACCATGTTGACGGTCTTCATCAAGTGTCAGCATCTGCACCGGAATATGCCGCGTGGCCGGATCCTGCTTCAAATGATTCAGGACCGTCCATCCCAGCATGTCCGGCAGGAATACGTCGAGCGAGACCGCGGCTGGATGATACTCACGCGCCAGCTCAAGCGCTTCCGCGCCCCGGTTCGCCACCAATACCTTGAATCCCTGATCGTGCGACAAATCGCACAACACGCGAGCATAGTGCGGATCATCCTCCACAACCAGCAATACGGTGTCGTCAGGCTGCAGGTTCTCGCGATCGTCTGCAATGTGCTCCTTCGGCACTTCCACGACGTTCATGCTGGCCAGATGCAGCGGAGCAGCACTCGACGGCTTGGTCTTGCTTTCCGCCGCCACAGCCGCTGATGTGCTCGACGCCGACGGCCCCACATAGGTCTTCGGCAGGTAAAGTGTAAACGTACTGCCTGATCCCGGCGCGCTGTGCAGCTGGATTTCGCCGCCGAGCAGGCTGGCCAGTTCGCGGCTGATCGCCAGCCCCAGCCCCGTTCCGCCGTACTTGCGGCTGGTGCCGGCATCTGCCTGCTGGAAGGCCTCGAAGATGATGCGCTGCTTCTCGTAGGCAATGCCGATGCCGGTGTCCGCAACCTCGAAGGCAATGACGGATGCCGCCTTGCTGAGAATGGGATGGTCTTCGCTCCAGCCGCTGCCGGCCTCCGAAACCGTTAGACGAACTCCACCTTGCTCCGTGAACTTGAAGGCGTTCGACAGCAGGTTTTTGAGCACCTGCTGTAACCTCTTCGAGTCCGTAACCAGGCTGCGGGCGAGATGCGGGTCACTATGCACCTCAAACGACAGCTTGCGGTTCTCTGCCTCGTGCCGGAATGGCCGTCCCACCGTTTCCAGCAGGTTGTTGAAGAACACCTCCTCGGCCTCCACCGAGACCGTACCCGACTCGATCTTCGAAAGATCGAGAATGTCGCTGATCAGGTTCAACAAATCGGTTCCCGCGCCGTGAATGGTGCGGGCGAACTCGACCTGCTTCGGCGTCAGGTTGCCATCCGGGTTGTCGCCGAGCTGTTGTCCCAGCACCAGAATGCTGTTCAGCGGCGTGCGCAACTCGTGCGACATGTTGGCCAGGAACTCTGACTTGTACTTCGAAGTGAGAGCCAGTTCCTTCGCCTTCTCTTCCAGAGCGCGGCGTGCCTGCTCGATTTCCTGGTTCTTGCGCTCCACTTCCACGTTCTGTTCTGCCAGCTGCTGCGCTTTCTGCGCCAGTTGCTCGTTGGTCTGCTGCAGTTCTTTCTGCTGCGTCTGCAGTTCGATAGCGAGCTGTTGCGACTGCTTCAGCAGGCTTTCCGTCTGCATCGTGGCCTCAATACTGTTGAGCACGATGCCGATGCTCGACGTAAGCTGATCGAGGAAGGCCAGGTGTGAAGGCGTAAACGCGCTCAAAGACGCCAGCTCGATCACCGCCTTAACCCGGTCTTCGAACAGAACCGGCAGCACGATGACATTCCGCGGCACCGCCTGGAACAGTCCCGAACGGATGGGAGTCGCATAAGGCGGCAAGTCGTTGATCAGCATGCGCCGCTTTTCCGCCGCGCACTGTCCCGCCAGCCCTTCTCCAATCCGCAGACGGTGCGAGTGACCTTCCTGCCCGGTATCGGCGAAGGCCGACAGCAATACCAAGCCGCTGGACTCATCTCCATCCGCCATCTGGTAGATCACGCCTTGCTGGGCATTCACCAGCGGGGCCAGCTCCGAAAGCAGCATGCGGCCCACCGTGGTGAGATCGCGCTGCCCCTGCAACATACCGGTAAAACGTGCAAGGTTGGTCTTGAGCCAGTCTTGCTCCGTGTTGCGGTCAGTCGTGAGCCGCAGGTTGTCGATCATCGTGTTGATGTTGTCTTTCAACTCCGCGACTTCACCGCTGGCTTCTACTTGAATCGATCGCGTCAGATCGCCCTTGGTCACAGCGGTCGCGACTTCGGCAATAGCGCGCACCTGGTTGGTCAGGTTATCGGCCAGCAGGTTCACGTTGCCCGTCAAGTCTTTCCATGTTCCGGCAGCTCCGGGCACGTTCGCTTGGCCGCCCAGCCGGCCCTCCACGCCGACTTCGCGAGCCACCGTCGTCACCTGGTCGGCGAAGGTCGCCAACGTGTCTGTCATGTTGTTAATCGTCTCCGCTAGGGCTGCTACTTCACCCTTGGCGTTCACCGTCAGCTTCTGTGTGAGCTCGCCGTTGGCAACCGCGGTCACAACTTTCACGATGCCGCGCACCTGCTCAGTCAGGTTCGCCGCCATGACGTTCACGTTGTCGGTGAGATCCTTCCACGTACCGGCAACTCCCGGAACCTGCGCCTGCCCGCCCAGCTTGCCTTCCGTACCCACTTCGCGGGCCACGCGCGTCACCTCGGCAGCGAACGCATTCAGTTGGTCCACCATCGTGTTGATGGTGTTCTTGAGTTCGAGAATTTCACCCTTCACATCGACCGTGATCTTGCGCGACAAATCGCCGCGAGCCACAGCCGTCGTAACTTCTGCGATGTTTCGCACCTGGGCCGTCAGGTTGCCGGCCATGGCATTCACGGAATCCGTAAGATCCTTCCACGTTCCCGCCACGCCCGGCACGTTAGCCTGACCACCCAGCCGGCCTTCCGTGCCGACTTCGCGGGCCACGCGCGTCACCTCGGCCGCAAATGACCGCAACTGCTCCACCATCGTATTCAGCGTCTCTTTGAGCTGCAGGATCTCTCCGCGGACGTCGACCGTGATCTTGCGCGAAAGGTCTCCGCTGGCGATCGCCGTCGCCACTTCCGCGATGTTTCGCACCTGGCCAGTCAGGTTGCTGGCCATGAAATTCACGGAATCGGTAAGGTCCTTCCAGGTCCCACCGACACCGGGAACAAGCGCCTGACCACCCAGTTTTCCTTCCGTTCCGACTTCGCGGGCCACGCGCGTCACCTCGCCCGCGAACGCATTCAGCTGGTCCACCATCGTGTTGATGGTGTTCTTGAGTTCGAGAATTTCACCCTTCACATCGACCGTGATCTTGCGCGACAAGTCTCCCTGCGCCACGGCCGTCGTCACCTCCGCGATATTACGGACTTGACCAGTAAGGTTTCCGGCCATCGAGTTGACGGAGTCCGTCAGATCCTTCCACGTTCCTGCCACACCCGGAACCTGCGCCTGCCCGCCCAGCTTGCCTTCGGAGCCCACTTCGCGAGCCACGCGCGTCACTTCGGCAGCGAACGCGTTCAGCTGGTCCACCATCGTATTGATGGTTTCCTTGAGCAGCAGGATTTCGCCGCTCACGTTCACCGTGATCTTCTTCGACAAGTCGCCGCTGGCAATCGCCGTCGAAACTTCCGCGATGTTACGCACCTGGCCAGTCAGGTTGCTAGCCATGGAATTCACGGAATCCGTAAGATCCTTCCACGTTCCGCCGACGCCGGGCACCAGCGCCTGTCCGCCCAGCTTGCCGTCCGTACCCACTTCGCGGGCCACACGCGTTACTTCCGAGGCGAACGATCGCAGCTGATCCACCATCGTGTTGATGGTGTCTTTCAGTTCGAGAATTTCTCCCTTCACGTCCACCGTAATCTTGCGCGACAAATCGCCGCGGGCCACAGCGGTTGCGACCTCGGCAATGTTTCGCACCTGGCCCGTCAGGTTGCTGGCCATGAAATTCACGTTGTCGGTGAGATCTTTCCAGGTACCGGCCACGCCCGGCACTTGGGCCTGCCCACCCAGCTTTCCTTCCGTACCCACTTCGCGGGCCACGCGCGTCACTTCACCGGCGAACGCGTTGAGCTGGTCCACCATGGTGTTGATAGTGTTCTTCAGTTCGAGAATTTCGCCCTTCACGTCCACCGTGATCTTGCGTGACAAATCGCCGCGAGCCACAGCCGTCGTAACTTCCGCGATGTTTCGCACCTGACCAGTAAGGTTGCCGGCCATCGAGTTGACCGAGTCCGTGAGATCCTTCCACGTTCCCGCGACGCCCGGCACGTTAGCCTGACCACCCAGCCGGCCTTCGCTACCCACTTCGCGGGCCACGCGCGTAACTTCGCCGGCAAACCGGTTCAGCTGGTCCACCATCGTATTCAGCGTCTCTTTCAGCTGCAGGATTTCGCCACGCACATCGACGGTGATCTTGCGCGACAAATCCCCGCTAGCAATAGCCGTCGCCACTTCCGCAATGTTTCGCACCTGGCCCGTCAGGTTGCTGGCCATGAAGTTCACGTTGTCCGTGAGATCCTTCCAGGTACCACCAACGCCCGGCACCTGCGCCTGCCCGCCAAGTTTTCCTTCTGTTCCCACTTCGCGAGCCACGCGCGTCACTTCGCCCGCGAACGCATTCAGCTGATCCACCATCGTATTAATGGTGTCCTTCAGTTCGAGAATTTCTCCCTTCACATCGACGGTGATCTTGCGGGACAAGTCGCCGCGGGCCACAGCCGTCGTCACTTCGGCGATGTTTCGTACCTGGGCCGTAAGGTTTCCGGCCATGGCGTTCACGGAGTCGGTCAGATCTTTCCACGTGCCCGCCACGCCCGGCACAACTGCCTGCCCGCCCAGCTTGCCGTCAGTACCCACTTCACGAGCCACGCGCGTCACTTCGGAAGCGAACGATCGCAACTGGTCCACCATCGTGTTGATGGCTTCTTTGAGCTGTAGAATTTCGCCGCGGACGTCCGCGGTAATCTTGCGAGAAAGGTCGCCACTGGCCACGGCAGTCGCCACTTCCGCGATGTTGCGCACCTGCCCAGTCAGGTTTCCGGCCATGTAGTTAACGTTGTCGGTAAGGTCCTTCCACGTTCCCGCGACACCCGGCACAACCGCCTGTCCACCCAGCTTTCCTTCCGTACCCACTTCGCGTGCCACGCGCGTTACTTCCGCCGTAAACACGCCCAACTGCTGAATCATCGTGTTGACGATGGTTGCCGACCGCAGGAATTCTCCCTCCAACGGCCTGCCATCTACGTCAAGTTGCACAGTCTGTCTCAGGTTGCCCTGCGCCACCGCGGCGATCGCTCGCGTAACCTCCGCCGTAGGCCGCAGGAGATCGTCCACCAGCGTGTTGACGGACACTCCCATCTCGCCCCACGCCCCCTTCGACTGGTGAAACCGAGTCCGTTCGCGGGTCCTGCCCTCTTTTCCGACCACCTGCCCCACGCGCTTCAGTTCTTGCGCGATCTGCTGGTTCGCGGTGACGATCTCGTTGAAGGTATCGGCAATCTTGCCTGCGATTCCCGTCCAATGCCCCGGCAGTCGCACCGAGAAATCTCCATCCCGCATGGTCTGCAGGCTGGCGAGAATCAGATTCAGCTCCGCCCCCGGCGCTCCCGTTCCGTTACCGTTTTCTCTCTCCTGTTTTTTAGCGCGGGTTGCAACGGTTTCATCGGGCGCCGAGACTTCGCTACTCTGCAGGGTTCGCTTCATATCCCTATCTCCTGGATCAAAAACAAACGGGTATGGACACGCCATACGGCTGGTTCAGACGGCGATGGCGTCGAGCGGATCGGGCATTCCAATTTGACGGGCATTAAGTTACGTGGCCACCGCCAGAACCGCTCCTGTTCGGCGGCAAAGCACTCCAGCAGCCGCACGGAGTCGACTGGTAATAGGCTGTAGAGGTCTGGGGGGAGCATACCAGCCAATATGCATACGTAGCACAGGCCCTAGGGAATTATCTCTACAGTATTTCCTGTACTGGGGGACAAGATGAGACTTTTCCGAGGGTTACCACGGCCCGGGTTGCCGCAGCGTCGCCGTCCCGGCGGCTGGGAGCCTGCCCTGAGCGAAGCCGAAGGGGCGGGCGTCCTCGCCCGCCGCTCCGAAGTCGAAACCGTGCCGGCGCTACGAGGCACAGATGCCATAACGGGCACCCTGCTTCCCCGTGCTACCATGACTGCCGATTTGCAAATCAGCTCAGCTAATCAAACCCCGAAGGGCAGCATACGATAGCCCAGAGCCTGCCCTGAGCTTGCCGAAGGGACGTAAGTGCTGGGTCAGTCCCCACCGATGGAACGAGTCCCGTAGGGACGACACGAGTTTCTCACCCCTCGCTACAGAAGAAGTACAATGCTGCACACGCAGGTCTCAACCCATGACCCTCGAAACCAAGGGCACGATTCCTGGGCGCCCACGGGGAAAGTGGGCGAGGGCGTATCCATCTACTTCATCGGTGAAGACGCCCTCGCCATCTACCGCCAGGTTACCTCGCGCGGGATCAAGGCTAAGCGACCGTTCGTCGGAAACCTGTCCGACCCGGACGGCTACCAAATCTACTTCGAAGCCCCACCGGCGTCCCCGAAGAAACCGAGGACTCAGAGCCGGAACACTAAATCCCGAGAAGAAACAAGCAGGCGCCAAACCAACGAGAGAGAAGATTTCCATGACCCAGGATTCCCAGAGCGTCAAAAATCAAAACACCTCCATAGCGCCAATGCTCTCAGTTCGTCGCGGCGCAAAAGCCGTCGAATTCTACAAGGCAGCATTCGGAGCCGGCGAGCTGTTCCGCCTCGACAACGATAGCGGAGAGGTAGTAGCTCAGTTGTCCGTGGGAGCAGCCCAATTCTGGGTCGCGGATGAGTCCCCGGAGAACTTGAACTTCAGCCCCCAGTCTCTTGGCGGCGGTTCGGTGCGGATGGTGATGGTCGTTGACGATCCCGATGCCGCCTTCGCACGCGCGGTCTCAGCCGGGGCCGGCGTGATTTCGCCGGTCGCCGACCAGCCCTACGGTTGGCGCGTGGGACGCATTGTCGACCCGTTCGGACACCATTGGGAAATCGGCAAGCCCTTGCCGGAGGGCGCCTGAGTCCTCGATGCGAAGCTTAGGCTTTTCTATGTTGTTAGTTTTTAGATCTGCGTTAATCTGGCTAAATCAGCGGCAAGAAGTTCATTCGAACACCCACTCCTCGCTCACCAGAAAGTTCGCCAGCGGGCACAGTGCGATCGCGATCCCATTGGCCACGAGATAGTTCACGTGTCCCACGCCGACCATCACCTTCATCAGCGCCAGATTGCCAACCATGGAGACTCCGCCGGTGGTGAGGTTGAAACGCACAAGCCGCGTGAGCGACCGGCGCCACGACGGTTGCACGCGGTCGGCCCACGGGTAGCGTTCATGCCAGACGAAATTGTGCAATACGGCGGCCTCGACCGCCAGCGCGGTCGCGGCGAGGTAGTCCAGGTGCAGAACGCTTTTCATCATGAACAGCGCGACGAACTGCACGAGAATGCCAATTCCTCCGACAAGGTTGAACTTGAGCCATCGCACCAGCGTTTGCGTCTTCACGGAATCCTTTCTTGGCGATACAGCCGGACGGTGTTCTGCAAAGTGAAAGAGATCACCATCACGCCCATGCCGACCAGCCCCATGACTCCCCCAACATCAAACAACCGGTACTGCGCGCCCAGGAAATGAACCGTCGGTCTCCACAACAAGGCCAGGTTTCCCACGGCCAGCAAAATGCGCAACTCCGTAGGCCCGAACCGCCAAAATGACAGACGGAACTCACCCAGCGCGTAAGTTGCGAGATACGACTGAATCGAGAGCAGGAGGAAAGCGATCAGCAATCCAATGTCGATTCCAGGATGCATGTACCCAGACATGGCCAGACCGCCCGTCAGCGCAAGAGCTCCAAAGCTATCCACCATGTGGTCGACGTAAAATCCGTATCGCGGACGCAGCCTCTGCCGCACTCGCGCCAGCGTTCCGTCGAGTGAGTCTCCCAACCAGTTGAACGCGAGGCACGCGATCGAGCCTATGAGCCAGTATTGGTTCCGACTCGCCAGCGCGTAGCACACTCCTGCGCCGACCTGCGCGGCTAGACCCAAGGTTGTCAGGTGGTCGGGGTTAATGGATTCGGGAGTGCGCAGGGCCAGCCATGTCAGCGCGCGCTTCTCGGCGGCTGCGATCCAGCTTTCCTGTATGCGGCGGGTCTCGGGGCGAGGCTCGGGGAATGACCGCATGTGCCGCATCTCCAGCAGCACGCGCGGATTTACCTGCTCGCAGAATGCGGTCATCGGTTGAACCCCAAGGATTGCCATGTTCGCCTCCATGCTCCTGCGCCACTATGCGATGCGATGGAGTACGTGACAATGCACGCGGGATCAAATCGGGCTCAAGCGGAGATCAAGAGGCAAGGCATTGAGGGCAGAGGGGATAGCGTGTGACATCAACCGGCATCTAGAACGGAAAGGGAGATGCCGATTCACACTGATAAACGGTCTGCCGTGCCGGCTTCCTATAAGATGGGGATTCCGCTGACCCATGACGAAACTTCTGCGGTTTTTCCGTCCATCGCACCAGCACACGGCGTTCTCGGCGACCCTGCTGCTGATGGGGACGGTGATGCTGTCCCGTGTGATCGGCTACGTGCGGGAGGCTTACATCGCGTATGCCTTCGGAGCGGGGCCGCAGACGGACGCTTACGTCGCCGCCTTCACGCTGCCGGACTGGCTCAACTACATTGTGGCGGGAGGCGCGGCGTCGATCACGTTCATCTCGATCTACACGCGATTTCTGGCGGAGAAACGGGACGCCGAGGCGCAGAAGACCTTCTCCATTGTTATTACGGTGATGACGGCGGTTCTGATGGTGGGCACGATTGTCACCGAGATTTTCACGCCGCAGTTTGTGCGCTGGATGTTTCGGGGATTCTCGCCGGCGCAGTTGGAACTTTGCGTTCACCTGACGCGCATTCTGTTGCCGGCGCAGATTTTCTTCTACGTGGGCGGAGTGGTGTCGGCGGTGTTGCTTTCGCACCGGCTGTTTCTTTTTCCGGCGTTTGGGCCGCTGCTGTACAACATCTGCATCATTCTGGGGGGCGTGGTTGGGGGGCATCGCTTCGGCATCGCGTCGCTGGCCTACGGTGCGCTGGCGGGAAGTTTCGTCGGACCTTTTCTGGCAAGCGTGATCGGCGCGGCGAGGATCGGGACGGGCTATCGGCCGTCGTTTGACATCACCAATCCGGCGTTCCGGGAGTGGGTGCAGCTTTCGGTTCCGCTGATGCTGGGGGTGTCGCTGGTGACTGCCGATGACTGGATTCTGCGGCACTATGCCTCGAGCGGCGTCGGGGACATCGCGCGGCTCAACTATGCCAAACGCTTGTTCGCAGTGCCGATTGCGGTGTTGGGGCAGGCTACGGGACAGGCCTCTCTGCCGTTTTTTGCGCGACTGTTCAATGAGAAGCGGCTGAAAGATTTCGCTGACACGGTGAACGATTCGGTGTACCGGGTGTCGGCGGCGTCGTTCCTGGCTACGGCATGGATGATGGCAGCGGCCTTACCGCTGATCGATCTGGTTTACCGGCGGGGACGGTTTCTGTTTTCAGACACGCAAACGACGGCGGTCTACTTCTTCTGGTTCTCGCTGTCGCTGGCGCTGTGGTCGGCGCAGGGACTGTACGCGCGGGCGTTCTACGCGGCGGGGGATACTTTCACTCCGATGGCGGCGGTCACGATCATCACGGGTGCGTCGCTGCCGATCTATTCGATCCTGTTTCACAGCTTCGGGGTGGTAGGGCTGGCGTTTGCGTCGGACATCGGGATTGGATTGAACCTTTTGGCGCTGGCGTGGCTGCTGCATTACCGGAAACTGGTTGCTCTGGGAGAGTTGCGTTGGGGAGAGTTGGGCAAATCGGCGCTGACGGCGGTGATTGCGGGAGCGGTGAGCTTTGAAGTGGCAAAGGTGGTCCCGCTCTCAATCTCGGGACTCGGCAGCCGGGTTGCGGATGGGCTGCGGCTGGGGCTGATTTCGATTACGTGGGCAGCGGCGGTGGCTGGCGGACTGTGGCTGCTGCGGTCAGAGTTGCCGGCGGATTTGCGTCGGCGGAGAGTGGCGGCTTATCCGGCGGTGGCGGGGGCGCAGGCTGAGGAGACACGGGGGGCGGGAACGCAACCTTAGGGGTCGCAGAATAAGCGCTGCCTTAGCCAGAATTCCTTCCGGTTTGCGCGTCGCTCGGAAAGAATCGTCGTTCGGGATCAGCCTGCCTGCTAGCGTTCCCAGCTAAACCTGCGGTGTTCAAAGTCAAATGCAATTTTCCAGAACTGAGGCCCCCTAACCCCCAAAACGCCATCAAAACTATCTCCGTCATCCTTTCGGTCATCCACCACAAACGCGATTTGCGAGCCGATTGTTACTTTGCCTAAAGATACCTCAGAAATCCTCACTTTCCTGCGCTGAAATGTGCCACTGACGTCGGCAACCGTTTGGGTCCCTAACGCCTGAAGGCCGGTGGGGTCTGGCATCCGACTTTGGAAGAGCATCAGGTCCGGTCCGCCCGAATCGACCACTAGGCGGAGCTGTCGATTTTGGAATTCCATTCGAATGGTCACAACAGGTACATCGGTGTCGAATGGTGCGGAGAAAGTCAGGCTCGCGATCGGACCGAAGAGCATTTCCTTCGTCCTATAGTTGATGCTAAAACTGCTTTTCCTGAGAACATCCAGACCGACAATCGCATCCACCCTTTGGCCGAAGGCCTTCTGAAAAAAGGAGAGGTCTTCCGTCAGAACGTGGAGGGACTCGACATGAACCGGGCCAAGAAGCAGGGAAGGCAGGACGACCAGCCGCGTCTGAACACTCTTATTCGACAGATTCACTCTACCGGGCTGTTCGGCCAGCCCAAGGCTACACGCGATTTTTTGGTCGACGACACTTGGATAGGCCCCGGTGTCCACCAGGAAATTTAGCTTCTGGATATTGCCAATTGATCCTTCAACGACAACCAAATAGCCCCAATACAGACGGATAGGAAGTTTTATCAACAGGTGAGCGGACGAGTGTGCTCCCTGCAATGCGGGATCAGCAGGCGCAGTGATCGCCTGGGACCAACTGCGGTCGGCATGGGACAGTGTGAGGATGACCAGCAGACCAGTGGAGAAAAGCGGGCAGTTCATGGCGTTCACCCCTTGGTGATTCGCGGTGACGCCTACGCTGAATTACAGGTTCAGGTACCTCAATGAACGCCGCATACATTGCATAACTATTTATCCGCTATCGCTAATGTGTTGTCGGTAGGGGGTTTGGATAAGCACCTCCAGAGGTCCAAGTTGGAAAAGCTGACTGAGAGTGCTAGAGTTCCGGTTCACAAGGCTGGTGTTACATGGACGAGGCCAACCGTTCTGCGCAGATTGTTCGCTTCGGAATCTTTGAAGCGGACTTACAGACGGGGGAACTGCACAAGAATGGAGTGAAGGTGCCACTGCAGGGACAGCCGTTTCAAGTCTGTGCCATCCTGCTGAAACACTCGGGCGAATTGGTTACGCGGGAAGAGCTGCGCCAGCAGGTCTGGCCCGAAGACACCTTTGTCGACTTTGACCACGCCCTCAATACAGCTATCACCAAGATCCGAATCGCGCTGCGAGACGACGCCGACAATCCGAGGTTTGTGGAGACTCTCCCTCGCCGCGGCTATCGTTTTATCGGCCAGTGGAGAAGCCAAGTGCACAGGTAGCCTCACCTCGTCTTGCGAAAGTGGGCTTGCAGAGACTCGCGCCGAAAGCACGGTGGATGTCAGTCGGGACCACGTTGTTAGCCCTGCTCTCCGGGATTGGAATCTGGCGGTTAGCGCGAAACCGAGCAGAAACGCCGCTGCCCCCAATTGAGGTGGTGCCCTTGGTCGGCCTGCCTGGTTTTGAGGGTTCGCCGGCTTTTTCGCCCGACGGCAACCAGGTCGCCTTTGACCTCCATGGCAAGGAGAATTCCGGGATTTACACGACGGTGGTCGGGGGCGAGAAGTCGCTGCGCCTGACTAGCAATTCTGGCGACTGCTGTCCGCGGTGGTCACCGGATGGCCGACAGCTCGCTTTTTCCCGCCCCACTGACGAGGGAGTTGCTATTTACGTGATGCCAGCTTTTGGCGGTACTGAGCACCGGTTATACTCAGGGCCCGTCAGTATTTTTCCTCGGTCCTTGGATTGGTCGCCGGATGGCAAAGTTCTGGCCTTTTCGGAGAGCCAGACGGACAAAACCCACACCTGGATTGCGTTGCTTTCGCTCGATTCCACCACACGACGGCTTACGTCACCGTCAGGTCAGGAGCTCGATTTTGGTCCTGCTTTCTCGCCCGATGGCTCGACCGTGGCTTTTGTCCGAGCGATTGCTACGGGTGTTGTGGAGGACCTCTATGTTGTGCCCGCCACGGGTGGCGCACCTAAACGGCTGAGTTTTGATAAGTGCTTCATAGATGGAATCACTTGGACTCCGGACGGTCGCGATATCGTGTTCTCTTCGCTGCGTGGAGGTTCCGAGACTCTGTGGCGCATATCCGCTTCCGGAGGGACACCACGGCCGGTTCCAGGTGTCGGTGTGGACGCCGTGCTCCCTTCCATTTCTCCTAAAGGTAATCAGCTCGTTTATCTGCAGGGTTCTCCCGGCAAGCTCAACATTTTGCGGTTGAACCTGAGGGACGAAAAACATCGCCAGGGCCCGCCTGCGGAGGTCATATCGGGAAAAGGCGGGGCTGGGCGGCCGCACTTTTCTCCCGACGGGAAAAGGATTGCGTTCGAATCGGCTCGCTTCGGGTATCCGGAAATTTGGGCTTGCGACAGTGACGGGTCGAATTGTGGGCAATTGACTTCCTTGCACGGTACGGCTGGAGCCGCGCGTTGGTCGCCGGACGGCCACTATATCGCCTTTGAGTTTCGTCCCCAAGAACACAGCGAAGTATATTTTCTTGAGGTGGGAGGAGGCAGGCCGCGGCTGCTGGCCACCTTACCAGGAGCGGATAACGGAGGGCCCAATTGGTCGCGAGATGGAAAGTGGATTTATTTCTACTCTGACCGAGGTGGCGGGCCGTTTCAATTATGGAAGATACAACTCAACGGAGGACCCCCTGTCCAGGTAACCAAGAACGGCGGCGTTTTTGCCGCGGCATCAGCCGATGGCCGCTTTCTTTATTACTCGAAGTTTGACGTGCCAGGCATATGGAAGATGCCACTGCAGGGCGGCGAAGAAACCCGCGTTTTGGATCAGGGGTTATTCTGGTTCAACTGGGCACTTGGGCAGAATGGAATTTACTTCATCCGAAGGGTCAATACCCAGCCCCACGCGACTGTACAATTCTTCGAATTTGCCACGCACAGAATCATTCCTATCTGGACCCTGGAGAAGCCATATGGTCCGGGATTGGTCCTATCTGGAGATGGCAGATCCATCTTGTATGTTCAAAACGAGTTCAAACAATCCAATATCATGTTGATGAAAAACTTCCATTAACCGGCAACGCGGGCTGGCCAGCCAGCCCTCCGCGAGTTTGTGGTCGCCGATGTTGATGTGGAGCGACGATGAGAACGGAATTGCTGCGATTCAACGGCGCTGTCGAGCGGGATCCCACCATCGATGCGTGGATGAACGAGCATGCAGGTGAATTGGGAGCCATCGCGCATCAGTGGTTTGAGGTGATGCGAAAATGCGGGGACGAAGTCCGGGAACTTTTGCATGACGGCTGTCCGGTGGCATGTTTGGGAGATGTGCCGTTCGGCTACGTCAATGTATTCACTTCGCACGTAAACGTGGGGTTCTTTCACGGCGCAGCACTGCCGGATCCGGCCCGCTTGTTGCAAGGCACCGGCAAGTTCATGCGCCATGTGAAGTTGAGACCGGGAACGGCCACGAACGCCGCAGCGCTAAGCAGGCTCATCGATGCGGCGTACTCGGATATAAAGGCGCGCGTCGAACACGGCTAGCTCAGAGAATCGCCTTGGGAGGGCTGGCTTGCTAGGTCCAGCTCCCGGATAAGAGTCCGGCAGACACATGCTTTACAAAATGTCCCGACACATCCTTTTACAGTTCTCTACGACTCAGGGGAAGCAAGCCAGCAAAACTCACTGCACCAATTCTGGGCAATTGACCGGGAGTCCGGCGAGGCGTAGCGTGGATTCATACCAACAAATTGATCCGTCGCCGCGCCCACGGCGGTTCCTTTCACCTTCTAACCGACGAAAGGAGCAAACCGATGTTTACACGTCTAGTCGAACTCACCAGTAAGCCCGGAAAAGCGAAAGAACTCTCCAACACCATCAAGGAAAAAGGCGTTCCCATCCTGAAAAAACAGAGTGGCTTCGTGGATGAGATCATTCTCAACTCGGACGCAGAACCCGATAAAGTGGTCGCTCTCAGCTTCTGGAATACGAAGGAGGACGCTGAGCGTTATCACCGCGAGCAGTATAAGAACATCCACGAATCAGTGCGGCACCTTCTGCAGGGCGAACCGAACCTCCGTACGTTCGATGTACACACTTCGACCGGGCAGAAGATGGCAGCGGAAAGAGCTGCCTGAGCTTCCGGCTGTAGGTATTCACGCGAACCTTCCGACGGGTGAGCCTCACGGCTCGCCCGTTTTCCCTACGTTCTTCTTCACGCTTGGGGAACTATAGCAAGCGCAGACGATCTACTTGTTCGGACCGCGATTCGGGGCGAGCGCGCAATCCGGAAGTAATGGCTCCGGATTGTGACGACGCGATGTCTGCCAGTCAATGAGAACCTTGTAATCTCGCCTTCACTATCCAGGACATTAGTCTCAGATCGTGACTCATGTTGGTGCGGAGTTCCGCCGATCTGGGAAGTATCGTGCATCATTCTTGGATCGAAGCGTGGCGTGAAAGTGCGCCGGGCTGCTCCGTGGTGGCCAGGGGGTGATACTCCGGACACTTCTCTGTGGCGTCCTAGCCGTAGGGCCTTTTCGCCTTGCAGCCCAAACCACCTCCACCCTCCAAGGGACGGTAACCGATGAGCAGCATCTGGCAGTCGTAGGCGCAGGAATCATGCTGAGCGGCTCAATGTCGATCACGGACATACAGACGACCACCGATGCCATCGGATCGTATCGCATTACGGGATTGCCGGCAGGCATCTACTGGAGCAAACCCGGCGGAATCGATTCCACCTGAACTGGTCGCTAGCGCGGTCCAATGAATGAACTCCCGATCGATTTCGAGTCTGCCGCGCCGTCAACTTTTGGCGGAGATCTAGATAACTGTCCGGCTGCCGCATTGGCTTGACTGATCTGTTCCTTCGTCATCACCGCCGATAAGCCTTTCAGTCTGCCGATCGCCCGCTGCTCACCTCCGGACGCTGCGGCTTTGTACCACATATAGGACTTGACGTAGTTGAGCGGAACTCCCTTCCCTTGCTCGTAGAGGTAAGCCAGGTCCAATTGCGCACGCGCAAACCCTTGATCAGCGGCCATTTGCACCCAGTGTGCGGCGCTGGAATAGTCCAGAGGTACACCGGTTCCGGTGAAGTACATCCAGGCAAGATCTTCCTGAGCGGGCGCATAACCACGATCGGCTGCTTTCCTAAACCACTCCGCCGCTTGTGGGTAGTTTCGCGGGACGCGTCCTCCGCGAAAGTACAACGAGGCCAAGTTGCATTGTGCGGTAACGTCTCCGTGGTCGGCTGCCATCCGATACCAGTGTTGGGCTTGGCGAATGTTCTTGTGCACGCCACGGCCGTACTCGTACATGGAACCCAGATTGTTTTCGGCCGTCAGGTGTCCCTTTTGTGCTGCGGCTGTGTAGTAGGCAGCAGCCTGGTGGTAGTCACGCAACACGCCTTTGCCTTGTTCGTAGAGATACCCCAGCGCAAATTCGGCATCGGGCGAAGACTGTGCGGCGGCTTGACGATAGTACTTTGCAGCCTCCACGAAGTTCTGTGAAACGCCCGTTCCGGTCATGTATGACCAGCCTAGGAGGTACTCTGCCTTCGCATCTCCTTGGCGGGCCTGCTGCTGAAGAGAAGAAATGTCCACTTGTGGGTTTTTTGTGTCACCAATCGGCTTTGCATTCTGTAAGGGTTCGGCCCCAGCCGTGAAAACGCAGAACCAAACAATAGCTGGTGACGTAACTAGAAGAAATGTTCGTGAGTTCATCAAGACCTCCTTCGAATCACAGGGACAGAGACTCGTGTGTAGAGAAACAGCTCCTTGCTGTGCGGTTTCTCAACCCAACGTTCACCGCAATGGACGTGTGCGGCAATGCAAGGCTGCACACGGTTTCCACACGTTTGGGTAACGAAGCCAAGCTGGTCAACTAAATGGACTTTCCCGGCAGATCACGCGGCGGAAGCGGGCGAGCGAGCCGGGGATCACTAACTTCGGGGATAAAATTACGTCTAACCAGCGGTGACGAAATGTCAGAAAGTCGGTTCGCTGAAGCAATGGTCAGCTTCGATGTATTCCAGATTGATCTTCAGGCAGGCGAACTGCGGAGGGAAGGGCGGCGAATCAAGATACAAGAACAGCCTTTCCGTGTTCTGTTTCTCTTGCTCGAGCGAGCCGGTGAAGTGGTTACGCGGGAAGAGCTGCGTGCAACGCTTTGGCCCGCCGACACATTTGTCGACTTCGATCATGGCCTGAACAGCGCGGTGGCCCGGCTGCGGGAAGCTCTGCGCGATTCCGCGGAGAAGCCGCGATTCATCGAGACTATCGCCAAGCGCGGGTACCGGTTTATCGCTCCGCTCCAGGCTGCCACGCCGACCGTAGCGGTGCCCAGCGTCAATCCGGCAGCTCACAACGGCACACGGCTCATGCATCATCTTCCGGGAAAGATCTGGATGAGCATCACCTTTTGTTTAGCTCTGTTCTGTGTGCTTACAACGTGGGCGCTGTACCGGCCGAGTCCTGACTCGCAATTGGAGCGAATCGAGGTAGTGCCCTTGATCGGCTTACGCGGCTTCCAAGCCACTCCCGCTTTCTCGCCCGACGGCACATTAGTTGCCTTCCGTCAAAGTGATGGCGCGCATAACACCGGAATCTTCGCCGCGGTCGTAGGAGGGCAGAAGTCGCTGCAGCTTACGGGTGATCCTGGCGACTGCTGCCCAACCTGGTCTCCCGATAGCCGTCAGTTGGCGTTTATTCGCTATGCCGAGAAAGATGTTTCGATTCTTACGATTCCTGCTCTGGGCGGGACGGAACATCGTGTGTACCGTGGAATGGCCTCGATGAGAGCGGGGCTTTCCTGGTCGCCGAATAGCGATCTGCTGGTTTTTTCTGAAACCAATCCGACAGATCCGACTCGCTCCGTCATATCACTTCTGTCTCTCACCGATTCCAGCACGCGAGCGATTACGTCACCGCCCGCAGGCTGGCTCGATCACGAGCCGGCATTCTCGCCCGACGGACGCCAGTTGGCTTTTGTCCGATCTACGGTAGCGGGCGTTAGTAATGACGTCTTCGTTATGCCCGCCGCGGGCGGGCACGCCAAACGCCTGACTTTTGACAACCGGCCGATCATGGGCCCTCCCACCTGGACCCCCGACAGCCGTGAAATAATTTTCTCTTCCAACCGAGGTGCCGCGACGGGTTTGTGGAGAGTCTCGGCAACCGGTTGTAAACCGCGGCCGGTGGCCGGCCCAGTCGGCGAGGCAACGTGGCCGTCCGTTCCTGCGAAGGGCAACACCCTGGTTTACGAGCAGGGAGAATCCAAATTCAATATCTGGCGACTCGACCTGAAGGATGCAAAACACTATGTCCGGCGGCCATCGGCGATGGTCTTGGAGAAGGGTGACAAGATGCGTCCGGAGTTGTCTCCTGACGGGAAGAAGATTGCGTTCGAATCCAACCGCCTGGGCTTTTGGGATATATGGACCTGTGATGTCGAAGGCAATAATTGTGACCAGATTACCTCCTTGCACGGAACGGCGGGACGTGCCCGGTGGTCTCCCGATGGGCGTCATATCGCGTTCGAATTTCATCCTAAAGAGCGAGGCGAAATTTACGTTGCCGAGATCCCGGGCGGACTGCCTCACCTTATACCAACCATCGCAGGTTCGGACAATCTCTCGCCAAGCTGGTCCCGGGATGGCAAGTGGCTTTATTTCGCCTCGAAGCGCGGCACGGAACCGTTCCAGGTTTGGAAAATGCCTGTCGAGGGCGGTTCGCCAATCAGGATTACAAGAAATGGTGGGATCTCTCCGGTTGAGTCACCAGAGGGCCGCTATCTTTATTACAGCAAGTACGAACAAGGCGGGGTTTGGCGAGTTCCGTTGCCGGGCGGCCAGGAAGCGGAAGTCTTGAAAGATGTGGATGGTGGCGCGTGGCCCAATTGGGGAGTCAATGCGGATGGAATCTATTTTCTGAAGTTCGGAAAGTTTCCTCTAGTAACCATCGACTTCTTTGAATTCGCAACCGGCAAAGCAATTCCTGTCTGGACTCTGGAGAAAGAACCGGGTTGGGGCCTGAGCTTGTCGCAAGACGGCAAGTCCATCGTCTATATTCAGAATGAATTCGCAGAATCCAATCTTATGCTGGTGAAGAATTTCCGGTGACGGTTTGACCTCGCCAGGAACTTCGGGAGTTGTCTTTTAAGCAGGAGCTTGGTACGGGCATCTGCTGTCTCCCAGGTCTCGCAAAAGGGGCGAGAAGTGGGGCACCCCACCGGCACTTACGGCACGGCTAAGCCACGCCCTTTCAAAACCGAACCGCAATCAAGTTTTCCAGCGAACTGCAAGGCCCCGACAGAAAGGAAAGCCTCTATCGCAGGGTTGGAAAACACTACGCCACCCAAAATCAGAGTTTTTTCAGCAAACTGTTAAGCCAGCTGGGATAGAGAACGGTTGCTCCGGAGGTAAGTTTTTGTCTGTGCTCAGGCTCCGGAGTGTGCCCGCTTTTTCTACCGGGTCTGCCTTGGGCACGACCACGACGGTAAACCAACCCAGTAGATCGAACCGTCTTTGGCGCGGTTCTTGATCTCTCCATGCCAAACCTTCCCGCTGGCGATGGTGTGATACATCTGCTGGAAAAACTCTTTGGGATGTGGCCGGAGTTGAGGATGCGGTGATTCTGGCCGATCAGTTCGTCTTTGGAATATTGGCTGATGCAGCATAATTTGTGATTAACGTAGGTAATCGTTCCTTGGACGTCGGTGATGGCCACGATGGCATGCTGATCCAGGGCAAACTTTTGATTGGCAAGTTCTTTGAGCGCAGAGTCGCTGGTGGCGAGGCTCTTCTTCAGAGTTTCTTCCGGCAGCTTCCGTTCCGTGACATCGCGTGCAATTTTTGAGGCGCCAACAATCGCGCCGCTGCTGTCCTTGATCGGCGAAATCGTCGCCGAGACCTCGATTCTCTTGCCATCCTTTCGGACCCGGACAGTGTCGAAATGTTCGACGCTCTGACCGCGCCCAATGCGCGCCAGAATGTCCCTTTCCTCACTGGCGCGCTCGGGCGGTATGAGCATCCGCATCGATTTGCCTATGGCCTCTGTAGCCGAATAGCCAAACACGTTCTCGGCGCCATGATTCCAGGCGGTTATCGTCCCATCTAAGGTCTTGCCGATAATGGCGTCATCGGACGACTCGACTACCGCCGCCAGTCGCTTGCGTTCGGTGATGTCTGCACGGATGGCCATATATTGCCTCGGTTTCCCGTCGGCCTCGACGAAGGGGACGATGGTGGTGTCTACCCAGTAGATCGAGCCATCTTTTGCCCCGTTCTTGATCTCGCCGTGCCAAACCTTCCCGTTGGCGATGGTGTGATACATCCGCCCGAAAAACTCCGTGGGATGGTGGCCAGAGTTGAGGATGCGGTGATTCTGGCCGATGAGTTCCGCCTTGGAATACTTACTGATGTCGCAGAATTTGTCGTTGACGTAGGTAATCGTGCCTTGGACGTCGGTTACCGCCACAATCGCGTGTTGATCCAAAGCGAATTTCTGGTCAGCCAATTCCCTGAGGGTTTGATCACTCGTGGCAAGGCCTTGCTTCAGCGCTTCTTCGGTTCGCTTGCGATCAGTAATATCAGCGCGGACAGCGACGTACTGGCGTGGTTTGCCTTCCCTGCTCATGAAGGGGACGATGGTGGTGTCCACCCAGTAGATGGAGCCGTCTTTGGCCCGGTTTTTGATCTCACCGTGCCAAACCTTCCCGCCGGCGATGGTGTGATACATCCGCCGGAAAAACTCCGTCGGATGGTGGCCAGAGTTGAGGATGCGGTGATTCTGGCCGATCAATTCGGCTCTAGAGTACTGACTGATGGCGCAAAACTTGTCGTTCACGTAGGTAATCGTGCCTGAACATCAGTGATGGCGACGATCGCATGTTGATCGAGGGCAAACCTCTGATCGGCCAACTCCTTCAACGCAACCAGGCTGGTGCTGAGGCTTTCAGCTCTATCGGCCTGCAGCATTCCCATTTTGGTCATCGACATTTTCGGAAAAACTCCAGCAGTCTGGGAACTTTAAAAGACTCCAATGGGGGATCTATGTGGCTTGGCGCGGGTGGTAGGTCGAGTCAAGTGCCCCATACGCAATCCAGAGGATCGCCTCCGGTCTACTCATCGGCAACTGGGCAGAGCAACTTCAGTCGTGCGGCAGCCGTGCTGCGCCCGCATAATAGGCTATGGACGCTAGGACTCATCCCCCGACCTGGAAGACCGTGTTGGCTTTCGCCATTATCTATTTCGTTTGGGGGTCCACATTTCTTGCCATTCGCATCGGCGTCCGTGAAGTTCCGCCGTTTCTTCTTGCGGCTATGCGTTTTCTGGTTGCGGGGCTGGTTCTGTATGGCTGGATGATCGCACGGGGCGAGCGCTCTCCGAGCGGACGGCAGTGGATGTCGGTATCTTTACTCGCGGTGCTGATCTTCGTGATCGACTACGGACTGGTGTTCTGGGCCGAACAGCGTGTGCCTTCGGGCATTACGGCAGTGATGATGGCTACGATCGCGGTATTCACGGCGCTGTCGGAAATCATCTTCCTGCGAACCCAGAGACTGACGCTCCGCCTGGCGTTGGCGCTCTTGATCGGTATTGGGGGAGTGGCCGTGCTGATGAGTCGCGGGTTGAACGTCGGCGGGGCGCCAATCGATCTGGTAGGAGCGGTGGCGCTGATCATTGCGGCGATGAGCTGGTCGGTATCGTCGGCACTTTCGCGCAGGCTGCCGCTTCCTGCTTCCAAAGTCATGAGTTCGGGAGCGCAGATGCTTGCCGGCGGAGTGTTTCTGACTCTCACCGCGGCGGCGCTGGGCGAGTTTCGTAATTTCCATCCGTCGAGCGTCTCACGAGGAGCATGGTTTTCGTTACTCTACCTGATCGTCGCGGGCTCCATCGTCGCGTTTACGGCCTACGTGTGGCTGATTCATCATGAGTTGCCGACGAAGGTCGGGACCTACGCGTATGTGAATCCAGTGGTGGCGGTGCTGGTTGGGTATTTCCTGGGCGGTGAAGCGCTTGGCTTGCGAACCATGCTGGGGACTCTGTTGGTGTTGACCAGCGTGGTCGTGATCGCCACAACGCGGGCGAAGAAGCCGGTGGCGAAAATCTCTGTGGAAGACACGGTAGAGGTCGTGGGATCGTAATCTGGACGTGCGACGTACAGTACTTTGCAGACTACCGTCGTGCAACGCCGCAGTTTAACCGAACCGATCCATTCCCGAAAGGGCTGGGGCTGATTTCGGTCACGTGGGCGGCTGTGGGTCCCGAACTGTAAGCTGCCCATAGAGAAAGCCAATTGGCCAGCGCCTGCTTAGAACGTGATCCTGAGAGCAAACTGCAGCACTCTGGTCATGTGGGCGCCGGTGGAATACATAAACGTTGTCGTGCCGGCGTAGTTATCAAGACCCTGGAACTGTGTGTGGTTGAAGATGTTGAACGCTTCGGCGCGGAACTGAACATCTATTTTCTCTGTCGGCTTGAAGATCTTGTATACCGCCATGTCGAAGTTTGTTCGATGAGGACTGTTCAAGCTGTTACGGCCTGAGTCGCCAAAGGTCAGGCCTTGAGGTTGGGCGTACGCGGCGGGATTGAAAAACAGGCGTCCTTTAATCGTTGGGTCAGAGGCGGGCACTGCGTATGGATTGCCTACGCGATCAGCAAACGATCCGATCCCAGTCGTACCGTCAGCCACTCCCGCGTTGTCGCCAATAACGCCGTCGACCACCGAAAACGGCGTCCCGCTTTGTGACGTCATGATGCCTGATTGCTGCCATCCACCGAAAAGGGTACGTGACCAACCCTTTCCGTGAAACGACAATTCGTAAACCCACGCCACGGTCAGGATGTGCCGCTGATCATGATTCGAGCTGGCATAGTTCTTGTCCAAGTCGTACGAGTTCACGAAGTTGCTGTCGAAGGCGTCGGATGAATTATCGAGGGAATGGCTGTAGGTGTAGGCCACATCCAGGGTCAGCGGGCCGCTAGTCTTGCGCAGGGAAAACTGCAACGCGTTGTAGTTGGAATTGGCCACCGATTCTATGCGCTGAAGCGATCCCAGGCCGGGAAAGGCAGTGCGAAAGACATCGGGATTGTTTCCGCAAGCGACGGCCAAATTGTTAGCCCAGCTGCCGGTCATCGTGACTGGGTTGGCTGTGTCGACGTTGGCGGTGGCAGTTGCTTGCGCGGTGCTGGGGTCGATCGAAATCGAGTTGCAGTCATCGTCGGTAATAACCTGCCCCGGCTGATAGGGATTCTGCGCTGCCGGAACCGGAGCTAGCTGGTTGAGCTCATGTTGCAAAGTCAGGTGGGTTCCCTTGGCGCCGACGTAGGCCAGTGTGGCCACCGTGTTCTTGCCCAGGTCGCGCTGTACGTCAAGGTGCCACTGCTGAACGTAGGGCCAGATGGCGCGATCGGGAATAGATGTCGTCGACTGGGGGAACAACAATCCACCACCACCGATGCTGGTGTAGCCCACAACATCATACTGCGTAGGAACCTGCACGATCGGCGGAGTGCCTTCCAGATCTTCCGCATTAGCATCCAGCCCGTTGGTGTGCTCGAAGAAAATTCCATAGCCTCCGCGAATGGACATCTTGCCATTTCCCAAAGGGTCCCAGGCGAAACCCAGGCGAGGCGCCGGGTTGAATAAGTGGCCACTCAAACAGCCTCGAGGCACACCGCCGACTCCACATTGCACCATGCCGTCGAAGGGATTTCCGACGCCGGGGACCAGCGCTCCCTCTTGGCCAGTCAAGCTTCCACCGATGTCAATCTGTGGCGCTGTGTTGGGATCATAGGCGCCGGGCTTCCAGTTGGAGATGAGGTGGTTCGTCTCCCAGAAAGTTCCGTACAAGCTGATCCGCACGCCAAGATTTAGAGTCAGATTCTTCCGGATGTGGAAGTCGTCCTGGAAGTAAGGCTCGAGGATCTTGTAGTTGATGTGATATTTGGGCTGCGAGCTGGCTTGGGTAAAACTTGCGATATTTCCCATCAACATATCCGCGAAGGCATTTCCGGTGGAAACCGGGAAGGTACTGTCGAATACGAGGTCGCCGCCGAGGTCTGTGTATGCCATCTCATTCTTCTGGGCGTTCATGAAGTAGGCGCCAAACGTCAGTTTGTGCTTGCCTAGACTCTTGGTAACGTTGTCGCGAAGGGTGAAGGTTGGATTGGAGTTCTGCCAAGGGAACGCAGTTGGGCCTTCGCAGAAGCCGCCACCGTACGCGCCGTTGGTCTGAACGCAGAATCCGGGCAGCTTTCCGCCGAAATCGGGAAATAGGCCGGTCATGGTGAAGTTTTTGTCGCGAGTCCACACCGAAGGATTGGTATTGATCTGCCTAATGTGGTCGGTGGTATAGCTAGCCACGAACTCGTTGAGGAGCGTAGGCGAGACCGTGGCGGTCAGCCTGGCAACCAGTTCGACGCCGGGACCGATAAAGTGCGTTCCGATGGTTGGAAAGCTCTGACCTCCCCAGGTAACCGTGGGGTTCACCGTATCCCAAGAATCGTGAATGGAGCGGAAGGTGGCGCGCACCTTGGAATTGAAATCATGGTCAATTCGTACCAAGTCTTCGCGCCAACGCGTCGGCTTGGGCACCGAGGCGGCGAAGACGGGTAATCCGCCCGAGGTGGCGTTCGGTGCGGGAATCATGTTGAGTAAAATTTGTGCATTGGCATCGATGAACGGGACTTGATCGTTAGGAAACTCGTTTCCGTTTACGTCGAGGGGGCAGTCGGTCAGGTTATTCGGATCTGCAGGATGACAGACGTCGGTGAAATCCCCCTGACGGTTCGCCAGAGAGGGGACGAAGTTGACGAAGTTGGAAGGAATTTTTTCCCGTCTCCAATTCTGCAACCAGAAGAAGAAGGTGTGATTCTTCCAGATCGGGCCCCCGATGCTGTAACCAAAGTCATGTTTCTTGTAGCCCGCCTTTGGCGTACCGGGAAAGTCAAAATAGTTGTGCGCATTGAACGCTTCGTTGCGGGCGAACTCCCACACGGAACCGTGAAAAAGGTTAGTGCCTGACTTGGTTTCTACTTCGACAGTGCCGGAACCGTTCTTTCCGTATTGGGCGCCGTAGTTCGAGGTCAACACCTGGACTTCGGCAATAGCCTCGACACTGGGATAGACGTTCAGCGAGAAGTTGCTGCCGTTGTCCATCATGTCGCCGCCATCCACTTCCCAGTTGTTGTATTCCGTACGGCCACCATTGACGCTGTAGCTGATGCTACCTTCGGCCCCAACCACGCCTTCGTCCTGCCCGGTTTGATTGCTCACGCCCGGCACGAGCGTTATCAGTTGGGTGAAATTGCGTCCGTTCAGTTGGAGTTGCGTCAATTCCTTGCCGGTGATAATGCCACCTAGCTCGGATGACTGGGTATTCACCTGGGCGAGGCCTTCGCCAGTGACGGTGACCTGAACGTTGACATCGCCTACCTGCAGAGCCACGTCAATGCGCGCATCTTGGGCTACACGCAGGACAACGCCCTGCGCCTGATATCTGTGGAAGCCGGGAGCTGTCACCGCGACGTTGTACGTACCGGGTGGCAGGGCAGCAGCGACGTACTCTCCGTCCGAGTTGCTCTTCAGTTGTCGGACCATGCCGGTTGACGTATTCGTAATCGCAACTGCGGCCGCGGGAATGCTGGCGCCCGACTGGTCTCGAATCGTGCCTGTAAGCGTGGCCGTGTCTTGCCCAGGAGCGGGCGGAGCAAAAAATATGAGCGCGGTGAGGGCAAACCAGGGAAGACTACTAAGGGTCGTCCGCATATCTGCTCCCTGTCGAAAGGTTGGTCTTCAGAGCATTGGTTTCGTTGCCGACATCAGAGCATAAGCCGCTATTAGGTGCGGAGCATAGTACCACAGCCTCAGAGCCTCGCGAATCGTCGCGGAACACTTATGCGGCAGGCTCGGTGATCTCAACTTCCCTCCGCCTGATGGTGCCCAGACGTGAAACGGTCGAGCCTCAAAACTGCACAATTACCCAGATCGTGTGACGTGCCCTCATTTGCATGTTGATGTATCATTCGCAACCGCACGACGCGGACCGGCAGCGAGATTTCAGGAGGCAATGACTTCATGATATCCCCGCCCCGATTGATTCCACGCCTCAGACCTCCCCAGCAACATTCACCAACTGGGCTCGGGCTTTCACCTTCACGGCTGGAAAGGCGCTTCGGCCCTCCAGCCGGGGCGAGATCGTTGAGATCATCCGACAGGCCGCGGCCGCCGAGAAGCAAGTAAAGTGGACCGGCAGCCGCTGGTCGTTCATGGGAAATTTTGTTTCTAGCGACGTGGTGATCGAGAGCGATGCGATCACTGGCGTGATCGATAGCAAACTCATTCTCGACCACTTGACGCTATCGGACCCCTCGGTGAGGGAAAGTCTCGTTCACATCAAGGGAGGGACGAAGGTCTTCAATGTCAACCGAATCTTGCAGGGCCTAGATCCCGTTTCGGTTGAGGAGGAGGGCAAGCGCTCGGACGATAAAGACCCGGCCTGTGATGAGAAGGGTCTAGGGTGTTTGGGGGCGGAGGGCGCTGCCCACTTTGGGAGGCAGCGGCGGACAATCCATTGCCGGGGTGATGGCCACGGGTTCGCATGGCGGCGACATCTTCTTGCCGCCGATCGCAGATTGCGTCATGGCAATTCACCTGATTGGCCCGGGCGGGCAGGAGTGGTGGATTGAGCCATCCCATGGGCTCACCGCGGGAACTGAGGCGGAGACTCAGAGGGAACTGCAGAATATCGCAACCACCGTTCGCGGCGCTGCGGCCGAATTGTGCAAGGACATTCGAGTCGAGAAGGACGACGATTTCTTTCGCTCCGTCCTGGTCTCAGTCGGCCGCATGGGATTCGTTTATTCGCTGGTCGTGAAGACCGTACCCGCCTTCAAGTTGCAGGAAACCCGGTCCGACCAGGTGTGGGAAGATTTTAACATTAATCTAACCGCAACCAATTTCGCCAATTTCGTCGCGAACCCGAGCCTGCACTTTCTGCAAGTGCTGATCCTCCCTTTCGCGAACGGGCAAAACATGCATGGCTGCAAGCTCGCCCAGAGAATCAAGTTGAAGGACTGCCCGGCTGACCAGGTTGTGGACGGGACTGGCTTCGACTTCGCAGGTTTCATCTGTAGACAGCAGGACGTGAGGATATTCATCCCCCTGCTCTTGGCGGCGCTCGCCGGACTTATAGCAGTCGCAGCGTTGGTTGCCCTCGCTGCCGCCGAGTTCGCCGCTGCTTCCGCTTTAGCTGCAATTCCATTCGTCGGGTGGGCCCTGGCTGCGGCTCTATACGCCGCCTGGGCGGCAACTCTAACCGCAATCGCGGCACTCGGGGTAACCATTGCCGCGCTCACCACGCTGATCGGATACCTAACCGTCTCGGGCAGTGTGACATCGGGGGAACTGATTGCCGCGATCGCTAATTTCGCGTTTGCGTTCGGGCTCAAGGATCTGATGAAGGCCGCCCTCCTCATGTTGTTCGACAATGCCTACCCTACGAAGTCGAACGGGCAGCCGTGGACGCAAACTCGCATCAGCTGGAAGATCATGGATACATATGGTTATAAGTATGAAGATCTTTGCCAGAAAGTCGACTCGATGGAGATCGCCTTCGATGTCGCTGCGGCAACCGACGTGAAGCAAGGCTACATCGCCTTCGTCGACGAAGTGCTCGCCATCTTCGGCGATCTCTACAACCGCAACATTGCTGTCGCCGGGCTGATGTCGCTGCGCTACACCTCAAAAACCACCGCACTCATCGGCATGTCGAAGTTCCCGAAAACGTGCCACATAGAAATTCCACTGATTCGAAAATTTGCGGGGAATGCGGAGTTCATCGACCGCGTCCAGCGCGCAGCCATCAATCACGGTGGAGTGCCCCACTGGGGACAGCTGATGACCACCTACACCGGGGCCGACATCGACAATCTGCATGGTTCCGATCTCACCACCTGGGAGGGACACCCTCACGACGCTCATCCAGGCCGGTGGCGGATCCAGCAATCTCACTTTCAGCAACGACTTCACAATAACCTACCACCTGGAACCCTTTGGATTGCCCGATAACTGCGCGGTCGGTGGGCCTTTTCCGCCCGTCAACCTGGGAAGCTTCAGTGGTGCCGGATCAGCAGTGAAGTCGGCAAATGGAGATGTAACCGTCGACAAAGTGGACAGCGGCTTAGTCCTGGATCTTACCAGCCAGCACGGCAGCATCACCATCGCTCATAAAATCGATCAAAATTCCAAGGCCACGCTGACTGCCTGCGGTGCCGTGAACATCGGCGAGAAGATTGATCAGCACTCTCGGGCCACGATCCTGGCCCACGGCGACGTGAGCATCGGCCAGAAGATCGATCAATGGTCGAGAGATATCATCATCACTTCGACCAAGGGCGGCATCGACATCGGTGAGAAGGTCGATCAACACTCTCAGGCGAGGTTGACTGCCGCAACCACGGTTCACATCGGACAAAAGATCGACCAGCACTCCGAGGTCACTATTGTCGCCCAAGGCGATATCACCATCGATGAAGGCATCGACCAGCACGCGGTCGCCGACATCACATCGGTGAACGGAAATATCATCATCGGACAGGCTGTAGACGGCGAGGCGGTGGCAACGCTGCGGGCACCGAAAGGTCACATCACAATCAAGCAGAAAGTCGCGGGCGGCGCGACGGTCAACTGGTCGGCCATTACCTTTACCTGCCCAGACCAGAGTGGAGGAACCGTCAACCCCATCTGAGCGCAACCAAGATTCCGCCTTTAGGACCCGCCTCGAAACCTGATTGAGGTTCATTGTTACGGAGGGCTAAGGTGATCCTGTTCGCGGGAAAGTGGTAGGCGAGATCGTAGGCAAAAAGCAGAGCGGCGGACGTTCGTGGGAATCCGCGAATGTCCGCCGCCTAATCTGTCACAGCATCGCCACTGCTGAGTGCGTCCGAACTCGATCCTACGCGCGGGCGCCGACTGCAGCCGGCTCGGGCGCCCCGACGCTCTTCTCTTCGCCGTTGGCCTTCTGCTGGGTCGGCTGGCCGCCTTTGCGGATGTCGATGCCGCCCTTGAAGAAAGCGCCGTCTTCGATGGAGATGCGGGCGGCGACTACGTCTCCGGTGAGGGAGCCGTCGCTGCGGATGTCGACCCGGTCGCTGGCGGTGAGGTTGCCGCGCACCTTGCCGAGCACGACGATCTCGCGGGCGTTGATGTTGGCTGCGACTACGCCATTGCGACCGACTGTGACGCGGTTGCCGGAAAGGTTGATGGAGCCTTCCACGCGGCCGTCGATGTAGAGCGACTCGGAGCCGGTCACCTCGCCCTTGATCACCAGCGATTTGCCGATGGTCGCCTGGTCTGCCGTGGTAGTGGCGGTCGCCGGACGCGGGGCAGATGAAGGCTCATTCGCCGTCATCGCTGGGGCGCTCGGAGAAGACATGGTCGGACGCTCGGGCTCGTTCGGCCGGGCAGCGGTCTGAGGCTGATTCGTGGGCTTCCACATGGGATCAACAGTATCCTTTCCTAGTTGGGATCAGGGGTTACGGCCGCACTTGTGTGACCAATTTGCATTGTACTCCGCAGGTACAAGAGGAGCGCTGTGGAAAATGCGGATTTTGGGCGGAGATTGCAGGACGGGGATGTACTTCTGAGTTTTTCCGAATCGAACTGGGGAGACTGATCGTCTTGATCTATAGACTCGCTATGTAAAGACTCCCGGAAAAGAACGCAGAACATGCGGATTTCACACCAGCGGGGAGTATGCTCATTGGATTCCACAACTCAGAATGGAGGAAATCAATGCTTGAGGAAGTAACTGCCTCTCCAGCCCTGGCAATCGGCCGGCCCCAGTCCGGCGAGCACGCGCCATATTACGACCGCTACATTTCTTTGGTTCAGGGAGAGGACATTCTTACGACGCTCGACGAGGAGCGGCGGAAGACTGTGTTGCTGCTTTCGGGACGCAGTGAAGCGGAAGGCGATTTCCGTTATGCGCCGGAAAAGTGGTCGGCGAAGGAAGTGCTTGGGCATGTGAACGACACGGAGCGCATCTTTGGTTACCGGGCGCTGCGGATTGCGAGGGCGGATGCTATGCCGATGGAAGGGTTCGAGCAGGATGATTACGTCCGCAATGGGCCGTTTGCGCGGCGGCCTCTCTGCGATCTGATCGAGGATTACATGGCGGTGCGGCGGGCTACGTTGTCGCTGCTGCGGAATCTGGATGAGGCGGCTTGGATGCGGCGCGGAGTGGCGAATAAGAATGAAGTTACGGTACGGGCACTGGGCTACATCATTGCGGGGCATGAGCTGCATCACCGGAGGATTTTGGAGGAGAAGTACTTCGGGGGTGAGGATAGGACTCAGGTCTTGGGTGTTAGGTCGTAGGTGTTTTGGCTGTTGGACCCTATTAAAATTACACAGCTCGTCGCAGGGATCGGGGCAGGCCTTCTTTTCGTGGTTCTTGCGTTGTCGGGCTCGCACCGTCCACCGTCCTGGGTTTCTTGCCGAAGCTTTGGCGTACATGGAAAGCGAGAAAGCCCTAAAAGCAGTCTCTGTCCACGCCACGCTCCTTTCTGTCTTCAAGGCCCTGTCATCCTGAGGTCCGCGTCCTTTGCGGTCCGAAGGACCTGTGCAATCTCAGGGACGTACATGGGTGCTTCCCCTTCGACAAGCTCAGGGTCACGATGACAGAGCCAGGGGAATGACACCGCGCCGTGCGGTATGCTGAGAGCTGACAGCTCCCATGCTCTCCGATTCCACCATCCTGAAACATATTGCGCGGCAGCCCAAGCGTGCGGCTGGGTTCAAGCAACTCGTCCGCGAACTTGGGGTGCATGGGGAGGCGCGGCGGGAACTCGATGAACGGCTGCAGAAGCTTGTCGCCAGCGGGGCTGTGATCGCGGTTGATTCCGATCGCTATGCATTGCCGCAATCAGCCGCTGACAAGAATCTGGTTGCGGGGCGGCTTACCATGCATCGCGACGGGTTTGGGTTTGTGATTCCGGATGCGAACTCTTTGCCTGCTTCGCTGAAGTCGCGGCTTGTTGGCGACATCTTCATTCCACCGCATCTGATCGGGAATGCCATGCATGGGGACCGCGTGCTGGTGGACATCACCGCGGTTCGTCCGGATGGGCGGGCTGAAGGTCGCATCGTGCGGCCGGTTGATCGTGCGCATCCGACGGTGGTTGGGATTTTTCATTATGGGGCGCGGCGCAATTACGTGACGCCGTTTGACAGCAAGATCAGGCCGGAGATTGTGATTCCGCCGGGGATGGAGTATCCGGATGCAACCGTGCCGCCCTCGTCGCCGCCTGCTGCTGTCGCAAGTTCGTCTTTGCAGCGGGGCCGGGGCCAGGATGCCCCCGGGACAGCCGGCGGGTCGCCGGCGCTACGAAAAGGCCCGAGGTCTGTCGACCGCGTGCTGGGTGAGGAGGCGGCTCGGCGGGTGGAATGGGATGACCTTGAGGGCGTGGTGGTTGACGTTGAGATTACGGATTGGCCCACGGCTACGCAGAGTCCGCGCGGGCGCGTCATTGAGATTTTGGGGCGCGAGGACGATTTTGGGGTTGATGTCGAGATCACCATTCGAAAATTTCATCTGCCTCATCATTTTCCGGAGGAGGTGCTGCGGGAAGCACAGTCGGCCTCGGCTGTCATTTCTGCTCGTGAGATTCACCACCGGCGCGACTTTCGTTCGCTGGCGATCGTTACTATCGACGGCGAGACGGCGCGCGACTTCGATGATGCGGTTACAGTGCGGACACTGGCGAATGGAAACTTCGAGTTGCAAGTGCACATCGCGGACGTGGCCACTTATGTGACGCCGGGCTCGGCGCTTGATCAGGAAGCGCGGCTGCGCGCTACGAGCGTCTACTTTCCGGATCGGGCTGTGCCCATGCTTCCGCTGGAGCTTTCTACGGACATCTGCAGCTTGCGGCCACAGGTGGAGCGGCTGGTGCTGTCGTGCGTAATGGAGATTGACCACCGCGGGGAGATTGTCGGCTACGAGCTTTGCCAGGGGGTGATCCGGTCGGCGGAGCGGATGACTTACACGGCGGTGAATGCCGTGCTCGAAGGGGATGGCCCGGTGCGCGAGCGCTATGCGCCGCTGGTGTCGACGTTTGAGCTGATGCGTGATTTGGCGATGATTCTGAACCAGAAGCGCCGGCGGCGCGGGTCGATCGATTTTGATCTACCGGAGCCGGTGATTGAGTTTGACGAATTTGGGCTGATGAAGAGTATCGGGCGGTCGGAGCGTAACATTGCGCACCGACTGATCGAGGAGTTCATGCTTTCGGCTAACGAGTGCGTGGCGCAGTATCTGGAATCGAAGCGGATGGCGTCGATTTATCGCGTTCACGAAAAACCGGATGCGAAGCGCGTTTACGACTTTGAGGTCATCGCGTCGACTTTTGGATATTCGCTTGGCGTCGGGCCCTTGCCCATCCACCGGGTGCAGATGAAGGCTGACCGGCGGGCGGCTCACGGCACGGGCAAGCGTGTGGGCGACATTGAAGTTCCGAAGGAAGTCCACATCACGCCGCGGATGTATCAGAAGCTTGCGGAGAAGATTGCGGGCAAGCCGGAAGAACGAATCCTGAGTTACCTGATGCTGCGTTCGCTGAAGCAGGCGCGGTACTCGGAGGAGAATCTGGGGCACTTCGCGCTGGCGGCGCCTTGCTATACGCACTTTACTTCGCCGATTCGAAGGTATCCGGACTTGATTGTGCATCGGATTCTGAAGGAAGTTTTGCGGGAGTCGGCGGAGCGGCATGAGGGTGAGACTGCGGTGGGAGTGTATCCCGTGAGTGGAGATAGCGCTGGCGCTGAGAAACAACGGGCTTTCAGCCCGTCATCGGGCCGGCGGGACGCCAGCGCTACCCCTTGGTCCAAACGGCGTGATCACGCTGCTCATCGTGAGGCGCTCGAGGCACTGCGCGGTCCCATCCCGCTTGAGGAGTTGCATGAGATCGCCGAAGAATCGAGTCAATCGGAACGGCGGGCTGACGATGCCGAGCGCGAACTGATGGAGTGGAAGAAAGTGAAGTTTATGCAGGACCGCGTGGGTGAGGAGTTTGACGGGCTCATCACCAGCGTTACCAAGTACGGTTTGTTCGTCGAATTGACGGATTTGTTTGTGGAAGGGCTCGTGCCGCTGAATTCGCTTACGAACGATGATTACTTTTTCCATGAGAATACTCGCGAGTTGATTGGTAAGTATTCACGCAAGGCCTTTCGCATGGGGGATCGCGTGCGGGTGCTGGTTGATCGGATTGATCCGGTGGAGAGGAAGATTCAGTTTGCTTTGGTGCAGGAAGAGAAGGCGCGGGTTCCGCAGCGGAAGAGGAAGGGACGGCGGAAGTGATGGGTGCGCGACAGGTCGCGGCGTTCTCTTTCGCCCCGTGGGGGCTTGCTTTGGATCCACATTCGACCCATGGCTTGCGCCGTGGGCTGCATTCTTGCGCCGCTTCGCGGCTTCTTCTAGCCTCTCAGAAGGTTTTATGAAAGATGGCGGAAAGATGACTGCGCCGCCGTACAATTGCTCTCGATTTTTGCTGGCAACGGGAATCGGTTCCGCGACATCTTAGGCACTTCCCCGGCCGCGCGGCGCATGGTTGCGGCGGAGGAAGGTGGGGAACTGAAGGACGCTTGCAGAATATTACCTACAGCCTCGTGATTCCCGCCTATAACGAGGGCACCCGGCTGGGAGCCAGTCTCGAACGCGTGCTCGAATATGTCGGGCAGCATGGTGGCGACACTGAAGTGATTGTCGTCAACGACGGCTCGCGCGACAACACGGCGGAGATTGTCCGCAGCTTTGCGGCCAAGAATCCCGCGCTGCGGCTGATCGATAATCCGGGCAATCACGGGAAGGGATACAGCGTTCGCAATGGCATGTTGAGCGCTCGCGGGCGGATCTTGATCTTCAGCGATGCGGATCTTTCCTCGCCCATCGAAGAGGTTCCCAAGCTGCTGGACGCATTGACGCACGGAGCCGACATCGCCATTGGGTCGCGATGGCTACGCGCGGAAATGCAGACACAACGGCAACCTCTGCATCGGCAAGTGTTCGGACGCATCTTCAACCTGATGTTGCGTGTCACGCTGGGACTGCAGTACAGAGATACGCAGTGCGGCTTTAAGGCTTTCACCCGGCTGGCGGCGCAGGCCATCTTTCCGTTACAGAAAATAGAGCGCTGGGGATTTGATCCGGAGATTCTATTTCTGGCGCGGAAGATGGGATTCAAAGTTTCGGAAGTTCCGGTTACGTGGGGACACAGTGGCGGATCGCGCATCAATCCGCTGGTGGACGGAGCGCGTATGTTCACCGAGATGCTGAGGGTACGGTGGTACGACCTGACGGGGAAGTATGATGCGGCGCCTGCGGTCAACCCGGTTACGACGCTTCCCGGAGGTCCTGGTCCAGCCTAGTCATCAGGACGCCGCCCCGACTATCGTAGGTCAGAGTCAGTTCCGAAGCGCAATGGTCGCAAGAACCAGAAAAATTCTGCGCGGCGCACAATCGTCGTGGCGTCGACTGCAACCGTATTCCGATCCTCTTCCGGCACCATTTCCATGCGGAACAATTTTCCCTGGTGGAAATAGCGGAATAAAGCGAAGCACGAGGGGTTGGCACACTTTGACAGCATAAGCGTTTCCCGCTTGAGCCGGTTCTCATAGCAGCAGACTGGCGCTGTAATCTCCATTCGAACCACGGTCTGCTGGGTATTGTGCAACCAGGTTAGATGCAAAATATCCGCGGTGGTTTGGCGCGGAAGAAGGCAACCATTTCTTGATTACTGGGGCAGCGAGCGGGAAACTCTTACAGTCTCGGCAACCCGCTGGCCCATCGCCGAGGTGGAGATAGCGGGATTTTTCGCGCTAGCAAGATCTGCCGTGCGATAACCTTCGTCGAGCGACGAGGAGACCGCATTCTCAATGCACAGGGCTTCGGACTCCAGGCCGAAGGAATGCCGCAGCAACATTGCCGCCGAGAGAATTGCGCCAAGGGGATTAGCGATGCCCTTTCCGGCGATGTCGGGAGCGGAGCCATGCACCGGCTCGTACAAGCCGATGACGCCGCCGATGCTGGCTGAGGCCAGCAGGCCGAGTGATCCTACGACTCCGCCTGCCTGGTCGGAAAGAATGTCGCCAAACATGTTTTCAGTGAGCACGACATCGAAATCGGTAGGGCGCTGCACCAGCAGCATGGCTGCCGAATCCACGTACTGATGGGCGAGCTTCACATCGGGGTAGTCTTTGCCTACGCGAGTGACTACTTCGCGCCAGAGGCGTGAGCATTCGAGGACATTGGCTTTGTCGACGGAGAGAACTTTCTTGCGACGCTTGCGGGCCAGATCAAAGGCGACGCGTGCGATGCGTTCGATCTCGGACTCGCCGTAGCTCATGGTGTTGATGGCTACTCGGGATCCGGGGGCTCCCTCAATCGAGCGCGGCTGGCCGAAGTACAGGCCTCCAAGCAATTCCCGCACGATCAAGATGTTGGTGCCGCGCACGACTTCGGTGCGCAAGGGGGACGTGTCTTCGAGCGCTGGAAAGCTCACTGCTGGACGCAGATTGGCGAACGCGCCCAGTTCTCTCCGCAGGCGAAGCAATCCCGCCTCGGGGCGTAGGTGATTCGGGTAATGATCGAAGGCTGGACTGCCAACGGCGCCCATCAGGACTGCTGAGGAGGAGAGGCATGCCTGGATGGTGTCGGGAGGCAACGGGTCGTTTGCGGCTGTCAGAGCGGCGCCGCCGATGTTTTTCTTCTGAAGTTGCAGTTGGTGGCTGAAGGCTTCGGCAATGGTCTGCAGAACGAGCACGGCTTGCTCGGTAACTTCGGGGCCAATGCCGTCGCCGGGGAGGATGGTCAGGTTCAGGAGCATCTGGGAATCAGTGTAACGGAAATTGTGGCTGGCGCCTGCGAAGTCGGCATCTCTGCACCACAGCCGGGCTTTGCCCGGCCGGACAGCCGAGGCGGCTGCCCCCACATGGATCTTACTGATTCATGCAGCCGTGGCTTACACACCCCACAGATAGTCTTCTTGTTCGTGGTGGCTTTCGGCTTGTGCGGGCACTGGTACGCCGAACGCGTTGGTCTGCGTGGCCAATGGAAACGGCTTCGGCGTCTCCGGAACGTTCGATGGCGTTGTTGCTGCTGCGGTCGCGGACGCAGCGGCCGCGAGGGGTTCGATCAGCGGCGTCGCTGATGTTGAGGGCTTGTGGGTATCGCGGATCAGTTCGAGCAAGTGATGATCCTCCACGTGCTTGATCTTGTCGGCGAGGCGCACGAACCTTCGGTAGATGTCGTCGAGGGCGCGGCGATCGAACTGATAACCGAGTTGCTCGCAGCGCATGCCCAGGGCGTGACGTCCAGAGTGCTTGCCTAGCACGAGCTTCGAATCCGGAACGCCTACTGACTTCGGGGTCATGATTTCGTAGGTCAGCGGATTCTTCAGCACGCCATCCTGGTGAATTCCAGCCTCGTGCGCGAAGGCGTTGCGTCCCGTAATTGCCTTGTTAGGCTGCACGGGCACGGTGGTGATCTCGCTCAATAACTGGCTGGCGGCAAAAATCTGCTCGCTTACCACGCCCGTGTCGTAGGGATAGCGGTCAGGGCGCACGCGCATCGCCATCACAATTTCTTCCAGAGCGGCATTGCCGGCGCGCTCGCCGATGCCGTTGATGGTGCATTCAACCTGCCGTGCCCCGGCCAGAATCGCGGTGAGGGCGTTTGCGACGCCCATGCCGAGATCGTTGTGGCAATGCGCTGAGATGGTTACCCTCTCGATTCCCTTGACGCGCTGGCGGATGGTGGTGATGAGCTCGCCGAACTCTGTCGGCATGGTGTAGCCCACGGTGTCGGGAATGTTCAGCGTGGTGGCGCCTGCTTCGACGACCGCGTCGAGCACTCGGCACAGGAAATCAGGATCGGTTCGGGTGGCGTCTTCCGGCGAGAACTCAACGTCATCGCACAGGGACTTGGCGAAGCGCACAGCCTCGCGAGCCTGTGCCACACATTCGTCGCGGGTGATGCGCAATTTGTATTGCAGATGAATGTCGGAGGTCGCCAGAAAGACGTGGATACGCGGATGTGCGGCGTCTTTCAGAGCTTGCCATGCGCGCTCGATATCGGGACGGCAGGCGCGGGCGAGCGCGGCGATGATCGGACGGCGTACAACTGCTGCGATGGCTCTGACGGCCTCGAAGTCGCCGTCGGAGGAGATGGGAAATCCGGCCTCGATCACGTCGACGCCGAGGCGGTCGAGCTGGTGCGCCATCCGCAGCTTCTCCTGGTGGTGCATGCTGCAGCCGGGAGACTGCTCTCCGTCGCGAAGAGTGGTGTCGAAAACGTTGATTCGGGCTCGCTCCGTGCTCATGGATCTCCCTTCAGAGGCTGATGTTATGCTACGAGGGGAGTGGGGAAGAAGCAAAACTTATAATTGTTTGCGAATGATTAGACGAACTTATATAATAAGCGTTGCTTATTTAAATTGACGATTTCATTAACGCGCGCCCGCTTGGCAGTCCTGCCGATGCACACGATCTCGACGAGGGTAGGGGATGCTTCGACTGCGATTGAGCTTCGCTTTTGCGAAGCTCGATCTTCGCTCAGCATGACACGGTGGCAGGTCGCGCGGTCAAAATCGATGTTGGGAGTCCTAAACGATGGAGCTTTCGCAACTGGAGGTCTTTCTCGCTGTGGCCCGCGAGCGTAGGTTTTCACGCGCGGCTGAGAAGCTTTTCCGGACGCAATCCGCGGTCAGCCAAACCATTCACAAGCTGGAAGGCGAGCTGGGAGAGGCTCTTTTTGACCGCTCCTCGCGCGAAGGAGTTCTCACCGACGCAGGAAAAGTGCTTTACGAGTATGCGGAAAAGTTACTCAACCTGCGCACTGAGGCGGCGGAATCGCTAAGCGAGCTGCGCGAACTACAAAAGGGCAAGCTGGTGATTGCGGCAAATGAGTTTACGGCGCTGTACCTGCTGCCGGTGCTTGTGGAGTTTCGCCGGGTGCATCCCATGATCAAGATCGCGGTGCAGCGGGCGCTGGGCAGTCATATCCCGGATGATGTGCTGCGGCACAGTGCGGAGATTGGGATTTTGTCGTATGAGCCACAGGAGCCGAGCCTGCGCTCGGTGGTCGTTTATCTGGATGAGCTGGTGTTTGTGGCGCCCCCGAATCATCCGCTGGCGTCGGCGGGGCAGGTGAGCATTCGGCAACTGGGGGCGGAGTCGTTTGTCGCGCATATCGTGCCGTCGCCCTATCGGGACAAAGTGATCCAGCTGTTCAAGACTCACAAGACGCCCTTGCATATGGATCTTGAGTTGCCGACTTTGCAGGCGATCAAGCAGTTTGTGGCCATCGGGAATGGAGTCGCGCTGCTGCCGGAGATTTGCGTGGAGGCGGAGCTGGTACGGAAGGAGCTTGTGAGAATCCCGGTGCGCGAGCTGCAGTTAAAGCGGAAGCTGCGCTTGATCTATCGCAAGGAGGGGAATCTTTCGCATGCGGCACGGGCGTTTCTGAAAGTGGCGGAAGCGGTGGCGGCGGAGCGCAAGGGTGGATATCGCTTCCAGCGCGAGAGCTGACGTGGCGACTCAAGGGATGTGGTTCGGTAGGGACGCTTCGACTCCGCAATGAGGATCGCTTCGCGCTCCTCATTGTTGCGCTCAGTATGACAGGTGGCCGGAGCCTCTACTTCAGATGAAGCCTTCCACAACTGAAACTGTATTTCCGCCGCTGTTTGCGATGAATACCCACCCCGGTCCCCTGGCTAAGGCCATGCCGGCCGGGTTTTTCCCGACATTTACCGACTCGCTGACTGTGGGACAGCAGGAGTTTAAGACGTACATCTTGCCCTTCCCATCGTTGGTAAGAGCTTCTCTTCGCCCACGAATGGCGAGCCCGGATCCGGGATTACCAAGATTTGGGACCGTGTCAAGAAGCGCCCCGGTGGATGCGTCCAGTGCCACGAAGCCAGACCTCCCCGCCGAGCGAGTGATCGCGTAGAGTGCGTTAGCTTCCCCTTCCCGGGCATCGAAGGCCAAATAACTGAAAGAAGGGTTTCCTGGCAGCGTGAATGTGTTGACCAGTTGGTTGCTCACACCATCAAATACCAACACCGACCCGCCAGTAACACTTGACGTACTCACGTAGATGACGTTGTTGGCGTGGTCGACAGCGATCCCATTGCCGCGGTTCGGAACCGGCAAATCGGCGATGACGGTGTCTGAGACCCCGTCAACGACGTGAACCTGGGCGTTGGCAGAATCCTGAACGTAGAGGCGGTTCGGAGCCGCGTTGAAGGCCAGAACCGTGGGTGTGCCTGAAATTGCGATTGTCGTCAGGAGAGCGTCCGAGCCGTCATAAACAGCGACTCCGCCCGGAACGGAGACATAGAACCGGTTTGTGACCGGGTCTGAGGACAGGCCGGAAGGCCTACCCCCGAGCGCAATGGTATCGATGATTCGGAACGTATTGCCGTCCATAACCGAGATCGTCTTGTCGGCGACATTGGCCACGTACACTCGCCCGATGGAATTGTTTAAGTCAACATACGCCGGGTGATGGCCGACAACCACGTTAATCACCGTGGCTGTGGCTGCATGGGCAAAGCTGACTAGGCAAGCAAGCAATGTCACCGCTAAGAACCGTATCGTCGGTTTCAAGTTTCCTCCGGGCGCCGGGAAGTCCACGAATTTTCGAGCTTCCCGCGCCCGCGTCAAGATGAAGAAAACTGCAACTCTCCGTCGCCGTACCGGGAAACGCAAGGGGATACCGGTTCCAGTGGGGGAGCTGACGTGGCGACTCGCAGCGATGTGGTTGGTAGGGATGCTTCGGCTCCGCAACGAGGATCGCTTCGCTCTCCTCGTTTCGTTGCTGCGCTCAGCATGACGTTGCGCCTTTAGATCACAAATAAAAAGGAAGCAAAGGGGCGCTTTGCTTCCTGTCTTTTCTTTTTCGATTGGGAAACTATCGACCTAACTGTCCGCGCACACCTCGTCTCCCGCGAACGACTCCAAAGCATCGTTCACTGAAGAGTGAATCTCGAGGACCGAATCCAGATTCGTCAGGTCGAGCAGATTGCGTACGAACTCGTTCGGGCCGGCGCACTTGAAAGTCGCGTTCTTGCCCTGGGCGCAGTTTTGCAGCAGCGCAAGTTCGCCGATGCCGGCGCTATCCATCGAAGTCACGCCGCTGAGGTCGAGAATCAGCTTGCGCGAGTGCTCGAGAACCTCCCCCACCAGACGCGACAGTGCGGCGGCCTCATCGCGATAGACGATGCGGCCGTGGCAGTGAACGATCATCACGTCCCCACGATTTCGCGTTTCCAAACTCAGCTTCAACTTTGGCTCCTTGTGCAGTTGAAAGGCAGCCACACCCGGCGGCTGCGGCCATGATTGACATTCCGGATTCATAGTTTGCATGTTACTGGATAGACGAGCGTGGGGCGGTTTCGGCATCATAAAAAACTCGTAAATTTTTGTCAGACTAGCCGCAAATCGGAACATTTCCGGGAAGAGAAATTTTGTCACGCGATACATCTGGAGCATCCGGTACACTGCATCTAACTGATTTCATTCGAGTAGCCAATTTTTGCTGCCGGCGGACGTCCGGAGGAGGGGAATAAGTTCGTGTCGAAAACCGCAGCCGTGGTGCTTGCGTTTGTCTGCCTGATGTTATGTGCGCTACCCATGTCAGCCCAGTTGATTCCGCATGGGAACGCCTACGTGGGCGTTACGTATTCCAGTTCTGTCTATGTGACCACGCGCGACAGTTTCCGGGGATGGAATGGGTCTCTCGAATTCATTCCGTTTTCCCGGTTTTCTTTTGTAGGCCTGGTGGTGGATGTGAGCGGAGCCTATCGTCCTGGCATCAGCCAGTACAATTTCGTCGCGGGGCCGCGCCTCGCCGCGAACTTCGGCAAGTTTCGACCTTTCGTGCAAGGGTTCGCAGGCATCAAGAGAGTTGCGGTGAACGGAACTACGTATCAGCCTCTTGCGGTGGATGTCGGCGGGGGGCTCGACTACAAACTTCCGTTCCGGAATTTTTCCTGGCGGGTGCAAGGCGACTACGTGCATACGCGCTATCTGAGCGCGGAGCAGAACGATGTGCGGGGTTCTACGGGAATCGTTTGGCGATTCTGAGACAAATGCGGTGGTCAGTGTCCAGTGGTCGGTGGCCAGTAAGAACTGGCACATTATGAACAGGCGTTACTTTCTACTGGCCACTGACCCCTGGTCTCTGACGCTTTTTGGCGCGCCATAGCTCCCTAGCATCCGTGAAGCCTCTCCTTCATCGGACGCATCCAAGTCGTTGAGAACCCTTACGTCAGGAGTCCATTCGTATGCGCAAAATCGCCCTGCTGACTCTCTCGCTCCTTCGTTTCGCGACTCTAGCCTCCGCACAGATTCCCACTGCGGGTAACGTTTTCTTCGGATATTCCTACTACAATACCAATCTCTCGCCGATTGACCGCGCCAACACGAATGGATGGCAGGCGTCAGTGGAAGGCAAGTTCCTTCCCTGGGGATCGTTGGGGACGTCAGCAGCCACTATGGTTCCCAGAATTTCGAGGCATTCTGTCCGCCAATTCCCGGCCCCTGCTTTCGTTCAACCGCGGACGTAACCGAGCACAACTATCTGTTCGGGCCGCGCGTGTCCGTCTCGGTGGGAAAATTCCGGCCATTTGCCGAGGGTCTGATTGGCGCAAGCCACGTCAACGTGAAGGGAGGCAGTTCCGACACTTCTTTCGCCAGCGCCCTAGGCGGAGGCATCGACTACAAACTCATCCCGGCGGTAGCCTGGCGGCTCCAGGGAGACTACGTGCAAACCCGTTTCTTCAACACAACACAGAACAACCTCCAACTGGCGACCGGCATCGTTATTCGGTTCTAGAGATCAGGGTGCGCGTTCATTTCCAGGTCGGGTGCTTACATGAGTCTTCCCTGCCCCCGGCCGCATCTCTTATAGTTAGTTATGAGCAAAGTTCACATTCCTACGCCTTTGCGGCAGTACGTGGGGAAGCAGGCCAGTGTCGACGTTCAGGGGAAAACGGTGGCGGAAGCCATGACCGCACTTGTGGCCCGGCATCCCGATCTGCGCCGCCACTTGTACACGGAAGAGGGTAAACTGCGGTCCTTTGTTAACCTTTACGTCAACGATGAAGACATTCGGTACTTACAGAAAGAGGCGACTGCACTGAACGATAGTGATAACATTTCGATTGTGCCCTCGATCGCGGGAGGCACAATCTGACGGGATTCTGTGGTTGCGATTGAAGATCAGAGAAAATGAAGCCCGCCATTCCAGGTCGCCCTCGCAGGTGTTGTCCTTCCTGTTGTTAGTATCCTGATCTGCAAGCCAAGTTTGAAAATTCAACCGAGGATTTTATGGCCACAACGACCACCGAGATTCAAGTAACTCTTACCAATGACGAAATCCTGCGCTATTCGCGGCACCTGATCATGCCCGAGGTGGGCATGGAGGGCCAGCAGAAGCTGAAGGCGGCGCGCGTGCTGTGCATCGGCACGGGAGGGCTGGGCTCGCCGCTGGCGTTGTATCTGGCGGCGGCGGGAGTGGGGACGCTGGGCCTGGTGGATTTCGACGTGGTCGACTACACGAATCTGCAGCGGCAGATCATTCACTCCACAGCAGACGTGGGCAGAAAAAAACTTGATTCCGCAGCGGACAAGTTGAAGGCGATGAACCCGTTTTTGAACCTGCGGACATTTGATACGCGGCTGAGCAGCGAAAACGCGCTGGAGCTGTTTCGCGATTTCGACATCATCGCCGACGGTACGGACAATTTTCCGACGCGCTATCTGGTAAATGATGCGTGTGTGCTGACGGGAAAGCCGAATGTCTACGGATCAATCTTCCGCTTCGAAGGGCAGGCCAGCGTGTTTGCGACTGAGGAAGGGCCGTGCTATCGCTGCCTTTATCCGGAGCCACCACCGCCGGGCCTGGTGCCTTCCTGCGCGGAGGGCGGAGTGCTGGGGATTTTGCCGGGACTCGTGGGCGTGATGCAGGCTACGGAGGTGATCAAACTAATCCTCGGCGTTGGCGAACCGCTGATTGGAAGATTGCTGCTGGTAGACGCGCTGGGCATGAAGTTCCGCGAGTTGAAGCTGCGCAAGAACCCCGATTGCCCGGCGTGCGGCACGCATCCCACGGTAACGAAGCTGATAGACTACAACGAGTTTTGCGGCATTCGCGGAGAGGAAAGCCCGGTGGAGAGCGCGAACTCGGATATGCAGGTCGAAGAATTGAAGCGGCGCCTGGATGCGGGCGAGGATCTTTTTATTCTCGACGTACGCGAGCCGCATGAGTACCAGATCTGCAATCTGGGTGGATATCTAATTCCGCTGAACGATATTCCGAAGCGCGTGCACGAACTCGATTCCAGTCGCGAGATTGTGGCTCACTGCAAGATGGGCGGACGCAGTGCGAAGGCAGTTGCATTTCTGCGCCAGGCGGGATTCACGAAAGTTCACAACCTCGCCGGAGGGATTACCGCTTGGGCGGATCGAGTGGATCCGAAGCTGCCGAAGTACTGAAGGCAGTGGCCCACCAAAACTAGTTTCCGGTTTGAAAGGGGAGCGCAAATGCGCTCCCTTTTCAATTAAGGCCGATTCGCGATTACTTGCTCGATCCCGCTTGCATGCCGTCGCTGGACTCGCCAATTTGCAACGCGATCTTCTTGCCCTGGAAACGGAGTCCCGCCAGGGTGCTGCTGCCGTCGTCGTTTTTTCGGGTGACGGCGGCGTCGTTCTGAGCAGCTGAGCTCAGGTCGACTATGTGTGCTGGCACCTTGGCCACCACGTTTTTGCCTTGCACGATGCTGAGTTCTACGTTGGGACCGCTGCCGTCCCACTGGACCTTGTAGTCGCCAGCTTTCAGTTGCGTGCCATTCACGTTAACGGAATGATTGAGTTGCAACGTGGCTTTGTTCGCCGCGAATGCGCTTGTAGCCAACAGCACGGCCAACCCCAGTATCAGACTCTTCGAACCTGTCGCGAACTTCATTGCTGCTCCTTTTTCTCTCCCGAAGTAAACGTCGGGAATCGGTTGGGGCGGCCCGGCTCGCGACCATCGCAAGAAAACACTTGTGTTTCCGCGCGAATCGCCTAAAATGCACGCGCCAGGGTTGCGCAGGACAAGCTGGGCCCACAAGCACACCTTGTAACTGTCGTGATGGGGGTTTTCTCACCTGGGCCGCCAAACCGAGTGTGAGAGAATCCCCAAACCCCGCAAATCTCGAACCAAATTCTGCCGGCGTCACCTCTGCGCCGGTTCGTGTTGCTTCTTCGCGTTACGCAGTTCCCTTGCGGAAAGTTCCACGCTTCGCTGCAACTTTCTCAATGCCTCTTGGACGCA
>QIAM01000075.1 GCA_003225555.1 Acidobacteriota bacterium | reverse complement strand
ATCGTTTTGGCCAAAGTCCCCATCTGGCAAGGCTTTTCAGGCAGAAATCGATTGAATTCCCATAGCACCCCGCGTCCGCCGCACCCGCGAGCGGCTTCCTTCTGACGGCTGTATCGAAAGCGAACTCCCAAGGTCGAGGCTAACCGGAACCGTCGTGCCGTTCGCTTCCGATACAGCACTAACGTCATCCGCTCGCAATCGGTCGCAAGCGCCATGGGCTTTCTAGCTTTCCCACAAGCGGACTGTTGGCGTAGCATGGCGACCGGACGCCGATGCGGGCGTTCCTAGGAGCAAAAAGCTGGGGGAAGGAGGTCTCCAATGAAGTCGATACTGGGTGTTGCAATTCTGGTGTTCACCGGCACGTCTATTTTTGCCCAGGACCTTCACCCTCGACCGGACTCACGGCCGGTCGTGCTGCTGCCGGGTCTTGGACATCATCAGCATCCCATCTCCACGACGAACCCGGAAGCCCAGAAATACTTCGATCAGGGTCTAAACTTGGTGTTCGGTTTCAATCGGGCCGAAGCCGTGCGCTCGTTTCGCCGCGCAGCGCAGTTGGATCCACAAGCGGCAATGCCACACTGGGGAATGTCCTTGGCGTATGGGCGGCACATGAACATGGACGGCGACATGGATGTCCAGCCCTCTAAAGCATACGCAGCCATCCAGGAAGCGATTGCTTTGAGCGCAAACGCTTCCGAAGAGGAGCAATTGTACATACGCGCGCTGGCGCACAGATGTTCGAAGGACGAAAAGGCGGACGGGCAGAAGTTGGATACGGCTTATGCGAATGCGATGGGCGAACTCGCCCAACGGTTTCCCGACGATCTAGATGCAACGGCGTTTCACCTCGAAGCCCGAATGATGCTGCATCGTTATGAATGGTTTCACGACGACATGCCCGTGGAAGGAACCAATGATACGATCCGTGAAATCGAAGACGTACTAAGGCGAGATCCGGACCATCCCTTGGTGAATCATCTTTATATCCACATTTTGGACATCGCTCATCCGGAGTTGGCGCTGGGCAGCGCCTACCGGTTAGGGCAGGTCGCGCCGGGACTTGGGCATTTGGTCCACATGCCATCGCATATCTTTTTTAATCTTGGCGACTACGAGATGGCCGCCCGCGTCAACGAGAGCGCCGTAGAGGCCGACCGCAACTACATTCAACTCACGGGGGTCGACAACAGTGTCTACTCGGAGGCCTATTACGCCCACAATATGCACCTTATCGCCCGTTCCTACACCGAACTTGGCCGCTTCGAAGAAGCCAAAAAGGCGGCTGACCTTTTGGCGCAGCATGTGCTCCCGGCTTACGCGGACATGCCTGGCATGGTGGACGGTTATTTGCCGAATCCATTTCTGGTGTTACTGCGGTTTCAGCGCTGGGAGGAGGTTCTGCACTACCCCAAGCCTGATCCCCGCATGGGGATGAGTATCGCCCTGTGGCATTACGCGCAAGCCGTGGCATTGGTGGCGAAGGGCGACCGCAAGGCCGCGCTGGATGAGCAAGAGGCATTCGAGAAGTCCAGACCGGCCGTGCGCGCGACCACGGAGTTCTTCTCGAATCCTCCAGGCAAGATCATCGAGGTCGCGGCGGCCGTTCTCGCAGCCCGCCTTGCGACGGATACCGGCAAAGCGATCTCACTCTGGGAGAAGGCCGTCACTCTTCAGGATGCGCTTACCTACGAAGACCCTCCTCCGTGGGACTATCCTGTGCGGGAATCGCTGGGTGCAGCTCTGTTGCGGGGTGGCCGGACGGCCGAAGCTGAGGCCGTGTTCCGCGAAGATCTGCAGCATAACCCGCGCAACCCACGAGGACTTTTTGGCCTGTGGCAGAACTTAGCGAGTCAACACAAGACGGTCGACGCAGGCTGGGTACAAAGGCAGTTCGAAGAAGCGTGGAAGAATGCCGATTTCAAGCTCCGCCTGGAAGACTTTTAGCTCTTTTCGTTGATCGAGCGCAACTCGGTCGGCTGCCACGGATGTGTGGAAAGCAAAGATGAGGTTCTGGGCGAGTTGTCGGCAAACAAGAAGTAATTCCGCTCTTTCCGGCGGCATAGGCCTTCACGGCTCGCACAGTTAGTATCAAGTTGCTAAGAAGCGAACTCCGTATTCGAAAAGTACTGAATTGTCCTCAGAAAATGTGGTACGCTCCATCGCTTGCTTCCAACACTGCGCAAGACCGCATGTCCATTGACTCCAGCGAGGTATAGCACTATGTCACTGCTCTCTGACGTGCGATAAGCATGATGTTGCCGAAGCTTAATGTCACCAATCGGACTATGTAACCGGGACCTTCCAAAGCTGCTCAACACCGGCATGAACACCGCGTCGTGGCGTCGTAGTGATTAACATAGTGCGTGCACACTTCTCCGCACCGGCAAAAAGCCGGAAGGAGAAAATGCATGCGTAGTCCAAGCAAGAATGTTTTGTCCGTTTCAGATGTTGAGTCCCAGTACGATGCCTATCTGCTAACGACGCGTGGTCTGTCACGCTCCACTCGCAACCTTCATCGCCACGTTGTCCACAAGCTTCTGTCGTCGCGCTTCCCCAGCAGGAACATTAACTGGAGTAGGGTCCGCTTCAATGATTTCGTGCAGTTTCTTACGAGCGATTAGCCCGACCATGCAGCGGCGCGTGTGTAAGGGCTTCTAAACGCAATTGCGGGGTTGAGATTTCTTCTCTTCAACCGAAGTAGCCGGTTCAGTTAATTGACCTTAGGCTGACTTCGGACTTACTTCTGTTCACGCGGCGCCGCGCCATTAATGTGGCACCAGTGTGGCAAAAAGGGACAGCGTTTGGCGGCTACCAATGAACACATAGATGCGGGTGAAGCGTGACTCTTGGAGCACAAAGCGGAGCACAATAATTGCCGAATGAGAGGCCCTGAGCCCGACTGGGAGGCATCGAATCCGACTGTAAGTGCTTAAGAACGAGTGAGGGCGGCGAGATTGATCCATTTGCTAAACCGTTGTACGGGCTAACACCTGTACCGAGGGTTCGAATCCCTCCCTCTCCGCCAGATCCTAACAGTCCCAATCACTTAGGCCCTGCCGAATTGTGCGCACCTCCACCCTCAAAACTCCTGCCTAGTGTCCCATTGGTGTCCGATTGAGACGGAGGAGGCTTTGTCATGGCGGCTTCGAGGGCCGCCATCGCTCTGAGACTGCCATTCGCAATTTTGTTTAGCAGAGCGGTGGCTACCGAGTCGGTCAGTTTTGCGCGGCCATAAACTGCAATCCAGAGATTGTCGACGCGGTTCTGCCATACACCCTGTTCATCTTCAAACAAGAACAAGCGCAAAATAGAAATCGTATGTCAAAGTGCCACAACGAAAGCTGGGAGCCAACTGGCCAGGATGAGTGCCCTGTCTCATTCCTTTTGGGTTTGATGTTCGTTGTTATGTCGGGCGTTGCGCTGTTCGGCCGGGGCTTGTACTGTCAACGTTCCCTTCACTGCAATGTCGGCCGATGATCTCCCTATCATGATGTCGATGGTTCCCGGGACAACAACCCAGTGCATGTCGCCATCGAGCAACTTCAGATCCTCAGAGGTTAATGTGAAGGTCACGGTCTTCTTCTCGCCGGGCTCGAGGGTTACCCTGTCAAACGCGCGAAGCTGCTTGACTGCAGTTGCTACCGGTGTAAAGCGCTCACGTATGTAAAGTTGGACAGTTTCAGTTCCGCTGCGTCTGCCTGTGTTCTCGACATCAACCCTCACATGTGCATTGCCCGCTGTATCTATCTGTGCCGGATCGATGCTAAGTTTTTCGTATTGAAACTGCGTGTAGCTCAGTCCGTATCCAAAAGGGTAGAGCGGGCTGCCGGGCATATCCACGTAACCCTTCGTGTTGACCCACCCGTTATCAATCCAGAAAGCCTTCGAGGGTTTGTAGTTGTAATAGACCGGGAGCTGTCCGACATGGCGGGGAATAGTGATCGCCAGCCGGCCGCTGGGATTGTAGTCGCCAAAGAGGACGTCGGCCACTGCCTCGCCGCCGCGCTCACCGGGCTCCCAGGCCTCGACGATGGCGGGAATATGATCTGTTTCCCAGCGGATAGAAAGTGGTCTGCCATTCACCAGCACCAGAACTGTTGGCGTGCCCGTCGCCTGGATGGCCCTGACCAGGGCCTCCTGTACACCAGTTAAGTCCAGGCTTGCAACGTCGTAGCCCTCGCCATCGGTCGGCGGCTCCTGCTGGGTTTCACCCTCTCTTCTGGCCTGTTCACCCATTACAAGTATGGCCACACTGGCGTTCTTCGCTGCGCGAACAGCTTCAGGGAAGCCACTCTTGTCCTGAAGGTTTACGCCGCATCCCTTGGCGTAAACAACACGCGTCGCCGGCGAGACTTTGGCCTTGATTGCATCAAGAATCGGACTCACATGTTGAAGGACTACGGAAGGCGAGTAATCACCCAACAAATTCGAGGCGCTATTGGCATTGGGGCCGACTACCGCAATCGACTTCACATCCTTTCGAAGCGGCAGGATGTTATTTTCGTTCTTTAGGAGCACAATCCCTTCCCGGGCAGCTGTGAGCGCAAGTTCTTGATGTTCTTTGGAATGCATCACGCGCTGCGCATGATCAAGGTCAACATAAGGATGTTCAAACAACCCGAGGCGGAATTTTTGTTCCAGGACTCGTCTCAGTGCCCGGTCGACCAACGCCATTGGAACCCGTCCCTCTTCGACATTCTCAATCAGCGGCCTCATATAAGCAGGTTCGTACGTTATGTTCAGATCGACGCCCGCACGCAGAGATAGCGCACCCGCTTCCTTTTGAGTTGGAACGATACCCTCATAGATCAGCGTTCCAAAACCCTCGCCCTCGCTGACGACAATTCCCTTGAAACCCAGCTCTTGCCGCAGCACGCCGGTCATCCACTTCTCCGAGCCATGCGCCGGCACAGCCTCGATTTCAGGGTAGCCCGCCATGACACCGAGTGCGCCGTTCCGGGTGATGGCCGCACTCCAGGGCGGCAAATAACTCTCGCGCAATACCCGTTCCGAGAGTTCGATGGCGCCCCGTTCCAGGCCGCTCACCGGTTCACTCTGAGTGGGAAAGTCGGTCATCAGCGCAATGACCTTGTCAGGTGCGTCGATAGCGGAACCCTGGGCTCCTCGGACAATCGACTCCGCAATCCGCGAATAAAGATAGGGGTCCTCGGTGTAGGCTTCTTCATTGCGTCCCATCCTAGGGTCCCGGTCCAGCTCTAATACAAGTGTGGAGAGGACATGGATGCCCACTGCTCTGGCTTCTCGCGCGGCAGCCGCATAAATTGACTCCACCAGAGGCATGTCAAAAGTGCTACCGATGGCGAGCCCCTCCGGAAACACCGTCGCCCCTGGAAACATGGCACCATGGGTGCCTTCTTCGTCTTGCAGAAGCGGTATTTTCAGCCTCGTCTCGCTCAGTGCAATTTTTTGAAGCTCATTGAAATACTCGACTTGCTGCTTCGTTCCCTCATGCAGAATGGTATCCGCCAGGGTAAAGAATCCGCTGCCCGGACCGATTTCATCGGTGTACGTGCCGGCGGCAAATCTTTTGCATGCTGCGATTTTTTCTGGAATTGTTTTGCCCAGTTGATCTACGTAGACGCAGGGCAGATTCAGTTGTCCTATCTTTTCCTTGAGCGTCATGCGGCTCATCAGGTCGTCAATTCGCCGTTCAATCGGTTGGCTCGGGTCGAGATAAATAGGAGCCGTAGACGATTGATCCCACGTACTTCCGAGGAGGAATATGAAAATCGCTGTGATGCCCAGCACTCTCATTAGATGGGTTATCGTCCCAGCCTGAGGGTTCCCCTGGTTAGCTTGCCCCAAAGCTTTAACGCCCATGTCCCGCTGCGTACCGCCGTTGATATTCATCATGTTCGATCCGCCCTCGCTACCCGGCTCACTGGTTCTGCTTCGCCGTTCGCTTAATCTTTCTCGGGCTCATCCTTCAACCTCCCTAACATCTCGTAAACTCGTACCAGGGCATGCCTGAGTATCTGTTCGCCAGCTCCAACTTCCAGATAGGTATTTGAATCCGCAGCACCATAACCGCCTTCGGCTGCCGCATCGATCGTCGGCAAGTAATCGAAATAGCCGTTGGTGTAGCCCAGGAAAAAAACGTCGGGGACCGGACAACGATCTCGCCAGTTGATTTGAAAATTCACGAAGGGTTCGCCGGGCATCCCGACGAAGGCGATCCGTTTGCCGAGCAGCAGAGTAATCACATGCAGCTCGAGATGATCCGGGGGCGGGTCGTGTACAAGCGTACCGGCATGATCTTCAAAGATCCGAGGACCGAACGTCTTCAGCAATGAGTCCCTGAGAGTTGTTGCGTCCCACCGCAAAGGGAAATTTATGACGTCATCGGTGAAGTCAATCGTGGCCGGTGAAGATGCTTCGGTTCGAATCGTCCTGGCGATTCGGGCAGCCTCCTCGCCAAGTCGCCTGCCGGTCCAATCTCGCTTCGCGGTGGCATCCTCCCGCAGAGGCGTAGTGGCGTAATAGGGATTGATGTCGCCGTCGCCTCCCTGCAGGAAGAAACAAATCGGCGAGCCTTCGAGGGCTGCCTCAACCGTGCTTGCCATGACGGCGACAAAATCAGCGGAATATTTGGTGTTGTCGGCGCCTAGAACCACAGGGTGGCAGGCGTAGTTCACCAGTATCGCCAACGGCTTCCCGCCAGTGTCATCAACTCGCAAAACCGAAACCCTCGGGTCGAGAGGAGACGTCGGTTCCATTCCCGGGTTGCTCCACAACATTGTGACTCGCCCGTCCGAGCTGACTACACGCCGGTTGTAGCCGATGTAGACGGAGCCGTAACCGGTGCCCAGGTGAGCTTCGACCAAACGGCCGCTCGCTTCGTGGACTGTGGCGGCGATTTTGTTGAGTATCTCGATTTCCCACGCAGGCGCTTGGCCGGATGGATATTCGTCAAGAAGATTAGGTCCAGAATGGGTGTGGGATGCATTGACGATGAGGAAAGAAATACCGCTAGATGCCGCGATCGCTTTCCGCAGCCACTCAATGCCGGCTGCGTTGAACGTTCTTCCCAGATCCAGCGTCACCAGCGCCAGCCGTTTTTCGCTGACCTCCAAAATCAGCACCCGCGCGTAAAGCGGATCCGACACTCCGGTCGAAACTTTTCCCTCTTTGATCCGGTCAAGGAACCCGTACATCGGAAGTCCGATCGGCGGTGTGATATCAACCTTGGCCACCGCTGCTTTTAAAGTGGCAGCGCTGCACGGAGCGTTACATAGCAGAAACAGAAAGAGGAAACAGCAGGCGAGGGTCGGCACTTTCCGAGACAGAGCGGAACGCCGCCACAAACCTCCCACATAAGCATGACTGGGATAAGGCCATGCAGCGAAATTACCCGACTGCTTGCTCATTGCTTCACGTCCTCGGGAGTCTTCCTCATCCGGCCTAGCATGTCGTAGGTTGACATCACTGCGTCGTCAACCATGCGGTCTCCCGCGCCAACCTCCACCCACGTGGCAGGATTTGCCGCCCCATAGCCACCCAAAGTGGCGCTTCGAATGGTAGGAAAGTACCCGTAATATCCGTTTGCGTAACCAAGAAAGAAGGCGTCCGGCACCGGGCATCGCTCACGCCAGCTGATTTGATACTCCACAAATGCTTCGCCCGGCATGGTCATAATCGCGATGCGTTTGTTGATCAGCACAGTCGTGATCGAGAGTTCCAGTTCCCCTTCCGCTGGCGGAGGAAAGGTTTGAAATACCGACGGACCAAATACCGCTACCATGGCGTCGCGCCACTTTTGTGGATCCCACCGCGAGTGGAATTTCAATTTGTGTTCCACGAACTGCAGCGCCGCCTCCGGATCAGCCTTCGTCTGTACGTTTTTTGCTATCCCTGCCGCCTCACGCCCGAGCCGTTCGCCTGTCCAGTCGCGCATTCGGATCGCATTTTGTTGCAGCGGTGTAACCGCGTAATAGGGATTGATATCGCCTGGGGCGCCTTGCAGGAAAAAACAGAGCAGTTTATTGCCCAATGCTGCCTCTACGGTCTTGATCATCACGCCAGGATAGTCAGCGGAGTATTGAAGGTTATCGCTTCCAAAAACCACTGGATGACAAGAGTAGTTGACCAGGATGGCCAGCGGAGTTCCATCCGCCTGGTCGATACGCAGCACCGAGACCATCGGGTCCACGGGAGAGGTCGGTATCCGGGTAAGGTTCCGCTCAAACCAGTTCACAGTTCCGTCGGTGTTCACGTGAAGGCGGTTATGGCCGATATCGGCCGCCCCATAACCGGTACCGATGCGCACGTCAACCAAATGCGAGCATGCCAGTTGGATGGCGTGGCCGATTTTGTCTATAGCGGCCAGTTCCCATGCGGGCGTGCCGTTCGGATAACGATCCATGACTGCCGGCCCGGAGTGCGTATGGGACGCGGTTACGATAAGCGACGAAAAACATTTCGGAGTAACATCCTGCAAACGAGCCAGTGATGCCGGTCCGAACGGTCGCCCCAGATCGAGCGTTACCAATGCCAGGACGTTTTTGCCCTCACCCAGCACAAGGACGCGGGCGTACAACGGATCGAGGGTTCCAGTTGCCGGCCCCTTTCGATCGCTATAACCCCACATTTCGATACCGGGCGGCGGAGTGATCTCCACTTTGGCCGCGGCGCCTCGCAGTGTGGCGGCCCCGGCCGCGCTCTGTGCGGCAAGCACTAAAAGCACGAAAGTGATGACGCCGTTGGTGGCGTGCGATATCGTCCGAGTTTGTCGCTTGCGCAGCGTTCTCATCGCGAGTGATGCCATAAAAATGAGCGTGGACCGTCATTCAATACTGAACAAAACCGGTTGCATAGCGGAATGCCTCTACGTAGTGGCCATCTTTTTTCGGCTGCTCTCGCCGCATCTCGTCTTTGGCTCTGGCGAGATCGGCAGGTTGCCAGTCGGATCGGTACTTGTTCACTGCCGGCTCGAATTGGCTTACTTGTTTTGCGGCCGCATCGAACTTGAGGTCGGCCACGGAATCGATGTTCACGTAGTAATTGGCTTCCTGCGGCGAGGGATAGAAGAAGTACATTTCTGGAACCTTGTACGGCTGTAAACCCAGTTGCAAACGCTGATTGGGAAAATAGAGCCAGAATTCGGCCGCGCGCACGGCATCGATAGTATTAAAGGCCGCCATGCGATGGTCGGTCTTGTGCCATCGCTCATACCACTCGCCAGGGTCCACACTAAGCAACACATCTGGACGAACGCGCCGGATGATGGCGGTCGCCTCCTCAACCAGCTTCGGTTGTGGCGCATATTCCAGCATGCCGTCGTCATAACCCATCCACGAAATGTTTTCCCTAGGAGTGCCGAGCAAACCTTCCGATACTTCTTCCTCGGCCTTTCTGATCTGCGCCAGGTGCTGCGATGTCATGTCGGGATCGTACGATCCCTTGTCGTCATTCGTATAAATGACGATATACAGCTTGTTCTGATTTCGATTAAGTAAAGCGATCGTGCCTCCGGCCCCGAAGACATCATCGTCCGGATGAGGCGTAAAGAGCAGGATCGTCTTGCCGTGCAGATTCTCCAGGCGAGTCTGCTGCGCTTGTGACGCCAAGGCCGCCAACGTGAATATCATGAGGGTCAGTATCTTCATTATGGTTCTGCTCCTTGGTTACACTGCTCGCGAAATAGACGCCTCAAGCTCTGTGGCTAGCTCGCCGCCCGGGCCGAGTTTGAGCGTGTGTCCCTGCTCGGATAGCCGAACGCGCCGCGTGTAACCTGCCAATACCACAGATAGGGAAAAACCTTGCTCTGCCACGAAAGATGGAAGCTCAAGCCCGAGCGCGGATTCTTGATGGAATATCGTCCTTCCCCGAAGCCGCGCAGAAACGCGAGGTCGTGCGCCTTGGTTTCCGGGGCCGGCATCTGCGACAAATCCACGACTGCTCCGTCCCTGCCTTTTAAACGAGGCCATTTGCCTTCCTGTTCTATCAGGCGGGAGGTGGGCGGTGTCTCCGACCCAAGGACCACAACTTCGCAAGTCGGAAGTTCGATTCGGCATCCTTCTTCCAGAAAAGGCCAGCCGAAGGCGGGATGATGAGCCCACATGAATTCCACGGCCTCGTCGCCGATGTTGCGCACTTTCTCGCGAATCTGCAGCGCCGGTTTACCCTGCTCGAGGATCATGGTGCGATCCAAATGAAAAGGCGTGCGGGTCGTGTCCACTGAAAAAGTCACTGCGATTCGCTCAGGAGTATCTTCGTTGATCTGGTACGACCAGGGGAGCAATGCCACTTCTCCGTGCTGGCCGAACTGCGCTCCCTTCAGTTCGGCGGGAAAGTCGCCTGCCACGGGAAACAATTCCTGCCAGCCGCCTTCGTAAAAATCGGAAAAGGATCCCTCGCGCAGATTGATCGTAGGCAGTACCGTAGGCTGCGAGCGCAATCCCAGCGGCGTACGCAGGAGAAATTCTGTATCTGAGGGCTTGTGAAGGAATTCGTAGATGTCGGCTCCTTTGTCCGCAGCCACGGAGATGCGAATGACCTGGTTTTCGAGCACAACGCAGCGCAGCCCGCGAAACGCGCACTCGGTGATACGGCAGCCGTAGTTTCGCTCGCGGGTATACGGAACATAGCGCTGGCGTTCGTGCAGTTCCATGCCGGTGCTAGGCGGTTTCCCGAACTGCGACCGGCGCGGCGGCGAGCTCGCCTGCATGGTCGTGGATTTTCTTCACAGCAGTGGCAATCTCGTGCATGTCTTCCTCGTCTCCCAGCAATGCCGGTTGCGGGATCCACACTGTCTCCCAAGCGGCCCGATGCGTGTGAGGGAATTTTCCTTTTAAGAAGGCGTGCGTTTCCTCTGCCTGCCTGCCCGTAAGTTTCTTGCGATATTCGCCGCTCTTGAATACGTCGAGATCGTGCAGTGGAGGATAGCTCGCCTGGTTGGGGATGCCCTCGGCATTCATGGCGGCAATGAATCGCTCCGTGCTAATGCCTCCAAAAGCGTCACGATCGACGTGGAAGATATAAGCGTATTGTCCGTTGCGAGTGCAGCCGGCGTCCAATTTCTGCGGCGTCATGCCTTCAATCTCTCCCAACAATTGATCGAGCAGGCGTGCGTTCTTGTGCCGGTGCGCAGTCTGCTTATCCAGGCGCGTGAGTTGCACGTTGAGCACAGCGCCTTGCCACTCGCTGAGCCGGTAATTGGAACCATAGATAAAGTGGCTGTAGAACCATTCGCCGGGCATGCGGCCGCAATCGTGAACGGAGCGGGCTAGGCGTTCGACTTCATCGTCGTTGGTAATGATCATGCCGCCTTCCCCCGCAGTGATCAGCTTGCTCGATTGAAAACTGAAGGTCCCAGCTTTTCCGAAAGTACCGATTCGCCGTCCGCGCCATTCGCTCCCGTGCGCGTGCGAACTGTCTTCTACTAGAGCAAGATTGTGTTCACGCGCAATTTTGCTCAGGCGGTCGAGATCTGCAGGATGCCCGCCCATGTGCACGGCAATGATCGCTTTGGTGCGTGGGGTAATCGCCGCTTCCACCAGATCGGGGTCAATGCAGTAGGTATCTGGCCGAACGTCCACCATTACCGGGAGAGCGCCCGCAAAGAGCACGGCGCTGGCGGTGGCGATGAAGGTGAAATCGGGAACGATGACCTCGTCCCCCGGCCCGATGTTCAGCGCGGCCATGATAACTTCAATCGCGGCCGTACCGTTCGTCACGGCCACGCCGTGCCGCGCGCCGTGAAAGGCCGCGAAGGCACGCTCGAACTCCAGCGTTTTGGTTCCCGGAGTTCGCCACCACACGCGGCTTTCCAAGACGTCCATGAGCGCGCGACGTTCTTTGTCGTCGTACATCGGCCATTCGGGGAACGCCTTGTTCTTCGCCTTCCGACCTCCCAATAACGCCAGTTCCGACATAACACCTCCTCATCGGCAATGCTTAAAGGGCCCGCTTGACGGCGCAACGATCAGTAGAAAATCCGTCACCGGCTGCTACTCTCGACGGCGTTGCGCAGTCTCTTCGACAACTTCTCGATACGTTTGAGCCTCTCGTTCAAATTGCTGGAGACCAAACCGCGGCTCATCGCCTCGAAGTCCGCAGATATGGCCTGCGACAGTTGCGCCAGCTCGTCCGCATCTCTTTTGAGCTCTCGCGGGTCAGGCACATTGTTCGGATGAGTCGTGCTGCGCTGTTCTGGCAGATCGGCCCACGCTTTTCTTTCGTGGCTGCTGCGCACAGGACCTTGATACTGCGTCCACGCGACCGAACTGACCAGGCAAAACGCGAGTAGAGCGCTTGAGGGCCGAAGTGTCTTCATAATCAGACTCCAATGACGGTCCACATTGTAAACCCGCGTGCCTGAATTCCTGCGATCCGGCGTCGTTCATGGTTCTGCTTGACTTGCGGGTACGCGGGGGAGTATTAAGGCGGTTCAACGGTTTACCTCAGACTGCTGCGCGGCAAGGGGGCACCCATGCAGGCAGTATCCGCTAGCAATCGTGCTTTGAAGCTGGCTTTCGCTTTCTTCGTAATTACCTGTACCTCTGCGTTATTCGGCCAAGTTGACCGCGGCAGTATTGTGGGCACGGTCAGCGATCCCAGCGCCGCGAATGTGCAAGGCGCGAAGGTAACAGTCAGAAATTTGGCCACCGATCAATCGGTTGAGGTCACAACCGATACGGCCGGCGCATATGCTGCCAACCTCTTGCGCCCAGCCACGTATTCTGTGACGGTGGAACGGCAAGGATTCAAGAAAGCTGTGAACTCGAGCGTGGAAGTGGGTGTCAACCAGGTCGTGCGTGTGGATCTCAATCTACAGGTTGGCGCCGCGACCGAAGTGGTCGAAGTGACCGGAACTGCCCCCCTGCTCCAAACCGAGAGCTCCTCACTCGGAACAATAGAAACCGAGAAACGAATCTCCGACCTCCCGCTAAACGGTCGCAATTTCATTCAGCTTGCCTATTTGGCACCAGGTGCCAATGGCGGCCCGGCTGGGTCCAACGTTTCCGGCGGAGTTTTCGAGAACGAGAGGGCCAACGAAGCGCTCTCGGTCAATGGGCTCCGCGTCTCGAACAACAACTTCCTGCTGAACGGTGTGGACAACAATGAATTCGGCCTCGGCGGTGTCGTGGTGCTTCCGCCACCGGACGCAATTCAAGAATTCCGTACCGAAGAAAACTCCATGAGCGCGGAATTTGGCCGCGGTGGGGCTGCGCTGAACGTGGTGGTAAAATCCGGCACAAATCAGCTTCACGGCGGGCTGTTTGAATTTATCCGCAACGACGTACTGGACGCGAGAAACTATTTCGCCTCCCCGCCACCTTCGCCGAAGCCTGCCTTTAAGAGAAATCAGTTTGGTGGATTTCTTGGAGGACCCATCAAGAAAGACAAGACATTCATCTTCGGCGACTACCAGGCAACCAGGATTCGTGAGGCTTTGAGCTACGTTTCCACCGTGCCTACAGCCGATGAGCGCACCGGCAATTTCGGCGACCGACTGACACAAACTGACTTTTTCTCGCCTTGCGGTCCGGCCGGCACGAATCCCACATTCGACGTTGGCACTATTTTCGATCCGTACAGCACTCATAGTTTCGTATGTCCCGATGGCAGCACGGTTCTGCTCCGCGATGCTTTCCCGAGCAACATAATTCCCTCCGGAATGCTCAATGCGACGGGCCTGAACGTTGCCAACTTGTACCCGCTTCCCACCACTACCGACCTCGTCAATAACTACTTCTCAAGCCCGAATCGTGTGAATGATCAGGATTCGCTCGACGTACGCCTGGATCATCGCTTCCGTGAACGGGATCAGATCTTTGCGGGTTACAGCTTCGATGACATTCGCAGTTTCAGGCCAGGACCCCTGGGAGACCTGGGCGGCGCAGACTGTTGCCCAAGTCGCGACAAGACGCGATCGCAGCACATCAGCCTCGGGTGGACTCACACTTTTTCGGGGCGCTTACTCAATGACGCGCATGGAGGATTCTTCCGGTATGCAGTGAATGCTCTACCGCTGCTTTTCGGTAAGAACCTGTCGGAGCAAGTCGGAATTCCGTTCGCCAATCGCGGCGACGTGAACTCGTCCGGATTGTCATTCGTCGACATCGCCAGCTTCACCCCGGTAGGCGACTCGCTATGGACCCCGGAACACGCTATCGAAAACATTTATCAAGTGGCGGACACGGTCACCTGGGTTCGTAACAAGCACTCTTTCAAATTCGGTGCTGACTTCCGCCGCCAGCAGCGCAACTTCTTTCAGCTCACGGCCTCTCGGGGGAACTTCGCCTTTCCAGGCGGTTATACCGCCGACATAACCACCTCTACGGGCGGCAATGGACTAGCCGACCTGTTGCTGGGAATACCGATTTCGTCAGCACAGGATTTTCTTACAGGAATGTATCCGACGCGTTATTGGGACCTGGCGGAGTTCGCGCAGGACGACTTCCACGTTTTGCCCAACCTCACTTTGAACATTGGCTTGCGCTATGAGGTGACCTCGCCCGCCAATGGCCGCGTGGGCAACTTCGATCTGGAACGCGCCGTGGTGGTGAATTCGTACGGACCGAATGCGGTGCCCCATGCCGGGGTGAAGTTTGACAAGAGCGACTGGGCCCCACGCATCGGTCTGGCCTGGTCTCCGCAGAAGGAAACGGTGGTCCACAGCGCCTTGGGCATCTTCTACTCGAGTGAAGGCAACATCTTCGACGACCTGGGCCTAAACCCGCCGCAACTGGCATTTTCATCCCGGTTCTTCAACGTGGGCCAGATCCCTGCACCCAGTCAATTGATATCTGCCGGTTTTTCGCCGACGATTCCTTTTGCTGATCCCAGTCACCCGACGGGAGTAGTGCGCACAACCGGTCCTATTCGCCGCATGCCACGGATTATCGAGTGGAACCTGGGAATTCAGCACGAGTTCTCGCAAAACTGGATGGCGCAAATCGGGTACGTCGGCACGCGCGCTTACCACTTGTGGAATCACGAGGTCAGCGATTTGAACCAGCCCTTTCAGCCGTTGGACTCTAACTTCTCCGATTCCACCGGCAATCTGGGCCGTCCTTACTTCAATGTCTTGCCGGACCTGAGCAATGTCTTGCCACTGGACTTTCCGCAGCTACAGATGTTCTACAACGCGCTTCAGGCATCGGTGAACAGACGTTTTTCGAAGGGCTTTAACCTGCTGGTGTCGTACACGCTGGCCCACAACCTGGGAAATGCGGATGGCAACGTGGGCGCGGCTATTCAGGACGCGCACCATCCGGAACGGGAGTTCGGCTCTGTGTTGCCTGATCTCCGACACCGTTTCGTGGTGAGCTATATCTACGAAATACCGGTTGGCCGGGGCCGCCCCTTCCTCAGCAGTTTAGGTGGTATTGCCGACGGAATTATTGGAGGATGGCAGATTGGCGGCATTACCAGCGCGCAGAGCGGGGAGGCATTCACGGCGGGACTGTCCGGCGACCTCAGCAACACCGGAAGCGGGAGCTACCGGGCGGATCAGATTGGGAATCCCTACGATTTCTCCATCGGACAGGCTGAGCAGGCTAGTCTGGGATGTCCGGGTCGCCAATCGCTGACGTGTTGGTACAACCAGACGGTATTTGTCATACCGGCTCTCGCTCCCGGGCAACAGATCGCGCACGTATTCGGTAACTCACGCATCGGGAACCTGCGAGGGCCGAAGCTGGTCAATGTGGATTTCGTGTTGCAGAAACGTTTCAAGATACGTGAAACGCAGCAGATCGAGTTCCGCTCCGAGTTCTTCAACCTGCTGAATCATCCTAATTTTGGATTGCCGGGCAATACCGTGGATGAATCCGGCGGCGCCAGCATCACCAGCACCGCTACCGATAACCGGCAAATTGAGTTCGCCTTGAAATATGTGTTCTAGCGCGAGCGTAGAAGCTCTATCGAGCCGGAATCGCCACCCGGGCAATATTCGAATACGCCGATTCACCCGCGTCATTGTACGCGCGTACTCGATAGGCAACTTGACTGCCTTTCGCCACAACAGAATCAGTGTATTCGGTGGCGAGATTTTCCAGCTTTGCAACTCGTTCCCAGCGGGAAGCGCCCCCGGCCATGCTTTCCATCCGGCGCTCCAGTATTAAGCCTTTGGGATCCCCGCCGTGCACCTGCCAGGTCAGTTTCGCAGAGTTCCCACTCATCGTGACCGCCAGCGAACTCGGCGCTTCGGGGAGCACGGGCCAATCAAAATAGCTTTCGTCGGTGATGGCCATGACACTGTCTTTCAGCGGCAGGGTCTGCAAAGTATCCCTTGTCCCATTCTTCCATTCGACAGGTTTGATCTCTCCCGAGACAACGTCAACCAACACGGGATGGCTTATTCCTGTGTTCTTCAATGCAAGGTCCGCGTAGAGGGGCGGGAACACATTTCCTGGGAGACTGTGGGCGGCGAGCCAGTAGGCCACGATGGCCTTTCCAGAACGCGAGTGAAAGCCGAAGCTCATAAATGGGACTCCAGCCTGTCTTCTCAGGGCCGGCAAGTCTGGTGAACTGATTTCAATTGTGGGATCGAACTTCGTGTCTGAAAAAAGCGCATTCGTATTCTGAAGCGCATGGAACACGGGTCGTGGCGTAAAGTCCGTGTCGTGAAGAGTCATCCCGTGAATCAACCCGAAGTCGTCGTACTCGTTTCCGTCGCTTCCTGCGGCCAGCAGCCAGACAAATGTCTTCACGCCTGCCGCGAGGTTGTAGACCAGTCCGCGTGGAACGTACTTAGCCTGAACCGATTCGTCCGATCCCTTCCAGGAAGGAATTGAATTAAATTCGTCATCAAAAAACTGAACGTCGGATCGAATTCCCGGATAAGTGCGAACTAGTTCACGCAACAGCTTCGGCGACTCCGTCAAATAAGCGCCGTAGTCCATCGCTTCCGGATTCAGGTTCTGACCATAGCCGGGATAAGTGTGGTAGGCGTAGACGTCAATCTCAGATGCGCACTGGCATGTGTCCAACGCTCGCTTGGTGAAATCTCGTGATGGGTCAGCCTGACCGCCGTAGATCACTTTGGCGCTGCGATCGGTGTCGTGGACGACTTGCACGAAGGAGTTCAGCAGCTTCCCGTAGTCCTCCGCATTGGGCACCGGATTCCAATAATTGATGTCCTGCTCGTTCCACAGCGCCCAGTAATGAATGCGATCGTGAAAGTGCTCCACCATCCATTTCACATAGCGGTTGAATGCAGCAATTTGTTGGGGAGTTTTAGGAGGCCAAAAAACGGAATAAAGACTCCTGTCTGCATTATGAAATGAACCTGGTTCGGGGGTAATGGCATCCGGCATTTTGCCCGCCGCGGCTGTGTACATTGGATTGCCATAGAGCAGCTGCACCTGAATGTCGACGCCGTTATCCACCAGAGAATCCACCTGGTCTTCGAGTTCCTGCGAACTGGAAAGCACGCCGCGTTTCTGCTCGATCCAATCCCAACTGGTGCGGTCGGAGCTGTTCTCGTATTGCCCGATACGAATCCACTTGAAGCCGGCGTCAAACATACGAGTCCACCACCATCGGTTCCACGGCAAATATGGTTCACGGGGCAAGTCCGAGTTGATTCCGAAGCCGTCCTGAATTTGAGAGGAGCGCTTGGGAGGAACGTGATCGGGAAGCTTCCGGCTGTCGTCGGCGGTTAACTGACTGGGAAAGCCTATGCAAATCGTAGCCCAAAGAACGGCGGGCAGCTGCCACTTCAATGACATTCTGATCATTTCTATGTAGCTCCTTTCGTCGGCGAGGCATTTCACAAAGGCGGCTTCTTTTCTGTCACTACCGGCTCCGAAGCGCCGTGCGCAAGGACGAATTGGCGGATAGCGCTGCGGGTTTGCGCCAATTGCTCGCGGTGATGGCGAGACAACTGACCATATAGGTCCAACTCCTGATTAGCACGCTCCAGCTGATTCTGGTTTCGATAAGTCTGCGCCAATCTGTAGTGTGCCGTTTCCGAGTCCGGATCCAGCCGAATCGCTTCGAGGAAGCTGGCGACGGCCTGTTTGTTCAGGTTGCGTTGAGCATAGAGAGTAGCTAATTCGAGGTGGGCCGCCGCCAGTTTTGGGTCCGAATGAACGGCTCTCTCAAGCAGCGCTTGTGCGAGTTGGAAGTTTTCTTCTTGTTCCGAAACCACGCTGCGTCGAAAAACTGCAGCGCCGTAACAAAAGAGAGCCTGAGCACTTCCTGGAAACCGTTCTGCTATTAATTTCAGCCTCGGCTGTATCTTCTCCCATTCAGCCGTCAGTACGAACGCGGGCAACGCATTCCAGGCGAGAAATGCATCCGGGGAGGACGGATTCATTTCCAGGGCGTTTAAAAATGCATCGGCTGCGTCGCCGTATCGGCGCAGGGCAAATTGGGCTAGTCCTATCCCCACGTATTGGCGCGCAGACTTGGGAAACTTATGCGTTCCTATGCGGAACACTTCGATCGCAGGCTCAAAGGTGAGATGAACAAGATACTCCGCGCCGAGATCGAAATAATATTGTTCATTGCCGGGATCGAGGTCCACAGCTCGCTGGTAGTTTCGGGCTGCTTCCACGTAGCGCCCAGTCTCTTCTTGAACGGATGCCAGCAGGCTATAGAGCTCGGCCGTGGGCTGACGTCCTAGTGTCTGTTCGATCAGTTCAGAAGCCGCCTGCTGGCTGCCCGCCTGCTTATACGCCAGAGCGAGGTTATAGGCGGCCGCGTAATTCGCGGGTTCCAGACGCAAGGTATTTTGAAAATATGATATCGCCTCGGAGTAATCGCCACCGGAAGCAAATAGCGCGCCGAGCGTGAAGTTCTGTTCCGCGGATAGCCCCGGCGGCGCAGGAGGAATTTGCGCACCATTCTTATCCCGCGCCGCGAGAGTGGTTCGCACAAGCGCAAGATATATCTCGAAAGGTTGCCCGCTCAGCTCGTATGCACGACGGTAGTCGCGGCTGGCGGATGATCGATCTCCCAGTTGCTCAGCAATTTCCGCCTGAAGTGCATAAAATTTCGCCGCGATCGTCCTGTCGTGAGGAGGACTGAGCCTTCCGAGTACGCGCTGAGCCTGGGCCGGGCGTTTCGTTTCTTGCAGCGCTCGAGCGAGTTCGTAGCCGGCTTGAAAGTCTCCGGAGTGAATGGACCAGGCGTTTTCCAGATATGCCAGTGCCTCCGCATACTTTTGTTGAGCCGACAAAATCGTGCCAATCCCTACCAGCGCTGCAAAATTAACCGGCTCATGAATCAGCGCCTGGCGAAACGATTGCACAGCTTCGTCGGAACGTTCCAGCTGCCAAAGCAGGGCAGCCAGATTGTTGTAGCCCATCGCCGCTTGAGGCCGCAGTCGGATGACTTTTCTGAAACTAGCCTCTGCTTCCGCATTGCGATTCAGTTTAGCGGTCACCAGGCCGCGCAGGTTGTTCAATGATGGATCATCAGGCGACGCTGACAACGCAGTGTCTATTTCTGCAAGTGCTTCGACAGACTCTCCCTGTTGCAACAGCGCGAAAGCTTTGTCGTAGGCACTAGGCGGCGCCTTGTTTCCCTGGCGGCCTGACTGAGCACACGGAACCGGGGCGGTTGTAAGAACAATGACGATCGTCACGATAGCGCGACCAAAGAAGTTCAAAACTTCTCCTGCGAAACAATGCCTTTCCCCTCTTGGACCACAAGCAAGCGGTTAGCAGGCACGTGCTCCAGGACCTCCTGAGTGCCGCCCAGCCATTGAATGGTCACGCGGCTGGCTTCCTGGGTATGACCCAGGCCGAAGTGTAGTCGCAGATCGCTCTGCGAGCAGAAGCTTCCGCCACTGCGTACTTCACGAATCTGCTGCCGGCCGTTGGACTCAACTATCGCTCTCGACCCGATGGCCGCGCGATTCGCACGCGTCCCCACAAGCTTTATGAGCAACCATGAATTCGGCGAAGGCGACTGGTTGCGAAGCAAGGTAGGATAGCCGTTCAAGTTATTAACCGCTATGTCGATCTGTCCCGTATGAAAAATGTCGCCGAAAGCAGCCCCGCGACTGCAACGGGGAAGAAGTAACCCGGGCCCAGCATGCTCTGAGATGTCCTGAAAACGGCCGTTTCCCAGATTACGATACAAAATCATTTGCCCGTCCTCTTCTTTGGGCTGGGCACGGGCTGGGTTGAGACTGGCAGGATAAATCGGACCGCTCACGATCAGAATGTCAGGGTGACCGTCGTTATCAAAATCGAAGAATGCAGTTCCCCACTTGACCGACGAGGTCCGTCCGCTTAGGCCGGCTGGAAACGTACGATCTCTGAAGAAACCCTTGCCCTGGTTGTGGTATAGAGACGTGGTCTGATCCGAGAAGTTCGTTTTTATGATGTCCAGCAGACCATCGCCATCGTAATCGCCGGCATCAACACCCATTCCACCTTGCGTGCTGCCGTTTTCATCCACGGCCACCCCGGCGAGCAATCCAGTTTCGGTGAACGTTCCGTCGCGATTGTTCTTGAAAAGCAGGCTCGGCGTCGAATCATTCGCGACGTAAATATCAGGCCAGCCGTCATTATCGAAGTCGGCGACACACGGCGTGAAGCCGTACGCCGGCGGTGGCCCTAAAATACCAGCCGCTTGCGAAACGTCTGTGAAAGTGTCATCACCATTGTTGTGATAGAGGATGTTCCTCGATCCTTGCAACCCTTTGGGCCCATACAATACCGGCGATTGCACGCCCACTAGAGATGGATCTGAATCGTACAATACGAGGCCGGCTTCATGTGCCACATAGTTGCTGACGAACAGGTCGAGATGGCCGTCGCGGTCGTAATCAACAAAAGCAGCGCCGGAATTCCAGTGGTCCTTGGGAGAAAGTAAGCCGGATTCGCGTGTGACATCTGTGAACGTGCCATCTCCGTTGTTACGGTACAGAACGTTTTTGCCGTAATAGGTGACGAATAGATCCAGGAAGCCGTCATTGTTGTAGTCTCCGACGCACACTCCCTGGCCCCAACCTGAGCGCAACAGATTCGCCCTCGCAGTCACATCGGTAAATGTCCCATCACGATTGTTCCGGTAAAGGTGATTTGTAGGCTCTTCTCCTTTCGAGAAGTCCCGTAGCCCCCAGCCGTTGACGATAAAGATGTCCAGCCAGCCGTCATTGTCATAATCCCAGAGGGCAATGCCACCGCCGGTCGTCGAGAGAAGAAAATCCTTGCTGGCATGTCCTCCAATCACGGTCTTGGCGGTCAACCCTGCTTTGCTTGCCACATCGACATAGTTAGGGACGTAGGAGTCCTCCTTACCCGGCTTTGAGGTGGAGAGCAAGCGAAAGGGAGACAAAGAGAAAAGAGCCGTCTGGAAAAGGGCTTGGAGGCACCTTCGGCGGTTCACGCGGCAGATTGTAACATGTGGCTCGAGGTGACAGCTCGAAGGATATCGGTTTTCTCTCCACCCAGCTGACAGCGCTGAATTGGGAAACTGTTCAGATGAGCGCAACAACGAGTTGAGTTCGGCTTTCCATTCGATTCCAACTTCATGACACGGCCGGAGTAGGACGGAAACTGCCATGGAGCCGGTTGATCAAACTTGGGACTGAAATCGCCTCCTACTTAGCGAGGATCGTATCGAACTTGCCGGACGATTCTTCGTAGAAAAGCGCTCCCTCTTTGGCATCGCCGCCGCTCCAATGCTTCCACCCACCGGGGACTCGCAAGAAATTGCCTGGCCCCACACGCTTCTCGCCACACTGGGTCATTGTCCCGGGAACCATCGACATTATGATAGGCAGATCATCGGCCGATATTGCAGTGAAGGGAACGTTAACAGTGCAAGCGTCGGCCAAACCCAGCACGAATAAATGACGATGCTCCAGCGCCGAAGCGGGCGCGCTGTAACCCAAGAGACCGTTGGGCCATCTTCCGATGGCGTACCAAACCAGCGGTCTGATTCATCACTCGGATCGCGGTGTGCAGTACGCTTCCGGGGAATACGTAGCCATCCTCGAGCAGCACCAGATGATTCCGAGCATGAGTCGGCCGGCGAACCCGTATGACAACGCCAGCTGCGAGAGCTTCATCAAGACGCTGAAGCGGGAAGAAATTTACGCGAATGCGTATGAAAATCTCGAGCACTTGCGTGCGAACATTGCAATTTTCATCGAGCAGTATTACAACGAACAGCGGCTACACTCCGCGCTGGGCTACCGTTCTCCGGAGGAGTTTGAAAGACAAGCCCAGTGCCAAAGTGCGGCAGATTCGAAAGGAGCGACGATCACCTTTGTCGCTGGCTTGGCTCAATCTTCTACAGGGATGCTGGAGCAGGGGACTCAAACGCCGTCCCTTGCTCCAGACCTCATCCCCGCTGAAGAAATCAGCGAGACGGCATCATGAACGGCAAATGTGCCAATCGCGAACCGTCTCAACGGAGGGGTTCAAATAACGAAGAACTGCGAGTGTGCCAATTTAGTTTGTCTTAACCGAAGGGTTCACCCCATGCCTGTGTGGCTTTTTTGTGTGCTCCAGTTCCACAATTCGAGGCATTTTGCCACAACTCGTCACAACGAGCCACAACTCGTAAAATGAACATGAAAAAAGAGATGCATGGTAAGTGCCTCTCTGGGTTGGGTTTAAGTTTTGAGTCTGAAATGTCTTGCTAAACCGTTGTACGGGCTAACACCTGTACCGAGGGTTCGAATCCCTCCCTCTCCGCCATGTTTTCAGTCACTTACCGTGGATCAAATCAGCCCACAAATCAGTTAAGCGCGTGCCAGCGCCAATCGGACGTTTTTCCCGTGAGCCTGCCGCATATCCGCCGTGACTGCCGTGCCGTACACGTTCATCGTGGTTCTGATGTCTGTGTGCCGCAATGAGCTGTTGTTGCACGCCAACCGGAGTGCCAACGGCATCGAGCCATGATCTGTGCGTGTACCGGAAGGTATGCCATCTGACGTGACCGATGCCAGCCTTGGCTGCTGCTTTTCGAAGTGCTCGCCACACTCCCGCATAGGAGAATGGCAAGCGTCCGATTTATACCGGAGACGCGAACGTCCAATCATCAGGTCTTGGGAACTGGGCGAGCTGCTACTTCACGCTTGGAAAGCGCTGTTCGGTGGGGTATTTTTAGGGAGCCCGCCAACCGCGGCAACGCTAGGACGCGCGGACAGATTCCCAATGGGAGTACCGGACTATGCAATCGGCTCCTGCGGAAGTGACCACCGACCCTGAGTCTCGACCAGAGCAGCCAGAGACACGACCGGAACAACCAGATGGCAGCCGCCTACGCTTCAGATGGAGCGTGGGAGCCGGACTCATAGTGGCGCTGCTTGCGGTAGCTTTGGGTACCGTTCTGCTGGTAGGGATACGGAGCAGGGGCCACACTGTCCGGAACGTTGCTCAGTCTTCGCATCACGCGAACCCGAATCCCATTCTTCGACTCAAGGGGACGACAGAAGCTGTTCAGTCCCGTGCCGTACTCGCACCTCTGCTCGCCGGCCAGCAAGTAAGCACGCTTACGGTCATCCGGCTCGCGACCGCGGGAACCCGAGTGAAGCCGGGCGACTTGCTGGTCGAATTCGACCGCCAGGCCCAGGTGCGGGATTTCATCGACAAGCAGGCGGAGTACTCCAAGTTGGCCAACCAGGTGTTAGGGGAGCAGGCCAAGGAGAATGCGGCGCGGGCAAAGGACGAAACCGAACTCAAACAAGCAGAGGACAATCTCCTTAAGGCCGAACTGGAAATGCAAAAGGCGGAAATCGTTTCCCGTATCGACGCGGAAAAGAATCAAGAAACCCTCGAAGAGACGAGAGCCACATTCGAACAACTGCGCGAGACCTTCAGTTTGAAGCGGAAGGCAGCGGCAGCAGCCATTCGCATCCTGGAAATTCAGCGTGATCGCATTCACGAAACCATGCTTCATGCTCAGGCGAATGCGCAGCTGATGCAGATTCACTCGCCCATCGAGGGCGTTGTGGTCCTGAACACCATCTGGAAGCAGGGGACGATGGGCGAGGTCCAGGAGGGCGATCAGGTGGAGCCAGGAGTGCCGTTCCTGCAGGTGGTGAATCCTTCCCTCATGCAGGTCCGTGTGCTCGCGAATCAGCAGGATTTTCTGAGTTTGCGCATTGGCCAGACGGCGAAGGTCCGGCTGGATGCGTATCCGGAACTGGTGTTGCCGGCCAGGATCGAACAACTCGCTCCCATTGGCGAAGGAGGCAACTTCTCTGCCAAGCTGCGCTCGTTCGTAGTCATCGTATCGATCCAGGGGAACAACCCCAAGTTAATGCCGGATCTGTCCGCCGCAGTAGACGTTGATGTGTCAGGACAGACTGACACCGGAAGTGGGTCGTGATGATTAAACGCCTTCACCAGCTTTGGAGGCAGCGCAGGGTGCTGGTCGTCGCCATTCTGGTGGTGGCGGGCAGCGGAGTGGTGCTGGGGGCGGTCCGCTACAGCAGGCGATCGCCATCGCTGCCGACGTTGGAAGTGAAACGGGAAGAATTCCTTGACTCTCTTCAATTTCGAGGCGAGGTGAAGGCGCTGAAGTCGATCACCATCAGCGCGCCCGCCGAAGCAGGCGACCTCCGGATTATCAAGATCCTGCCCGAGGGTACGCCGGTAAAACCGGGCGACGTGGTGGTTGAGTTCGACAAAACGAAGACGGAGCAGGAACTCGCACAGGCCCGGTCCAGCCTTAAATCCGCAGAGGCGGAGATCGAGCAGGCTCGTGCCCAGGCACGCCTCGCGGAAGAAGAGGACACCACCGCCGTGATGAAGGCGCGGTACGAGGTGGAATCGACCAAACTCGAGGCCAGCAAGCAGCAGATTGTATCCAGGATTGAGGGAGAAGAGGCGAAGCTGAAGGTTACTGATGCCCAGCAAAAGCTGCAGGAGGCTGAGGAGAAGCTGAAATCGGACCGCGCCCTCCATCAAGCCACGATTGCGGGCAAGGAGCAAGCGAGCAAGAAAGCCGCCTATGACGCGCAACGGGCCGAACGGGCGTTGACGCACATGAGCTTGCCTGCGCCGTCGCTTGGGACGATCAGCCTTTTGCAGCACTGGGCCGGCTCAGGTTTCGCCACCTATAAGCCAGGCGATCGAGCCTGGCCGGGAGCATCTTTGGCGGAACTGCCGGATGCCTCGACGCTGCGGCTTTCAGCACGGGTCGATGAGACCGAACGTGGGCGGCTCGCTCTGAAGCAGCCCGTGACAATCCAGTTGGATGCCATTCCCGATAGGCAATTTACCGGGCACATCGAGCAGATCAGTGCGATCGCCACTCTGGACTTTAACAGCGGCTGGCCGCTCGCGCGGAACTTCATTCTTGAGATCGTGCTTGACCAGACGGATTCGCGCTTCAAGCCCGGCCTCACCGCGCAGTTGACGGTGGTCGTGGACCGAATTCCCGATGCCCTTACCATCCCCGCGCAGGCTCTGTTTCGAAAATCCGGTCAGGACCTGGCTTACGTCTGGCGAGGGAGCCAGTTTGAGCCGCGCGTCGTTGAGGTTGCACGGCGGAGTGGTGATCGGGTATTGGTCGCCAAGGGTTTGCGGCCGGGGGAGCGAGTAGCTTTGCAAGATCCGTCCCCGAAGGAGCAATGACGTAGAGATGAAAACCCGGCGAGCAGCAACGTGGGCCGTGGCGGCAGTTGTTCTGCTGGTGGTCGTCGGCGTGGTAGCCGCCGTGCGGCGGGCAAGTCCCGCAACCACGACTGACGAGATCCCCACCGCCCACGTGAAACGCGGTGAGCTCGACCTCAAGGTGCACGCCACGGGCGAATTGCGCGCCAACCACTCGGAAGCATTGACCGCGCCCTCGATTGCGGGAGGCGCGCTCCAAATCACGCGCCTACTTCACACCGGAACCGCGGTGAAGAAGGGTGACTTGGTCATGGAATTTGATCCCAGCGAGCAGCGTTACAAACTGGAGCAAAGCCGGTCAGAATTACTCGAAGCTGACCAGGAAATCACCAAAGCAAAGGCGGATGCAGATGTGCAGGCGGCGCAGGATCGAGTCGCGCTGCTCAAGGCACGCTTCGACGTGAGGCGGGCAGAACTGGAAGTCCAGAAGAACGAACTCATGAGTACGATCGACGCCGGAAAAAATCAGCTCGCTCTGGAGCAGGCACGGCGTGTGTTGGAACAGCTCCAGCAGGACATCAAGTCCCACACTGCATCGGGCCGGGCGACAATCTCGCTGGCACTGGAAAAACGCAACAAGGCGAAGCTGGCGATGGACCAGGCACAGCAGAATATCGGCAAGATGCGCGTCCTCGCTCCTATGGATGGCTTGGTCGCTTTGGCGAAGAACGAGGGAGCCTCGGGTGGATTCTTCTTCAGCGGGATGTCGCTGCCGGAATACCGCGAAGGCGACCAGGCTGAACCTGGCAGCACGATCTGCCAAGTGATTGACGCCAAAGAGATGGAACTCGTGGCCAAAGTGGGCGAACGCGACCGCAGTAATGTCAAAGTGGGTCAGCCCGCCGAGATCCGCCTCGATGCTCTGTCGGGTCAAGTCTTTTACGGAACGGTTAAAACGGTCAGCGGAATGTCTGCCCACAGGTTTTGGGACGATGACGCAGGCGCAAGGTTCGAGGTAGCAATCAAACTATCCACCGCAGATTTGCGTCTACGCCCGGGCTTCAGCGCTGCAGTAGTGATCGTTGGTGATCAAAGGAAGAACGTGCTTTATGTGCCACGCCAGGCGGTGTTCTTGAAGGACAGCAAGCGTGTGCTCTACACGCGCGATGGAAATGGTTTTGATCCGCGCGAGGTGAAGATTCAATACGAGAACGAGAGTCGAGCTGCGGTCGAGGGCATCGATGCCGGCACGGAGGTCGCTCTGGTTGACCCCACCGCACCCAGAAAAACGGGGAACGCCGCCGCCTCCTCGCCCGGCATCGGCGGAGGCGGCCCGTAATGTCCACCGCAGCACAAGTGGCTTCTGGACGCGTGCTTCGTGGCTATCAGCAGTGGCTGCCAGACCTCTCCCTGGGTCTGCAGAATTTGTTGCTGCATCGCCTCCGCTCGCTGCTGACCATGCTGGGAATGATTTTCGGAGTTGCCGCCGTCGTCTCGATGCTCTCAATCGGCGCCGGAGCAAGACAGAAAGTGATGGCCTTCATCGAACAGATGGGCGTCCGAAACTTGATTGTTGAAGCGAAGGAGACCACAGAGTGGCAGGCTCACCAGAAGATTCGCAAGATTTCGCCCGGGCTTTCGTTCCACGACTACCGGGTGATTCTCGATGATGTTGACGGCATCGTCGCCTCCAGCCCTCGCAAGCGCTTCACGAATCCGAAGACGCTGCCGAAGTCGCAGCAGGATCCGCCGGCAGTTTACGGCGTCAATCCCAGCTACATAAAGATCGCAGGCCTTCATCTGGTACAGGGAAGGTTCTTTGATCAAAATGAGGAGAACCGGGGTGCAGCGGTTTGCGTCCTGGGCGCAGCTGCGAGGCTAAGTCTATTCGGTGCGTCCGATCCGGTCGGCCAGTACGTCAAAGTCAATGAACAATGGTTCCGCGTAATCGGCGTGGCAGGTCCGCAGCTGAGCTCTCAGACCGAGGTTGCTGGCGTCTCCACTCAGGATCTCAACAACACCATGTATGTTCCGCTGAACTCGGCGCTTTTGCGTCTCGAGGACAGCTACAGTGGCGTGCGCGACGAAATCGATGGGATCTATCTGAATCTTCGGGAGAACGCGGAGACTCCGGCAGTGGCGAAGGTCGTGAGAGCGATCTTGGATGCATCGCATCACTCTGCTAGCGATTTCAGCGTGGTGGTCCCCGCCGAATTGCTCGCCGAACAGCGGCGGACCGAGCGCTTGTTCAACGCCGTTATGGTGGCCATCGCTTCGATTTCACTGCTGGTAGGCGGGATTGGGATCATGAACATCATGCTGGCCAGCATCCTGGAACGAACCCGCGAGATCGGAGTCCGCCGTGCCGTAGGAGCACGCCAATCAGACATCATCCGGCAGTTTGTGGTTGAGGCAACGATGATTTCGTTCGTAGGCGGAAGCTTTGGGATCGTCTTCGGATTTGTCATGTCGCGCCTCATTGCGTGGCTCGCAGGATGGTCTACCATCGTGACCGCCAGTTCCATCGTGTTGGCGTTTGTGGTTTCCATCACTGTCGGGTTGGTGTTTGGAATCTATCCTGCCGTAAAGGCCGCGCGCCTGGATCCTGTGGAAGCAATTCGCTACGAATAAACGACTCGCTCGAATCCTTTATTTCGGAATCGAAATCTGGAGGTCAGTAAGATGCAGCATTCCCGTATCGCGCTCTTCCTCGTGCTTTGTCCTTCACTGTTGATGGTCCCGCGGGCAAAACCGCAAACTCGCGAGAGCTATCGCGGGCTGATGACCCCGCAAGTGCGGTCCGACAGACTGCCGGCGCCGCAACCCATGCGCGACTACCTCGTTGACGGCAAGCTCCGTTTGACCTTGAGAGATGCAGTCCTTCTGACCTTGGAAAACAACAGCAATGTCCACGTTCAGGAGGCCCAGGTGGAGGACCAGAAGTTCACACTTCTGCGGGCGTATCAGCCCTTTGATCCGCTTCTGCAAAGCAAGTTTGACGTAAATCGCTATTCTTTTGCCGTCAATAACCCGTTTCAGGCGGCTGGAGTCTCAACCAACGCTCCTTTTAACTCCTTGACGCAGACTGCACAGGTCAACTACACGCAAACGTTTCAAACCGGCTCGAATGTCGTAGTCGGTCTTAGTGGCAGCCGGAATTCCACTGGCCCCGGCCAGTTCTTTTTCGATCCCAGCTACACCACACTTCTTAATCTACAGTTTTCGCAGCCGCTCCTGCGGAATCGGGGACTCTTAGTCAATCGCTCCCCGCTCCTCATTGCGCGAAGAACTCTGCAACAATCGCGCGCCACCTTTGAGGCGCAAGTGAGTGATGCGATTCTGCTGCTGGTCAACCAATATTGGGCAGTGGTTCAGGCCCGGGGAACTCTCGATGTGGAGCGGAAGTCTCTGGCAGCGGCGGACGCCAGCTATCAGCACGACAAGCGAGCTCTGGAACTAGGGGCCTTGCCTCCGCTGGACATCTACCGTTCGGAGTCCGAAGTTGCTACTCGCCGGGTGCAGATGATTCAAGGCGAGTATGGGCTGAAGAAAGCGGAGGACGCTTTGCGATTGACGATTGGAGCCGATCAGGATGAGTACTTCCGCGCCCTTGACCTCGACCTGACGGAAAAGCCCGAGGCGGAAGGTGAACTGAAAAACGCCGACGCGGTGTCAGCTTTGCAACAGGCGATTGCCCGGCGACCGGAAGTCGGAGCGATACGCTTAGCGCTCGCCAACGATGACACGAATGTTCGTGTGGCTCATAATCACCTCAAGCCTGACTTGTCGTTGAGCGGCTTCTACCAGAGCAGCGGATTGGGTGGCAATCAATACAACCTTATCATCGACCAAACCACCGGCCAGGTTACTTCCCAGCTGATCTCGCGCGGAGGTCTGGGGTCTTCGTTCAGTCAGCTCTTCGGCTTTGGTTTTCCAGGATACGGTGCGTCCTTAACCCTGAATCTACCTGTCAAGAATCGGGCGGCACAGGCCGAGTTGGGCAGCGCACTCGTATCTCGCCACCGCGATTTGTATTCCGCGCAACTGGTTCGAGAGCAAATCACCCTGGAAGTAACCAACGCTGTTCACCAGCTTGAAGAAGCCAAGCTGACGCTGGCCGCGGGGAAGACGGCCGTAGATCTGGCACAGAAGGCGTTGACCGCGGAACAGCGAAAATACGAACTCGGCGCACAGACGATTTTCTTTGTTTTGGACTCACAGACTAAGCTGGCGCAGGCCGAATTAGACCTGCTGCAAGCCGAGGTTAACTATCAGATCGCCCGTGCTGCAGTGGATCATGCGACCGGCGGATTGCTGGAACCCTTTCAAGTTCAGATCGCTGAACTCACTCGATAGGCGAACGAAGTGTGGTGTTAGCCCAATTTTCTTGGTGCGCAGCCAACTAGCTACCTTTTTGTTCACATTGATGTTGGCTAACGTAGAGGGACTCCGCTGCACGACTGCGCTTCATGCCCTTGTTTGTCTGAGCCCTATAACGACAAGGTGACTTTTTGCTTGGCAAAACGCACTAATCTGAACAATTCGGCGTCTTTCCCCCGTAATATGTCTGAATTATGAGCAAGGTGAGACTTGTTATTTTTGATATTGGTGGAACTATTATCCAAGACCACGGAGAAGTAGTCGCCTCTTTTTCTACTGCGCTGGCAGCGAATGGGGTGGAGGCGAGTGAGGCGGAAATTAGCGAGTTAAAGGGTTCCTCGAAAGGAGATGTGATCAAGAGATTTGTCGAGCGGCAGTGGGGGAAGGAAGATGCGGGCAACGAGGATCGAATTCGTAAAGCCTATGGGGATTTCAGGGCTGAACTGGAAAACATGTTTTCAAATGGCGGAGTCAAGCCAATCGTTGGGGCAGAGGCTTCGTTTGCATGGCTGAAAGCGCACCATATCGTGTGCGCCACGACCACAGGCTTCTACCGCTCAATTACTGACCGCATACTCGATTCCGCTGGGTGGCGAGAGACGTTTGCTGCCAACATCTGCAGCGATGACGTAAAAGTCGGACGTCCTTCTCCCTACATGATCTTTCACGCGATGGAAGCAAGTGGAATCGACAACGTCAGACAGGTTCTGAACGTAGGCGACACTCCGCTGGATATACAAGCCGGCACTCGAGCCGGGGTGCTGGGGGTCATCGGAGTCTTTTCTGGAATACACAAGGAGGCGCGTCTTTCGCAGGAGTCGCCTTCGCATCTGATTCCAAGCGTAGCCGAGATACCGTCGCTTATTGAGGCTCACTATTCTTGATATCGGGTTTTCCGATGGAGTGGGAAGTTAAGAGAACCGATCGAGAGGCAGACGCCGGTGGGCTTGTCAACCTTCTTTCCTATTTTCTCTCTCAGATGTGGATCACCGGCCGTAACCGCGGAAGAGGAGTAGCTTCTTTATTGCGAATCGGATGTTCGATTATGACCAACCCAATCGGTCTGCAGATTCGGCGGCCGCACTAAGGTCTGCATCACCACGCAATACTGTTCTGTTTTCTCTCGCAATCCGCGCAGCTGTTCCGAGGTTGCGTTCGGCGCAACAATATCAAAATGAAGATAAATGCTCTCAAAGCCGACGGGCACGTCTTTTGATATGCCAAGGGTACCTCGGAGATCCAAGCCTCCCTCGACCGTGACCTCAATGCGTTCGGTTGGTATGCCCATAGCCGCAGCCACCATCTGGCAGGTAATCTGCGCGCAAGCCGCCAGAGCCCCCAGCAAGAGGTCGCCGGAACAGGCGCCGACACCGCCGCCTCCGACCCCCTTGTGGGCCTCGGCCTTGTAGATGGCCCGTCCGAGATCGATGGAGCAGGCGACCGGAACATCCGTCTGTCCACCTTTCGCGCGGATTGTGATTCGCGAGGCATTTGGGTCGTTGCGGTATTGCTCTTTCAGCGGTCTCTGCAGCGATCGAATATCCATAGCAACCTCGCTCTCTATATTCCTGGCCGTTTTTCGCTGATCGGGAGCTTCGGCCAAGCCGTCTTGAAGCCGCTCCATCTGCTTGCTAGGATATATGCCATCAGGGAGGCTCATGCCCAAATTCGTGATCGAACGCGAAATCCCGGGGGCCGGAAGTCTATCCGACGCCCAATTGCGGGAAGTCTCTCAAAAGTCGCTGAACGTTCTGAAGGGGATGGGTCCCGAGATCCAGTGGCTCCACAGCTACGTAACCGGCGATAAGGTGTACTGCGTCTACTTGGCCCCGAACGAGGCGACTATCCAGGAACACGCCCAGCGTGTAGGACTTCCTGCCAATCGCGTCTCCGCCGTGCGGCGGCTTATCGACCCGACAACCGCGGAATAACCGCTGGCTGGCCTCACCTGCTCTAACACGGGGCAGATCCAGACTCCGGCATCAACACCTCTTCGATCGCTTTCTCCACCGGCAAGGCCGAGCCTTCTGACCAGGCGGTCAGGCTGACGGTCGTGCTCAAGGCCTGCCGTGCCGGGTGCAGACTTGTGTCCAGTCTGGTTTGTTCTGCCGAGGTGAGCGGGGCGCCAATATTTTGGCGCAGCGCAGCCGCCGCAGCCGCCAGTCGCATGGCACGTTCGGCTTCGAACTGAACGGCTGCGGTGCACGCGAAACACTCCAGTAGGCGTGCAATTCCGCGTTTGTGGTCCAGTTCCTGGAAAATCTTAATGCTTTCCCTGTAGAGAGAGAGCGCGGTGGGATAATTCCCCTGTTCTCCCGCCAAGTTGCCCAGATCAGCGAGCGTGCCTGCAATGCCCCAGCGGTCACCGAGCTCCCGAAAAATTGCCAAGCCCTGTTCGTACAGCGTCCGCGCAGCTGCGCGGTCACCCTGATCGCGAGCAACGTCGCCCTGGTAGTTCATCGACCAGGCAACTCCGGTCCGATCTCCCATCTCCTGGAAGATTGAGAGACACTCCGCGTAGAGAGAGCGGGCTCGGGCATTGTCACCCTGCAATTTGACCACATTCGCGAGGTTACTGAGAGAACGGGCGATCGCCTTCTGGTCGCCCAATTCTCTCCACAGCATCAGGCTCTCTTCGAACAGGGAGCGCGCAACCGCGACCTCACCCTGGTCCCGGGCTGTGACCGCCAGCGCGTTGAGAGAGACGGCGATGCCCTGCTGGTCACACAATTGGCGCGCGATGTCCAGACTTTCCCGGATGAGTGCAACCGCCGCGGGATAATCTCCTTGCTCGCCGACCAGCACGCCCGCGGCAAATAGGGCGCGTTCTCGTGCCTTCGTGGGAGGTACCGCTTCCGCGAGTTTCAGGAGCTTGCACAGTCGGTCCCTGCCTTCCGCGAGATACTCGCGCATCTCCCAAAAGCGAAACAGGGCTGTACCCAGACGCAAGCCCCACTGCGCATTCCCGGATTCGGTTAGCCAGTCAAGAGCGGCGCGAAAATTGTCATGTTCGATGGCAAGGCGTTCTAGCCATTCGCCCCCCTCCGCGCTGCTCTGCTGTGTAGCATCTTCTTCAGCCAGCACCAGGCAGTAGGCGGCATGGGCGCGCTTCGTCAAAGCCTCCTCCCCGCTTGCCTGCAGCTTTTCCAGAGCGTACTCACGAATCGTTTCCAGCATTACAAACCGCGCTTCACCTTTCGCTGGCTCGACCCGCTGCACCAAGCTTTTGTCCACCATGGATGCCATTCCGTCGAGCGGATCCAAATCGAGATCGCCTTTGGTGTCACACACAGCTTCTGCGCCTTCCAGCGTGCAACCGCCCACGAACACTGACAGTCTTCGGAAGAGCCTCTGCTCGGCCGGGCTTAGCAGATCGTAGCTCCAATCCATGGCGGCGCGCAGCGTTTGCTGCCGCAGCGGCAGGTCCCGTGCTCCGCCCGTCAATATCTGCAACCGGCTCGTCAGGCGTGCACGCAAGGAAGCGGGTGAAAGAACTTTGACCCGGGCGGCCGCGAGCTCGATCGCGAGCGGCAGACCATCCAGCCGGGCACAAATCTCGATGACGGCGGATGCGTTTTCCCGATTAAGTTCAAAATCTGACTTGGCGGCGACGGCGCGCTGCACGAACAGCGCGACCGCAGGGTACTGTGACAGAACCTCAACCGGACGCGTGGACCGCGAATCCGGCAGCGCAAGCGGCGGCACCGGAAATTCATGTTCCCCGTACACGCGCAGCGCAGCGCGGCTCGTTACCATGATTTTAAGATTTGGACCCAAAACCAGAAGCTCTGCCACGGTGGGCACGGCCTGAACCAGGTGCTCGAAATTATCCAGCACGAGCAGCATCGGTGCGCGTAATGAATCTTGTAAATTCTGCTTTAGTATTTCGAACGGAGACTGACCTCGCGCCTCCCGGATCCCCAATGTCTGAACGATCACCGAGGCGATCAAACCCGGATCGCTGAGCGAGGAGAGCGGAACAAAATGAGTGCCAGCCGGAAAGTGCTCGACCAGGCCACTTGCCACCTGCACCGCGAGTCGCGTCTTGCCGATTCCGCCTGGACCCGTGACTGTGACCAGGCGGACATCTTGACGCAGCAGTAGCTCTTTGGCTGCTGCTACCTCCTTCTCCCGCCCCACAAACCCGGTCCGCTGCACTGGAAGATTCGCAGGCCGGGTCTTCACCGGCGCAACCGGTTTCTCCGAGAAGCGGTCGCGGATGGTTGCGAGAATAGAAGCGTAGCGCACAGGGCGGGGAGTCGGCCTTGGCGGCGCGGCAACGCCAACCGCAGTAGGCGCCCCTTGCATTTCCCCCTTGAGTCGCTTCAAGTCCGAGCAAATGTCGGCGGCATGCTGGAAGCGCTTCTCGCGATCCTTTTCCAGTGCCCTTGCGATGATTGTGTCCAGAGCGGGGGGTAAGGACGGATTCAGCCTGCTGGCAGCGGCGGGCTTCGCTTTCAGGATTGCATTCATCAGTAGAACACGATTCCCGGCCACGAAGGGTCGTCGGCCCGTGGCCATCTGGTAAAGCACTACACCCAGGGAAAACAGATCGCTGCGCGCGTCAAGCTCTTCTCCGCGCACCTGCTCCGGAGACATATAAGAAGTTGTGCCCGGAATGACGTTGTCCTGGGTGAGCGCTTCCTCTTCGGACTGGTCTTCCGCAACATGAGAGGGGCGCATCTTGGCCAATCCGAAATCCAGGATCTTTACCCGCGCCAGGCCAATGACGAAAATGTTTCCCGGTTTGATGTCCCGATGGATGATCCCCTTGGCATGGGCGGCTTCCAGGGCATCGGATGCCTGAATTCCAAAATCCAAAAGCTGGGCGGTTGAGATTGGCCCTTTGCGGATTTTCTCGTTCAGGCTCTCCCCCTCCAGCAACTCCATGACGATCACCGGCTGATGATCATGTTCCTCCACTTCGTAAATGGTGCAGATGTTCGGGTGATTCAAGGAAGAGGCGACGCGGGCCTCGCGCTCAAACCGTCGGAGGGTTCGCTTGTCATGCGCCAGACTCTCGGGAAGGAATTTCAAGGCGACCCGGCGACCTAGGCGGATATCTTCCGCTTCGTACACCACGCCCATCCCGCCGCTGCCCAGCCTCCTCAGGATGCGATAGTGTGAAATGATCTGGCCGAGCACTGAATCGCCTGCCTCTCGCGCCTCAGCCCGAGCCATGGTCTGCGCTGCCACTTTGATGGCTGGACTTTCCAGAAAACTACCGACATTCCGGTGTGAGGTGAGAAGGGACTTGACCTCCTGCTCCAGCGCGGCATCGCCGGCGCAGGCCTGGCGCAGAAAGTCGTCACGCCGGTCGAAGGGTATCAGCAGCGCGGATTGCAACAGGTCATCGATTTGTTTCCAACGCTCAGCATCCATCGCCGTCTCCGCCACCCATTTCGCGGTAAAGCCAGGCCCGGGCGGTGCTCCAGTCGCGCATCACGGTGACCGGCGACACCTTGAGCACTTCCGCGGTTTCCTCCACGCTCAAACCACCAAAGAAGCGCAGCTCAACCACGTTGGCCTTTCGCGGATCGATGCGGGCAAGAGCTTGTATGGCATCGTCGATGACCACCAGGTTTTCAGGTCGTCCGCCAACCACCGCTGCGTTTTCCAGAGCAACGTGCTGGACGCCGCCCCCACGTTTCAGATTGTGGCGCCTTGCGTGGTCAACCAGAATCCGCCGCATCAGTTGCGCCGAAACGGCAAAAAAGTGGGCGCGATTCTCCCAGCGCATGCGCTTGTAATCCACCAGCCTCAGGTAAGCTTCGTTGACCAGGGCGGTGGCTTGTAAACTGTGGCCGGTGCGTTCCCGCATCAAGTAGTGCCCGGCGAGCCGGCGCAATTCGTCATAGACAATCGGCGTCAGTTGATCGAGAGCGCTCTGATCTCCATCGCTCCAGGCGCGGAGCAACGTACTCACGTCCCCCCGGGATGACGTTTTCACTGGATCCCTCACGCTCCTTGACCTGCCGGGTGTGTCCAAATCTCCCCAAATTATAGCGATATTGGCCGTCCCATAAAATAAACGACCCCGAATGATAGTTCCGTCCCGCCGCTTACGCCTATTTAAGTACAAGGGTTCGGAATGAGCACTTGGCAGGGACTCAGGTCGCGTGCCAGCAGTGCCTTCCCGAGCACAATTCTTGAACACAGACAAGTGGAGGCATCGACAATGAACACCATAGTGAAGTTAGCTTTACTCGCTGGCAGTTTGACGTTCGCTTTCGCGACGCTCACGCTTGCGCAAGAACATCCACAGCACCAACATCCGCCACAATCGGCACAGATCGTGGTCCTGGACGAATGCGATCCGACCACCTTCAATGCCGTGCTTGGGCCTGACTTCTGCAAGAACGTCGCTCTTGGAGGATTCACGACGTTCGACGACTTGTTTGCCAAGGCAGCCGCTGGAACTCCGGATCCGGGCTGGGACTTCGAACCTGACAAGCTCAAGATCAAGGAAGGAACTTCTGTGAGTGTAGTTGACCAGGGCGGAGAACCCCACACCTTTACTGAGGTAGCGAAGTTCGGTGGGGGCTTCGTAACCGGGCTCAATGCGCCAGGAGAAGACACGGTTCCCGAATGTGCCACGGGCTTTTCGAACCTGGCAGTGGCCAAGACTCGAATCCTTCAAGGCAGCACGATCCAGATCAATAATCTGCCGAAAGGGAACCACCGCTTTCAGTGCTGCATCCATCCCTGGATGCGCATGCAGGTTGAAGTTAAGTAATGGGGCGGCCCTGCAGGATCAGGACAGCAAGGGACTTCGCCAATCGGCCGGCAACCCTGCCCCTTTCTGCATTGTTTTGCGAAAAGGGCAGGGCGCCAGGCGATCTCATAAATTGTGGGACATCGGAATCGTTCAACGCGGGGACGACCAGCCTTCGCGGTCTTCTTTCCATTCCGTTTCCCGCAAGAACGCACACACATAAAGGAGAAATAAATGAACAGCACTAAAACAGCTTTGGAAACCGTGCATGGAGCTTCGTGCGTTGCCTGCACTTGCGTTCGTCGAGGTAGTTCCGGCCTATTGCGTCCTAAGCAAGATAGGTTTTATTCCAACCGGCACTGTCCCGTTAATGGAATGGGTCGCTCCGCTTAGATCGCTGTAGCTTACGTAAATTGATGGAGCCAAATACTGGATCGAGCTGCAGGTCCCGTTGCCGCAGGTTTGAGAAGTGTCCCAGATGATCTCGGCCTGCAATCCGTTCGATTGAGTCAAACCGCAGGTCCAAGTCGTGCCGCTTATAGAGCAGGCCCCAAGAGTGGATCCCACCATCCAGTCATGGATCTGTTGATAAGCGATCCCGGGCGTACAAATGTAACCACTGGTGAACGACGTAGAGCAGCCGTTCTTGCTGGTCGGACTCCAGAGCGTGCCGTAGGCTGCATTATCCCACTGATACCAGTAAGAGCGAACGATTCCGGATGCCCAACTCATCACCTCGAAGCGCGCGATATAGGCGGCCTCCATGTCGGGGTCGCCGTTGTTTAGCTGGGTCGCCGTTGTGTTCTGTCCCCATCCTCCTTCACCGTTCCAGAACGGCTTCGCAAGATCTGTGGCATTGAGGTAAGAGCGCACTTTGGCCATCTGGGTTGGTATTTGCTCTGGTGTGTAGTTACTGGTGTAGATATGGCTGGAGATGATGTCGACCGCTGCACTGCCGGCCGAACCTGTCGGGCACCCCGTGATGCTGGCTGAGCAAGAATTGCTGGCGCAAGTGCAATAGAGCAGGTTTTGTATCACCTGGGCATACGGAGGATTCTTGCCAATCTGAGCCGGGTTGCTGGACGGCATCACCATTTGCGCCGTCGGGTCAACGCCGATTACCGGATAGCCAGCTTGGCCGCAAGTAGTGTTCAACGCGGTTATGGGATCGTTGGGATTCCCCACGATGATGCAGCGCGCGTCTTGCATCAACCTCACCAGTTGAGCATAGGTGCCTTTGTAAGCCACCTGAACATTACCGCCGCTGTTGTATCCGGGATCAAGAGTCGGCGAGCGATAGCACTCGTTGCACGGCTCCCAATACCTGATACGGGCATGCGTGGCCAGATACGTCGTGCTGTTGGCGTGCTGCGCAATGTTCTGCACCCAAGTCCGCCAGATCAGATTCGTACCGGTGCCGTCCGCGTTGATGTCGGTGGGTAAGTCACACGCGCCATAAAACTTGGACCCCAGGGTGGCGGCATAGTCACAGCTGGTGTCAGTTGGATTCGAAGAAGCCCAGGTGGGAACTCGCCAGAGCGTGTAGAAGACGTCGTTGATTCCTGCCGTTTTATATGCGGCAAGCACATTGTCCAGATTGGTCCAGACGAAAGTGCCGCTTGCGGTATTCAAATTCGGCCACTGTGCGGAAGCGGAATCCCACATTCGGCCGGCGCCTTGCATCGTACCTGGGACTGGCGAGGCAGCGAGGTGCAAATGCATGCCGAAGAAAGTGTTCAGCACGGGAACTAAGGAGCCGACCGTGAGAGAGGAACTACCCTGGCTGGCGCTGTTGGCCTGCGCGACGGCAGTGATGGTATGGCTGCCAATGAGCGGTGGAGCAGTATAGAGGCCCGCAGTCGAAATGGTTCCAATCGTAGAGTTTCCGCCAGCAATACCGTCTATACTCCATGACACATTCTGATTGTTGCTGCCGGTCACCGTCGCGCTGAACTGTTGTGTTCCACTCAGAGCCACGGAGGCCACGGCCGGCGTGATTGAGACGGTCGGCGGCGACACCGTGAGGTTCGCGCTGGCGATAAAGAGGTTCGAACCCCAATTCGCGCCGATAGCAATAGAGCCTCCTGCCGCACCGACGGCGACTCCCGTGCCGCTGATTGTCGCGACAGCCTGGTTCGATGAGCTCCACGCGACTGAACTGGTAACGTCCAGTGAACTGCCGTCACTGTAATACAGTGTCGCTGTGAACTGCTGCTGTGCGGCCACGAAAATCGAGGAACTCGCCGGAGTAACCACCAGCGAAATTGGAACCGCCGCCGTAACCGTAAGAACTGCACCGCTACTGACCGCACCGGAACTCGCCGAGATCGTTGTGCTTCCGGGAAAGATGCTGGTCGCGTATCCGGTAGAGTTCATGACAGCTACAGCCGGAGCGGAAGAGGCCCAAGTCGATGATTGAGTGATGTCCTGGGTCGAGCCATCGCTGTAGGTGGCAGTGGCCGAGAACTGGACGCCATATCCCAAGGCAACGGCGATGGAGGCCGGCGTCACAGCGAGGCTGGATATGGTCGCCCCTCCCACGGTGATGGAAGTGGAGTTGGAGATGGAATTTGAGGATGCGGAGAGGGTGGCCGTGCCCTGTCCCGAACTGGTGGCCAGGCCATAGCTACCCAGGCTGTTGCTGATAATGGCCACCAAGGCGTCCGACGAACTCCAGGTCACCACCGAGGTCAGGTCTTGCGT
>QIAM01000076.1 GCA_003225555.1 Acidobacteriota bacterium | reverse complement strand
AGCAGCGCGGATACTGGTTCGACTACGGCGAGCAACGATAACGGCACAGGTCACTTATTACGACTGTCATCCTGAGGCCCGCGTTCTTTGCGGGCCGAAGGACCTATGCAAGTTGCTGGCAGTACCTCTCTCCAGGCAAGTTGCACGGGCCCTTCGCATTCGCCCAAGATGACAAGGGCCGAACGCGTCTTACAGAATCGTTTTAATATTGACAATTTCCGCCCTTCCATAATCCAATAGCCTGACCATGGAAACCACCACCACCGCCACCGTGTCCTCCGCTCCAAGACTGCGACGCACGCTCACCCTTTGGGACCTGATCTTCTACGGCATCGTTCTCATCCAACCCATCGCCCCCGTCCCGCTGTACGGCGTGGCCCAGAAGCTTTCCGACGGACACTTCGTCACCATCATCCTGATCGCCCTGTTCGCCATGCTGATCACCGCCGTCAGCTATGGACGCATGGGCGCTCTGTATCCCACCGCAGGTTCCGCCTACACCTACGTAGGCCGAGGACTCAACCCGCATCTCGGATTTCTCGCCGGCTGGGCGATGATCCTCGACTACCTGCTGCAGCCGCTCATCAATACCGTGTGGATTTCGACCGCCCTGCACGAGCGCTACGTGCACCAGGTCCCATACATCGTGTGGGCCGCGATCATCGCTGGGATCATGACCGTCCTCAACCTCGCAGGAGTAAAGTCCTCGGCACGCGCCAACAAGTTCTTGCTGGCGGTGATGTCAGTAGTGGTGGCGTCCTTCGTGTGGCTGGCGGTTCGCTACCTGTGGCACGGCCAGGGATGGGCGGGCCTGCACTCGACCGAGCCGTTCTATAACCCGAAGACGTTCAACTCGCACAAGATCCTGACCGCAACCTCCTTCGCCGCCCTCACCTACATCGGCTTCGACGGCGTCACCACGCTCGCCGAAGACGTCGAGAATCCCAAACGCAACGTGCTCCTGGCCGTGGTCTTGACCTGTATTTTTGCGGGTGTCTGCAGCGGTTTCGAAGCCTATCTCGGAGCGAGAATATGGCCCGACTGGCGCTCGTTCCCCAATCTCGAAACCGCGTACATGGACATCTGCCGCCGCGTCGGTGGCCTGCTCCTGTTCAACGCCATGGGCGCGATCCTGATCGTGGCCGCCTTCGGCAGCGGATTGACCGGAACCCTCGGCGCCGCGCGCCTGCTCTTCGGCATGGGCCGCGACGGTGTGCTGCCGCGCAAATTCTTCGGATACCTGCAGCCCGGAAGCGGAACTCCAACGTACAACATCCTCCTGATCGGCGGACTCGCGTTTCTAGGGGCTGTGGTGCTCAACTACATCGGCAGCGCCTACGAGCACGCCGGCGAGCTGCTCAACTTCGGAGCCTTCCTCGCCTTCATGGGCGTGAACTTCGCATGTTTCTGGCAATTTTCGATGATGGCCAAGGCGGGTTATGAAAGGAACCTGTTACGCGATGCGGTGCTGCCGCTGATCGGCTTCGCGTTTTGTGGGCTGATCTGGTGGAACCTGAACAATCTGGCCAAAACCGTAGGCGGCATCTGGTTCGCCATCGGAATCCTCTACGTCGGCTATAAAACAAACTGGTTCCGCTCCGCCCCAGTGATGATCGACTTCAGCGACTCGTAAGGAAACATCCGTGCTCTGTCATCCTGACCCTGAGCAACGCGAAGGGGAAGGACCTCTGCACTTTTCCTGCAGCGCGTACACTCTCCGCAATTAAATTCTTCTCCGCGCACTCTGTGGCATTTCTCAGCGTCCTCTGCGATTGCGCTTTCCCGCCGACCTGGAATGACAAGTCCCAGCTATTCCACGTTCCACCCGCTGACCTCGACCACCGGCTTCGCTGCACCTAATTCGCTAGCCCGAAAAACAGCCCGGACTTCCCGCTTCTCACCGGGAAGCAGCGAAATGTAGTTATCTTCCCAGATCACCGGCAGAATCTCCTCGCCCTTCGCGCCCTTGTTCACCTTCAAGCGCACAAAGAATGCCAGATTCTTGCTCGGATTCTCGAGCGTGACATGCGTAATTTCCTGATCCAGCCTGTGCTCGCTGCGATCAGAGACCTTCAGCTTCACTTTAGGCAACTGCGAAAGCGCAGTGTAGTCCGCGTACGACTCCGTCGGCGTCGTGAACCAGGTCGACTTCGGCCAATCAATGGTCTCCGGCTTCGTCGACAGCCAGTAGAAGTTCGAGCCCACAAGTTTTCCCGCGGAATCTTCCAGCCGCAGCACCAGAAAGTAAGTGCCGCTCAGCTCCGAAACATCCGGCAGCGTGAAGATCTTCGCCGTGCTGTCAGCCGGAGCATCCACCGCATTCTCCTGCGAGAACTTCTCCGTCGCGTCCAGGTTGTAGATTTTCGTCGTGAGTTTCAGCCCCTTCGCGTCCTCATACTGGCTGCTCACCACCCAGATCGAGTGATCGTCATATCCGTAAACCGGATGCAGCGCCTCCATCGCCCGCTTCGCACCAAAATAGCCGCCCGCCGGACGCAGATAGTAGTCATACAGATGCCAGATCATCGACGGCCACGCATTGTTCAGCATCCACTGAATCACGCCCGTCGATTGATATTTATTCCGGCTGTAAGCCTCATACATCGCCCGCACACCTTCGTAAGTCTGCATCTGCGACTTGCGAGCGAAATTCTCAACGCTGTCGGACTTGCCGTAGCGGTTGTTGAGTGCGTCGGTGAAGACTCCGATCGTCTTGAACTCGCCGCCGCCCGCATGAAAGTTCCACACGTCATCGATGGGCCATAGATGATCTTTCCCCACCATGGCCCGAATGCTCTCCACAGGAGGCACCGCCGGCCCCATGCTGGTCTCCGTGTTGAACCCGTAACCCCCGCCGCACCCTCCCGGATTGCACAGCTTGCGCCCCGGCTGCCCCTGCGGAATATCCTGCTCCCAGTAACCGGGCGCAACGTATTCATACGGCCCCGACATCTTGGCGCCGCTGTCTCCCGTTACGCTGGTCGGCTTGCCCGTCGCTGACGACACCACCGGATTCGGCCACAGCAGCTGCTTCTCAATGTCGAGATACATCTGCTCCACATCCGGCGGCGGAGGATTGTCACTTCCATTCAGCCACATCCCTAGCGCCGGATGGCTGCGCAGCCGGTAAATCTGATCGCGCAGCGACTGCTTGGCGATCTCAAAATCCGCCGCCTGCCAACGCGGCCAGCGCTCCCAGAAATCGCAGCAACACCAGCCCGCCATGATCAGAATTCCCTGGCGGTCGGCGAGGTCGAAAAACTCCTGCGTCTCCAGCTTGCCTTCCAGCCGGACGGTGTTTAATCCCATATCGCGCACATAGCGAAGCTCATCCTGCAGCCGCTGCGAGTTCTCCCGCAGCATCATGTCGGGAGTCCAGCCGGCGCCGCGAATCAGAATATTCTTCCCATTGACTCGGAACACTCGCCCACCAACCGAGTTGACCTCTGAGGTGATTTCCCGAATCCCGAAGTGGCTTGCCGAATGGTCGCTGATCGCGCCATTCAACTCAAAAGCCATGGTCACCGGATACAGATTCGGCTTGCCCATCTGCGCCGGCCACCACAGCCGCGGATTCGAAAACACAAGCTGCGAAAACTGTTCCGGCGTGAAGGTCACGTCCTTGATTTCATTCGGGCCGAGTTCGACATCCTGCTCGAAGCTCACGGTCTCGATCTGACCCTTGAGCTTGCCCTTGACCGCCTGGTTCGTCCCATTCTTCACCTGTGCGGTCACCGTCAACTCCGCCCGATCATTCGACGGCTGATTCACCTTCGAAACCACCGTCGGATACCGCAGCGCCACCGGCCCACTGGTGGTCAAATACACTTCGCGCCACAGCCCCATGTTCTTGTCCGGAGGCGCCGGATTCCAGTCCACAAACGTGATCGCCAGGTCATGCTCCGTAGGGGCCCAAACCTGCACCGCCAGAACGTTCTCCGCTCCCAGCTTGACCGTGTCGGTGACATTGAATTCGTAAGTCCGCCACGCCCCCGCAACATTGTCGGAGTTGGCAATCTGCTTCCCGTTGAGCCAGATGTTGGCGCGGTAGTTGATCCCGTTGAACTTCAGCCACACCGTCTTACCCTTGTACGAAGCCGGAGCCGCGAACGTCTTCCGATACCACCACGACGGAGCATAGGGACTATCCGGCTGCATTGCGATATTGGAAAAGTTCCCGCCGATCGGGTACGTGACCCCTGGAAATTGCCGGATATTCATTCCCAAAAAAGGATCCGGCAGTGTCTTGTTCTTCACCAGCGCCGCCACCACCGTCGTCGGAACCATGACCTCGTGGTACCAGCCTGTAGGAGCAAACTTCGCCGTGGAGATGGCCTCTCCCTTAGCTTGAACTTTCAGCGACGTCTGCAGAGCCCAACCCTCGCGCAACGCCAACTTGCTCTCCGCCGTAGCCGACAACAGGGGCTTGCTCTGAGCCGCTCCTGCTGCCAACAGAAATGTCGGAATGGGAAAGAATAAGACCAGAAGTGCAAACGTCCATCTCGGGCGTGAATTCATAGAGCTCCCTTTACTTTTGCGCACACACCTGAATCACGATTGCATGATGACGGCCGAAGGAATTCGGCCAGCAGCCATGGATAACACGTCTATTAATTCGTTTCAATAGCTGCGTTCGTTCGACTTCACTCTGTGGAACTTGATGGTGCGCCGACTCCGTGGCCACGATTTCTCTTATAGGGCGTCATCCTAAGCACAGCCGTTCTTCAGATGGGATGAGACGGCTGGTCTCGCGGAACGAGCATAAGATGCTGTCCGCAGCGCACTCGAAGTGCAAAAGGAGACCAGCCGATGAAAAAGATTAGCAGAGAAGGGGAGTGGAAGCAGCGACCATATCGCACGGTGGGGGTGGACTTGGGAGACCGG
>QIAM01000012.1 GCA_003225555.1 Acidobacteriota bacterium | reverse complement strand
GCCCTAAGTCTGCTACTTCTGAGACCGCCACGAAGCCAGTGTCGGGCGTAAGCTTTCGGTAAGCCTGCATGAAGTCTGTCCGTCATAACTGCTAATGTCTTTCTTCCGCCGGTTGGATCGGCAGGGAGGAATGACGATGAATCGCAAGAGATCGGTCGATACGCACAACCTCAATGAAGTACGCACTCGCTTCGACAACTGGAGGCGGAGCCGGCACGGTAAGCAGCGAATACCAGACGAGTTGTGGTTGTCGGCGATAGAGGTGGCCCGCCGGGATGGCGTCAACCCGACGGCCACTGCACTGCACCTGGATGGCGGAAAGCTGAAGCGGCGAATGGTGGCAGCCGACTCGGTCATTGGCAAAGCGATGCCACCAACGTTTGTGGAGCTGATGGCCTCCCACACTGTCGGGTCACCCGAGTGCACAATCGAACTGGAGGGTCGCAACGGCAAGCTGCGAATCCATTGGAAGGGTGCCACGGCGGCGGACGTGGTCGGACTGAGCCGTGCGTTGTGGGACGTGGCCTCTTGATTCAGATCGCTCCGCAGATACGTATTCTGGTTGCAGTCGAGGCTATTGATGGTCGCAAGGGCATCGATGCAATCGCCCAGCTATGCCGGGAGAAACTGAACGCTGATCCGTTTTCCGGTTACCTGTTCATTTTCCGGTCTCGGAGCGGAACGGCCATCAGAATCTTGCAGTACGACGGCCAAGGGTTCTGGCTAGCGACGAAGCGACTGTCAAAAGGACGTTTCAAGTGGTGGCCGACAGGCGCCGACCCAGCGCGGACATTGCAGGCACATCAGGCGCAGTTGCTGTTGGCGGCGGGCAATCCGGACACGGAAGCCGCGCCGGTTTGGCGAAAAGTAAGTTGAAATAGCCCTCCCCACAAAAGGCTTGCGTTCTGGTTTCATTTCTGGCATTCTGCGGTTATGCCGGAAGCGGAAACGTGGCGATACCGCGGGCAAACAATCGACCGTGAACAGATTGCTTTCCTGAGAGAGTTCATTCGGGAGCACCCCCTCAGCAGCCGTTGGAAGCTGTCGCGGCAGTTGTGCGAGGCCCTGGGCTGGAAACAGGACAACGGGGCGTTGCGCGACGTGGTGTGCCGGGGTCTGCTGCTGATGTTGGAGCGGGCCGGCGAGATCGAGTTGCCGACCGTGCGCTGGCGCATCGTGGGTCAGCGACGCACGACGCGTCCACGGCCGGAAGCCATGCTGATCGACACTACACCGCTGACGATGCCACTGGGAGCGTTGGGTCCGATGGAGATTCAGTTGGTGCGACGCACCGCCGACGAACCGCTGTTCCATAGCCTGATGGAACAGTTTCACTACCTGCGCTATGAGCAGCCCGTGGGCGAGCACTTGAAATATCTGGTGTGGGCGCAGGGGCGGCCAGTGGCCTGTCTGGCGTGGAGTTCGGCGCCACGGCACCTGGCGAGCCGGGACCGCTTCATCGGCTGGAGCGGCGAGGCACGGCGGCGCAACATACGCTTCCTGGCCTACAACACGCGCTTTCTGATTCTGCCGTGGATAAACGTGCCGCATCTGGCCTCGCACACTCTGGGCCGCATAGCCCGCCGGATCTCGCAGGATTGGGAGCGCATCTACGGTCACCCGATCTATTTCCTGGAAACCTTCATCGATCCGGAACGATTCCGCGGGACCTGTTATCGGGCGGCGAACTGGGTGGTGTTGGGGCGAACCACGGGGCGCGGCAAAGACGATCGGACGCATCGGCCGAACCGGTCGATCAAAGAGGTGCTGGCGCTTCCCCTGCATCGCCGGTTTCGCGAGTTACTACAGACGCTCTAAGGGAATATGAAGCCAGAGCGACTCGACGTCACCAGCGAGGAGTTAGAAGCCCTATTAGAGGGAGTGCGTGTGCCGCTTGGCGAAGTCAGTTACCAGAAGTTACAAGCCGCAATCCACACTCTTAGGTACGTGACCGAGTTGCTGGAAACGAACCGGGCGACGCTGGAGAAATTGCGCCGGCTATTGTGCCACTCGAGCACGGAGAAGACCGGGAAGGTGCTGCAGCAGGCAGGCATCAAGACGGACGACAACAAGCACAAGTCGCCAGGGGAGCGCACCGCGAAGAGCAAGGCTCCTGGGCATGGGCGCAACAGCGCTGCGGCTTATCGGGGCGCGCACAAGGTCGAGGTCCCCCACGGTTTGTTGAAGGCGGGCGATCCGTGTCCGGATAGGCAATGCGGCGGCAAGGTTTATCCGCAGCGCGAGCCTGGTGTGTTGCTGCGGATCAAAGGGCAGGCGCCCATCGCCGCGACGCTGTATGAGTTGGAGAAGTTGCGGTGCAACCTGTGCGGAGATGTGTTTACGGCCACCGCGCCAGAAGGCGTGGGCGAAAAGAAGTATGACGATACGGCCGCAAGCATGATCGCCATGCTCCGTTACGGCAGCGGATTTCCCTGGAATCGGCTGGAAGGCCTACAGGAGAACCTGGGCATCCCTCTACCAGCGGCGACCCAGTGCGAGCTCGTGCAGGAAACCGCTGCCCAGATCCAGCCCGCGATGAATGAGTTGATCCGCCAGGCGGCGCAAGGAGAAGTCCTGCACAACGACGATACTTCCATGCGCGTGTTGTCCCTGGACCGGAATGCGGCGAGCGACGCGGACATTGCCGCGGAACGTACGGGAGTGTTCACCAGCGGCATCGTATCCATTGGCGAAGGACATCGGATCGGGTTGTATTTCACAGGGCGCAAGCATGCCGGAGAGAACCTGGCCGCCGTGCTGAAGCAGCGGGCGGCGGGGTTGCCAGCTCCCATCCAGATGTGCGACGCGCTGTCGCGCAATCTGCCCAAGTTGCCCCAGAAGCTGGAAATGATCGTCGGGCATTGTCTGGCACATGCTCGCCGCCACATTGTGGAGGTGACGCCTAATTTCCCGCAAGAGTGCCGGTTTGTATTGGAGAGTCTGGGCGAAGTCTACGGGTACGACGAAGCGGCGCGGGCGCAGGGCATGCCTCCCGAACAGCGGCTCCGCTTCCACAAGGAACACAGCGGGCCCGTAATGGAAACGCTGCATCTCTGGCTTGGCGCTCAGTTCGACGAGAAGAAAGTGGAGCCGAACTCCGGTTTGGGCACGGCGATATCTTACCTGCTCAAGCATTGGGACAGACTTACTCTGTTTCTGCGGCAAGCGGGAGCGCCGCTTGATAACAATGTCTGTGAGAGGGCATTGAAGAAGTCCATCCTGCATCGCAAGAACTCTCTGTTTTATAAGAATCGGAATGGTGCTCAGATGGGCGATCTGTTCATGAGCCTGATTCACACCTGCGAGCTAAACGGCGCCGACCCGTTCGACTACCTGAACCAGTTGCAGAGGCACGCCGAAGAGTTGAAGCAATCGCCATCGGAGTGGATGCCCTGGAACTACCGGGAGACGCTGGCGCGGACCGGATCGCTCCTGGACGCGGCATAGGGCATCACTGCTGCTACGCAGGCTTACCGAAAGGACACCCTGGGGGAGGGATTGGAGGAAACGTTGACCGCGTAATGTCCGAAAACTCGATCTGTTTGAATTTAATGATGGTTGCGGGATGACCAGGTTGTCCAGGAGCCCCGTTTTGAACGTGACGTAACACCACGTTACTTCGCCCGGAAATCGCCTCTTAACGTTGGCCTAACGTCCTACCGAACAACCCGGCGAAGACCTGCGTTTCCAGTGTGATCGAGTTTTCGACGTTTGACCTGGAAGCTATTGGAGCCCCTTCGTCTTCAGAAAGGCCTCGATGGTTTCAACGACGGTTC
>QIAM01000074.1 GCA_003225555.1 Acidobacteriota bacterium | reverse complement strand
GATTATTTACTTCACAAAAGTGGAAAGAGGGTGTTGAATGAACCCTAAGCCGTGGCCCTGGAACAAACTGGGGAAGCCTTGCCCGGCGGATTGGGGTGTCGGCTTGACAATCTGCATTGCAGCGGTTTGCGCCCATAAAGGCGAAGAAGCGATTATTTGCGTCTCGGATCGGAAAGTCTCAATGGGAGGTTATTACTCCGCCGATCAAATGATCACTAAAACCGACCCTGTCGGAGACGCATGGGTATCCATGTTCTCTGGGGATGACATGTCTTCGGTTGTTCCTATTCTTGAACGAATTAGAAGTAAGAGCATGGTTCATTACGATGAGGAAAACACGGTATCCAAGATGTCAGATATTGTCGTCGAGGCCTATCAGACAGAGCGAAAACGCAGGGTGGAGCAGGGCTTACTCTCTCGGTTTTCGCTGGACACGGAAAGCTTTAACAAGATCGGCCAACAAGTCTTGGGACATCGACATGCGGCGATGTGCGACAAGATAAGCAACTACGATTTGAAATGCCAACTTCTTATGGCTGGTTTCGACAACAAACAACACGGGCATGTGTTTACGGTCTCCAACCCCGGTGAATGCGAAAATTACGACAAGATCAACTTCTGGGCTATCGGAAGCGGCGAACATGCTGCACTGAGCCAACTATTTTTCTTTGGCTATAACCGGAACGCCCCCCTGAGCATTTGTGTTTATCAGGTATTGGTGGCGAAGTACATGGCCGAGAGTGCCGAAGGGGTTGGCCCTAACACCTTTGCGCTGGTTATGCATAACGCCGACTGCGTCAGTTTCATTCAGACTGAAGCAGAGGCAAAAGTTAGGCGATCATGGGATCGCATAACGAAGGTTCCACAGCGAGCACTAACGGTAATTGAAGAGGAGATGAAGCGAACCAAGGCAGATTTCCGAGAAAGCCCCGGCTAGGAAACGGGAGCAAATTCGGGGAACAAGAACGGATCGAGAATCTTAATTGCAGCATCTCCTATTTGTATTTCTTTGCCATCGTGCTTGAGGCATACAGTGTTATCCGAGCAGACAGCGAGTTGCAATACGAAGAAGAGGCGCGGTCCCCCGATGGCGATAGTTTGCCGTTCCTTATCGAGAGCCAATGTTAGTTGTCGCTGTTCGGCAATAACCGACTTGAATCCGACTTGGCGCTCATAGGGTGATCCATTTGTCCAAACATCAATGCCTCTTTGCTGGGCCTCTTCAATCCACTTGGTCATCTCTTTCCAGAGGAGGTTGTAGATGTTTTCGGCGTTTTGGAAAATTAGGCGGTCACACTCTTGTTTGCGTGCCCGTTGATTCATTCGGGCAACTAGCCAGTTATCCATGATTGCATGTTAAGCACGTTTGCCTGTGGAAGCGCAAGAGTACGTTTGTTGATAGTGCAATCAAGCTGTGAGCCGTTCGAACGTGAGCACCGGGGCCGTAACCATGTGGCGCAGCGTATCAAGGAACAAAGTGTGGGACTTTCGACGATTGAACCGAAATGTCATCTCGTTCAAGTAGGCCGCGAGATGCTTAGGGCTGACGCGATGCCATGCGCCCACAATGCCGCGCTTGAACAACGAGAATGCGGATTCGACCGTGTTCGTCGTGACCATGAAACCGTTTTCGTACCGCACGTATTCGGCGGCCTTGTGGTTGACCGCCTTTCGTTTCGATACCTGGGCTTTGGGGAGTCCCGAGGCATAGAGCACGGATTCGTCGGTTACGATCACGTCAACATCTTCACTGACGTGCTGCTCCATGACTTCGCGGATCGCTGCCGATGTGCCCTCTTTAACGTGGATGAATTTCAATTCGCCGTTGCGCTTAATGATGCCGATGACAACTTCCTTCTGCTGTTTCCCATAGGCAACGCCCTTCCCTCTCTGCTTTCCGCCGATGTACGTTTCGTCAACTTCAATGGTACCGTCCAGCATCTTATGGACTTCGGTCATGGCGTAGCGGATGCGATGGCAGAGATACCACGCAGTCTTGTAGCTGACTCCGAGTTCCCGCTTCATCTGGTTTGCAGAATGCCCTTTGCGCGATTCACAGAGCAGCAGCGTGGCAAGGAACCATTTCTGCAAGGGAAGGTGGGAGTCATTGAAGATCGTTCCCGAGGTAACGCTAAACTGATAATCGCAACCCTTGCAGTAGAACAGTTGCTTGGCCGTGGCGAGTTCTACGGCGGGCATCTTGCAGCGTGGGCATTCAACACCATTGGGCCAGCGGAGCCGGACCAGCAGTTCGCGACACCGTTCGTCCGTATCAAACAGATTGATTACGTCAACTAGAGTCATAGGGGCCTCATGGACGCGAAAGAGAAACGGAAAGAACTAAAGAGGGTGCCGACTAGGAAATTGCTGGCAAGCATCAAACGGGATTTGCGGAAGGCGTTACGTCCTTCTGCATCTGCCGCTAAACCTAAGAAACGATAGGTCGTTGCTTCCATGTGAGGCAGTATGGCCCAAGTTATGCACTTTTGTCAAGTAAATAATCGTGAAATTTCCCACGCTTGTGACATCTGACCTTGTTGTCCACAGCCCGTTTCGCCGATTCTGGGACTGTAGGTGCCGGATGCACAGCCGCGCAACGTCCTAGGAAACTCGCGGCCCCCGCATCCTCCCCACGTGAGTGAGGGACAGTAGGGCATCTGACTCAAGGCGCTTCAGTTTGGCTGCCCTGGATAGCCCAGGGCTGCCGCCTGTTGTTGGGGGTGATCACTTCCAAGCTAAAACGCAACACTGGATTGGAAGGAATAACGCTGGGTTGAACGAATCGGAAGTGAACGAATAAGGTGTCGCTGCAACCACAAAGTTAACCACGGCAAGGAGTAAGCGCAAACTAATAATGATGATGAAACTGAACCGGTTGTAGGTCCCACGAAAGCAGCGTCACTGACGAAACCCAACCATCTCACACCCTTTGCGCTCGCTTTCCGCCTGGACATGTTCCTTCGACTCCCCTCCCCCACGTACGTCCCATACGCGATTCCTCCCGCCGCTGCGATAATGGAAAAATGGTAAGTGCTTTCCTGGACGACCGCTGGCTTCCGAAGTCTATCGTCTGCCTGCGGGACTACAACCGCCACAAGTTCCTGCTTGACCTGATCGCCGGCGTCACAGTCGGCCTCGTCGCCCTTCCACTCGCGATGGCATTTTCCATCGCCTCGGGACTCACGCCGCAAGCCGGCATCTACTGCGCGGTGGTCACCGGATTCCTGATCTCCGCCCTCGGCGGATCCAAGACTCAGATCGGCGGCCCGACCGGCGCGTTCGTCGTCGTGGTCGCGGGGATCGTCGCCGTTCACGGCGTTGACGGCTTGTTCATGTGCACCGTCATGGCTGGAGTCCTGCTCGTCATCATGGGCGCGACCGGACTTGGCACTGGCGTGAAATTCATTCCCCGGCCCGTCGTCATCGGATTCACCAATGGCATCGCCGTCCTCATCGCCAGCACGCAGATCAAAGATTTCTTCGGAGTGCATCTCGACAAAGTTCCCGGAGTCTTCTGGCAGCGCATGGATGCGCTCGCCCGCAATTTCCACACGCTCTCGTTCGAAGCCACGGCCCTCGCCGTTTTCACGCTGCTGACGCTGATCATCTGCCGCAGCTTTTCTGCCCGCATTCCGGGGCCAATCGTCGCGCTGCTCCTGGGAACCTTGGCCGTGTACTTCTTCAAGCTGCCCGTTGAAACCATCGGCACGCGCTTTGGCGGAATCCCCAACGGCCTGCCTCACCTGCAAATCCCCAAGTTTCGTCCTGAATTGATTCACGGACTGCTCGGCCCGGCCTTCACGGTCGCGATGCTGGGAGCGATCGAATCTCTTATGTCGGCCGTCGTCTCTGACCGCATGAGCAATGATCGTCACAACCCCAACGTCGAGTTAATCGGACAGGGTGTGGCCAACATTTTCTCGCCGATGTTCGGCGGACTGCCCGCGACCGGCGCCATCGCCCGCACCGCCACCAACATCCGTTCCGGCGCACAGTCGCCGATCGCAGGCATCGTCCACGCGGCCACGCTGCTGTGCATTCTTCTTTTCGCCGCGCCGCTCGTGAGCTACGTGCCCATGTGCGCCCTCGCGGGAATCCTGATGGTCGTTGCCTACAACATGGGCGAGTGGGGAGAAATTCCGCAACTATTGAAACTAACCAAGACCGACATCAGCATCTGGCTCGTGACCTTCGGCCTCACCGTCTTTGCCGACCTCACCGTAGCGGTCGAGGCGGGAATGATTCTGGCTGCGCTGCTGTTCATCAGCCGGGTCGCCGCCACCACCACCGTCTCGGAAGTCACCGACGAGTACGTCGAAGACGGCCGCATGCACATCCTGCAGGACAAAGACATCCCCTACTACGCCACCATCTTCCGCATTCACGGCCCGTTCCTGTTCGGAGCCACCGACAAGATTTCCGTCGTCACCGAGAGCCTGCACAAGCTGCCGCCGGTCGTGATCCTGCGCCTGCGCAACATGACCGCCCTCGACGCCACCGGCCTCTTCGCCCTGGAAGAAGTCGCTAAACAACTGCATGCCAGCAAGCGCACTCTGATCCTGTGCGGCGCCCGCGAACAGCCCGCACAATTGATTCATCAGGCGGAGTTCGCCGAAGTCGTCGGACGGGAAAACATCTGCGACAATGTACAGGAGGCTCTAAGCCGGGCGGAGGAAGTATACGAGGGGCTGGAAGCGAAGTTTGTGACGGCCAAGAGCTAGTGAACTATCCTCCTTCCGCTTTGTCATCTTGACCGAAGCGAAAGACCTATGCATTTGTCGGCGGCACATTCGAAACCGGCGAGTGCATAGGTCCTTCGGTCCGCAAGAAACGCGGACCTCAGGATGACAAAGGGGTTGGGTTGGGTTGGGTTGGGTTGGGTTGGATTGGGTTGGGTTTGGGTTGGGTTGGGGTTACAATTTTCCCTTCGACAACCGATGTTCCCGTGCTACGACAACCGCGTGATTCCCGGAAACCCGTCGAAGCCCGAGTCAAACGTCAGGATCTGCTCGATTCCGTGCTGCTCCATCACTGCCAGGTGTACGACGTCGCGAGCGGAGAGGAGCTGATAGGCGAGGACAATCTGTTTGGCGCGCTCGGGAACGCCGTGAGTTTATACGACTCATACGGATGAGTCATCGCCTGACAGGTGTTCGCTCTCGCTGCCCCAGGGATAGTTCTCAAAGCCCTGATTCACCGCTGGCCGTCACAACAATTCTGAGCGATAATGGCGTGCAATGCCTTTCCCGCGCGCAACCTCCAGAAGGAAATTCATTCAATCGGCCTCAATGCTGACTGCCGGGCTGGTGACCTCGCGTGCATTCCCCAAGACTCTTGCCGCAACTGGTGGTGAAAAATCTGGCGTTCAGCCCGTCCTGGAAGAGTTCAGCTATGGCGACGTCAAGCTAGCCAGCGAACTCCACAACCAGCAGCTCGAGCAGACTCATTCTGTGCTCATAGGACTCAGCGAAGACAGCTTGCTAAAACCGTTTCGTCAGATGGGCGGGCAACCCGCGCCGGGAGAGGAACTGGGCGGCTGGTATAAGTACGATCCGGACTACGACTGGCACACCTTCGATGCCGGCTTTGCCCCGGCGGCGTCCTTCGGACAATGGGTCTCAGCCCTGGCTCGCTACTACGCCATCACCGGCGACCGCGAGACTCGCGACAAGATTCTGCGCTTAAACCGCTTGTATGCGGAGACGATCTCGGCAGACTTCTACGACAAAAACCGCTTCCCCACTTATTGTTACGACAAGCTGGTGTGCGGACTGATTGATTCGCACCAACTGGCGGGCGATCCGGATGCTTACCGCATTCTTGAGCACACGACCAACACGGCAGAGCCGCACATGCCGGGGAAGGCCATCGAGCATGATCACGCGTGGCGGCCGGACAAGGACGAGTCCTGGACGTGGGACGAGTCTTACACGATCTCGGAAAATCTCTTTCTCGCTTATCAGCGGGGGGCCGGCGAGCGCTACCGCAAGCTCGGCGTTCAATATCTCGACGACGAATATTATGGTCCGCTGGCCGAAGGCCGCAGCGACTTCGCCGGACGGCATGCCTACAGCCACGTGAATTCGTTGTGCTCGGCAATGCAGGCTTACCTGACGCTGGGCGACGCCAAGTATCTGCGCGTCGCGCGAAATGGTTTCGACTTTCTAGCGGCACAGAGCTTCGCGACCGGCGGCTGGGGACCGGACGAGCTGCTTCGGGCGCCCGATAGTGATGACGTCAACGCCAGCCTGACCAACTCTCACAGCAGTTTTGAAACTCCCTGCGGCTCCTACGCGCATTTCAAGTTGACGCGCTACCTGCTGCGTGTAACGCGCGAGTCGCGCTACGGCGACAGCATGGAGCGCGTGATGTACAACACCATTCTCGGAGCGAAGCCGCTGGAGTCCGACGGCAGAACGTTCTATTACGCCGACTGCAACTTCAAGGGACGCAAAGTTTATTCCAACCATCGTTGGCCGTGCTGCTCAGGCACCATGCCGCAGGTGGCAGCGGACTACGGCATCAGCAGCTACTTCCGCAATGCGCGCGGCGTCTATGTGAATCTTTATATTCCGTCGTCGGTGCAGTGGACTCAAGACGGCCCGAGAATTTCTCTTACTCAGAAGAGTACCTATCCCTTCGACAGTCTGGTGCAGTTTGAGATGACGGCTTCCAAGCCTTCGAAGTTCGCGCTGAACTTCCGGATTCCCGCGTGGGCCGAGGGTGCTTCCATTTCTGTGAATGGAAAGCGTGCGCCGGATGCGGCGATCCCCGGCAGCTTCGCGAAGGTTCAGCGGAAGTGGAAGACAGGCGATCGCGTCGAACTCGAATTGCCTTTGACGAAGCGTCTTGAACCGATCGATCCGCGACATCCGAAAACGGTCGCCCTGCTTTGTGGTCCGCTGGTTCTGTTTGCCATTGCCGACGCGACGCCCGTCGTTACCGCCCCGCAATTGTTGGCCGCCAAGAAAGTTGGCAAGCAGGATTGGCAGGTGGAGACCGCGGCTGGACCTTTGAAGATGCTGCCCTTCACCGCTATTTCGGATGAGCAGTATTCCACCTACCTGGTTGTGACGTAGCAGGTCTCGTTGGGACGCGGTATTCCTGGATACATTCCTAAGAGAAAGTAGGGATGCTTCGACTCCGCACTGAGGATCGCTTCGCTCTCCTCAGTGCTCCGCTCAGCATGACAGACGTAAGAGAAGTCTCAATTCTTAGGGGCGGAGTGTCAGTCGTCTTAGGGGCGGGAGGGGTAGTGACGGTTATTTCCCGTCTGGTCGTGCGGAGCGGACCCCGAAGCATCCCTACCCGCAGATGAACTCTCGTCTCTAGCCAGTTCGTGATTCGCTGACCTTTTCGACTGAGCGCAGTTAGTTCATAATCTGGCGTATGCTGCGGGACCTGTGGAATTCGTTCTGGTCCATGCCGCGGGTCTGGCGGCGCATGACCCTCGCTGGGATGGTGTTCGTCTTGTACCTGACGATCTTCGCCTGGCGAGTGATGATTCCGCTGTTCGGCTTTGCGGCACTCGTCGCTTTTTATCTGCATTACTCTCGCGACAGAGATTCTCTGTGACGCTGAGAGCAGTTGGACATCAAACCGACCATCAGTTCCGATTTGCCCGGATGCGCGTCCCGCCCTTTCTGTGGCACATTAGAAGCTCATGCCCCCCGCCGCCGACGCCAGAGCCGGACGCGTAGCTTTTACTCATCCCGCCTTCACGCTGTTTCAAATTGCGCGTTTCATGATCGTGGCGGCGGTAGAGATGCAGGCGGTCGCAGTGGGATGGCAGGTCTACGAGATCACCAAGCGCCCGCTGGATCTGGGACTGGTCGGGCTGGCGCAGTTTCTGCCGGGGATTCTGTTGTTCCCGATATCGGGGCATGCCTCCGACCGCTTCGAGCGCCGCGACGTGCTCTCCGCCTGCTACGCGGGATATGCGCTGTGCTTTGCTCTGCTACTTGCTCTGGCCCAGCGTGGACTGCAGTCAGTGACCGCCATCTACGTGGTGCTGGTTATGATCGGCGCGGTGCGCTCGTTCAACAGCACGGCTAGCCGCTCGATCTTGCCGCAACTGGTGCCTGAGCAACACTTCCCCAACGCGGTGGCGTGGAATGCCACCACATTTCAGGCCGCAACAATTCTGGGGCCAGCATTCGGCGGAGTCCTCTACGCCCTGTTCCGCGGCCCGTCTGCGGTGTACGCCATTGCGCTGATCACGGCGGTGGGCGCAACCATTTCCACTTTCCGCATCAAGCCGAGCGAGCAGGCGCGCCCGCGCGAGCCCATGTCGCTGAAAACGGTTTTCGCGGGACTGCATTTCATCTGGCGGCAGAAGCTCATTCTGGGCGCGATTTCGCTGGACCTGTTCGCCGTGCTGCTGGGCGGAGCCGTGGCCCTGCTTCCGGTCTACGCCCGTGAGATTCTGCACACCGGCCCCTGGGGACTCGGCCTGCTGCGCGCCGCGCCCGGAGTTGGGGCCGCCATCATGGCTGTGCTGCTCGCGCATCGCCCGTTGCGAGGACGCTCGGGGCCGACGCTGCTCTGGGCGGTTGCGGGATTCGGCATCTTCACGATTATTTTCGGTATCTCGCGCAGCTTGACGATTTCGCTGATCGCGTTGCTTTTGCTGGGCGCGAGCGACATGGTCAGCGTCATCATCCGCGCCACGCTCACCCAACTTGCCACACCCGACGAAATGCGCGGGCGTGTCACGGCGGTCGACATGATCTTCATAGGAACGTCGAACGAGTTCGGCCAGTTCGAATCGGGCCTGACCGCGCAGTGGTTCGGCACGGTGCCGGCGGTCATACTCGGCGGCGTGGGTACATTGATGGTGATTGCGATCTGGGCGTGGCTGTTTCCGGAACTGCGCCACGCGGGCGAAATAACTTCAATCAAGACGTTAGGCCTGGAGGATGCGTCAGACTCTGGGGGTGGCAGCGAAGGCCTTCCTTCGTGAACCTTCGTGTCCTTGGGGGTCAATGCTCTACGCGGCGGCACAGATGCCGTAGAATGTCGCTTCCGTTCCCGCATTCGCTAAAGGATCAGGATTGATCGAGCGTTACTTCCGTCTCGCCGAGAACCAGACCACACTGCGCCGCGAATTGCTTGGCGGACTCACTACCTTTCTCACGATGGCTTACATCGTCGTCGTGAACCCGCAGATTCTCTCGCAGGCGGGGATGCCGCCGGAAGGTGTGGTGTTTTCCACGTGCATTGCCTCCGCGGCCGCGACACTGGTCATGGGGTTGTACGCAAACTATCCCATCGCGCTGGCGCCGGGCATGTCGCTGAACGCCTACTTCACATATTCCGTCTGCCTCGGCATGCACATCGCGTGGCAGACCGCGTTGGGCGTGATCTTCTTCTCTGGTGTGTTCTTTCTGATCTTGACGGTCACGCGCATTCGCGAACAGATTGTGAATGGCATCCCCAATTGCCTGAAATACTCGACCGCCGCCGGGATTGGCATGTTCATCGCCTTCGTCGGCCTGCGCAATGCCAAGCTGGTCGTGGCCAACTCAGCTACGTTTGTGGGGCTGGGAAGTTTTTCGGACCACGAAGTGCAGGTGGCCTGCATTGGGCTGGTGCTCATGATGATCCTGATGGTGCGCAAGATTAACGGCGCGATTCTGATCGGGATTTTCGCCACGACTCTTGTCGGCATCTTTCGCGGGATGGCGAAGTGGCCGACGGCTGTTTTCTCGGTACCGCATCCCTCGTCGACCTGGCTCCAACTCGATCTTCGCGGCGCGATGCACCTCGGCCTGCTGGAAATTGTCTTCGCCTTCCTGTTCGTCGATCTTTTCGACAATGTGGGGACGCTGGTAGCGGTCTGCGAGCAAGGCGGGTTCGTCAAGAACGGCAAGATTCCTCGCGTGGGTCGCGCGCTCTTGTCGGATGCCGTGGGAACCATCTTCGGCGCGCTAACTGGAACTTCCACGGTGACCAGCTACATCGAGAGCGCCGCGGGAGTCGCGGCTGGAGCCCGCACCGGACTGAGCAACGTAGTGGTGGCGGCGCTGTTTCTTATCGCCGCGTTCTGCTCGCCGCTGGCCACTGCAATTCCAGGCTACGCGACAGCTCCGGCGTTAATCCTCGTGGGCGGGTTGATGACCGAGTCGATTGCGCGGGTGAAGTGGACAGACTTCACCGAGGCCCTTCCAGCCTTTGTGACCATGCTGGCCATGCCGCTGACGTTCAGCATCGCCACGGGGCTTAGCCTGGGATTGATCTCCTACACGCTGGTGAAGGTGGGGGCGGGAAGATTCCGCGAAGTTAGCCCGCTGCTGTGGATTCTGACGGGGCTGTTCATCCTTCGATACATCTATCTCGCCGTCGGGTAGACACCACAGAAGGGTCGTCCTAAGCGGAGTATGGTCCACGCCAAGCGTGCGCCATACGGCGTCGAAGGATCCCTACGAAACCGATTGCTCTACGGTCTTCGCGGCATCCTTACCGTACAGACGGCCCGCGCGGAGCCACCGCAGAACTAGAGTTCCCTGCGAAACCGGGAGTGATGGTGGGACTAGGGATCCTTCGACTTCGTGACGCAGTTGCTGCGCTCAGGATGACAATCCATCGTGAAGATTTTCACTTTCCCCGCACCAGAGCTTTTGCCGCGCCCATGTTGTCGTAGCGATCGTAGACGCGCACCACGACCACATGTTCTCCCACAGGTGAGCCGTCTTTCGCGGGTTCGGGGGCGATCTTGAAATCGTAGTTTTCTGTCTTCGCGTCGGAGAGTTGGCCCAGTGGTTCCACATACTTCCAGTCGCCGGCATCGACCGAGTACTCGGCGCGTTTGATCGTGGAGAAGCCGTCTCCGGCGCGGAATGTGACGTGGATCTGTCCAGCCTCGACGGAGGCAACCAAATTCTCGATTCGCGGCGGGGTAGTGTCGACTTCAAAGCGGTGGCTTTCTTTCTCGGCGCTCAGAGCTTCGCCCGGTGAGTGCGACGGTGCGTCCGACGCCACGACCTTCACGGTGTATCCACCATCGGGCAGCAGGCTGGCGTCGAAGGAGTACGCCTTGTCGCTCAGACTGTCCTTGAGCAGCAGCCAGCGGGTTTCGCCATCGCCGCGGTAGTAGACCGAGTACATTAGCTGGTCGTCGTTCTCATCGTGCGTGCTCCATTTCACGCCGATTGAGTCGCGGTCACGCGTGTTGGGAATCGGCGACTCGAAATGCGAGCCGGAAGATCCGCTGACGTCGGTGCTGATGCTTAGTCCAGCCGATTTCGGCATAGGCGTATAATGAACGCCAATCTGCACCGTGACATCGTCGATCTCAGGAGCGACATTCTTCGGCAAGTAATTCAGGGTGACGCTGTCCACGACCGGCTTGGGATTGCCTGCGTGCAAGACCGCCTTCCACTGGGCGTAGCGGGCGGGAGGAATCGCGGTCGCCGCGTCCTTCGACAGATCCACTCTCTTCCACGGACTCCAATTGCGGTCGGGATTGTCGACGTTACCGCTGCGGGTAAACAGATCGACGTTTCCTGCACCACGAAACTCCGCACGGCCCCAGCGCGAGAAAACCTTGGCGTCGAAGACATCGCTCTCGTAGGTGCCTTCATTCTCTGGACCCGGTCCCAGTACAAAGATTTTTCCCAGATTGCTGCTGGAAGCGTAGAAAGCGCCACCAGGAGCATTGGCGAACGCGGTCACCTGCGATGCCGCCGCCTTCAGCAGATCGGAAAACTGGTCGATCCCGGTGATGGCAAAGATGTGTCCGCGATTGCCTGTGCCCGCGAGCAGCCGGTCCTGCGAATCGAAGGCCAGCGCATACACGATGTCGTCCCGCGAGCTCCACGTGCGCGCCGGGGAACCATCGGGAGCGATGCGGTATACGTCCGAGCCGCCGCTGACCCCGCCGCCGGGAAACGGGAAAACGCCCGTCGCCGGCCCGGTTCCGGGTACCGGAGTAATGTTGAGGCCCGGAGCCTGCGGCCCGCTTGGGGTTGGTGCACTGCCTGTAATGGTGAGCATAGCGGCGGTCGCGCTCGGAGCACCCGATCCTGCGCGTTTCTCTCCCACTCCTGCAGCGTAGATATTTCCCGCACGATCCAGGGTCAGCGCCGTGATTTCCTTCTTCGGCGCGCTGTAGAGCACAAAGCCTTCGCCCGCGGGAGAAATCCGGTATACCAGGCCGCTTCCGTCAGAACCGGCAATCACATTGCCCTGGGCATCGAGGGCCAGCACGCGAATGTGCGTCTCATCACTCTTAAAGAAAACCGAATGATCGCCCTTGGGCGTGACTCGGTAGATTTCGCCGTGGTCGCCGGTTGCGACGTAGAGATTGCCGGACTTGTCCAGGGCCAGGTCCCAGATGTACTTTGTGCCGGGCGCGAAGTACACCGACGAGGTCCAGCTGGCATCGACGCTGGGCTTGGCGGAATCTTTCTCGGCTTTCGCGGGGTCCGCTTGGGATGAGTCTGCTTTTGCGGGCTCGGACTTGCCACCCGCCTTGTGCTCGAGCTTGTAGACTTTTCCATCGGGAGCGGTGGCGGCATAGATCACTCCGCCGGGGGCGACCTGCAGGGCCTGCACCTGCAACTCCTGCGGCTCGAAAATAATCGTCGCCGGTCCGCCCGGCGTGATGCGGTAGACGCGAGCCGGGGCGCCGGTTGCGGCATACACGTTGCCGGCATCGTCGGCGGCGATGGCCCAGATGTAGGTCGAAGGCGTCCCGTAGAGAGTCTTGAATGCCGGGGCGAGTTCCAGCCCGCCCGCATTGCGAATCGCCACCCCGGTGGCTGTGCCCTTGGTCAGTTCGTCAAATTTTGACTGTTCCCAAGTACGCGTGCCCTCGGCAAAGGCTGTCGGCATCAGGCCGGCACCGCAAAGGTTTATCAGGAGGAAACTAGTGAGGACAAATAAGAATGGCTTTCCGGAGCTCTGCAATTTTCCATACCTCGAAGCATTGTGGTGGCGAGAATATTCAGGTTATCACGGGGAGGGCAGTGGTCAGAGGCCAGTAATCGATGGCCAAGGCTCAGGCGGAGACTGATGGCAGACGGGGGCCGGCGTGGGTCACTGGTCACTGACCACTGGCCACCGACCACTGCCTCTCCGTGCTATCGTAGAATTTCATGTCTTCTCCGCACTCGGGCGCGCGAAAAGAACTGCTTCGCTTGCTTGCCGACAAGTCGTTTCGATTAGGCGAGTTCAAGCTCTCTTCAGGTGCGACCAGCGACTACTACATTGACTGCCGGACGACCACGCTCGATGCCAAGGGATCGCGGCTGACAGGTGAAGTGTTCGTCGAGGAAATCCGCAAGCGCGGGTGGAAGCCCCACGCCATCGGCGGATTGACCATGGGGGCTGATCCCATCGTGGTTGCGGTCTCGGTAGTAAGCGGCGAGCTGCATGGATTCCTGGTGCGCAAGGCGGAGAAGCAGCATGGGACAGGACAGCGCATCGAAGGCTTCCGCGAGAAGGGCGCGCGGGTGGTGATCGTCGATGACGTTTGCACCACCGGCGGCTCGACCGTGCAGGCCATTGAAGCGGCGCGCGAATTTGGATTCGCAATCGTCGGCGTGACGTGTCTGGTCGAGCGGGAAGAGGCCAAGGGCCGTCCAAACGTGGAGAAGGCGGCAGCTCCGGCTCCGTTCGTTTCGATCTTTACGGCGAGCGATGTGCGGGCGGAGCACATCCTGCAGAATGACGACACGGCAACTGACGTGTTTGCTGTGGCTGCCTGCTGCGAGGTCTGCGGACGCCCGGCAGTCACGAACAATCCGCGCACGCGTTGTCTGGCGCACAAAGTGTGACTGCGGGTGGCGTGTGTTTCATGAACGCCGTCGACCTCAGGGGCTGAAGCCCTGATTTCTTGACAGCCCTGGCGGCACGGCTGGAAGCCGTGTCCTTTCAAAACGGTTTATGAAAAATGAGCCCTGTGGCGACAAGACTCACTTATGATTCAAACCCTCGAATGGACTGACCGGGGCGTACGCTTCATTGATCAGACGAAGCTGCCTACGGAAGAGACCTACGTTACCTGCACGACGCATGAGCAGGTCGCCGACGTCATTCGCACCATGGTCGTGCGTGGAGCGCCCGCCATCGGCGTGGCCGCGGCAATGGGCATTGCGCTGGCTGTGAAAAATTCGCAGGCCGAATCCGCTGGCGATCTCAAGCGTGACTTCGATCAGGCTTGCGATGTAATCAGCAAGACGCGGCCCACGGCTGTAAATCTTTTCTGGGCGATCCGCCGCATGCAGGAGAAGTTTGAGCGCATCCGCATTCGCCCGATCCCACAAATCAAGCAGACGCTGATCGAAGAAGCGCAGCACATGCACGCCGAGGATATTGCCGCCAACCAGGCCATGGGACGCCATGGCGCCACTCTCATGCCTTCCGAGGGCGGAGTGCTTACCCACTGCAATGCGGGCGCGCTCGCCACCGCGGGATATGGCACCGCGCTGGGCGTGATCCGGGCGGCGGTCGAGCAAGGCAAGAAGATTCACGTTTACGCGGACGAAACGCGCCCCTTCCTGCAAGGCTCGCGGCTCACTGCGTGGGAACTGATGAAAGACGGCATCCCGACCACGGTGATTTCGGACAACGTGGCCGGGGCCATGATGAAGCAAGGCAAGATTGGTGCCATCGTGGTCGGAGCCGACCGCATCGCCGCCAACGGTGACGTCGCCAACAAGATTGGAACCTACACCGTCGCCGTCCTCGCCAAGGAACACGGCATTCCGTTCTATGTGGCCGCGCCGATCTCGACGGTTGACCTCGCAACGCCAGACGGCAGCAAGATTCCCATCGAGCAGCGCAATGCAAAAGAAGTCAGCCACATCGCCGGCAAGCAGATGGTTCCCGACGGGGTGGAGATTGAGAATCCGGCTTTCGACGTGACGCCGGCAAAGTACGTGGCGGCCATCGTTACCGAGAAGGGCATTGCGCGTGCGCCGTATGAAGAATCGCTGCGCAAACTGGCTGGCACGGAAGCAAAGGTCGGAGTTTAGTTGTCTTGTGGGACCGGGTCTCTGACCCGGTCGTGCCGAGCGGGGCTCGGCCAGCTTGCTTCGGCTGGATGCGCGGGGCTTGCCCGTCTGCTCTCCTTCCCCACGGCTGAAGCCGTGGGCTGCGTTCTTTCGCCGCTTCGCGGCTAAATAGCTGCTCAAAGCTTGCCGTTATCGCAGCGTTGAAAACGCTGCGCCACCCAAGTCGGCGTTCTTCGGCAAACTGTAAAGCCCGGATCTTTGTTTCACTCATCCGCCGAATCTCTTCGCGCCCATCTGGAATCTTGAATCTCGGGGGGGGAACTTTCACCGTGAGGACGTCGTATCCTTAACCCGGAAGATACGGAGGTCTCGCCATGTTTACCTTCCTCCTGTGGTGCATTCTTTTCGTGCTGTGCTGGCCGCTGGCTCTGTTGACGCTCATCGCTTACCCATTCATCTGGCTGCTGCTGTTGCCGTTTCGTGTTCTCGGCTTCGCCGTGCACGGAGTGCTGGAGATCATCTACCTCGCCATCACGCTGCCTTTTCGTCTGCTAGCCGCACCCTTTCGACTCTAAGAAACGTACGGCAAGGGCCCTATTGACGAATCGGCGCGGCATCCCGCCTAATTTGGAAGTGGTGCAGTTTGAATTTAAACATTAGTAGGAATGGCAGGGGGATTGCGACGATCACGCGGCTCTAGTCTCTCATGTTTCTGTTCCAAAAGACGATTGATCTCCTGAACGAGCACGAGCAATCTTTCAGCGTTCTGCTCTTCTGCGGCTTGTTCACAGAGTTCTAGCCAGCGTTCTTTGTCTTGGTTTTGCACGCTCCACCTCCCACCTGCTTGGGGAAAGGGCTGGCGCGGAAAATGTAGTACGAATCCGATGCTTTCGCAAGCAGTCGATTCTATTGTGCGGTAGCGAACGGTTGTACAGTTTGAAATCTATCTCCATTTCGATGAACGATCAATGTGCCAGCAATTCGGCCAATCAGTGTGTTCTGGGAGCAAGCACCGACGAAAGCTATTTTCGCGGATATTCATGTAGGCATGTGCCCGACCCGTTAGTTCCCCACAGACCGGAGCGCGGCGCTACCCTGTGGAAATTCAAACTGCACTCGTACCCCCTAGGGGCTTGTTTTTTAGACCCACGTTTCGCATGATTTCCTATGAGAGCTAGTGGCGCACCCAAGACAGACGAAGTACAAGGCTCCGTCGGGGGACCGACTGAACTGGCAGGCAAGCTGGCAGCGGAAGACGCCACGCACAGCGACCGGATCTTTCAACTCCTCGTCCAAAGCGTAAAAGACTACGCCATCTTCCTTCTCGACCCGGAGGGCCGGGTCTCCTCGTGGAATGCCGGGGCGGAGCGCATCAAGGGCTACAGCATCGACGACATTCTGGGACAGCACTTCTCGATTTTTTATCCCCCTGACGCTATTGCGGCTCGCAAGCCGTATCAGGAATTAAAGATTGCGATCCGGGAAGGACGATTTGAAGAGGAAGGATGGCGCATCCGCAAGGACGGCAGCCGTTTCTGGGCCAGCGTCACCATTACGCCGCTCTATCGCGACGGGATTCTGCAGGGATTCGCAAAAGTTACGCGCGACTTGTCGGAGCACAAAGCGACCGAGATGCGCCTCCGCGCCAGCGAAGAGAAGTCTCGGCTGCTGGTGTCGGGGATAAAGGACTACGCCATTTTCATGCTCGATCCCGATGGCCATGTGGTCACGTGGAACGCAGGCGCTCAGGCCATCAATGGGTATGCGGCTGACGAAATCCTTGGCAAACATTTTTCCGTGTTCTATCCGAAGGAGGCCAAAACGGACGACCGGCCGGCTCGCGAACTTCAAATCGCAACCGCGCAAGGCAGCTTCGTGAATGAAACCTGGGGTGTGCGAAAGGACGGCTCAAGGTTCTGGGCCAGCATTGTGCTCACCGCACTGCGTGACGGCAGTGGCCACCTTTACGGTTTTTCGAAGGTCACTCACGACATGAGTGAGCGAAGAAAACGGGACGAGCAGATTGAAAAACTGAACACAGAGCTCAGAAGCAAAATAGATCAGCTGGACGAATCCAGGCGGGCAGTCGAGCTGCACAGCGTGGAGTTGCAGAAACTTTCAGCAGAGCTGCTGCGGGTGCAGGATGAGGAGCGGCGCCGCGTGGCCCGCGAACTGCACGACGAGCTGGGTCAGGAATTGGCGGGCCTGAAGATGCTTTTGGAAGCCAGGAGCGACAAGCCGCTCGAGAAGAACGCGCGCTCCGAAGCGGTCGCGCTGGCGGAACGGGCAATCCAGAGTGTGCGGAATCTCTCCTACCTGCTGCATCCCCCGCTGCTGGACGAAGCAGGGCTGTTCGCGGCTCTGCGCTGGTACGTGGACGGACTGGCTCAACGCAGCGGCATCAAAATCGATCTGGAGACTGCAGGCTTAGGCTTTCAACGGCTGCCGATTGAAATTGAAACCACCGTCTTCCGCATCGTTCAGGAATCACTGACCAACGTGTACCGTCACTCTGGCAGCAATCAGGCCCGCGTTGAGATCGAGAAGCATTCGGACTCGATCGTGGTTCGAGTGCGCGATTACGGCAAGGGGCTGCCCGCACACGTGGCGAAGGGGCTGTCCAAATCATTCGGGGTTGGGATTGGCGGGATGCGAGAAAGAGTGAAGCAATTCGGGGGAACGCTGATCATCTCGCAGGCCGAACCGGGAGCGCAGGTAGAGGCGACTATTCCGCTGCTTGAAAAGGAACAAGCTGCCTGATGGTGCGCCAGCCCCGGCGGCTTCAACTTTCCATTGTCCTCAGGTTTGGGCTTACCAGCAGCTTCGCTTCGGTGGCTCGCTGTACCTCCTCGGCGCTTATTCCCGGCGCGATTTCTTCGAGGACCAGACCTTTATTCGTGACGCGGATGTAGGCCAACTCGGTCACGATTGTGTCCACAACTTTCACGCCCGTCAGGGGCAGCGTGCACTTCTTCAAAATCTTAGGAGCGCCTTCGCGCGTGGTGTGCTCCATGGCGACCACGACGCGGCGTGCACCTGCGACCAGGTCCATGGCTCCGCCCATGCCCTTTACCATTTTCCCGGGGATCATCCAGTTGGCGAGGCTGCCGGATTCATCCACTTCCATCGCGCCGAGGACGCTCAGATCGATGTGCCCGCCGCGAATCATGGCGAATGAGTCGGCACTCGAAAAATATGAGGTGCCGGGCATCTCGCTGACCGTCTCCTTGCCTGCATTGATCAGGTCGGGATCTTCCTCTCCTTCGATGGGATAGGGCCCGATGCCCAGCATGCCATTCTCGGACTGGAGAATGACTTCAATGCCCGGCGGCACGTGATTGGCGATGAGCGTCGGCATGCCGATGCCGAGGTTCACGTAGAATCCGTCCTGCAGTTCGCGCGCGATGCGTTTTACGATGCGCTCGCGCTTGTCGATGTCTTTGGCGGGTTTTGCAATGGCGCTCATTGTTGAAAGCTTAGTGGTCAGTGGCCAGTGGTCAGTGGTCAGTAAGATCCGGTTCATCGGAGATCTGCTGGCCACTGATCACTGGCCACTGACCACTTTTCTCACCGTTCTTCTTTCGATCCTTTTCTCGTACAACTCCCCCTGAAAAATGCGTTTCACGTAAATGCTCGGCGTATGAATCTGGTCCGCTTCGAGTTCCCCGACGTCGACCAACTGCTCGACTTCGGCGATGGTCACCTTAGCCGCAGTCGCCATCATAGGATTGAAATTTCGCGCCGTCTTGCGGTAGATGAGGTTGCCTTGGCGATCGCCCTTCCAGGCCTTCACGAAGGCGAAGTCGGCGGTCAGTCCGCGTTCCATCACGTAGGTGCGGCCGTCGAACTCACGCGTTTCCTTTTCTTCGGCGACTACCGTGCCCACTCCGGTCGGCGTAAAAAATGCCGGAATACCCGCGCCCCCGGCCCGGATGCGCTCGGAAAAAGTTCCCTGAGGCACGAGATCGAGCTTGATGGTTCCATTCAGCACCATCTCTTCGAGCAGCTTGTTCTCGCCGACGTAGGTGCCGATGTGATGGCGAATTTGTCCGGCTGCCAGCAGCAGGCCGTTGCCCACGCCATCGACGCCGACGTTGTTGCTGATGGTGGTGAGGTCCTTCGATCCTTTGCCGACGAGCGCGCGAATCAGATTCGCCGGCATGCCGCACAATCCGAAACCGCCAATCATGATCGTCGCGCCGTCGAAGACGTCGCGGATGGCTTCATCGGCATTGGCTACTACTTTGTTCATCGCGCAAGGGATTCTAAATGAAATTCACCACGGAAACACCCTTCGGCCCCGCTCTGTCGAAACTCCACTTGTGAGCGTTGACTTATCCACAGGGCTTCGTATCAGGGCAGGGCTTCAGCCGTGCCAACTGATGCGAAACTGAATGGGCTTCAGCCCCTGCCAGCGCCTGAAGGCGCATCAGAACCCGCGCCAGTCCGGCACGGCTCAAGCCATGCCCTGGTACGAACCTTACTCTGCCGAAGGCCGGGCTTCAGGTGTTTCATTTCCTTTGGTGGACCAAAGGCCCATGCGCACTCAGGGCAGGCTCCGCAACGGAGAAACGTCGGTCGTTCTTGATTGTTGGATGAAAAATCCCGGCGACTTTGGGCTACGGTTTCCCTTCTTCTCCGTGTCGAAGCCTGCCCTGAGCGGAGCCGAAGGGATGTCTCCGTGGTGAGCTAGTTTTTCTTTGTTGGCAGCTTCTTCAGCAGATGTGCCTGTTCAAACTCTTGCGCCAGTTGCCGCGTGCCGAGATTTTCCCGGATATGCGCCAGCCGCTGCTCCAGTTTCAACAGCGCGTCTTCCAGATTCTTCTTGTTGCTGATGGCGACGTCCCGCCACATGGAATATGGGCTGGCCGAGATGCGAGTCATCTCCCGCAGGGCGCGCCCGCCGGTGGGGAGTAGCGGGGCGTCTTCACCAAATTCCTCGACCAGCGCAGCCGCCAGCGCGGTCGAGATCATCTGCGGCAGGTGGCTGATCCAGGCGCAAAGCCGGTCATGCTCATCGGGAGGCAGCATCGCAATGTGCGCGCCGATCTGGTCAATCCAACCGGCGAATTCGGCGAACAGCCCCTCGTGCAGGTTCTGCCCCGGCAGCGGCGTCAGGAACCAGACCGCATTTTGAAATAAGTCGGCATCCGCGTAATCGACGCCACTCAATTCTTTTCCAGCCATGGGATGTCCCGCCAGAAAACGCTGCCGCGCCTTCTTGCCAAAAACTTTCACGGAGCGCTCAGCCACCGCCGCTTTTGTGCTGCCCACATCGGTCAACAGTGCATTCGCGGGAAGCACCGGGCCCACGCGTTCGATCAAGTCGACGATCGCCAGTACCGGAGTGGCGAGCACTACCAGCTGGCTGCCACGCACCGCGTCGCCGGGATTCGAAGAGCCATCGTCGATCGCGCCCCGCTTGCGCGCACGGTCTAATACGGATTCGCGGTCGCATCCCACAATGCGTCCGGCAAACCGCTTCTTCTTTAGCGCCAGCGCCAGCGAGCCGCCGATCAGGCCGGTGCCGATAATCGTGATTTGGCGAATGGGCATAGATCACAACTCACACCACAGAGACACCGAGAAAAAAGAAATGCAGGATCTTAGCGTGAGAAACGTACGATCGCGTGATGCAACATCAGTCCAACCCGTGTCTTGCTGTTCTCCGTGCTTCCGTGCCTCCGTGGTGGAAAGAGCCTAGGCAATCTTCCGCCCGACTGCTGGCGCAATCATCCGGAGCTCATCCATCAACTTGGCGAATTGTTCGGGAAACAGTGATTGGGCTCCGTCCGAGAGCGCCTTGTTCGGATCGCAATGCACTTCGATCAGCAGAGCGTCGGCTCCCGCCGCTACCGAGGCGCGCGCCATGGGCGCAACCTTGTCGCGCCGCCCGGTTCCGTGCGACGGATCGGCCGTCATTGGGAGGTGCGAGAGCTTGTGAATAATGGGAATCGCGGAGATATCCATCGTGTTACGGGTATAGGTTTCGAAGGTGCGAATGCCGCGCTCGCACAGGATGACTTCGTAATTCCCGCCGGCCATGATGTATTCCGCGGACAGAAGCACCTCTTCCAGAGTTGCGGCGATCCCGCGCTTGAGCAGGACCGGCTTGCGCACCTTGCCGAGTTCGCGCAGCAGATTGAAATTCTGCATGTTGCGCGCGCCCACCTGCAGGATGTCGACGTAGGGCAGCATCATCGGGATCTGAGAGATCTCCATCACTTCGCTGATGACCAGCAGCTTGAACTTGTCGCCCGCTTCGCGCAGCAACTTCAGCGCTTCTTCTCCATGTCCCTGGAAAGAATATGGAGAGCTTCGCGGCTTGAAAGCGCCGCCGCGCAGGACACGTGCGCCGGCTTTTGCGATCCCCTCGGCGGTGGTGAACAGTTGCTCCCGTGATTCCACGGAACACGGACCCGCCATCACTATGACTTCATTGCCGCCGATGTCGACTCCATTCGCCAGTCGCACGATCGTCCCCTCGGGCCGGAAACTTCGCCCTGCAAGCTTGTAGGGCGAACTGATGCGGTGAACTTCCTGCACTCCGGGCAGCAACTCGAGGATGCGGATGTCGAAATCAATCCCCGACCCGACGGCTCCGAGCACGGTCATCCGCGCTCCGGTGGAACGGTGCACCTCGAAGCCCATCCGCACCAGGTGCTCGATGACCTGCTGAATCTGGGCTTCTTCGGCGGCTTCTTGCATGGCAACAATCATAGGTAAGCTTTCAGCTTTCAGCTTTCAGCTTTTCGCCCTCGATCTGAAAGCTGAGAGCTGAGAGCTGGTTCAATCATTCACTTCCGAATCCAACTCCGTTTCCGCTTCCGTGCTTTCCGCCTTGGGCACGATTTCTCCCTTCTGAAGGTTTCGCATCACGTCCATGATGCGTTCGAAGATTCGCACCAGGTCGCGATCGTGCAGCGGACCTTGATTCAATTCCTGGACGTTGGAGAAAACAATCCGTTCTCTGTCGGGCTCGTAGATGGGCAAATTTGTGTTGCGCTTCAGGCGGCCGATTTCCTGCGCCGCGCGAGCGCGCTCGCTCAGCAGCTCCACCAGCCTGCGATCGAGCTCATCGATCTTCTTTCGCCAATCTGCGATGTCCATGAAGAGCAGCTCTCAGCTGTCAGCTATCAGCGATCAGTAAGTTCCAGCCCGACCAACCCATGGCTCAGCCGGTTCTGGCTGATGGCGGAGAGCTGATAGCTGACAGCTTGTTTACAAATTCTGCCACAGCGGCGGCTTCCCGTCCGCGATTGCGCTCGATGGTCTCCACAATGGCGCTGCCCACGACTGCCGCATCCGCGAATTCGCCGACTTCGGCAAAGTGCTCAGCGGTTGAGATTCCGAATCCCACTGCGATCGGCAGCTTCGTCACCTTTCTCAACCGTCGTACCAGCTTCTGCGCATCGTTGGCAAGCTGCTGGCGTGCTCCGGTTACGCCGGTGCGCGACACCGCATAGACAAAACCTTTGGATGCGGCGGCGATCTCTTTCAACCTGCTATCCGGACTGGTGGGCGAAGCCAGAAATACAGGGGCCAAGTCATTTGCCCGCATCGCCCGCAGATATTCGTGCGCCTCTTCCACGGGCAAGTCCGTGACCAGGGCGCCGTCCACTCCCGCATGGCGAGCCACGAGGCAAAACTTTTTCACGCCCATGCGCAGAATCGGATTCAGATAAGTAAAGATGATCAGGCCCGTCGACTGCGCCTGCTGCCGCACTTCCGCCGCCAGAGTCAGCACCTGTGCCAGCGACGTTCCGTGTTTCAACGCACGCTCGCTGGCGCGCTGGATCACGGGCCCATCGGCCACGGGATCGCTGAACGGCACGCCCAGTTCAATTACGTCTGCACCCGCCTCAATCGCGGCCAGCACGATGTCCCGCGTCGTGCCGAGGTCCGGATCGCCGCAGGTCACGTACACGACCAGCGCGGGCTTCTTGTGAAAAAATAAAGGCATTCTCAAGAATTGTTGATTTATTGATTCTTGATTGTTGATTGACGATCACAGCATTCGAGCAATAGACTTTCAATCAATTCAATCAACAATCAAAAATCGACAATCAATAATTTTCATTCGATTTCCAGGTTCTCGCGCATGATGCCGATATCCTTGTCTCCGCGGCCGGAAACATTCACGATCACGACATCGGACTTCTTCATCTTCGGCGCGCGCTTCAACACTTCGGCAACGGCATGGGCGGATTCTAGCGCGGGAATAATGCCCTCGGTTCGCGCCAGCAGAGTTGTGGCCTCCAGCGCCTCAGCATCCGACGCGGGAACATACTCTGCCCGCCCGGCATCGCGCAACGCCGCATGTTCCGGACCGATTGACGGATAATCGAGCCCAGCCGAAACCGAGTGCGTGGTTGCAATCTGTCCGGCCGAATCCTGCAGCACATACGAGTAGGTCCCTTGCAGGACGCCTGGCAATCCGCCGCGAAAGCGCGCTGCGTGCTCGCCCAGAGCCTCGCCGCGTCCGCCGGCCTCGACGCCGACCAGGCGAACTTTCTTGTCCTTGATGAAGTCGTAAAAAATTCCGATGGAATTCGACCCGCCACCGACGCAGGCGATGATCTCAGCCGGGAGCTTGCCCTCCGCTTTCAGGATCTGCGCCCGCGCTTCTTTCCCGATCACGCGATGAAAGTCGCGCACCATGGTCGGATACGGATGCGCTCCCAGCACGCTCCCCAGCAAGTAGTGGGTGGTGCGGACATTGGTGACCCAGTCGCGCATGGCCTCATTGATCGCGTCTTTGAGCGTACGCGACCCCGACTCGACGCCACGCACTTCTGCCCCCAGCAGCCGCATGCGGAACACATTCAACTCCTGCCGCCGCATGTCCTCAGTGCCCATGTAGACGACGCACTCGAAACCCAGCAAAGCGCAGACGGTCGCTGTGGCCACGCCGTGCTGTCCCGCGCCGGTTTCGGCGATCACGCGATGCTTGCCCATGCGCTCGACCAGCAGCGCCTGTCCCAGGCAATTGTTGATCTTGTGAGCCCCGGTGTGTAACAGGTCTTCGCGCTTCAGATAAATTTTCGCGCCGCCCAGCTTCTGCGTCAGCCGTCGCGCCAAAAACAGCGGCGTCGGACGCCCCGCATAAGTCCGCAGCAATTCATCCAGCCGCTGCTGGAATTTCCGGTCGCACTTGGCCTTCTCGTACTCGCGCTCCAGTTCCTCGAGCACCGCCATCAAGGTCTCGGGAACATACCGCCCGCCGTAGACGCCGAAGCGCCCAGGCTGAACCGTGGAGTTCTTCGACCTTGGGTGCCCCATCTTTGCGTTCTTTGCAAAGCTGGGGATTCTTTCGGCTCGGGTCCCCGCTCTCGCCTTGTTGATCGTCGCCGTCGCCATCGTGTTCCTACACATTCCTACGCAAGCTCATCTGCCGCCCGCACTGCTTTCACAAAGGCTCGCACCTTCTCGGGATCCTTCTTCCCCGGACTCGCCTCGACTCCAGAGGCCACGTCCACGCCCCAAGGCTTCAAAATCCCGATTGCCTCGCCCACATTCGCCGGGGTCAGCCCCCCGGCAACCACCAGCTTCACGCCGCCCTGACACATCCCTTGCATGATGGGCACACCCTTCTTCCAGTCGAAGGTCTTGCCCGTACCGCCCGGCTGCCGCAGGTCGCCGGAGTCGAGCACGAACGTATCCATGAGTCCCTGGGAAAGCGAAGCAAACTCGGCGAGAGTCTTTCCGCATTCTGCGAAGTGCGCCGCAAGCTGCTGGATCTGGGCCTCGTCTGTGGCGACCAGATTCATCGGAAGCGCCATCAGAAACCTGGCACGCTCGGGAAGGCACGACACGCCGACTGCCTTGAGAGAGCTGGGCTGTGCTCCACGTTCCGCTGAAGGATACGTCTGCAATCCGGTCAGTCCAGCGGCAAAGAGGACTTCAAACGGGTCAACCTCGTTGCCCACAAACACTCCCACCTTCTCGACGTGCTCCGGCAACTTTTCTGTAATCGCTCGCGCCGCCTCGACACTGATTTTACGCGGGCTCTTGTCATAAAAGACGAATCCCACAGCGTCCGCACCGGCATCGACTGCGACCTGCGCGTCTTCGAGATTGGTTGTGCCGCAGATTTTTATCCAGGTCATGAAAAAGCAGTTCTCAGTTCTCAGTTCTCGGTTCTCAGTCGCCGATTTATCGGGGCGTACTCGGCACCCGATGCTCCGTGCTCGCAACTAAAGCGCGCAGTGCATCCCCAGGAGACTCCATACGCATCAGCGACTCGCCAATCAGGAACGCGTGATAGCCGGCACCCCGCAGTCGCGCGACGTCACTTCCCGACTTAATTCCGCTTTCCGCTACTCGCAGAACATTCGCAGGAAATTTCTCTGCCAGCCGGAGCGCGGTCTCGAGATCCACTTTGAACGTTCGTAGATTTCTTGTGTTCACGCCGATCAGATCGCAGTCCGCATCCAAAGCTCGCTGCAGTTCTTCTTCGTCGTGCACTTCACACAAAACGTCTAACCCGCGCTCGCCCGCACCCTGCGCGAGGCTTTTCAATTCCTGAGGCAACAGGACCGCGACAATCAGGAGCACCGCGTCGGCGCAATTTGCACGCGCCTCCGGCAGTTGAAACTCATCTATGATGAAATCCTTGCGCAGGCACGGGATCTTCACCGCCGCCGAGGCGTCCCGCAAATTCCTCAACGACCCTTGAAAGAAATCTTCGTCGGTCAACACCGACAGGGCTGCCGCACCGGCATCCGCCAGTTCGCTTGCCAACTCCGAGGGATGAAAATCCGCGCGTATCAGCCCCTTCGATGGCGACGCCTTTTTCAGTTCCGCGATCACCGCCACACCATCCTTGCTCTTTTCCGCCAAGGCTCGCCGAAAGCCACGCGGGATGTGCTGCCCGGCCTGCCGCTCGAGTGCACGCAAATCTGTGTGGCGCTTGGTTTCAGCGACCTTGCGGCGTGTGGCCGCAACGATCTCATCAAGAAAGGCGGGCATAGCGAGTCTCTTGATTATAAGGGAGGGACGGCGGTTAAAGCTCCGGAACCCTGTGTAGATACGGGGTGAAGGCAATGACGATGCTGACGGTCGGTGACGATGCGCGCGAGATCCTTCGCTCCGCCTGAAGAACGGCTGCGCTCAGGATGACGCCGCAGAGGTGAGGACCGGCGATCTATGCTGCTCTATTCCAGCGTTGACGCCAGCCTTTGGGTTCGTTGGCTTCGAAGTCGGTCATCGAAATCACCAGGCTTTCATTGAGGGCCTGGCCGCGGAAGAAGAGGGCTTCTTTCCGACGCGCGAATCCGAACATCTTTGGCGTTACCACCGCCAGACTCGCCTGGAGCGCGTCGAGATCCCGTGCGTCTTGAAGCTGACCGGCTTCTTGCCGTCGCCATCAAAATCGGTGAGCGAGGTATACCCCAGTACAAACAATCCGTTCACCAGCGCCGCCACCGCCGGACGGCGTTTGCGACGCCACCAGATTCCGCCCAGGGCGAGGAACGTTCTTATGGTGAGCGCATCCAGAAGCGCATGCTTTCTCGGACTGATTACTTTGGGTAAAGGCATCGGATTACAATTCCCAACATCTCCACACTCCTGGTCCTTTGCCAAATAGCGAATGCCAAATGGCGGCAGCGACATCAGCGGGGTCAAGACGCAGTCTGCGTCCGGCGAATCCGCGCAATGGCCTTGAGGGCCTGCTGTTCTGCTGCTTCCCGGCTTGCTGCCTCACCCTGTTCGAGCACTTGATCCGTGGGCAGCGTGAAGTAGACTCTGAATTTCCAATCGCCGCGGAGCATGGTTGAGGGATCTATTTTCTGCTCCAGATCGTAGGCGTAGTCGCCTTCATGTATCCGCAAGAATCACCGCCACTCTCGAAGTCTCTTAAGGACCATAGGTTCGCTGCCTTGTAGTAGCCATACCGTTGAAACTCCAGTTGTGAGAGATATGCGCCGTAATTCGTGGGTTGCGTGGGGCGGACACTCTTGTCCGCCAAAGCTTGCGGTGAATCGCTGCGCAAGGGATCAAGTGTCACTTTCCCTTCAAAAGCCTGCTTGCAGGACAGTTCAGGCGGACAGGAGTGTCCGCCCCACACCAGCAATGCGGAGTAGGAATCAGACTACAGCTGGTGCCATCGAAGGGACTCGAACCCCCACACCCTTGCGGGTACATGGACCTGAACCATGCGCGTCTGCCAATTCCGCCACGATGGCAAGTGGACTTGTGCTGCAGCGGCGGTCTCACTACGACCACCGGATCCGGAAGACCAACCTATCTATTTTACCGTGGCACCGCTGGCTGTCAAACCAGCGCTGCCGGGCCCGCACGCGGAAGGCTACTGCTCCAGCTCCGCGTTCATGGTGATGTTCGCGTTCAGCACCTTCGATACCGGACAGCCCTTCTTGGCGTCCTCGGCGGCCTTGCGAAACGCGGCTTCGTCGGCCTTGGGAACACGCGCGGTCACATCAAGTTGTACGGCCGTGATGGTCCAGCCGGCGTCCAGTTTCTCCATGGTCAAAGTCGCTGCGGTCGAGATGCTTTCCGCGGTCAGATTCGCGGCCCCGAGCTGCGCCGATAGAGCCATCGAAAAACACGCAGCGTGGGCTGCCGCGATCAATTCCTCCGGGTTAGTTCCGGGCGCATTCTCAAACCGCGTTGTGAATGAATAAGGAGTGTTGTTGAGAACTCCGCTGGTCGAGGAAACCGTTCCTTTGCCGTCCTTGAGACCACCCTTCCACACTGCGCTGGCCTTGCGTTGCATCGCTTCTCTCTCCTCAGTCCATGAGATGGGAATGAATCCAGTGTCATTGTAGACGGAGTGAAGGCTGCCCGTCAGGCGTGATGGAGCCGCTTTGGGGCTGAGAATGCGGCCCAGTGGCTTTGATTCAGATCAGGAAGCTATTTGCCGGCGCTGGCGAACTCACGGACGACCTTGCCGTTGTCATCCAAGAACTGCAGAATGGGCTTTCCGTTCGGCTGTACGGCTAGCAGCATCCGCGGTTTCCCGGCCTGGTCTCGCAGCTCAAGGCCGACAGAGCCATCTGGAGAGCGTCCCAGGGCGAGCCTCTTCAGGTCATGACGATGCGTCGCGAAAAACTTGTCCCATGCGGCATCCTGCTGATTCGCGGGCAGCTTGTCGATCTCTTCATTTGCGTGCCTCTTCTCTTCGATGGGGAAATCTCCCTGATCCGCCATGGTTATGCGGGCGAATTTCTCCTTTCCTTCCTGCCCGGCATCGATAGCGAAGATTTGATTTTCCTCGTACTGGTCAAAACTGAGGTGACTGTGATTTTCAATCGTCCTGTCAGGCAATTGACTTGCGCCCCAGATGAATCCCCCTTGCTCCGTTCCCTCTTCGCTCATGAACAACATTCCGGCAGCTTCTCGCCGATCGGGACGCGGATACTCTCTCTTCCGGTTCCATGCGCCCGGAAAATCGGCCCGATTTGAAATTGTCAGTCGAGTAGTCCCGTCAGGTTCGACAATGTCGATACGACGAGCGGTGATGATGCCGAACGTTTGGTTGCGAAGCTTTGCAGCACTGCAGAGGACAACAATAGCGAAAACTACGGTTAGCGCTCCCGAATAGACCACCAGAAAGCGAGGGTTCGAGAGAATCTTCATTGGTGCTCCTTCTCAGGACGAATTTTATCGATCACTCCCTACCACGTGAAACACGCGCGAGAGGTCCAAGGCTATTCGCATTTGGGCTCTTCGAAAAAGCCTTGAACATCGTCGCCAACTGGAGTCAATGCTAGACCGAGCTTTCAGTAAAAATCCGAGCAGCTCAAATAAAACCCGCACTGCGGACAGCTCATCTTGCACCGACTCTCTGTGAGCTGCGCCGAGCAGTTCGGACAGAAATTGGCCGCGCTGAGGGTGGTTACTTTCTTGCCTGACGCTCCGGCGACGCATGAGGCATCGTCTGTCGGGGTTCGAATCGGTTCGCGACCGGCATTCATTCTGCGGAGATTAAACCCGACTTGCCGGCACGGCAAGTGAAGATTGTGGATCGCAGAAACCTACTGAGTCACCGGAGGGTTCCTGCTCCAGCAATCGGCCAGGATCAGCCATGCCCCCAGCCGCCGCCAGACCTTCACATACTTCCCGCGCTCGGGGATGAGCGTCCCGTTCGCCTGCCGGATGGTCACTGAATAGCGCCCAACTTCCATCGCCATGTCTCCGGAGTTCTCGACGCGTATGGTCTCCACGCGCATGTCGCTATAACCTTCCTCGCCGAGGTCGCGCAGCAACCGCTCTACACATTTTCTGCCGTTCGCGGCTTCACGGCTAGGCGCCATCAACACGCCATCGGGCACGAACATGGTCGCGACCTGATCGTAATTTCCAGTATTGAAAGAGGTAACGTAATCCTGAGTCAGGCTGCGCAGCTGAGACTCCACGTCCAGGAACGAACGAGAGTCCGCCAGGGAACTCAAATAGGGCCGGTACATCTACAACCTCCGGGGGGAAGGTAAATGATGAAATCCGTTAGCCGAGCCGAATTCACCGGAAAAATGTTCGGCCATTTTAGCGCAAAACTAGGTTGTGGAAAGAGAAAAGTTTTCCTAAGACGCAGCTGAATTTTGTTGGCCCCTCGCCCTGCCTCGAGGAGCGGCCAAGGTGGACGGTCAATCGTCGTCCGCTCAGCCTCACCTTCGGCTTTCAGGCGCATCTCAGATGCAAGCGTCACAAAAGTCAGGAGAGCTTCCCCATGGCCACTAGAGGTAAGAAATCCCGCCCGCGCGGCAACAGCAAATCGAAATCCGGCGGCAACCAACGTTGGGTCGCGGGGGGCAAAACCGTCTCCACATTTCCTCCGGAAGGTCTCTTTACCCAGGACGCGGCTACGATCGCCAAGGCACTCGCTTCCAAGAAGGTTTCGCCGAAGGGCCCGGGGTCGGGCATGCGGATGCTGACCTACTTCATCAATCGAGGAGGACGCGGTCTCAACGCCGGCCGTCGCGCCGAACTGGAACGAGCGAAGCCGATTCTCTCTCAACGCATCCGGAAGGAAAAAGCCAAGGCGGCCTGAACCGGCCGGCGAGAGACGGCCGCGAAAGCAGAAAGCTACCGCTCGAAGAACGAGGAGCGACTGAGCGTACGCGGCAAGCCTCCTGCCGTGACCGCCACTACCCGAGGTTTTGGCGATTGAACTTCAGGTGCCTGTTCGCGATTGTCCAGTTGGCGTTTGACGCGCTCGATCAGCACTACCAACTTCTTCGACTCGTGATCGCGCTCCGCCTGCTTGCACATCTTTTGAAAATCCTGCGCCTGCTCGTTTGTGTGCCTCATGCAATATCGATATCCTTTTGGAGTGACGAGCAGATTACCTGATCGCGAAGGATTTTGCTATGCGCAATTCTTCTTGTCCCGCCTGTCCCAATACCGTAATTCCCTCCACTTCAACTAGTTAGTTCAAGACGGCCTACTGGAGTGCCAACTCCGGCTATGTACGGTACATAGCGTATGGCACACCTTGGCGCGTCTGCGTAGTCTGGAGATACCACTTGTCCCGGCTATATATCATGGATGTTAAGAACGTAGACCGCGTACGCGATGAACTTAAGGGGCTGCTCCAGAAACAGACGGAGACCTTAAAAGCCCAGACGTTCGGTGGCCTGTCGCAACGGGAGTGGAACGATTTTGAGCAACGGCGCGAACGTATTCATGATTTGACCGTTCTCCTGCTCACGCTGAGTGTGCCTGCCGATCGCGCGGCGTAAACAGTCTGTAAACAACGGCGAAACCCAAGCTCAAAACGACGTACCCAACTTCCGTAGACATTCTGCATCCTAAATTGGATGCCTCCTCTGCGTGTGCAACTGGCGTGGCTGCTGATGCTCGCAATTCCCGTGGCCTGCATCGCCTGGACGGTCACGCACGAAGAGATCTTTCGCGAGCCGCGCGACTACTGCAAGCGCCAGACCAGCGAGACTGGCAGCCTCTGGCGTCGAAAATTCTTCTATCTGTTCACCTGCGAGTACTGCTTCAGCCACTACGTGGCCGCTATATTCCTGGCCATCACCCGCTTCCAAATGCTCTATACCGGCTGGCGCGGATACCTGGTCGCGCTCTTCGCCCTGGTTTGGGTGGCGAACCAGTACATGAGCATTTACAACCGTTTACGGCTCGACATCAAGCACGAGAACCTGGAAATCAAGGTAAAGGAAAATGATGTGGAACAACGCAAGGTGGCCTAGCCGCAACGAAGTAGATGCCGCTTTGACATTGACCTCTGCCCTGGCCAGAAGGAGTCTCACCGTTGCGACCGGTCCGAGCCGTTTGGCTTTCCGCATTCTGCTTTCTGGTTTTGCTTGCTGTTCTATCGGTGGCCTGTGGCGGAGGCGGGCACACGCAAACTCCGGTTCCGGCCAACCAGCCAACGTTCGCCCACGTCATCATTGTGGTCGAGGAAAACCACGGATTCTCCGAGGTCATCGGTAACTCCGCGATGCCCTACCTGAACGGACTGTCGCAGCAATACGGTCTGGCCGGGCAGTACTACGGCAACGCCCATCCCTCCTTGCCGAACTATCTCATGCTGACCACAGGCCAGATGGAAACCATGAGCAACAGTTTCGCCGGGACCATCACGGACGACAACGTGGTGCGCGAATTGAGCAAATCGGGCAAGAGTTGGAAGTGCTATGCCGAGAGCCTCCCGTCCTTGGGATACACCGGCGCCGATGTCTTTCCGTATCTGCGCCATCACAATCCATTCTCTTACCTCTCCGACGTCACGCAGGGCAATACTCCGCAGACCTCGAACATTGTGTCATTCTCGGAGTTCGCTTCTGACCTCGCCAACAACACCCTGCCGCAGTATTCGTTCATCATTCCCGATGTCCTTAACGACGCCCACGACGGCTCGCTTGCGCAGGCCGATGGGTGGTTGCAGCAGAACATTGGTCCGCTGATATCGAGTGCATCTTTTCAGAGTTCCGGCTTGCTGATCATTACCTTCGATGAAGCCGAACAGGGCGACACCGCGCACGGCGGCGGACACGTCGCTACCGTCATCGTCAGCTCGAAGTCAAAGAAGAACTTCGTCTCGCAGACGCTGTACCAGCATCCCAGCGTTCTACGCCTCATGCTGGCCGGCCTCGGCGTGAATCATTTTCCCGGCGCCGCGGCGACCGCGCCCGACATGACGGAATTCTTTCAGTGAGCGTGAGAAAGCCTCCTCCGCGCCCTCTGCGGCCCTTCTCAGCGACCTCTGCGATTCAAGCCTTTTTTCGCTATCACGTAAATTCAAAACCTAGAATCGCAGAGAATGCGGAGAAGGGCCGCAGAGGACGCAGAGGGGTTCTGCGCTACCGGGCTTGGGATGCAACTCAGAACCCTCCCCCGAACAGTGCTGAATTGGGAAGGCCCTCGGTGACGATCGGGCGCTTTGTGAGGGATATCACATCCCTGGCATGCGGCGGCGCTCTAGAATGCGAGAGGGATACAGTGTGCACGCTGCGAACATCACGCGCGCGCGCAGTCATTCGCAGTCTGGACTGGCCGGCGGGAGTAACCTTACCGCCCGACCAGCGACCGGCACACCAGCACATCGGCGAGCGCGGCGAAGAGGCGTACTTCTATTTGCGGAAGCTCGGTTACATTGTCGTCGATCGCAACTTCCGCTCTCCGCGCTGCCCGGGTGAAACTGATCTGATTGCCTGGGAGCAGGAACCTCTTTGTTTTATGGAGGTTAAGACGCGCACCTCACGCAATGTGAAGACGCCCGAGGCGGCGGTCGATCGCCACAAACGGCGTGAAGTCGCGACCGTCGCCCGTGATTACTTGCGTCATGCGCCACCTCTGTGCCAGTGGAGGTTCGATATAGTAAGCGTATACTTTGATCAATCGAGGGCTGGCGCGGCGCAGATCGAGGTCTTCCGCAACGCTTCCCTGTCGGCGTAGAATATGCATTTTGTGTGCGCGTCGTGAAAGGGTTTAATACGTGCCTGAGCTGAGAAAAGATCCTATTGTTGGCCGCTGGGTGATTATCTCTACCGACCGGGCGAAGCGCCCGACCGATTTTGTTCGCGAAAATCTGAAGATCAAAGGGGGTTTCTGCCCCTTTTGTTACGGGAACGAAACCAAGACGCCTCCCGAGATTCAAGCCTACCGTCCCAACCCGAACGGAGGACCTGCTCCCCAACATGACACTCCCGGTTGGACGGTCCGTGTTGTGCCCAACAAGTTTCCAGCCCTCGGAATCGAGGGTGGCCTCAATCGCCAGGCTGAGGGAATGTTCGACCGGATGAATGGCGTCGGGGCCCATGAAGTTATCATCGAGACTCCGGATCACACCGCCAGCATGGCCACGCTGCCTCCGAAACGCATTGAGGACGTTCTGTGGACCTTCCGCGACCGGATTCTCGATTTGAAGAAAGATCGCCGGTTCAAGTACATCCTCCTCTTCAAGAACCATGGCGAGGCTGCGGGAGCCTCGTTGGAGCACGCCCACTCGCAACTGATCGCGCTGCCCATTCTTCCCATCAACGTGGTGCAGGAGTTGGAGGGCGCGAAACAGTATTTCCTGTTTAAGGAACGCTGCGTTTTCTGCGACATCATCCGCCAGGAGTTGGACAACGGCACTCGTATCGTGGCGGAAAACGAGAATTTCGTGACCCTGGCCCCCTACGCCCCGCGCTTCCCGTTCGAAACCTGGATCCTGCCCAAACAGCACGAATCGGCGTTTGAGAACTCGTCTTCGCACATGTTCGAGAACCTGGCAAAGGCCCTGAAGAACCTGCTGATCAGGGCGGACCGGGTGCTCGACAACCCTCCGTATAACCTGGTGATTCACAGCTCTCCGGTGCAGGATCCGACCAACGATCACTATCACTGGCATCTGGAGTTCATGCCAAAGCTGACGAAGACCGCCGGATTCGAATGGGGCACGGGCTTCTATATCAATCCGACTCCGCCTGAGGAGGCGGCGAAATTCCTGCGCGAGGCCAATGTGGAAGAACCGGTCCCCGCGCCAGTGAGCTAAGCAGTCTGCTGAAAAAACTCCTGCCAGGCGGATGCCACCTCAGCGGCTGAAGCCGCGGGTGATTTTGCGGCCCTTACGGCGCGGCTCGAAGCCGCGCCCTTTCAAAACAACGTCGTCGTAGATCAAAACAATGTCGTCGTAGGTCGAGGGTTCTTCAGCAGACTGTAAAGCCAAACTCGATTATTCAGAAAAATAGGGCACGGCTGGAGCCGTGCCCTCTTCAGTTGGCCGGAGAGAGAAGGGCCAAGAGAAATCCTCGTGGATTTTCGAGGTCCTGATGAACGCAGAGTAAGTCAGGCGGAAAGCAGAGTTGTCACCGTCCTGTAAAACTTTTGTCGAGTCATGTGCGGGCGGCAACCGAGTACGCGCTACGGGCTAGCTAGCCCTGGGTGCGGTCCTGGAACTCCTCATGCCAGGCCATCTGGATGGCTTCCAGCTTGCCCTCGTTAGATGCCTTTGGATCGCCGGCAAAGCCGGGGAGTTCGGTGACATAACGGTGCAGGTCTGTGAAGCGGATCGTGAGCGGATCGATTTCAGGATGAGTTTCTGAAAGCAGTATGCCGATGTCTTCGGGATTGTCCCAGGTGAGCGATTTGGGCATGGGGGCTCCTTGTGGGGCTTCGGCTATCGGGCTTCGGCCGGAACGGCAAGAGCTGAAGCCCGGCAGCCGAAGCCTGAAGCCCGGGTTTTCAGTGTTCTTCCGAAACGTAATTCCGATTCCACGCGGGAATCTCGACCACTACTTTGCCGGGCTTCGTGACTTGGGCCTGGCAGCCGAGACGCGAGTTTAATTGCAGGTCGGCGGCCATGTCCAGACGGTCGGCCTCGTCGTCATCCATCTCGGAGAGATGTTCGGTGCCTTCCTTCACCCACACGTGGCATGTCGTGCAGGCGCAATTGCCGCCGCAGGCGTGGTCGAGCGTGATACCGAAATTGAGCGCGACATCGAGCAGTGACTCCTCCTTGCCGTGATGTTCGTACGGCAGCTTGCCGTGCTCGAACTGGACGGTCTTGCCTTCCGGCAGGAAGGTAATCTGCACCGTATTTTCGCCGGGCGCCTCTTCGGTTGCAGTGCCGGCGCCTTGTGTTTTCTCGTCTGCCATATGTGCCTCAGTTCTTACGCTGCGAGGGCGAGACGCCCTCGCGACAGCCGGCGAGACGCCGGCGCTACGCTACTCAAACTCTGCTTTGGACACGGGATGTGGGGCGGTCGGGCCTTCGCCTACATCTGCCTGGTCCATCGTTTTTCCTTTCAGTACCGTCGAGACGGCTGTGTCCATCATCAACTCAGCTAGCCGCATCGTGACCTGATTCAACGCGTCGATGGCCTTGCGGATCGCCTGGTAGTCGTCTTCGGCGTTCACCGCCGCTAGTGCCTTTTCCATCTTGGCAATCTGCTTTTTCTCGTCTGTGGTGAGCTTGCCCCAGGCCGGGCTCTTCTTTCCTTTGTCGAGTGCGGCGACAATCGTTGCGGCCTCATTGCGGGCTTCGATGAGCTGACGACGCCGGAAATCCTCTTCGGCATTGTCGAACGACTCGAGAATCATGCCTTCGACCTGTTCGTCGGTGAGGCCATAGCTCGGTTGAACTTGAATCTCTGCTTCCTTGCCGCTGCGCTGCTCGCGTGCCGAGACGTGCAGAATGCCGTTGGCGTCGATCAGAAACTTGACTTCGATGCGCGGCATGCCGGCGGACATGGGAGGAACGCCCCGCAGATCGAAGCGCGCCAGCGAGCGGCAGTCTTTCGCGAGTTCCCGCTCGCCTTGCAGCACATGAATGGCGACGTTCGCCTGCCCGTCGACTTGCGTG
>QIAM01000073.1 GCA_003225555.1 Acidobacteriota bacterium | reverse complement strand
AGTACACCAGCAGCACCGGACAGCCTGAAGTCCTAGTCACAACCCTTGTTGCGTGGTGCTCGGACCTCCACTTACCTCGCCAGGCCATTACCACCAGGTCGACGTCCCGGTCGCGAGCTAGTTGCGCGACTTCGGATCCAGGCTGCCCTCCGGTGACCAGGAGCTTGAACTGCACAGAAGAACATGGCGCTCCCATGGCCAGCATGCGATCCATGAATTCGCCGGCCCATGCAGGCCATTCATGCTGGGGCTGATCGATGTATCGGGGCGCAGGAAGGCTCCCCGGCTCCGGGTGAGGAGCCTTCCGAGCTGCGACATGCAAGGCGATGACCTCAGCACGGGCGGATTGCGCAATCTCGGCCGCGGGAGCCGTAGCGCAGTCGGAACTCGGGGTGCCATCATGCGCCAGCAAAACGCGCCGTATAACCCAGGCCCTATCACCGCGCTCGGGCGCCAACAGCACGATGCGCTCGGGGGCGACTCTAAGCACGGATTCGGCAACCGCACCAAAGTCATCCGAACTTCTTTCAACACCGGTGTGGGTGCACATTACAAGCAGTGGGGACGGCAGCTGCTGAGCCGCACCCACAATTGCTGCGGCAGGGTCGCCGCTGCACGCGTCGAGCACAGCCCCTTGCATCTCCTCCGAAGTAAGTCCCAGATGGCTGAGCGCCTCTTTTGTATGCAGCACTTCCTTGCCTACAGTGACGACGTGGAGGGTAGCTCCGTACAGCTTCGACAAAGTGCGCGCGATCGGTACTGCTAATCGTGAACTTTGGCTGCCGTCCAGGGGCAGGACGACATTCTTGATCGTTTTCGGTTTCGGATCAATCGGTTGCTGGCCGCCGTGCCATTGGGACATAGTGGCAGACACAAGCACCTCCTTCACGGCTACTCATTGCTAATGAACGACGCGCCACGGTTTCCAGCCGCCTCCTTGGGAGTGTTCCGCCACACATTCGCAACCAGGTTCCGCAAGGATTTGTGAGCCCGCCGCGAGGCGCAGGTTTAGCGGCTCTGGTCCTTGCAGTGTGACGCGCATCGCGTTCGGTTCGATGCACACGCGGAGCTTACGTTTGCGCTACTCCAGGGGGAATGCCAGCCGGCGCCAATGCGACAACAGCATGGGGCTGAAGGTTAGTGCATCAGAGGACATTTGCAATCCCGCGAATCCGAACACCATTGCCTGCCAGAGCCCTCCGATCGCGGCCGCATGCACGCCGCCAGCCGCGTTGCCCATGTTGTTGCCCAGGTCTATCTCTGCTGCCTGTTTCAGATAGCGCTGCGCCAGAGCCGTTTCCCCGAGACGCGCGGCAAGCAAAGCATGAATGGACGGACTGAGCGAGCTGCCGTGTCCGGTCCGTGGCTCGTAGTAGCGGAAATTCGTGACGCGCACATCGGCAGGAAGTTCTTCCCACAAAAGATATGTCGCCATGAGCACGTCGGGCTGCTTGACGACATTAGTTTTCTGGATTCCTTCGTGGCCGAGGATCATATCCATGGCCGCGGAACGCGGTTCATAGCCTTTGAGATCGATTGGCTCCTTCTTGAAGTAGCCGCTGAACTGTTCAAAGAGGAGCGTCTGCGGGTCGAAGGTGATAAACATCGATTCCGCCAGCTTGAGCCACGTCCGTAGTTCATCATTGCTCAGGTGCAGAGACAATGAAAGCTCGCGCCAGCGATCCGGCCAGCGCTGCTCCAGAACCTGAGCGGCCTCTACGGCGCGGCGGAGGTTCCAAGCTGCAATCAGGTTCGTGTAGACATTGTCGTCAACGTCATCGTGGTATTCGTCAGGGCCGATGACGTGTCGAATGTGGTAGGCACCGTCGGCTTCCATTGCACCGCGACTAGCCCAGAACCGAGCGGTTTCCAGCATGACCTCGGCGCCCCGGTGCAGCAAGAAATCATCATCTCCCGTGGCATTCCAGTATTGCCAAATGGCAAACGCGATATCGGCGGTGATGTGAACTTCCATTTCGCCGTTCCGAATCCTGATGACTTCTCCGTTCGGCGCGATGACTTCCCGCGGTGTTATTTCCTCGCCGGTATCGGCCGATTCCCACGGATACATGGCGCCGCGGAAACCTGCTATGCGCGCCTTCTCCCGCGACGCGCCGAGCATGTGATAGCGGTAGGCGAGGAGGGCACGCGCGGATGTTGGATGCGTAAAGGTGTAGAACGGCACCATGTAGAGCTCGGTGTCCCAGAACACGTGCCCTTTATACGCTTCGCCGGTGAGGGCGCGAGCGCCGATGGAGACACGCTCATCTTCGGGATTCGCTGCGCTGATGAGGTGGTATGCGGCGAACCGCAACGCCTGCTGGAGAAAGGTGTCTCCCTCCACCTCCACGTCGGCATCTTCCCAGCGCGAATGCCATTCCGACTCATGCGCCACAGTGGCAGCGGCAATTCCTTTTGGCAGGATCGTGTTGACATGCGACAGCGCAGCTTCAACAGGATCTGGAACGTCCCGGGAAGTGTAGATGGAAATCGTCCTACCAAGCTGGCACTGCATGCCAATTTCGGCATTGATTTCGAATCGCTCAAGCACCCGGCGCTCATCCACCTCGATCTGGCGTTCGCCGACCGCACCAGCGGAGGTAAGCAGCTGGCTTGCGGCAGCAAACGCGATTGAGACGTCCCGACCTGGCGAGCGCAGTGCCAGCGGCAGTACGTTAGGCCGCTCGGGACTACGCCGCGTTTTCCAGTCGGCCGGCATCGACGACATCACGCCAAGAGGAATTTCGATCGAACTCTCGAATCGCAATACCGCGCTGTAGTTCTCGGCCGTGAACATGACCGACTGCAAGAGCAGGTGCCGGTCGGCCAACGAAGCCAGGCGGAAAGCGACGATGTTCGTGATCCGTCCATCGGGCCCCCGGTGCCGCCACTCACGCCAGAGCACGCCTCGGCGCCAGTCCAGAATGCGCCGGTGCTCCAATACCTCGCCTCGTTCCATGCTTAGGGGATGGTCGTCGATCCAGACTCTCACTCCGGCCCAGTCGGCTAATGTCATTAGTTGCGGAACAGAGCCGGGCCTATCCAACTGCTCGAAGACCCCGGCAACGAATGTAGCCGGCGCGGACAGTTGAGTCCCCTCAGCGAGCGACCCTCGGTGGCCAACGTAACCGTTTCCGATCGCGAATAGCGACTCCACTTCGTGCTCGCGAGCTAGCGTGAAACCCTCGTCCACGCATAGCCAAGTTGGATCGGCAGTACGGGAAAGGGTTGGCAGGAGGATTGTCTCGGCACCATTGTGAACCCCGGCGCGAATCTGCTCCTGACCAAATACCAGCGTCTCACGGGTATGAATGCTAAAAGGTGATGCCGAATAATTCATGAACTCTCGCCTACTCACGGCCCTGCACGCCTGGAATGGATCGGGTTTCTACGGTTTTGATTAGCTGACGATTTAGACTGACAATGGTTGTGCGCCGGAGTCATTATAATATTAGCTCATCGGAGCGGGGCATTTCCTGTAGGGTTACTGGGCTTCCTTGACCGCTCAAGCATATTTTCCTGCCCGCTTCCTGTGCAGCAGAATCTTGTTGCGCTCTCCCAATGCAACCAGGTGAAAGGTAGTCTTGCCTAGATCGATGCCGATAGATGCGATGTTCATGTGATGATCCTCCTGATGTAAACTGCCGAGCCAAATCCTACTCGGCGGCGGACCATCTCATTAACCCTTGTGCGGTGTAAATGCATCCGACTTTAGCTGCAATCTCGCCTGCAAAACGAATCCGCCCGTTGTTGTAGATGAGCACTACTGTCTCCCGGCGTCGTCTTCTCCCAGCGCGATTCATTCATCGTCCCAGGAATCGCCCCCACACGATGAAGTTCGAGCCGTGGTATATCTTTTCCAAATTTTCAATCACTTAGGATGGCAGGAGTCTCCTGACTTCCTCCAGGGTCCTTTTGCGCTGGAAATGCCTCTGACCGGAGGGATTTCCTCCAGCGACAACAAGGAAGACTTTTCTGGAAATGAATAGGAAATTTGGCACGCCAATCATACGGCTAAGTACGCTGAGTGCGAGTGCAAAAGGGGGTCTACAAGAACCGCCCATTTGAGCAGAAGAAGCCCTTTAGGTGCCTTGCATGCGGCCCTTCTCTGCATTATTCTTCTGATCTTCCTCCCAAACAGGTCTTTCGGTCCCCAGTGTGTGTTTCACTGAAACGTTTGCAAGTGCTTTCAGGAGGACATTCAGTGTCTGCCACTTCTCGACTGGTCGATAGGATCCAACACGCCACACGCACTGTAGTGCGGCAGATGTCACAAGATAGCGACTCTATTTCTCAAGCTGTTGTCGGTCGGGACGGTGACCGCCGACTTATAATAAACAGCTCCTTTCTGTCTCGCGACTTGCGCTCCACGGTAAAAACGCACCAATCGTCGCGCAGGCTGGCGGCACAATTGATCGTGACCGGAAAACAAGTCGGTGCAAGCACAATCGGAGTCATGGACGACAGGCAATTAAAGGGTCACAACAAAATTCTTCCTTCACAGGACACTAACTAACGTCCCAAGGTGACCCCGGCCCAGATTTTCGTTATCAAATAAATGGAACCCTAGGTATCTACGTCGTGCCCCGCGAGAAATGCACTCAATGGATTCTAACCATCCTCCCAGCATCCATTATCGTGGGTGAGACTGCCGAGGTCAGACTCACAGGTGAGCCCGATAGGTGTTTCGACCCTAAGTCGTACTCCTGGACTGGGTACGAAATTGAGAACAGGGAGATTGCCTCGGGCGGTGGGGATTCTGACAAGATCACCGGAGTTGCCAAGATCACCGGGCGCGCCGAAGGAACGACAAAAATTTATTCAAAACCCTTTCCAGCGGTAACAATCCTGACAGTAAGACCGCAGCCGATATGCGAAAAACTCGAGGTTCATTACAGTGGGAGCGTGGAAGTGGGCGGCGTTTCATTGGAGCCGGTGGTGACGTACTCGCCCGAGCATTGCAAGGCTCCCGATCCCGAGCGAGTTAAGAAGTGGTTCTCCGGCTCTCCGGACGAGCATGCCCAAGTCAATTTTCTCACCGGAGCGGTGACCGGAATCGCGCCCGGAAAATTTGAGGTGATAGTGAACCAGGAGGGAGTGAAGCAGCCCGGCACCACCACGCTTCAAGTGACCCCTCCCTGGTGCACAAACTTACAGGTGGTCTACAGTCCCAAGAGCATCCACCTGCCATCGGAGGCTGCCTCCCCGACGCGTCACTATTCGCCTTACGGCTGCGCCCCGCCGTCGGCAGTAATTGAGTACGCTTTGGATCCCAAAGATCGGGATGACGACATTGCAACGATCGTCCCTGCGACTGGCGTGCTAAAAGGCAAGAAGGCCCGCACCGCGCACGTCACTGTCTCCCAAGGGCAACTGAGCACGTCCACGAGTGTCGAAATCCTTCCGCCTCATTGAGGTGGGCATGGCTTGGCATGGCTTGACGTATCTTGTGTTCAGGATTCCTCAAGCGTAGCATAGCCGAGAACCTGCAGTTGGAGGTAAGTCGCTCATGCCCTGGCGATCCATCTCAAGTAGTGTCTCGGAATATTTGCAACGATACATGTAGAAGTAATTTTCTTAGCAGCCAATCAATCGCTGCCTCTCGGGATTGTGCCCGGATGACGGGCAAACCTTCCGTAAATCCGGTTATGGAAGGTTTGCCGACTACACGGAAATAAACGGGACAAGTTCTCAGCAACGTTGCGAAGGCTTCAGTCCTTGGGACGGATAGCCATGCCGAAGTCGCGCTCCATGTGCCGGTACCAGGTTTCGTCATCGGCAGCATGCAGCTCCACCCATTGTTCGTCGGTCATGGAGTTACGCCAGCCAAGCAAAGGGAGCGCATCCGGTCCGACCGGGTGCCGCAGTTGCCAAGTCCCGCTCTCGATGATCTCTCGGATCTTCTCCGCTACCAGGGACGGCGACGCAGGGTTCTTGAGCGACGCGGCAAACAGATGGGCGAACCGCCGTTGCTGAGAGTAAGGCGAAGGTTGCGTCGGCTCCTCCAGCCGTCGGGCCATGGGAGTGTCGATGATGCCGGGTTCGACGATGGCGACCCGGACGTTAAACGTCTTCATTTCCTGGGCCAATGCGTCGCTCAGTGCCTCCAGGGCAAACTTGGATGCCGTGTACGGTGCCAACGGCGAATTAGCGATGCGCCCGGCGACCGAGGTCACGTTGATGATGAATCCGCTTTTGCGTTGGCGCATTTGCGGTACCGTCGCTTTAATACAACGCAACGGCCCAAAATAGTTGGTCTCCATCACTGCCCGGAAATCAGCCAGAGGGAGTTCTTCGACCGATCCGTTACGCTCGACGCCAGCGTTATTGACCAGCACATCGATGTGGCCAGCTTCCCTATGGATAGACGTAATCGCCGTCTTCACAGAACTGTCCGAGTCAACATCCATCACCGATATTTTGATGGGAAGCTTTTCCTGCGCGGCCCTCTCCGCGAGTTCCGGTGCTCGGGAGGGGTTGCGCATGGTGGCGTATACCTCGTGACCTGCCCGACCAAGGGTGAGTGCGGTTGCCAATCCAATCCCTGTGCTGGTTCCAGTGATGAGTATAGATGCCATGGTTTGTGTTCCTCTTTTGCAGCAGCTGCGATCTTAAAGGCAGGCAGTAGTCTACATCGACTGCCACGCAACGACCCAGTTCGCGATAGCTTCCGGTTGGCCGACGTTTCAACACGTGAGACGATTGCCTTAACGGGTGGTGGCTCCGACAGGTTCCGGTTGGCCGACAACACGGCAGGTAACCAGCGGGGTTGGACTGCCGCTTTTGCTGGATCAGTCAAAGCGATAACGGAGAGCCTCGGCTACGGCCTTATATCCAATTCGCCGGTAAATGGAATTCGATGTAGGGTTGCCCAAGTCAGTGTAGAGAATGCACCGATACTCACGGCCGCGAAGATCTTTCGACAACGCATGAACGCAGGCTGCCGCGTAGCCGTGCTTTCGCTTCTCGGGCGGCGTATAGACCCCAGACAAACGAACTACGCCTTGCGCCGGTTCAAGGCTAACAGCCATAGAAGTTGTCTCTCCTTTTGAATCCCACAGCCAGATCTGTCCGGCGGCCAACGCCCGGTCTACGCGGAGCTCGATGTCGTTTGCAGACTCCCCAATTTCATCCTGAAACGCACGGGTCCAGAGGATCATCAAACTGCGATCTCTCGGACCTGCCTGCCGTAAATAACCTTCGGTGCCGGGAACTTCTCCCAGGCCCAAGAATTCGTAGAGACGCGTTCCCTGGAACGGCGCGGCGGTCGACCCACATCGTTCACTCCATTGCCCAGCGAAGCTGGCTGCCGTCGCCGCGTCCCCATTGACACCCGGTAGAGTCACTCCGGCTTGCGCAATTGCATCCACCAGTGCCATCACCGCACGCGGTCCCATGGGTGTCAGGATCGCTGGATATTCTAGAGGTGACTGAACGACCACGCCGACGGTTTCCTCTCCGTGCAATGCGATCCAATACCGACCTGGATCGCCCCGAACGACGCGGGAGTGCAGAATCGACAGAATCAGATTATGCAGAACTGGTTCCGACGAAAGGAACTTGTCAGCCCTCCTTATGACAAATGAGGGATCTTCGCTAAACAGAACCTTGAGTTCCATGCGGGAGATCTTATCGGATCGGTGCAGCTGTAGGAATGCCTCAACCGCGAGGCGCGCAAATTGGGAGCGACGGGCGACCCGGAGTAGCTGTTGTTAACAGGCCACTCAAATGTATGGTCCGCCGCCGGACTGCAAGAGGTTTGAAGTTGGGCGAAGGGACAGTCTGCGTAAATGTATCCGGCCTCTTAGTGGAGAATCGCTCTCCGGGCACTTGATGATGATCCGCGCGTGCCGGTCCTTTTAAACCCCGCGGTCACCAGGGACGCGTTTGAGTGTCCA
>QIAM01000072.1 GCA_003225555.1 Acidobacteriota bacterium | reverse complement strand
TTTCCTTTGCCCTGCTCTACGCGGATCAACCTGCGCTGAGAATCGATATCCGTTACCTTCAGCGCCACCACTTCGGAGATGCGCAGACCGGCTCCGTAGCAGATCATCAGCGCTGCGCGGTACTTCAGACCGGGCACGTAATCGAAAAACTGCATCAACTCCTCTTGGCTCAGAACCACAGGGAGTTTGATGGGGCAGTGTGGCCGGACAAAGCAGTCGTCACTCCACGGCATCTCCAGAGTTACCGTGTAGAGAAATTTAACTGCCGAAACATACTGATTGACGCTCTGTGGCGAGAGCTTTCGCTCATTGACCAGATGAAGCTGGTACTGCCGCACAGCCTCCAGATCCAGAAATTCCGGGCTCATCCGGAAATATTTTGCGAACTCGGCTACGTAATGGATATAGTTTCTTTGAGTGGCAGGCGCGAGATTGCGCAGCTGCATATCGTCGATCATTCTTTGACGGAGTGGCGTCATGGGATGCTCCTGTGAATTAGATTGGGCCGTTGCTTGGAACAACAGCCGTATCTAGTGTTTCTCAGGAAGGCGCGCCTGTCCACTTCCAACCTTGCCAATCGCTGGGCTAGCGGGCTCGCCGAGTACCGACAATTACCGCGTCAGCGGTTTAGTTGTGTGCTGGGCACGTTCGGCAGTTTGGAGGTGCAAGTCCTCCGGCCAACCTGATGGAGGTGAAGGCCTAGTGATGATGCAAGGGCTACCGCCGCGAGGCGGGGTCTGAAAGAAGCATGGATCAAATGTGCGAGTCGATGGACAAAAACCGGATACAAGGCGTTAGCGCCGGACGAGCGGGCAACTTACCGCGAAGTCCATATCCATCAAGGGTGCGAAGCGTAGATTCGGCGGCTGTGCACAGAAGACGGTTGAGCTTACCCCAGGAGATCTGCTCCGTGTCGCTTCGGCGACTGAGGCTGTCGAAAGGCGGCTTGACCGCGGGGCAGAAGTCAGCAGAGGGCATATTAGGTCATGACGTCGGCAAGGCTAGTGAGGCACTCCAGATGCCGAAAGGCGGAGCAATGGATAGGCCAAGCCGGGAACGGTGGCTGAAGGCCCGAACGAGAAGGAGCGGCCAGTAGGCCATGAGTCTCAAGGACGACAAGCAGCAGAACATCCAGATGCAACTGGACTTCTCTTCAGCGCTGACGGGTGAAGCCCGAGAGGCGGGAAGGGAAGGGACTGAAGCGTCCGGGGCGATGAATGGGACCGAAAACCCAGCCAGCACGAATCGATTGATGGAGGAAGTATGTGAGCGAGAAAACCTGAAGGCAGCGTTGCAGCGGGTGAAGGCCAACAAGGGTAGTCCTCAGATCTTACTGGCAAGTCGGCGGGGCGGCGCAGGAGAGCATCGGTAAGACCGCGAAGGCGGAGCAGGTCATCGAGCGAGCCCACGAGCAGAGGAGCCTGTGGCGCGCCGGAGGCAGTCTTGAAATCGGTCCAGTCGGCGGGGATCAGCGACTTACTGCCGTCGGGCAGGATGAGCACGAACTGCAAGCCGGCGGGCATGCGGACTTGCCGAAGGACCTCCAGAGATTGTCCATGGAACGGATGATGCGGCCGCGTGATGGTCACGCGTTCGGGGAAGCGCTGATGTTGGGTAGTGTGTGGTGGTGTCCTTCGATCGGGTCAATCACGACAAATTGATGGGTCAGATCGCCAAACGGGTCGAGGACAAGCGGCTGCTGAAGCTCATCCGGGCATTCTTGAATGCCGGGGTGATGGAGAACGGATTGGTCAGCCCAAGCGTGGAAGGGACTCCGCAAGGAGGTCCACTTTCGCCACTGCTCAGTAACCTCGTGCTCGACGAATTCGACCGGGAGTTGGAGCGCCGGGGTCATCGTTTCGTTCGATATGCGGATGACAGTAACATCTACGTTCGCAGCGAGCGGGCGGGGCAACGGGTGATGGAGAGCATCACGCAATTCATCACGCAAGAGCTCAAGCTCAAGGTAAATGAGGCGAAGAGTGCGGTGGCACGACCGCAGGAGCGGAAGTTTCTAGGGTTCAGCTTTACGGCTGGTCCGGAGGTCAAGCGCGTTATTGCGCCGAAGGCCGTGGATCGGTTTAAGCAACGAATCCGGGAGATCACGGGACGGGCAAAAGGCGTCAGCATGAAGACGACGATGGAGGAGTTGGCACCGTATATGCGGGGCTGGCGCAGCTATTTCGGATTCTGCGAAACGCCAGAGGTGCTGATCGGTCTAACCCGGTGGGTTCGGTTGCGACTCCGGGCGGCTTTGTGGCGGCAGTGGAAAACACCGCGCCGTCGCCGGGCAGCACTACTGGAACTGGGGGTGCGAGAGCCGCTGGCGAGCAATACCGCCGGCAGCGGTCGCGGCCCTTGGTATCTCGCGAAGGCCAAGGCTCTGTCTGTGGGGCTTTCTAATGCCTACTTCAAATCGCTTGGGCTTCCGTCGTTGTTCGAGGACTGTTAGCGTAACCATCTCGAACCGCCGTGTACGGACCCGTACGCACGGTGGTGTGGCAGGGGT
>QIAM01000013.1 GCA_003225555.1 Acidobacteriota bacterium | reverse complement strand
AAGGCCTGGATTTGCTTCGCGGCGTCAGCTTGAGGCGTGTTCCACTCCCAACGGAGTCCATAATTGAGTGTGAGGCTTGGCTTTAGGCGCCAGGCATCCTGGGCGAAAAGGTCGAACTGGGAAGCGGCACAGGGATGGCATCTCTGAACGTGACTAAGGTAAGTTTCAAGAGCGGTTTGCACTGGAATCGCATACGACATCGCCTTCCCCCGCCGGTTTGCCGCTTCCGAAGGCTCCTTTACCCGCTGTTCGGACGCGGCGTATATTGAACGGTTTGGGACTTCGACGTTTCCACCTATGTGGTTCTGCCGTCTTCCTCGAGGAGTGAAACTAATGAAACGATTCTTATCCGCCCTTTTGCTTTCGATTCTTGTCTTTACCGCGCCCTTCACCCTGGCCGACGAAGGCATGTGGCTCTACAACGAGCCCCCGAAGGACAAGATCAAGGCCAAGTACGGCTTTGAACTCACTCAGTCTTGGTTGGATCACATTCGCCTCTCCTCGGTTCGCTTCAACAACGGAGGCTCCGGGTCCTTCGTCTCCGCTGACGGCCTGACCTTTACGAATCACCACGTGGGTGCCGCGTGCGTGCAACAGCTCTCCAGCGAGGGCCATGACTACATCAAGACCGGCTTCTACGCCAAAACCCGGGCGGAAGAAGCCAAGTGCCCTAATCTTGAACTCAACCAACTGGTCGGCATCGAGGACGTCACCTCGAAGGTGAGTACCGGAGTGAAACCGGAGATGTCCGCCGCCGAAGCCGGACAAGCCCAGCGCGCCGCCATGTCGCAAATCGAAAAAGACTGCTCCACTTCTACCGGACTCCGCTGCGACGTGGTTACCTTCTACTCCGGGCAGGTCTACAACCTTTACAAGTACAAGAAGTACACCGATGTCCGCCTGGTCTTCGCCCCGGAATTTGATATCGCCTTCTTCGGCGGCGATCCCGACAACTTCACTTATCCCCGGTACGATCTCGATATCACTTTCTTCCGCGTCTACGAAAATGACAAACCCGTCCATCTCGACCATTACCTGAAATGGTCCCCCACAGGCGCGCACGAAAATGAGCTGATCTTCGTCTCCGGACATCCTGGAAACACAGGCCGCTTGCTCACCATGTCGCAGCTGGAATTCCTGCGCGACGTGCAGTATCCCGCTAACCTTCAGCTTTTCAAGCGCCGTATCGCGCTGCTGCAGAACTTCAGCAAGCAATCCGAAGAGAACGAGCGCATCGCCAAGGAAGACCTCTTCAGTTTGCAGAACACACAAAAAGCCATTACCGGATACCAGTCCGGCCTGCTCGACAAATCCATCATGGGGACTAAAACCGCGGACGAAGCCAAGCTGCACGCCGCGTTTAAGGCAGATCCGAAGCACGCGAATGCTCCCGATCCCTGGGATGAACTTTTCCAGTCGATGAAGCTGCAGCGCGACATTTATCCGCAGCTGGCTTATCTCGAGCGCCTCCGCGGTTTCGCAGGCCATTTGCCGCAAGTGGCCCGGACATTGGTTCGCGTAGCTGCCGAAAAGCCTAAGCCGAACGCGCAGCGGATGCGCGAATACCGCGATTCCGCTTTGCCCTCACTGGAGCAGCAGTTGTTCTCGACTGAGCCCATCTACAAGAATCTCGATACCGTGCTGCTCGCTGATTCGCTGTCCGACATGCAAGATGCCCTGGGCAAAGACAATCCCGACGTGCAGAAGGTGCTTAACGGTAAATCGCCAGCCGATACGGCGAAAGAGATTATTGCAAGCACCAAGCTGGACGATGTTGCCGTGCGTAAGCAACTGTATGAAGGTGGCGAGGCCGCCATCGAAGCCAGCACCGATCCGCTCATCATGGCCATGCGGGCCGTCGATCCCTCTGCTCGCGCCGTCCGCAAGCAGTTTGATGACAAGATTGATTCGCTCGTCCGTCGCGATGGAGCCGAGATCGCCAAGGCCCGCTTCGCCCAAAGCGGCTTCAATCAGCCGCCTGATGCCACTTTCACCCTGCGACTGAGCTATGGCACGGTAACGGGCTACCAGGAAAACGGTAACCCGATTCCCTACTTCACTACCATCGCCGGTGCCTTCGAACACGCCGGGGAACACGGAAGCACGCCGCCATATTACTTGCCCGAGAGCTGGACCAAGTCGAAGGCGAAACTGGATTTGAAGACTCCGCTGAACTTTGTTTCCACCCCCGACATCATCGGTGGCAACTCCGGATCGCCAACCGTGAACAAGAAAGGCGAAGTCGTCGGCATTATCTTCGACGGCAACATTGAATCCCTGCCCTGGAACTTTGCCTTCAGCGATGTGCAGGGACGCGCCGTCTCGGTCGACTGTCGCGGCATCCAGGAAGCGTTGCGCAAGATTTATGGTGCTGCGGCGTTAGCCAATGAATTGTCGGGATCAGGAACGGGAGCCAAGGCTGGAGCGGGAAAGTAGCAATTCCGTCCCCCCGCCGGCAGGAGTTGCAAACCCGCGCTTCGTCGCGGGTTTTCTCATCAGGCGGGCCAGACACTCAGGGCGGTCTTGGATAGGATCTGCTGTTGTACATCCTGACTCAGAGCCAATGCACAAAATTCTTCCAGGTTCTTCTTGATATCCGGCACGCCCGGGCCCGGCCAGTCTGTGCCGAACAGAGTCTTCTCGGCGATCTCTTCCAGGCGCGGAAAATATTTCAACAGAGTCTTTGGCGGAATTCCGCTGATATCGAGATAAACATTGGCGTGCCGGCGTATGAGGAAGAACGCCGTTTGCATCCACAACGGGCGCCCACCATGCGCCAGCAGAATCTTCAACTTCGGAAAATCCACCGCTACATCGTCTACGTAGATCGGATCCCCATACTTATTTCGCGCGCCCGGGAAGATCGACGTCCCAGTGTGAAACATCACCGGCACGCCATTCGCCTCCGCCGCGCGATAGATAATTTCCAACTCCTTCACACCGGTCAAATAGTCGTTAGGAAATAACAACTGGTGCGGCGGATGAATCTTGATCATCCGGATCCCCAACCGCAGGATCTGTTCCACATCCGCCAGAACATTGCTGGTATGCCGCGGATGCAAGCTGCCGCAGGAAATCAGCCTCTTCGGATCTGCTTTCACATAATCCGCTACGAACTGGTTTACTCCGCTCGTGAACCCGATCACTTCCGGCGCCACGTAGTTGATAAGCACCGCCCGGTCCACACCGCAGCCGTCGAGATACTTGAGGAACGCCTTCGGCGACCGGCAGAACTCCACAATCTGCTCGAAGTTCGTCCGCTTCTTCTTCATGAGCTCCAGCGCCTCGGGCTTGAACATCTCTATCGGCTGGATATGAATGTGGCAGTCGGTGATCAAAGTAATAGTTGGTCTCTTAGTTGGACGCGTTGGCGTGGGGCAATCGATACCAGCCCAAGCCTGCCCCGGAGGGGTAATTGATAGTAGCCCAGCACTTCAGTGCTGGGAAAGCCGCAAGGTTAAGACACGCAAGTCCGGGAGGGACGACGGAAACCTGCCCGATGCCCTAATTGTTGGCGGCCAGCACCGCTCTCTTGGTAAACACCCGAATCATCTCGCGTCGATATTCCGGCGTCAGCGCAGATGTAGTCAATGGTTTTGCGGTCCTCGCGGCAAGGTCGCTAACTGCTTCCGCCAGCCCTTCGTCCAACGCCTTACCCGTTAACATCTCGCTCACACCCATCACCAGCATCGGAGCCGGATTCACCGCTGTAATCCCCACGCGTGCATCCACGATGTGACCATTCGACCGTTTCATCACCACCGCGACCCCGGCAAGGGGATAATCAATCGACCCTCGCACACGCAGCTTGCGATACACACCGCGATAGTTCGCCGACGACTCCGGCAGGAAGACGCATGTGACCAGTTCGTTCGGCTGAAGCCTGCGATAACTGTCACCAAGTCCCGTGTAGAACTCGTGCAGAGCAATCCGTCGCACTCCTGCGGGTCCAACAATTTCAATCTCGGCATTCAGACAAAGCAACGCCGGAGGTGTATCCCCCGAAAACGCCGCCCAGCACTTGCTCCCGCCGGGCGCGACATGACAGAGATCGCCATCTTTCTTGATGCAGAATCCGCATCCCTTGCGCCAGGTCAGCGACTGGTTGTACCAAAGACATCGCGTGTCCAGGCAGATATTCCCGCCAATCGTGCCCATGTTGCGCAAGACCGGCGAAGCCACGGTAGCCGCCGCCTCACTCAGCACGGGATAGTGCTGCCGAATAAAATCCGATCTCTCGATGTCGCGAAGCGTGGTGAGAGCCCCAATCTCAACCCCGCCGTCCGGCTGCGGCCGAATCCCGCGCATCGCCGAGATTCCGCGCAGATCAAGTATGTATTCCGGCTCGAAGAGCTTCTGCCGCATGGAAGGGATCAAATCTGTTCCGCCCGCGATAACCCGTAGAGGCACATACGGAGGATGAGGATGTGGACTCTGCAGCAGAGATGGAACATGTGGGGACAGCCGCCCACGGCTGTCCGACCCGCGCGAAGTCTGCGCGGGCTCGCTCCGCTCAGCTTGACGAGCCGAATATTTCGCCAGGAATTCCACAGCTTCGCTGGCACTCCGCGGCCGCAACAGCTTGAATTGCGGAAGGCTCAATCGGCGCCCTCCACCGCAGCTGGACTCGCCCGCCGCGCCGGATCCAGCGCATGCCGCTCCGGTCCCTTGCCCTTAAACAACAAAACCCCGCCATGTTCGCGAAATCGCTCCGGCGCCGTCGGATCAACTCCTTCGGTCAGGTTCAGCGACTTGGCACTCTTCTTTGCTCGCAAAGCCGCCAGCACTCTCTCCGGCGTAAACGGAGACTCATGCAACCGCACCCCCACCGCATCGTAAATCGCATTCGCAATCGCCGGAATCGTAGCGGCCAGCGATCCTTCGCTGCACTCTTTTGCGCCAAACGGCCCTTCGGGATCGATACTCTCCACAATGATCGGCTCGACTGCCGGCGACTCGATCGAAGAGGGACTGCGGTATTCCAGCAGCCCAGGATTCATCAGCATGCCGTCCTTCCACACCATCTCTTCGGTGAGCGCCTGCCCCATCCCCATCCAGACCGACCCGATGATCTGTCCTTCCACCGAAACCGGATTCAGCGCGCGCCCGCAATCATGCGCCGCCCAAACCTTGTGAACCGTGACTTCGCCAGTCTCCTCGTCAACGCTGACCTCCGCAACCTGCGCCGAATACGAATACGCCGGCGATGGTCCCACGCCCGCCCCTTTATGCTTGCCACCACGCGCTTCCTGCGGCGGCGCGTACGAACCCGTGCCCGTAAGCGTCCCATGGAAATCAATCGCGGCCACAACGGCTTCTTCAAACGTCATCCAATCCTTCAGCCCTTCGTCCTTGCGCTTCTGCTGCAATGACCCTCGAAGAATCTGGCCCTCAACCCGCCCGCTAACCGAAGCTTGCTCAGCATGTTGGGACGAAGATGGAACAAGTGGAGGCGAAGACGAACCCTGTGGGAACAGCGGCCCTCGGCTGTTCGGCCCGCGCGGGTTTTGCGCGGGCTGGCCTTGCGCGGGCGAGTCGCCCGCGCCCACACGAGCTCTCTTAACCTCGTCATCGCGGAACACCAATTCCTCGACTTCACATCCCATCTTCTTAGCCGCTGCCGCCGCAATCTGCTTTTTCACTTCCACCGCCGCCCGCAAAGTCGCATTCCCAGCCATGAAAGTCACGCGGCTAGAGTAAGACCCAATATCAATCGGCGTCAGATCTGTGTCCGCCGCAATCACCCGCACCCGCGACAGCGAGCATCCGAGCGTTTCGGCCGCGATCTGCGCCGTCATAGTGTCCGATCCTTGGCCAATTTCAGACGCACCCGTGTAGACCACAACTCCACCATCGCGATCAATCTTGATGTTCACCGTCGAGTGCGGCATATCAGACCGGATAATCGAATTCGCCGCCCCGCTCACATAGTGACTGCAAGCGATCCCCAACCCGCGGCCCTTGCCCAGCTTGCCTTTCCGCTGCTTCCAACCCGAACGCTCGACAGTCTTCTCAATGCATTCCGGCAAACCATAGCTCTGGACCCGCAGCCCATTCACCGTAATACACGGAGGCTGCAGCAGATTGCGTTGCCGGATCTCCGCCGGATCCATCCCAATCTTTGCTGCCAGCTCATCCAGTTGCGATTCGAAGGCAAATCGCACGTTCACCGTTCCATGCCCTCGCATCGCCCCACACGCCGGCTTATTGGTCAGCACCCGGTATCCGTCATACTGAATGTTGGGAATGTCATACAGCGCCCCGAGCAGCGCCCCCGAGTACAAAATCGTCACCACGCCGTAAGAGCAGTACGCTCCGCCATCCTGTACCACGCGAGCCTTCACGGCAGTGATGCGCCCATCCTTCTTCACTCCAGTCTTCAGATCGATGATGGTGCGCGGCCGCCCGCGATGCGCCCAGAACACCTCCTCGCGCGTATAGGTGATCTTCACCGGAGCCTTCGCCTTTCGCGCCGCAATTGCCGCGATGATCTCCAGCGGAATCACTTCACTCTTGCCGCCGAATCCGCCGCCTACCAGCGGCTTGATCACCCGAATCTGCTGCATGGGCATCTCGAGCACGAGCGACAGCTTGTGCTGCAAGTAGTACGGCACCTGCGTCGACGACCAAACCGTCAGCCGCCCCAGCTTGCCCGTGTGCGGATCGAGTTCGAACGAAGCCAGCGTGGAATGCGGCTCCATCGCCGCATGGGTCACTTCGTTCGAAATGAAGCGCGCTTCCAGTACCTGATCGGCTTCCGCAAACCCCGCGTCTGGATCGCCGAAGCAGTGGTGATAATCCTTCTCCAAATTGTGCGGCTTGTTCTCGTGGATGAGGTCAGTCTCGGCCTTCATCGACTCTTCGGGATCGAAGTAGGCAGGCAGCACCTCGTAATCGACATCGATCAACTCCAGCGCCTTCTCGGCAATCGCCTCGGACGCGGCGACCACGCACGCCACGTTGTCCCCCACATAGCGGACTTTGTCGAGAGCCAACGCGTGCTCATCATGTCCAACCGGAAGAATGCCGTAAGGATTCGGAGCATCTCCTCCCACTGCCACCGCCACGACACCTTCAAGTCTCTCGGCGCGACTCGTGTCGATCTGTCTGATGCGCGCATGGGGATACGGCGCATGAAGAATCTTGCCGATCAACATGCCAGGAAGACCGAGATCGTCCGTATACTTGCCAGCCCCAGTCGTCTTCTCCGCCGCATCAACCATCGCGGTCGGCTTGCCGATGATGGAAAAATCGTTGCTCATCCTGATTTTGTCATTCCGAGCGCAGCGAGGAATCTGCGTTCTGCCTGCAGAGCAACTTCACTTAGCGACAGCCAATCCTTTACGTTCCGCCTCAATCGCCGACCGGATGGCCTCATACATCTGGTTGTAGCCAGTACACCGGCACAAATTGCTGCTCAGCGCCCTACGGACGTCAGCCTCCGACGGATCGGGATTCTCCGCCAGCAGCGACTTCACCGTCATGATGAAACCCGGCGTGCAGTACCCGCACTGCGCTCCGCCCCAATCGCCATATGCCTTCTGAATCGCCGCCAGACTCCCATGCTCGCGGACGCCCTCAATCGTCGTGATCTCCTGCCCCTCGCAGCTGGCGGCCAGCAGCGTACACGACATCATGGCCACGCCATCCACCAGCACCGTGCAAGCGCCGCAAGAAGAATCATCACATCCGCGCTTCGATCCAGTCAGTCCAAGACCCTGCCGCAGCATGTCGAGCAGCAGCGCGCTGGGCTCAACCGCAATCTCGTGCGTGCGCCCGTTGACTCGGAGTTCGATAAGCTCTTTGTTCATTTGGAGGCTTTCAGCTTTCCCTGAAAGCTGATAGCTGAGAACTTCAGTACGTTGGCACCTTCTCATCCACCCGCCGCGACCAGGCGTCAATTCCGCCGCGCATCGATTGCGCTTTCTCAAATCCCTGCTGCCGCAACCACACCGTCACATTCATCGAGCGGATGCCGCGATGGCAGACGACCACGATGTGATCCTCCGGATCCAGTTCCTGGTGCGCACGTGATGGCACATCGCCCATCGGAATCAGCTTCGCCCCTTCAATGCGCGCGGTCTCAAACTCCCATGGCTCTCGAACATCAAGAAGCGTGAACGCTTGGCTCGCGTCGAGCTTGCCCTTCACATCCTCGGGGGTAATCTCGTAATCCATGCGATCTGCAACTACTATTTTCCTGTCCACTTCGCCGGCCGCTTCTCCATAAAGGCGCGAATACCCTCCTGTGCATCTGCCGTCTTCATCAATTCTTCGAAGTACGTCTTCTCAGCTCGCGCCAGGCCCTTATCAAAGTGCATGGAGTCCCAGGCATAGATAGCTTTCTTCGTAATCGCCAATGCCGCGGGACTCAGCTCACGCAAACGTTCAACACATTCCTCCACCGCGCCGGCCAGTTCCGCCTCGGGCACGCTGCGATTCGCCAGGCCAATCTCTGCTGCTTCCCCGCCGCTGATCGTTCGTCCCGTCAGCATCAACTCTGCTGCCCGTTTCTGTCCAACAAGCGCCGCCAGCGCCGTACACGCCACCGGCGGATAGCATCCCAGCTTGATTTCCGGAAATCCCCACTGCGCTGAATCTGTCGTGTAGACCACGTCACAAACCATCGCCAACTCGGCGCCTCCGCCCAGGCAATGCCCATGCACCGCAGCAACCGTGACTTTTTTCATAGCGACCAACGCCCGAATCACGCCATGGAACTTTGCCACCATACCCTCAACTTTATCGGGAGTATGCGCCGCCACGTCGACGCCCGCAGAGAACGCCTTACCTTCGCTACTCACCACCACAACCGAGACATCCGCACGCGACTCGATTTCCGTGAGCACCCCTCCCAACTCTTCCATCATCGGAATGTCGATCACGTTGAGCGCAGGATTGCGCAGTAAAATCCGCGCCACTGGAGGGCTGATATCCACCACAAGCCGGACGAGTTTGGATTCGACAAATGTGGAGGCCATTAGATTTCTCTTGTGTCGGAGCCTGCTCTGAGCGTAATCGAAGGCACCTCCGTGGTGAAGTTCTTGCCTTACAAGTTGATTGCCGACTTCCGCACTTCGCCAATCGAAGCCAGCGGATCGCGTGCACCAACTTTTTCGGCGATCCACTTCTTCTCGGTATCGATGATCTCGAGCAGCAGCTTCCGGTCTTCCGGCCCGGGCATGTACTCCTTCAAATGCTCTTCGTACGCCCGGTCATCCAGCGGTTCGCCGGTTTGGGCATGAAACTTCTGTCCCGCCCAGCGGCCGATGGTGCGGTTGAATTTGATATCCGGTGCGTACAGCTTCGCCTCCCCCGGCTTCAGCGAGTGATTGAACCGCTCAATCAGTCCCGCCACTTCGTCACGATAAAGATGCCGGTTGTAATCGTTCAGATCATCCATGTCGGGCGGTTTCTCGTTTTTTGGCTCATCGTAACGGCCCTTTACGCCCCACACGTAAGCCCAGTGCGCCGACGATGAATGATCCGTCCCAAACAGATCGTAGGAACTCGAAATCCATTTATTCAGATATCTCTGGATCAGCCACCCCGGAATTACACCCGCTTCTACGATGCGCCGCAGGCCGTCGTTGCCGGTGCCCATGTGGAAAGCTTCTTCACGCAGCATGTACGACATCGATCGTCCCAGCGGCGCAAACGCAGAATACTTCAGCATCTGCAACTGGAACTTTCCATCGCGGTCGACAAAGTCCGTGTAGGTGAAGAAATCCATCCAGTTATCGACCTCGACATTAAAAGCGCCCAGCAATCGCTTGTTTTCAAAAGCGCGCCGCTCCAGCATCTTCTGTGCCTCGACCTTGCCCGAGTAGCCGAAGTGGTCGACCAGTAGCGCGCACATCTGCCAGCCGTGACGCATCTCCTCAATCATCACGCGCGTGATCGCGCGCCGATCCCAATCCGTCGGCGCATTCTCCAGCAGATTGCGCTGCTGCTCAACGCTGGCAAATTCCGTGTCACCCTGGTAGACGATCATGTTCATGAGCGCGTCGCGCATCTGCTGCGTCGGCATCTGGCGCAGGTTCTCCCACTTGCGCCGTCCTTTGTAGGATCCGAACTCGATCTCGTCCGTATCGATCGCGCCGTAAAGCGTGTCGAAGTGGAAGGCCTCAATGTCATCTGTGTTGACGCCAATTTCTTTACGCCAGTCGTTGAACAGGCCAATCCAGTCACTGAACGTTCCGATTTTTGCTACCTTACCGGGCATATACTATGACTCTCCAAGGCGATCACTCTGATGCAGCCTTACCCCATGTTCAACCACACACTTTTCGTCTCCGTGTAGTGCTCCAAAGCACGGGCACCGAGCTCTCTGCCAAACCCGCTGCTCTTGTACCCGCCAAACGGCAGCGACGCGTCCATCAACCCATATGTATTGATCCACACCGTGCCGGCCTTCAGCCGACGTGAGACGTAATGCGCCTTCTTGATATCTCGAGTCCATACCGCCGAGGCCAGGCCATACTCATTTTGATTTGCCTTCTCGATGACTTCATCCAGGTCATTAAAACTCAAGATGGCCAGCACCGGCCCAAAGATCTCCTCACGCGCGATCTTCATATCGTTCCGCACGTCGCGAAAGATCGTCGGCTCGACAAAAAATCCCTTGCCGCCATCGACCGAGACTCTATTCCCACCGGCCACCAGCTTGGCGCCTTCCTTCTTTCCTGCCTCGATGTACCCCAGCACGGTCTGCATCTGCTCCTGGCTGACGATCGCCCCCATGCGCGTCTTCGGATCAAGCGGGTCTGCGGGACGCATTTTGGCCGCCCGCACCGCCAGCTTCTCCAGAAATTCATCCTGCACTTTGCTCTCGACAAACAACCGCGAGCCCGCGTTACACACTTCACCCTTGCCGTAAAAAATGCCGGTGATTGCACCCTTTACAGCGTTGTCGATATCCGAATCGGCGAAAACAATATTCGGCGACTTCCCACCGAGCTCAAGCGTGATCCGCTTCAGGCTGTCGGCCGCGCCTCGCATGATTTCCTTACCGACTTCAGTCGACCCCGTAAACGCAATCTTCTCGATGCCCGGGTGCCTCACCATCGCCCGCCCAACCTCTCCCGGGCCGGTAACGATGTTGAGCACGCCCGCGGGCACACCCGCCTCGACCGCCAGTTCCCCAAAGCGAAGCGTCGTCAAAGAAGTTTGGCTCGCCGGTTTCCACACAACTGTGTTCCCGCAAGCCAGCGCCGGACCCAGCTTCCACGAAGCTAGCAGCAGCGGAAAGTTCCACGGAACAATCATGCCCACCACGCCCACCGGCTCCCGCAGCGTGTAAGTGAACGCCGTCTCGAACGTGTTGACCGTCTCCCCGTGAATCTTCGTCGCCCATCCCGCGTAATACCGCAGAACGTCGATCACCATCGGCATGTCGACGTAGCGCGACTCGAAAATCGGCTTGCCGTTGTCGAGCGTCTCCAGCTCCGCCAGCTCGTCGATATTTTTCTCGACCAGATCAGCGAGTTTCCAGATGAGGCGTCCCCGCTCGCTGGCGGACAGCTTGCGCCAGGCCCCGCTGCGATCTTCAAACGCACGACGTGCCGCCACCACCGCGCGATCCACATCTTCGGCGGACGCCGAGGCAATCTGCGTCAGAACGTCACCCGTCGCTGGATTGATGGTGTCGAACTCTGTTGCGCCATCGAACCACTGCCCGTCGATCAGCAGGCGCCCAGGGGCGATCTTGGTTTTCGTCGCCGCAATCATCGTATCCCTAGAACAGCGCGTTCATGTCCCTTCACGCTTAAGTCTATTGACCGGATTAGAGGAACGAATAAAGCGCCCGTAGATTTGCGCTCCGTCCTTGAATTTGCCGTCCTTGACCTCATCTGCAAAGAGTTCTACTGATTCGTACACTTTTGTGACGCGCCAACAAATCGTGTTGCCGAACGGATTCTTGTACGGCACTTCGTGCTTGTTAGCGATCCGGCGCGCCTTTTGTTGTGCCTGATCATGGCTCTTGGCCCGCACTACGACGATGCGGTCTTCATACAGAGGAATTCGCTTGGGCTGGCCCTTCCCGGTGCAACGTATCAACAGGCGAACTGAGTGCCAGCCCAAAGCGTCCTCCCAGCACTGCCTGCCGAGCTTCGCTCAGCGGACGGCCGAGGGCGGCCGTCCCCACACATACACCCTACTTCGCTTTGAAGTTCGCGGGCCGCTTCTCCACGTACGCCGCCAGCCCTTCCTTCGCGTCTTCACTCTGGAACAGCAACTGCTGGTTCTCGCGCTCCACCGCCAGCGCCGACTCCATGGGAATCTCCCAACCCGTCTGCACCGCCCGCTTGATGCCCCCGACCGCCTTCGCAGCCTTGTTCGGGGGACAGAACTGCTTGGCGTACTCCATGATGTTTTCCATGAAGCCGTCCTTCTCGTAAATGTCGTTAATGATTCCCAGCTCCTGCGCCTCTTCGAACGAGAACGTGTTACCAGTAACCATCAGTTCAATCGCCTTGCTTTTTCCTACCAGGCGCGAAAGCCGCTGGGTTCCGCCCGTGCCCGGCAGTACTCCCAGGTTCACTTCCGGCAACCCAATCTTGCCAGCTTCTTTGCGCGCGATGCGGATATCGGCCGCCATCGCGATCTCCAGTCCTCCACCCACGCAGTGCCCGTTGATCGCAGCGATCACCAACTTCGGCGTGTGCTCCAGCCGCAACAACATCTCGTTGGCGTGCAGACAGAAGTAATACTTGAACGTGGGATCGACGCTCGCCAGCATCTTGATGTTCGCGCCCGCCGAGAAAAACTTCTCGCCCGACCCCGTCAGCACGATGACATACACGTCATTATCCATGCGCGCTTTAAGGATGGCCTCATCCATCTGCCGGTTCATCTCGTAGGTGTAAGTATTGGCCGGCGGATCAAACATCTCGATGACGGCCACGCCGCCGTCCGTGCGGTAGTTGATCAGTTTCTTCGTGCTTTCGCTTGTACCCGACGGTTGCATCGTGGTCGCCATGTTCATAGCTCCTTATCCATCAAATTACTCTGTCTCCGAGATTTCATAAAACTACTTTGTCATTCCGAACGAAGTGAGGAATCTCGGTTTCTCCAACGCCCAAACAACTCTCGCCTCAGCGTCCTCGGCCCCTCCCGCCAGTCATCACCCCTTGCAAGAAAATGTCACCCATCTCGCGCGCGATCGCCTCCGCGTCCGCATCCACCCGTGGATTGTGCCAGGTATAAATCCAGTTCATCATCCCGAACAGACTCAACACCGCTATTCGAGTCGAGAACTGCAGCTCTCGCTCTCGCTTCAAATCGTCCAGCAGTCCCACGCAGATGCGATAATACTCACGCTTGATTGCCGCCAGCTCCGAAGCAAACCCGTTCTTCAGCGCCTCCGCCTCGTGCGAGAGCACTTTCATGGCCTGCTGGTTGGCAAGAAAATATTCCAGGTGATTGAGGATGAAGATGCGTACGCGCTCCTCGGCGTCGTCCACGCCCTCCAACCGCGCCTTCAACCGCCGCACGATGGTCGAAAACGTATGCTTCTGGATGAGGAAGAGCAAGCGCTCTTTGGACTCGAAGTAGTAATACAGCCCCGCCAGCGACATCCCACTCGCCCGTGACAGGTCGCGCATCGAAGCGCCTTCGTATCCTTTTTGGCAGAAAACGTCCGTGGCGTGCGCAAGGATTTCCTTCAGCCGTTGGTCAAACCGCGTCGGCGGCACCGGAGCAAGCGCAGTCGCAGAGCGCTGTCGCCGTCCCGAACTTCGCGTTGCCGTGCTCCCCATAGTCCTGAAACAATCGAGTGAATAATTCGAACGTTCGTTCGAACAGAGTATACCCGGGAGTGATCCAAATCACAAGCCGCGGTCAGTGTCCTCGTGGCGCGCCGGCACCTTGCCCTCGCAACGCGGCGACGGGACGTCCCGCGACAGCCGCCGGGACGACGGCGCTACAACTAGCCTCGCTTGCTGCTCTTCACCCGCGGCCAGCGAGCCACTACCGTGGTCGAGATGCCGCCGCGCGGCCTGAAATCTCCCTTCACCTCCGCCCATACCGGCTTCGCCCAACGCACGACATCGCGCAGTACGCAGTTCACGATGTTCTCCTGGAAAATCCCTAGGTTGCGGTAGCAGTGCAGATACTCCTTCAGCGATTTCAGCTCCAGGCAACTCCGTTCCGGCATGTACCGGATGGTCAGCACTCCAAAATCCGGCAGCCCCGTCTTCGGGCACACCGACGTAAACTCCGGGTCATCAATCACGATCTCGTAACCCGGAAACTGGTTCGGCCACGTCTCGATCTCCGGAAACTTCGCATCCAGTCCGGCCGCGGCATGTTCGGGCTTGTAGCGGGGTTTAGCCATCCTGATATTGTAGCGGGTGCCGGATGAGGACATCCGTGCGGCCCCGAGCCATCCCCAAGCATCTAACTAAACACCGGGGCTTGGACTTCCAGTTCATCCTCCAAGCTCCGGGGTGGTAAATTGCTACTTACAGTAATTCCTGCCGCACCCTGAAAGAAAAAGGTTTGGCATCGTCGAACCACAATTCGGGCGGAGCGCCGCGCAAGCGCTGGACCTGGCTCGCTGCCAGTGTTATTGCCGCCGCTGTGTTGGTTCCCGTCTTCTCCGGCAAGAGCCCGATCCGGGTCCGCACCACCACTGTCGAACGTGCTCCCATTCGCGCCGTCATCTCCACCAACGGGAAAGTCGAGCCGGTGGTCAATTTCGAAGCGCACGCTCCCATTGCCACAACCGTGAAACGCCTGCTGGTCAAAGAAGGCGATCATGTGCGCAAGGGACAGCTTCTTCTTCAACTCGACGACGCCGACATTCGCGCCCAGGCTGCCAAAGCTCACGCACAGATTTCCTCCGCCGCAGCCGACCAGAGCGCATTGCAGACAGGAGGCACGCAGGAAGAAGTCCTGACGGTCGACGCCCAGCTCATCAAAGCCCGCAGCGCTCTCGATGCGGCCAAGCGCAACCTCGATGCCTTCCGCCGTCTCCAGCAACAAGGCGCCGCTTCGCCCGCCGAGGTCAAGCAGGCCGAGGACGCTCTCCAGCGCACCCAAGCCGACGTCACCTTGCTCGAACAGAAGAAAAAAGACCGCTACTCTCAACCCGAAGTAGCCAAAGTCCAGGCCCAGGGCACCGAAGCTCAAGCCGCATACGACGCCGCCCAGAACGCGCTCCTGCACTCCAACATTCGCGCTCCATTTGACGGCACCGTCTATTCTCTTCCGGTAAAGCAAGGCGCCTTCGTGCAAGCCGGCGATCTGCTTTTGCAGGAAGCTGACCTCTCCAAAGTGCTGGTCCGAGCCTTCATCGACGAGCCCGACGTAGGCCGGCTCGTTCCCGGACAGAAAACCGAGATCACCTGGGACGCCATCCCCGGCCGCGTCTGGAATGCGCCGGTCTACTCAGTCCCTTCCACGGTGCGTCTGCGCGGCGCCAGGAATGTCGGCGAAGCCACCTGCAAAGTCGACAACCAGGATCTCCGTCTGCTTCCCAACGTCAACGTCAGCGTGACCATCATTACTGCAGAACACAACAACGTTCTCACCGTGCAGCGCGACGCCATTCGCCTCGACGATTCGAGGCCCTACGTCTACGAGGTCGTCGACGACAAACTGAAGCGTCAGGACATCGAGATCGCGTTACAGAATCTCACTCGCGTTGAGATCGCCTCCGGCCTCAAAGACAAAGCCGTCATCGCCCTCTCCGCTCAGGACACCAAGCCCCTCTACGACGGCGCGACCGTGAAGGTAGTGCCGTAGCGATGCGTCGCAGATCTTTGTGGGACGTCAGATTTTTGTGGGGCGTCATCCTGAGCGAAGCCGAAGGGACTTCGCATGCAGCATCGCTTGGGTCAAGGGCCAAGCTACATCTCAGATTACTCGTGGGACTCGCGGTTCTCCCACTGCTCGCAAACGCCGCTGCCGGAGCCTCTCCCCAGGATCTCCTCGCAGCCGGCCACGTCGACGAAGCCATCCAGACTCTGCAACAACAGGTCACCCGCGCTCCCGCCGACGCCGAAGCGCACAACCTGCTCTGCCGCGCCTATTTCCAACTCGAGGAGTGGGACCGCGGCATCTCGGCTTGCGAGCGCTCTGTCGCGCTTGATCCCGGAAAAAGTTTCTATCATCTCTGGCTGGGACGCATTTACGGAGAAAAAGCCGACCGCGCTGGATTCCTCAGCGCCGCTGGTATGGCGAAGAAAGTCCGCAACGAGTTCGAGCGCGCTGTTCAACTCGATCCAAACAGTTGGGAAGCCCGCACCGATCTAGCCGAGTTTTATCTCGAGGCTCCCGGAATCGTCGGCGGAGGCAAAGACAAAGCCCGCGCCCAGGCCGATGCTCTGGCGATGCTAAAGCCCGCGATGGCTCACTATATCCTCGCCCGCATCGCCGAGAAAAATAAAGACAACCCCACTGCCGAGCGCGCATACCGCGCCGCCATCGATGCCAGCCGGGGCGGCGCTCACGCCTGGCTCAACCTCGCGCTGTTCGACCGCCACACCGGCCGCTTCGACGAAATGGAACAGGCATTGCACACCATGGAGTCGCGGCCCATGGACCGTCCCGAATCTTTAATGGACGGCGCCAGCATCCTGTTCCGCACCGGGCGCAATTTCCGTTTCGCCATCCAGTTGCTCAAACGATATCTGTCCGCGCCAGTCGAGGTTGAGCCTGCCTTCAAGGCCCACTACCTCTTGGGCCAGTTGCTGGAGAAGCAAGGAGACCGCCCCGCCGCCGCCGAAGAGTACCGCGCAGCTCTCGCTCTGGCTCACGAATTCACGCGCGCGCGGGAAGCGCTGAAGCGAATCGAGCACTGATGGAATAGGATTTCTCCACGAACCGGCCGAGGCGGTCTAGTCGCGGTCGTGGTCGTGTTCATCCCAATCGCGTTCTTGGCGCCAGCGATGCTCGTGCTCATCCCACCAGCGATGCTGCTCGCGCCAGCAGCGCTCGCGGGCCGCGTGTAACTCGCGGCGCTCGTGATTGGCCTGCCGGCTGTGTCGACCGTGTTTCTCGATCGCCTCATGCAGTTCGTGTTCAGCATGCTGAACTCGCCGCTGGCACCGGTCGGCATTTTCGGCGTGAAGCCGCGGCACACTGGCAAACAGCAGAGCCGCGCCCAGCGCGGCGGCGGACAGCATCGAGATTGCCTGCGCCAAAAGTCTCTGATTGATCATAAAACGGCGCCTCCCCGTTCTTTTTGCAAGTCTAGAAGCAAACCTTTGATGCCCAGTGTTCTCCAAGGTTTGTACTCCTACTCGTATGCAAAGCCGGAGGCGGACATGAAACTTGCGACTCCCAGTTCCGAGCTCGGCCCGCTCCTGGCGGCGGTGTATGACAAACTTGTCGAAATTGAGACCCGTATGCACGAGATGAAATTGATCTCCGTGGCGCTGAAGGACACCCTCGACAACATCCATCCCGATGCTCATGCCGTCTACGAAGTGGCCTACCGGCACCATTCCCAGGTCACGGCGGAACTCCATCTGAAAGCCCTCGCCGAACTCAAAGGCATCGCCGACTCGCTGCGTGCAGGGTGGTGATCCGGCTGAAGACTACGCAATGTTCGTTGGGTTGGATGCCGGGTGCCCCATTTCTCGCTTCCTTTGCGAGAAGTGGGGCGACTGGTGCTGCGGCTCTCGAAACTACCCAGCCAGCAGCGCCACTCCCGCCGCCACCAGCACCGCCGCAATCCATCTCCGTCGATCCACGCGCTCATGCAGAAAAATCCTGGCGGCAAAGGCATTGCCGATGAACGTCAGCGAAGCCGCCGCGGGCGCGACCAGGCTGACATCTCCCCAGGACAAGGCAAACAGCAGGCTGAAGAACGCGACCGCCATCGCCGCCACGCCCAACACAAAATTCTGATTGCTCAGGATGCGCCCCACCACCGTCCACACCCCAGAACGACGCAAGAGGGCATGAACGTCTCCCACCTGCTTCATGGCGTGCGCCAATAGCACATCGCCCACCACTGAGGCAAACACAATCGCGAAAATCGCCCCCCAGGTATACAAGTGCTTCATCTTTCCACTCCCGTGGCAACAGACGTGCCTGCCGGTACAGAGGTGGGTGCCCCATTTCTCGCGTCTTTTGTGAGAAGTGGGGACTCATGATGCCCATGCGACGTCAGAGCCTCCCCTCCCGCCACAAATCCCACACCCCCGGAAATCAACGCGATCCCCAGCCAGCGTAGCGGGCTGACCTGCTCGTGCAGCGCAAACTTCGCCACCAGCGCCAGCAACACATATCCCAGCGAAGTCGCCGGCAGCACGTAGGTAAGATCCGCCCAGGAAAGGGCGTTCATGTAGGAGGCGAAGAACGCCAGCAGAAGCAAAATTCCAACCGCCACCCACGGATTCAGCAAGGCCACGAAGAGGGTCGACAGATGGTGCAGCGAGACGTTGCCCGCCTGCTTCATCCCATGCGAGAGCATGGAGTCACCCGCCGCCCCGAAGACGGTCACTCCCGCCATAACCAGATACTTGCGAAAGGTCACTTAGAAACTCTAGCGGGCTCCCTGAAATCCTGCAGCCGTCATCCCGAGAATGGCTGCACTTCAGGCGCAACGAGAGATCTTGAGTGTACTGCCCGCCCTAACTGGCTCCCGCCGTCGCAGCAGCCGCCGCCTCGTCGCTGTGCTGCTTCACAAGTTTGTTCCGCATCGAGCGCACCTTCATGAACGCCTTCGCTTCCTTGTAAAGCCGCTTGCGTTCCGAGCCGTCAAACGCCGCCTTCTTCAAAATGCGGAACACGGCCTTTGGCCGGAAGTAATATTCGTCGTAGAAGCGATGCACCGCCGAAAGAATTTCATCCGCCGGAAGCCCCGGATACTGGATGTGCGCCAACTGGTGTCCGCCATCGTCCACCATCTGACTGTCCTTGACCATAAACCCGTTCTTCACCGCGTAATCGTAAAGCTCTGTGCCCGGATAGGCGTGCGCCACCGAAACCTGGATGGTCTCTACGTCCAACTCCTTGGCGAACGCAATCGTGTTGTTGATCGTTTCGTGGGTCTCGCCCGGAAGCCCCATGATGAAGTCCCCGTGGATGACCAGCCCCAGTTTGTGGCAGTCCTTGGTAAACTGCCGCGCCCGCTCCACCGTCGCACCCTTCTTGATGTTCTTCAGAATCTGCTGATCTCCCGACTCGTACCCCACGATGAGCAGCCGGCACCCAGCTTCCTTCATCGCCTTCAGCGTCTCGAAGTCGGTCGTGACGCGCGATGTGCAAGACCACGTCAGCCCTAGCGGCTTCAACTTCGAGCAAAGCTCGATCGTCCGAGCCTTCTGGATGTTGAATGTGTCGTCATCAAAGAAGAATTCCTTGACATCCGGCCAATATTCCTTGGCCTTCGCCATCTCGCTAGCCACGTCGTCCGTAGACCGCTTCCGCCAGGGATGCCCGCTCAACGTCTGCGGCCACAAGCAGAACGTACACTGCGCTGGACATCCCCGCGTCGTATAAAGCGAAACGTAAGGATTCAGCAGGAACGGCACGTTGTACCGCGTCACATCCAGATCCCGCCGGTAAACGTCGGTCACACGCGGCAGCGCATCCAGATCCTGAATCTGCGGCGCATCCGGATTGTGCACAACTTGTCTATCCTTCAAAAACGACACACCCGGAATCTCCGCCAGCGGCTTCCCATTGGCGTAGTCGACGACGGCGTAATCAAATTCCTTCCGGCAAATGAAATCAATCGCCGGACAATCCTTCAGCGATTTCTCCGGCAGCACCGTAACATGCGGCCCTACGAAAGCGATCTTCATCCTCGGATTCACATTCTTGATCGCCTGCGACAGCCGAATATCCCCCGGAAACCCCGGCGTAGAGGTGAAGAGCACAAGAAACTCGTACTCCTTCGCAATCTGAATCGTCTGCTCCGCCGAAACATGATGAGAAGGCGCGTCAAGCAGCCGAGATCCCTCCAGCAACCCAGCCGGATAAGCCAACCACACGGGATACCAATAACTTTCGATTTCGCGGGTGGCGGGCCAACGGGAGCCAGCGCCTCCGTCAAAGTTCTCAAACGAAGGGGGGTTCAGAAACAGTGTTTTCAAAGGCATATGGGTATCTTGTTATTTTAGCATTGAGCGCCGGAGTCTCCGGGGACGACCCCTTGTTTCTGCAGGTTCCCCGACACCGAAAGGGCAAGCACTTCCAAACACTAAATGACGTGCTTTCAATGTACTAACCGCCGTCCGAGAAGGGAACCCGCTTCGGTCGAAGGGGAGTCTGGATGCAGTGAACGGCCGCAAAGACGCGCCGACTGGGACGCGAAATAGGTCGGGACAAGTAGCGCCGCCGTCCCGGCGGCTGTCCGGCGAGCGTCCCCGCCCGCCGCTCCGACAGCACCCAGTTTTAGGACGCTTTTACGAGGCACGTACGAACCTGGCTTGGATCTTTTTTTTGAAAGGGCGCGGCTTTCCAGCCGCGCCGTAAGTATCGCAAAACCTAGGTCGGCTTTAGCCGCTGAGGCCACGTCTCAGCGCCCCCCGATCGCCCACCGTTCCAACTCTCCCGTAGCCCGCATCAATCCAACCTGACTCCGCTCTAGTTCGAAACTGACGTCCTGCAGCGCGATGAACCGCTCGCTTGCCTGGCTGCGCGCGTCGTCGAGATCATGCAGGGTCGCCGTCCCCGCGTCCATGCGAGTCTGAACTACGTCCAGACCTTTCTGCGCAATTTCATATTCCAATTCCGACACATCCCGCGCCGCCTGCATCTGCGCCACCGTCCGCTGCAGTCGCAGAGTCTCCTCCGACACCTGGTTGCGCGCCGCCTCCGTCTGCTTGTCCGCCCTGCGAGCCTCCGCGTCCGCAGCTTCCGCGCGCGCTTTCTGCGGCGCATTCAGAAACGGAAATCGAATGACCGCCCCAATGGTCGCATTATTTCGCACAAAGCTTCCCCTCTGAAAAAAATCCTGATAGTTGTTGAACTTGGAGAGCACTGCGTACTGCGCCGCAAAATCAATGCTGGGCAACCAGGACTTATGCTCCCCCCGCGCCCGCAGATATTGCGCCCGAGCATGCTCCACCGCTGCCTGCACCGCAGGGTTCGAGTCGGCGGCCTTAGCAGCTGCGTCCGGATCGGAAGCCGCCGGAAGCGCCGGCAGCGAATCCGTATCCGTTTGAATCCCCGACGCCACCAGCCCCGTAAGCTTCGACAGGCGTTCCCGCAGCACGTCCGCCGCACCCGCAGCCTCCGCCAGCCGCAGCCGCACCCGTGCCGACGACAGGCGTGCCCTGGTTCCATCCATTTCGCTGTCCACGCCTTCCTTTACACGTTGCATCACCGCCGCTTCCATCTTTTCCGAAGCCGCCTGCGCCTCGCGCAGTCGAGCCAGCCGCTGCTCCCACTTCGCGAGCTCGGCATAAGTCAACACCGTGTCCTGGATCACCTGGTTCCGCTGATCTTTCGTCCGCAGCGACGCTCCGGCCGTCTCCGCGCGAGCGGCTCCCAAAAAATCGTGCATCTCGAAATGCCACAGGGGAGACTGCGCATTAATATTGAACAGCGACGGCGCCGCCCCTTCCAGGCTAAGCGGAAATCCGTAAGACCATCCCAGCCCCGCCCCCGCCGTTACCTGCGGGATAAAGCTGTTGCGCAGCTCGCGATAATTGGCAAACACCCGCTGCTCCTCCGCCACCGCAATGCTCGCCCTGGTCGCATGCTTCAGCGCCAGCTCCACCATCTGCCGCAGCGGCACCGGCTCCGCCACCACCGGCGTCGGCAGCCACAACAGCAGCACCGCCACCATCGTCCTGCGCCCACGCGCAACCGGATTCCTTTGTGCCGGCGCAACACACCACGAGTTCAGTCTCATCGCGTCCCCTTTAAATGATCTCGGATGATTCTACGATGCCAGCCGGGAGGCCTTCATCCTAAGGCGCCCCTCGTCCCGCACTCTCATGTGGGACGGACACTCGTGTCCGCCGCTCTTGACCTTGGTCCTTTGAGCAGGCTGTAGATTCCAAATTCAAAACCAAAACCAAAAGAGTGTCCCTCCCACACGAGCGCCTGTGTGTCGCATCTGCCAACAGCCCGTCCCCCTCGAGAACGCAAAGACGGACGGCAACGGAGACGTTGTTCACGAAGCATGCTACGTTTTCATGGTTCGCTCAGATCAAGCCGCAGAGTCCAATCGGCTTCCGGGCAAAGCCTGAGTCGCAGTTCGACGCATCTTTATGGTGCCTTCTACAAATCGGTCGTCTGGCAATGCTTCTTCCAAATGGAGACAGCTCTACGACTGTGTGGTTCTGGGCCCTGACCGAGCCAAGTTGCCTGAGCGGATTGCTGAAGCACGCAGCGCAATTTTCGATCGAGCCGAAGAAATACTGACCCATTCGTCAGTCGACGAGCACCGTACGCTGAATTGCGCCCTGCGGGTCTTGCGGTTGCTTGAGGAAGCAGTCGCCCGGGAGAAAACCGCGGCCTGACCACAACTCGAATCAGAGATTCTTCTCCGGCGACCCGATAGGGTCCAACAGACTGTCTCTGGCTCTTCGTGCTGGCCTTTTCCCAAAGTGCGAAAAAGATAGGGCTCCAGCCGAGTTGTTGACCATTGCCAGCTACAGCACTAACATGCTGTGCCGCAGGCACTGGAGGTGCATTATCTCTTTCAAGGGAAAGAATGCGCTGATCAAGGGTAGCTCCCGCGGCATTGGGCGTGGCATCGCGCTGAAACTGGCGGAACAGGGAGCGCGTCGCGATTCATTACTATCAAAATCGGGATGCGGCGCAGGCAACTCTGGAAAACGTCCGCAAGCTCAGGTCAGATGGATTTCTGGTTCAGGCCGACGGTTGCCATCCGGAGGAGGTTCGCCGGATCTTCCAGCAGGTTCGCTCCGAGTTTGGCTCGCTCGATATTTTCGTCAGCAATGCACGAACCGAAGCCGCGACTTTCTACGAAGCCCCCATGCAGATCACGCTGGATAAGTGGGACACCGCAGTTGACTCCCAAGCAAAAGCATTCCTGGTCGGAGTGCGGGAAGCCGCTCCGCTGATGTCGGATGGCGGAAGAATTGTTGCCATCACGTTCGCCCCGGGAGGACGCTTTGGCAGCTGGCAGCCGTGGGTGGCTATGGGCGCCGCGAAAGCAGCCATGGAGGTGCTGGTGCGATATTTCGCGGTCGCGCTGGCCAACCGTGGAATCACAGTGAACACCATCAGTCCTGGCTGGATTCAAGACAGCGTGCTCAACAGCTTGCCGGAAGTCTTTCAAACCGGTCTGCGCGAGTGGCAGGAACGCGGGTGGACTCCCATGGGCCGACTGGGAACTCCGGCCGACATCGGGAATGCCGTGGCCCTGATTTGTTCGCCCGAGGCGAGTTGGATCACGGGTCAACTAATCGATGTGGACGGTGGCGCCTCACTGATGGATGCACATCTGCCGCTGGAATTCCAGGGCGTGGCAACGCCGAAAAAGCCGGATGCGGCGTAGACGGCCGGGTACTCAGAACTTGTCGTCGTTCACCTCGATCCAGTAACCATCGGGATCCTGCAGGTAGATCTGGTTCACTCCGTCGGGACGGAGGGTAACTTTGCCGTCGCCCTTGAGGTTCTGATATTTCACCTGCATGTGATCGAGGTGAGCCATGAAGTCGGGCACTGAGCTGACGCGGAACGCGAAGTGAACGTCAATTTCGTGGGGCACAGCCTCGGTGGCGCCTGCCACCACGTGCAGTTGCTCGTGCGGCCCCATGCGGTACCAGTTGTGCTTCTTGTCTTTGAATGGATCGGGAATCTTTTCCAGCCCCATCACCTTCTCGTAGAACTCGGAGCTTTTCTGCAGGTCGCGCACATGCACGGTCATGTGATCCAATTCGGGCGGTCGCTTGGCGGAAGCCGATTGAGAAAACAGCAGCGAAGCTGGCAGAAACAGAGCTACCGACAAAATGAAAGCAATCCCAGTTCTTTTCATGGTTGGGCATCCTATAACAGACGGCTGCACCGTGAAAGTGAAAAACCAGGTATGAGAGTTACGAGATCGCACCTGCCAGTCGGCGATTACCACGACCGCTAAATGAAATAGTCGAGCCTGCTCCAATACGCCCAACCTTTTGACCGCGTGTCGAATCTCAAGTCCCTCCGCCGAAGGATGGAACTCCTATGAATTGGCACGCAATTATTCTACGAGCGTACTTGGCGATTCTAACGACCGTATGGATTGGAGTGAGCAGCGCCACGGCGGCGGTTCACGAGCAGGTGTTATACACCTTTCAAGTCGCTCCCGACTCCTCCGCTCCCCAAGCGCAACTGGTTGAGGGCGCGCCGGGCAAGTTCTACGGCACAGCTTTCGGAGGCACTTACAACAAAGGGTGCGTCTTTGAGGTTTCGCGCAACAGCGATGGCACATGGACCGAACATGTGCTCTACAGTTTCAGCGGGAGTGACGGCGATAGTCCGGCCGCATCGCTCATCTTCGATGCGGTGGGCAACCTCTATGGCACGACTGCTGGTGGCGGCGCTTTCAGTTCTGGCGTGGTTTTCGAGCTGAGCCCTTCAGGGAGTGGAGCGTGGACCGAAACCGTTCTGCACAGCTTTGGCAGCGGCACGGACGGATACGATCCCCAGGCTGAGCTGGTTTTTGATGCGGCGGGCAATTTGTATGGCACGACGCAATTCGGCGGCACGAAAGCCGGGTTTGACAATGGCGGCACGGTCTTCCGCCTCAGTCCCTCCGCCGGTGGATGGACCGAAACGCTGCTCTACAGCTTCCCTGGCTCGTACTTCGGTCCTGATGGCGACTTGCCCGGTGGGGGCGTCGTGATCGACAAGAACGGAAATATTTTTGGAGTCGCGCAAGCGGGTGGCGCATACGGAGGTGGCGCCGTCTACCAGCTGACGCCGTCGGGCGGTGGAAGCTATACCGAAAGCATTATCCATAGCTTCAGTGGCACTGACGGACAGCTGCCTCGATCGACCCTGATCTTCGACGCCGCCGGAAATCTGTATGGCACCACCATCAACGGCGGAAACAATCCGAATTGTCCACCGAACGGCTGTGGGACGGTTTTCGAATTGAAGAAACAGTCGGGCCATGCCTGGGCAGCGATCGTTCTTCACGCATTTAACAAAACCGATGGCTGGGAAGCAGTTGGGCCGGTCGTTTTCGATTCTGCCGGCAACCTGTACGCCGCCGCCACAGCCGGCGGAGCCAATGGGTGGGGCTCGGTTTTCAAGTTGACTCCGCGTTCCAGCGGGCCTTGGCAAGTGCGCGTCCTTTACAACTTCGGCGACAATCCCGATGGCGCGGAACCCGCCGCTGGTGTAATTCTGAATTCTACGGGTCGCCTCTTTGGGACCACATCGACCGGGGGTAGCGCGCAGCAAGGCGTCGTCTTCGAGATCGGACCGTAAGCCGCGGCGCCATCGTCTCGGCAGCGGCGCAGCTTGGACGTTTGGTCCTCTTCCGGAGGCGTCATCACGAAACCCGGCGCAGTTCAGCCGGGTGAGGAGCCTGCCGCGAGCGCAGCCGAAGGGACTTCGCGTGGGACGCATGGCGCTGCAGGTCTGCACGAAGAGCACTGTCTGACTAGCATATAATCCAGCGCTGCGGCCACACTTGACATCAACCCCCGCCAATGTGGATACGAACGGATACCGTCGCGGAATTCAGCTGTTTAATCGCGAAGAATTTTACGACGCCCATGAAGTTTGGGAAGACGTGTGGCGGGAAGCTGAAGGACGGGAGAAGAAGTTTCTTCAGGGGCTGATTCAAGTTGCGGTTGCCTTTCATCATCACTCGACCGGGAATGTGACTGGCGCCCGGTCGTTGTTGGGACGGGCGGAAAAGAATCTTGCCGGCTATCCGGAGGAATTTCTCGGAATTGGCGTTGCGGACTTGTTGGAGTCGCTGACGAAGTGGCAGGCGGTACTCTCCTCGGGCGGAACGAAGCCGACGTTTCCCCAACTTCACATGATCGAGTAGCGATGCACGCTCGGCCTTAGCCGAACAGGCGCATGAGGCCGCTGGCAGGGAGATCCGCGACGAGAAATTTCGCGGGCGTGACTCCGGCTGCGCGGGCGAGCGCTTCGGCGGCGAGGTAGCCGCTGCGGACAGCGCCTTCCATGGTGGCGGGCCATCCAGTAGCGGTCCAGTCTCCGGCGAGGAAGACGCGGGGCCAGGCAGTTTGGGTTGCAGCGCGGTAGGCGTCGATGCCGGGACGGGGTGAGTAGGTTGCGTGGACTTCCTTGATGACCGTGGATTTGATCAGACTCGCACCGCGAGCGGCGGGGAAAAATTCGCGCAGTTCAGGGACGGCGAGGTCGACGATTTCGGCGCGGGATTTGTCGATGAGGCTTTTCGAGGCGCTGACCACGAGCTCGACGTAGCTGCCGACCTGTTCCGCTGACACACTGCCACTCCGCATCGGCTGGAGTCGTGATTTGTGAAACATCCACTGGATGGTGCGATCCAGCAGGACGGCATGATCGAGATCGGAAATCTGGCGGTCGAACCACAGGTGGATACCAGTGATCGGAGCGCACTCGAAGTGGCTGAGCATCTCGTGCAACCGCGCGCTCTCAGGCACATCGGGCAGGATGGAATCCAGACCGTCGAATGGCAGCGCGAGAACGAGATAGTCGAAGGCTTGTTGTCTCTGTGCCAGTTGCACGCACACCTGTGAAGTTTCCGGCTGAAACTCAGTGACTGCCGAACGGAACTGCAGCTCGCCGCCGCGGGCGCGGATGTAGTCGCCGGCGGCGTTGTAGAGTTCGGTAAGCGGAATCGTGGGCACGCCCATGTGACGCGCGGCGGGAGTCTTCATCGACTCGCGGACAACCTGGGCAGCGTAAGGAACGGAAATGAGATCAAGTTCTTCGCTCAGCGCGCTGATGAGAATCGGTTTCCAAAATCGGTCGATAGCATGTTGAGTCTGACCATGCCGCTGCAGCCATTGGGCGAAAGAATCTCCGGTGTCAGGTTGCGTTGTCAACGTGAGCGGGATCATAGCGCGGGCAATGGCCAGCTTGTCGGTAGCGTCGAGGAAGGGAAAGCGCAGGAACGAGGGCATGGTGTGGAGCGGGGCGGGCAGCGGAGACGCGTGCATCACGGAGGCCCGTCCGCTGGGCTCGATGAAAGTCATTTCGTCGTACCAGCGAATTTGCTGCTCGACTCCGATGCGGCGGTAGAACTCGACGAGATTGGTGCAGACGCGAAACAGCACATGCTGGCAGTTGTCGACGATCTCGCCGGTGCCGGGGTGCTCGTAGGAGGAGGCGCGGCCGCCGAGGTAGGGACGACGTTCGAACAAAGTGACGCGGAAACCGGAATCGGCGAGGGCGCAGGCGGCGGCGAGGCCGGCGAGTCCGCCGCCGGCGATGGCTACGGTGGGCTGTGGGGGACTCTGGGTCATCAATCAGATCAGGCGCTGCAGGAAGCCTTTACCCAGGAAGCGCAGCTTCTCCGACACGGTGAGGCTGACTTTTGCGCTGAAGACGTCGTACTGCTGCTCGGCAATTTTCTCCAGCAGCCGGCGATAGATGTGCACCAGCACCCACAGTGCCGGCTGGCTGTCTTCGGAGACGTAGGGAATCAATTCCTCTCCTGCCTGATAACACTCGCGGGCGCGGTCAGCTTCGAAGGCGAGCAGCGGACGGAAGCGAGCGGGGTCGGGTGTTGCGAGTAATTCGGCGGCCGACAAGTTGAACTTTGCCAGGTCTTCTTCCGGGAGATACACGCGGCCGAGCGCAGCGTCCTCCTTCACGTCGCGGATGATGTTTGTGAGCTGGAAAGCCAGGCCACAACGTTCGGCCAAAGGCTCGGCGGCGGGGTCACGATAGCCGAAGACGTGAATGCAAACCAGGCCGACAACCGAAGCCACGCGATGGCAATAGAGGGTGAGATCCTCGAAACTCTTATAGCGAATCGCAAGCCCGGGAGTTGAATTGCTGACGACTTCTTCCGCGCCGTTGGCATACACATCCATGGCCGTACCCGCGGCGAGCTCGTCGAGCAGGCCCGCGGGAATGTGGTAGCGGCGCTGCGTATCGGTCAGGGCGAGGAGAATCGCATCGTCAGTCGGATGGCCTTGCTGCGCGCGGTGGAGAGCGTCGAGCCAACTATCCAGCTTCTGGCGACGTTCTTCGAGGCTAAGACGGGGATCGTCTGCGATGTCGTCGCATTGCCGCATGAAGGCGTAGACGGCGCACAGGGCCTCGCGCTTGCGGCGCGGAAGAACCAGGAAAGCGTAATAGAAATTCTTCGCTGCGGATCGCGTGATGCCGCGGCAGACGGAGTACGCCATCACCAGCTGCGGCGGGACCGGCGTCCACGGGATAGGGGCGGGCGTCGCGCCGGCGCTCATCGGAAGGCCCCCAGAAGCTTGCCCAGGGCGGCTCGCGCGACCAGCGCCAGCTTGCGGCCTTTCGAAATGGAGGGCCGCCGACCGAGCACAGCGAAGTTTTGACGCTCGATGGCGTTCAGAATTTCCTGACCGCCGCGGGTGAAAAGCTCAACGTCGACGGCGAGCTCACGATCGACTTTTCTGATCAGCGGCAGCCCCCGGCGGAACCAGTCGCTCGCCCGCTCAACTTCGAACTTCATCATGTCGCAGAATGCAGCCGTGTTGTTGCCGCTGGCGATGTCATGTTCGTTAACTCCAAAGCGCCGCATGTCTTCGAGCGGGAGGTAAATGCGTCCCTTGAAATAATCAACGCTGACGTCCTGCCAGAAATTCGCGAGCTGCAAAGCAGTGCAGGTGAAGTCGGAAAGCTGCTGGCGTTCAGGATCGCGATAGCCGCAGAGATATAGTACAAGATGGCCTACGGGATTTGCGGAATAGCGGCAGTAGGCCAGCACATGGTTGAAGGTCTCGAAGCGCGTGACGGTCTGGTCCTGGCGGAAGGCGCGAAGCAGGTCAGAGAACTCATGTTGGGGAATGTCGAATTGCTTGACGGTTTCGGCAAGCGCGACGAATACTGGATGGCGAGGAGTGCCGTGGTAGCAGGCGTCGAGTTCGGTTTGCCACTGGTCGAGTAACTCGATCGAGGAAGTCGTGTCGCCGACTTCGTCTCCCAGATCATCCGAGATGCGGCAATAGGCGTAGACGTTGAAAAAGTGCTGACGAAGACGTTGAGGAAGAAACCATGAGGCGACGGAAAAGTTCTCGTAGTGGCTGCGGGACAGGCGACGGCAATATTCCTGCGCTTCAGCGAGCGTCGGCGGCGTTTCCGGAATCGCGTATTCAATCGGCAGACGACTCCATCCCAGGGAAGCCGGGGAGGAAGTTCGGGAGTCGGTGCTGGCGATCTGGGTCATGCTTCAGGCGGCTCTCTTCCCTGCTCGATATTGTCTCAAACGAAAATTCGATCCCTTCTCTTTCGCCCCTCCAGGGCTGGCTGTCTCCTTTTGATGCTCCGCTTGATGCTCCGCCCAGGGCTTGCGCGGTGGGCTGCATTCTTTCGCCCCTCCGCGGCGCTCGCACATTAGCTGTAATCGAGGCGCACCACAGAACAACCAATGCCAATCAGTGTCCGGGGATAATCGCGGTCTTAATGTCGCCGCCGCGGTTCAGCATGTGGCGGAGAACTTGCTGCAGGCGCGACAGCGGAGCCTCCCCGGTAATGTAGTCGGTGGGACGAATCTTCTTGGCCGCGATCAGGCCAAAGGCGCGGCGAACAGTTTCCGGCGTGTGGTGGAACGTCGCCTTCAGGGTGATTTCGGAGTAATGCAGGCGGCTGGTATCGAGCTGCACTTTGGTGCCGCTCGCGCAGCCCCCGAAGAAATTTACGGTGCCGCCCTTGCGCACCATTTCGACGGCCCACTCCCACGCTTCAGGACGGCCCACCGCTTCAATCACCACATCACAGCCTCGTTTTTGCGGACTCAGAGCACGCACGGCTTCGACGACATCGGAAACCCTGGTAGTCTGAATAATCTCGTGGGCACCCATTTGCTTGGCGGCTTCGACCTGCCCATCGCGCTTGACAACGGCAATCACATTGCAACCGATCGCGCGAGCCACCTGCACGAACATCAGGCCGATCGGTCCGCCGCCGATGATCACGACCGTGTCGCCAATCTCGACGCCAGTCTCGTGCAGGCCGCGCAGCACGCAGGCCAGCGGCTCCGTCATGGCCGCGTCTTCGAAGCTCACGTTGGTTGGAATTACCAGCATGTTGGCTTCGACGATGCGCTTGGGCACACGAATGTATTCGGCGTAGGCGCCATTGTTGAACAGCAGATCTTCGCAAAGATTTTCCTGGTGTTTGGAGCAGTAGAAGCACATTTGGCATGGAGCGGAGTTCAAAGCTACAACGCGCATGCCCTTCTTGAAACCATTCACGCCGCCGCCGACTTCTTCGATCACGCCGGCGAGTTCATGTCCAAACAGCGCCGGAGGAACGATCATGCGCGCGTGATAGCCGCGCTGGTACACCTTCAGATCCGTACCGCAGGTCAGAGCAACCTGCACCTTGACCAGCACCTCGCCGCCTTCGACGCGGGGGATGGGCACTCTCTCAATCTTGAGATCTTCTTTGCCGTACAGCACGGCGGCCGTCATTTTTCCATTCACTGCGGAGTTCCTTCCCCGGCCCTTGCTCCCCAAGTTGCGCCGGGCTGAACCATGATCTTCATCGAAGACGGCTGCGGATGAGCTGCCAGGTCCAATGCCTGCTTGCTTTCGCGCAGCGGAAAACGATGACTGATCAGACGCTCCAGATCCATCTCGCGATTCATCACAAAACGAACCGATTCCGCCTGCATATCCACGGACGCGCTATAAGAACCCACCAGTGTTTTTTCATCGACGCAAATCGCCGCGGGATCGATAATTGCTTCGCCATGGTGCGTCTGCGCAAATAGCAACACCCGCCCTCCCGGACGGGCCGCATCCATCGCCGTTCGAATCAAGCTGTTCCCGCCGACCGCCAGAATCACGGCGTCGGCGCCCCGCCCCTCGGTCAACTCCCGGACACGCTCGACCACGTTTGTCCGTGAAGCGTCCATTGTGTTTTCTAATCCGAAGCTTTCTCCTATTCTAAGCCTCTCAGGATATAAATCGGAAGTTATTACCATGGCCCCGGCCCGTCGCGCCAGCACGCCTAAGATGATGCCGATGGGCCCTTGTCCGATGGCCAGCACAGTCTCTCCGGGTTGCGGCCGTAGGGCCTCGATGCCCTTCATGCAGGTGTTTACGGGCTCGACGAAGCAAGCCTGCTCAAACGGAACTCCTTCCCGAATGCGGACGGTACCATAGCGCACAATCCAGTCCATGACGCGGACATACTCCGCAAAGCCGCCGCCGGAGGGTTCAAATCCCGCCGTGCAACCTACCTTCTTATACGTCGAACATTGCGCGAAGGTCTTGTGACGGCAGTAATAGCATTCCCCGCAGGGGATGTGGTGGAAGACGACGACGCGGTCTCCTTCGCGGAAATCGCTGACGCCCTGGCCAACGGCGGCGACCACGCCCGAGGTTTCGTGGCCGAAGATGCGTGGCGCGGAGTGCGAACCGGTCGCAATCTTCTTGAGGTCAGTGCCGCAAACGCCGCAGCTGTGCACGCGGATTAACAGTTCTCCAGACCCGGCTTCCGGTACGGAAACGGTTTCCAGGCGTACGTCATTGACTCCGCGGTAGACGGCGGCCTGCATTGTGCTGGGAATGCGTTGCGCGTCACTCTTGATCGCGTATTGGTCGGCGGTGGCCATCAATTCTTAGATGAGACTTCCCTTCTAGTTGCTTCTTTTCAACGCACTTTCTATTTCTGCTGCCGCGGATCAGTATTGCTGAACTTCACCTCGACGCTCATTGAATCCAGGTAGGGGGAGTCCACTGGAGTGAAGTGGTAGCCCTTTACTTGCACCACGACGTAAAAGCTGTCGACCTTGATGATCCGCTGGGCGCGGATCGGGACTGGAGAGAAACCGTCTGGGTTGAGCCACCCCAGGTTGTTGCCCGGGTCGGAAGAGGTCTCTTGTGTAGCGCGTAGGATGTTGTCGTAAATTGCGTGGTGCAAGTCCCTCAACCGGAGTTGCCAGGACGTAATCTTGGTATCGCCTTCGGGACCTTGAGCAACAATCAGGAAGTCGTAACGGTCGTTGCCTTTCAGGTCTTTGATTCGCTCGCGGTAGTTGGTGTTCTGGGGATCGAGCCTTATCTCAAGGCTCTGTTCGGTCACTTTCGTCGCCCCCTGGCGGAAGCTCTCTCCAAATATGACCTGAGTTGAATGCTGAGCGGCGAGGGGAATGCCGGCCAGGTAGAAGATCAACACGAGTGCGGCGTGAATTCGCTTCATCGTTGACGTAGGCTCTCCAAAGCGTGGGGCACATCAGGTTCACTTCTAAGCAGTTTGCTCATGTCCACATGTTCGATCCAGCCGCATAACGCCTGCGAGGCAAGACGACTGTTGCGCTTCAGTCGCAGCGTCGCGCCCCATGTCCAAGGTCGAATCGCAGTAAACAAGGCAAAGGCTGTCGTTTTGAACTGACCCTCCGCGTCGATGAAAGCATCCACAGCCGGAAGGACGAAATCACTTTCATCGGAGACCGCTTTCACCGCAGCAAACCGCACGCCGCGAGCTTCCGCTGCTCGCGCAACCGCTGCCGCTTCCATGTCAACGGCTTGAGCGGAGTATGAGTACGCCAGCTTCGCTTTTTGCTCAGGAGAGGCCACCGAGGCAAAACTTACCAAGATTCCTTCGCCTTGGCCAGTATCGATGCTGCTGCCGTCGTTGGCATTGATAACGCGCCGGGGGACGATGATGTCTCCAATGTGCTGCTTTCGGTCGAGCGCGCCGGCAAATCCCGCGGAGTAAATCAAAGCCGGTTGGTAAAGGGCGATGATCGCTTCGGCAGCCCGCCGCGCCGGCTCCGCCCCGATTCCGCCGCAGGTCAGCACGGCGTATTCGCTCTCGTAGAAGCGGAAACGGCGTCCAGCATGGTCTTGTTCGCAAAGTCGCCAGATCTTGACGAGCGGCCTGATCTCCCGCTCGAGGGCGGCGACGATTGCGACTTTTTGCACAGTGCACACGATTCAGTCGTCCCTACGGGACGGATTCCAAGTTTGCGAACGAACTCTGACTTCGGGCAACGCAGTGTTTCCGATTTTGGGTGGCGCAGCGTTTTCAATGCTGCGATAAAGCCTCCCTTTTCAATTCGGGCTTTAGCCCCGGAGGTACGTAGACGGAGTTTTTCAGCAAACTGTCAGCGTGCCGTATCTCTGCAAAAATCTGCAAAGGACTCATAACGCGATTCCGTTATGCGTATCCGCTGGCCTGAAACCACTTCACCGCGCGCGTTAACGCTTCATCCACCGGAACAATCTTCCATCCCAATTCGCGCTCCGCCTTGCCGGAGCTCGCAAACATTTTCTTCTTCCCCATACGCACCGTGTCGACGGTCGCGCGAGGCTCGCGCCGCAAAATGCGGCCGGTGATGGCTTCATCGACCACGCCAGCAGCAAAAGCGAAAACGTAAGGCAGCTTTATTGTCGGCGAAGGCAAGCCGGTAATCTTTGCCAGCTTGTCGAGAATCTGCTTGAGCGTCAAATTCTCACCACCGAGAATGTAACGCTCACCCGACCTTCCCTTCTCCAACGCTGCAACGTGTCCACGGGCACATTCGGCAACGTCGACCAGGTTAAGACCAGTATCCACATACGCGGGAAACTTGCGCTTCAGGAAATCGACGACAATACGCCCGGTGGGCGTGGGCTTCACGTCTTGCTCGCCGACCGGGGTCGTGGGATTCACCACCACAACCCGCATGCCGCTGCGGCCGGCCTCCAGCGCCAGTTGCTCCGACATGAACTTCGAGCGCTTGTAGGGACCGATCATGTCCGCCAGCGACACGGGAGAATCCTCGTCGGCGGGATGGCCATTAGCCGCAAATCCGACGGTCGCCACGCTCGAAGTGTGCACCACACTGCGCACCCCGCTTTTCCGCGCCGCTTCCAGAATCGCGCGAGTGCCGTCCACGTTGGAGCGATACATCTCGTTAGGATCGCGTACCCACAGCCGGTAGTCGGCCGCCACGTGAAAAACCGTATCGCAGCCAGCCATCGCTTTTTCCAGCGACGCAGGATCGCGCAGATCGCCGGTGGCAGTCTCTGCCTTGAGCCCCTCGAGATTGCGAGGATTGCTGCTGGGACGCACCAGCAGTCGAAGGTCCGCTCCCTGCTGGCTCAGAACCCGAGCCACGTGGGAGCCGAGAAATCCCGTTGCACCTGTAACAAAAGCCTTCAAAAGCAGTTCTCAGTTCTCAGTTCTCAGACTCGAATCGTTGGGCCGTGACTGAGAACTGAGAACTAGCTTCCCGCCTTCTCCATCACCTTGGCATGAGTCGTGAACGCCAGCAGCGGGAAATACTGCCGGTAGAGGTGATACTTCAGATAAAACACGCGCGGGAACCCAGTACCAGTAAAGAAGGCCTCGTCCCATGATCCGTCTTTGTTCTGCGTGCGCAGGAGGTAGGCGATGCCGCGGGCGACCGAGTCGCTGCGCGTGTCGCCGACGGCAAGCAACCCGAGGATGGCCCATGCGGTCTGTGAAGGTGTACTGGGTCCAACCCCGCGGGTCGCGGGATCGTCGTAAGAACCGCAACTCTCACCCCACCCGCCGTCAGCATTCTGCACCATGCGCAGCCACTCTGCGCCTTGCTGGATGCAAGGCTCGTGACTGTCCATGCCGATAGCTTCAAGGCCGCGCAACACCAGCGCCGTGCCGTAAATGTAATTCACCCCCCAGCGTCCGAACCAGCTTCCGTCAGGCTCCTGCTCCTTGCGGATGAACTGGAGGGCGCGCTTCACAGCAGGATGATTCTTGTCGTAACCGTAAGTCGCCATCATTTCGAGGATGCGTCCGGTGATGTCCACGGTCGGCGGATCAAGCATGGCATTGTGATCCGCGAACGGCACGTACTGGAAAACCATGCGGTCGTTGTCTTTATCGAACGAAGCCCAACCGCCGTTCTTGCACTGCATGGAAAGAATCCAATCGATGGCGCGCTGCACGGATTCCCGCTGGTACCGCCCGTTCGGATGCTCCACGCGGCTGAGCCCAAGGCAGACCATAGCGCTATCATCGACATCGGGGAAAAATTCGTTGTTGAATTCGAAGTACCAGCCGCCGGGTTGTCCCTTCTTATTCTTGACCTTCCAGTCGCCGACCGTTCGCACTTGCTTTTGCAGAATCCAGTCGGCGCACTTCACCATGCGCGGATCGTTGGCGGGCACTCCGGCTTCGCCTAGTGCGAACATCGCATAGGCTGTATCCCAAACCGGCGACGTGCAGGGTTGCATGCGGAAGGTGTCGCTCTCTTCGATGCCCAGCTTTTCGAATTCGTCGAGCGCGCGAATTACCTGGGGATCGTCGAGCGAATATCCCAAGCAGCGCAGGGCGATGATGGCATTCATCATGGCGGGATAAATCGCAGCCAGTCCGTCGCTCATCTCCAGGCGATCGAGCATCCACTTCTCTGCGCTCTTGAGCGCGATGGAGCGCAGCGGGCGAACATGCACGCGCTCGAACCAATGCGTCATGCGGTCAAGAACCAGGAAGAAATTACGCCAGGAAATCAGTTTCTTCGCCCAGTGCAGGTGCATCCTGGATTTTTCCATGCCGCGGACAAATAGTTCTTCCACTCCCATCTCGCGCGGAATCTTCTTGAACGGCTTCTTGGCGTAGCAGATGGAAAGCGGCACCAGAATGGCCCGCGACCACGAAGAAATCTCGTAGATGTTGAACCAAAACCAGTTGGGAAAGAGCACGATTTCGGGCGGGATGGCTGGCACCGCGTCGTAGTCGTACTGTCCGAAGAAGCACAGATAGATCTTGGTGAAGGTGTTGACTTCGGTGACGCCGCCGAGTTCGAGAATCTTCTTGCGGGCCTGCTGCATGGCGGGATGGTCGGCGGTGTAGCCGGCAAGTTTCAGGCCGAAGTATGCCTTCACCGACGCGCTGATGTTCGACGGCCCGCCGGCGTAAATGCTCCAGCCGCCGTCTTCGTTCTGATGTTGCAGAACGTAGTTCGCGGCCTTCTGAAAGCGCGCCGGATCGCCGGTGCCGAGTAGCGTATGCAGGAGGATGTAGTCGGACTCGAGTGTGGTATCGGCCTCGAGTTCGCCGCACCAGTAGCCGTCTTCGTGTTGCTGGGAGAAGAGGTAACGGCGGGCGCCATCAATGGCGGCGCCTACCCGGCCGGCAAGTTCGTCTATTCTTCCGAACAGGAGTTGGGGCGGCGCTTAACCTATATGAGCGTCGGGGGAGCTTGTGTCCATCGATTACCTCTCCGTTAGTCGGCGGTGGCGCTGGCCGGAGCGGCGGCAATGGCCTCGACGATCTCCGGAGGCAGGCCGAAGCGCACGTTCTCCGGCATCACTTCGAGCTCTTGCACGTTGGCGAATCCCTTTGCGCCGAGAAACTCTACCGTCTCCTCGACCAGGCACTCGGGCGCGGAAGCGCCGGCGGTCAGTGCGATGGTCTTTACATCCTTTAGCCACTCGGGCTGGATGTCGTCGCAGCTGTCAATGAGGTACGCATTCGTCCCCAGATTTCGCGCCACTTCCACCAGGCGATTCGAGTTGGAGCTGTTTTCTGAGCCAACAACCAGCAGCAGGTCGGATTCAGACGCAATCTGCTTCACCGCCACCTGACGGTTCTCCGTGGCGTAGCAGATGTCCTGCGCGGCAGGGCCTTTGATGTTGGGAAACTTCTGGCGAAGGGCCGCGATGATGTCCTTGGTCTCGTCAAGGCTGAGCGTGGTCTGCGTCAGATAAGCCACGCGTTTCGGGTCCGGCACGGTCAGATTCTTCACCTGTTCGGGTGAGCCGACGACCTGCGTCACCAGCGGAGCCTCGCCCAGCGTTCCGATGACTTCGTCATGATCCTTGTGGCCGATCAGGATCAGCGAATAACCTTCCTTGGCAAACTTGACGGCCTCGACGTGGACCTTGGTCACCAGCGGACAGGTGGCGTCAATCACGCGCAGGCCGCGCTTCACGCTGTTCTCGCGGACTTCGGGCGAAACCCCGTGCGCGCTGTAAATGACGCGCTCGCCATTGGGGACTTCGTCCTCGCTGTCGACAAAGATCGCGCCCTTGCCGCGCAGTTCGTCCACCACAAAGCTGTTGTGGACGATCTCCTTGCGCACGTAGATGGGCGGCCCGAAGGCCTCAAGGGCGATGCGGACAACGTCGATGGCCCGCACCACTCCGGCGCAGAATCCCCGCGGTTTTAAGAGAAGTAACGTCTTGCCGTTGCTAGTCGACACGATAAGAATTCGCTCCTGGATGTGTTCCCGGAACCTGGCTTAATACCAGATCAACAGTCGTTCCTACTAGGTTACACGATCCCCATTGTGGCGGTACTACTAGGGTATCGGAAGGTGCCGTGGTGGTCAACGTAAGGTGCAGAAAGGGCGGGGATTAGCAACGGATGGGGAGAATCTGAAGCCGAATGGTGAGTTCATTTCTTGGCAACAAACAACCGAGAATTATTCGGAGACGCTGTGCTCTTCGTTCTGCGCACGAAGCACGCGGTCAATGGAGTACGGAGCGCGGCGGCTGGGCTCGTGGTAGTGGCGGACTTGCATCTCACCCAGCAGTCCAATCGCCAGCAGGTTCAGGCCTCCGAGCAGCAGGCCGAGAGCTGTCATCATCAGCGGCCCGTGGGAGGCCATCACGGGAACGCCGCGCAGGAACTTCTCCATTCCGAGCCAGAGTACGATGCTGCTCCCGCCGAAAAGGCTGACCATGCCGAACGTGCCGAAAAAGTGGAGCGGCCTCGAAAGATAGCGCAGCAGGAAGCGAATGGTGAGCAGATCGAAGAACACGCGGAAGGTGCGGGTGATGCCGTAGTGCGAGACCCCGCGTTCCCGATTCACGTTGCGGATGGGCACTTCGCAAATCGTCGCTCCGTGCCACGAAGCCAGCGCGGGAATAAAGCGATGCAGTTCGCCATACAAGGGCACTTGGTCCAGGATGTCGCGCCGGTAGGCCTTGAAGGTGGTGCCGAAATCGTGGATATCGACGCCGCTCAGCCTGGCCATCATCCAGTTGGCGACGCGTGAGGGAATGCGGCGCATCCAGAAGTTGTCGACGCGCACTTTGCGCCATCCGCTGACAATGTCGTACCCCGCGGCAATCTTCTCGAGGAACATTGGAATGTCCGCGGGGTCATGCTGCAGGTCGCCATCCATGGCGATAATGTACTCGCCGCGAGCATGATCAAATCCTGCGGCCAGGCCTGCGGTCTGGCCGAAATTGCGGCGCAACTTGACGACTGTTACACGACTGTCCACGGCGGCGATTTCGCGCAGCATGGCGAAGGTGTGGTCGCTGGAACCGTCGTCCACCAGCACAATCTCAAAAGTCTCACCGTGCGCCTCCATTACCACTTTCAGACGGTCGTAAAGGTCGGTCACGTTCTCCTGCTCGTTGTGCAGCGGGACGACAATGGAGTACTTGGGCACGGTTTTTTTATTATAGCGTCAAAAGCAGTTCTCGGTTCCCCGTTCTCGGTTCCCAGTTGTTTCGGAAGTAACCTGGGATTAGGGGCAGGCGGTTGCCGTTTTTCAGAGCTGAGGCGATACGCACGCGATGCTTCGCTCCGCCTGAAAAGCGGCTGCGCTCAGCATCACGCCCGCCAAAGCGGTTCATCTATTCCTTCAGCTTGAGCTTTGACTTGTTCTCTTCCATGAAGGTCTTGATGTCCTCGGCCGCCCCCAGCAGACGGTTCCATTGTTCGTAATAGAGAGTGACCGGAAAGCGGCCAAGCCCGTATACGCTGACGCCGCCCTTCTCGCCAATCTTGAAGGCCAGATCGCCGCTGCGTTTCTTGGTCTCCACTTGCTTTTCCAGTTGTGACAGTCGTGCCTTGAGTTCCTCGTAAGTCGGTTCTGCCATGCGTTTCCTCTCATACGAAATTTGTTGTGTCGACCAACTCCACCGTCCCCGGTCGGTCGTGATCCGCAGCTTCTATAGTAACTTGCCGGCCATTGCCGTGGGGCATCGAACCGCGCGCGTGCTGGATGATGCCATCGAGTAACCGCTGTATTCCCCTTTTCGTCGATCGCGTCCTACGCTTAAGGGATATTCGGAACAATCAATACTGAAATAATCAGGAGAACGCGCATGAATTGGGAACAGATACAGGGCCAGTGGAAACAACTGAAAGGCAAGCTCAAGATGAAATGGGGCAAGCTAACCGACGATGATCTCGATTTCATTGCAGGACAGAAAGACGTGTTGGTCGGCAAAATCCAGGAACGCTACGGACTACAGAAGGAAGAAGCCTTGCGTCAAGTGGAAGAATGGAACTCGACGCTCGGCAAGGAAAGCGTTAGCGAAACTGAAGCAGAGCGCGATCGCAAGCTGCGGCAGGCCAGCTGACGAAGAATTTGCGGTAGGAGCCGGACTCCTACCGCACCCCTTTGTGAACTCCACATCGGTTTAGGAAATTGATGCGAGGACAAGAACCATGTCTGCTACGAAACGTTCGCGAACAGAGCCTTGAATTGTGTTGATTGAAGTCAGGAACGGACCGTAGGCAACTGCAAGACTCACGTAATCCGACAGCCCCGCTTACGGCTTTGTTCCCGCCTGATCTTTTCCCTGTCCATCCCGACGCCTGAGGTGCGGAAAGAATGGACTCACCTCGAACGGCATCTTCTCTGATGGCAACTCCAGTCGGACTGGCTTGCTCTTGAGCATCTCAATCCGGTCCGACCAGGGATCCACTACAATGCGCGAGCCGAGCGGCAGGGCAGCGATCTGATCCAGGCGATCCATCTGCAGATGCGTGCCGGAGTTGGCCAGCGCTTGCATCCCGACCAGGTGGCTGCTCCCGAAGTCGTTGCTGAAACGTCCCTGCAGCAAGTTCGGCAGTTGCGGAGAGCGGGCTTCCAGGGCTTTCAGGAAGAGTCCGGCATTCGCGAGTTGATCTTTATATGGCGACAGCAACAACAGCTCCAGGCCTTTCTTGTCGGCGTCGGCTTCCTGGGCTGGATCGAAATGAAATTTCAGGTTGGCAAAGATTTCCTTATCCGAGAACGGCAACGTCAGGCTCGACAAATAGCCGGCGGCCACGGAATGGCCCAAAACGATGTGGGCCAGTTCGTGCGCCAGCACCGCTGCGAGCGTCGCCTCATCGGGTAGCACATCGAGAAGCCCACGGCTGAGAACGATGGTTCGGCCAACCACGAACGATTCCAGCGGCGTGGTGAGCAGCACACGGCAGCGAACCGCAGCAATGTCGAGATTGTTGGTGACCAACAGATTGTTGGCGACGGCCTGCAAAACCCGGTTGACTTCGCCGTCTGGAGCCATGAGTCCGGCAACTTGCAACCGCTCTACTACATTGTCTTCCGGTGTGTAGGTCGTTTGCCCCAAGGTGTATGCCGGGTTCAAGTCCTGCGAGGCTTCGTGCCTGTTAGGATCGGCCTGCACCGCCGCGTTCGTCAGAGGTTTGGCATACTCCCGATGATCCCCGGCGTGTTGCATGTCGTAACCCCAGATCCGGGTCTGAGCCTTAAACCAGATTTCGTGGCTCGACGGATCGCGCGGATTCGACTCCTGGGTATAGACATAGGCAGGCATCCACATGGTGCTCAGGGTGTTCAGCCGCCAACTGTCGAAATGAAATGCGCGCCTGGGAGCCGCTTGCGAGCTGTGCGTTCCGGTGAAACGTACAATGTTGAAGTCCTGATCTTCTACCCAGATCCGGCCCATAAAGCCACGGTTGCGCGAACGGTCGCGGGGCTTCACATCCACCAGGGCGCAACGCACTTCCCCAAGAACCTGCCAGCGGACAAATTCGAACGAGTAGTTCTGCCGATCGAAATGGTCCAGGTCCGGAAACAACGCCTGGGCGAAGCTGGCTGCCGCGAAAGGCTCATCCTTGGGCAATTTGTTGTCCCTCGAGTGCTCCTCGTCGGCAAAGGCTGAAGTGCCGGGGCCATTACCAGACAGATCCAGACGGCTTAAGAAATAGTCATCGCGCTTCGGAGATGTACCCAGACCGGAATCCGGCTGTTGTTCCTGGATATAGGTCTCAACGATCGGCTTGAAGTTGCGGAGCAGGTCGGTCATGCGGCGCTCCTGCCGGATGGCCGAGTTGACAAAATTGTCAAAAGCAATGGTTTTGCGCGTAGAAAGTGAGGGCACCGACTCCGGAGGCTGGGCCGCGGGAGTAGGGTTCTGACCTGCCACGAGCCCAACCGCAAACACCGCGAAAAGAACCGGCCTGAGCCATGAAATTGTCCTTAGCGCAAACATGCAGAGACCAGTCTAAATCCCGCGCCCGATTCGCAGCTACTGAACCTCCGTAATCTTCGCCGTCGAGGATCACCGCGCTACTTTGTTCTCACTCGTGTACCAGATGTTTTTCAAACGTAACTTTAGACATGACAGACGTCGCCGGCAACGTCAATTCCTGAACACCTCCGTGCAGATATTCACCGGGTCGGACCAGGTCGATGCTCTCGGCATCAATCTCAGCGATGTCGGGATGTGCCTGTTTGCTATCGCGAATCTGCCCTTGGGATCTCAAGTTCAGATTGAATTCCTTCCTCCCAAATGCACAGAACGGGTTCGAGTTTGTGGAACTGTTCGCCATCGCGCTGTGTATCTCTACGGAATCGAGTTTCTGGTGGACTGGGATCACTCGGCTCAGAGCAACGCCGAGGTAGTTGAGCATAGCTCGTAAACCAGACATGCGTCTGAAGTCAGGTGCGCGTTAAGTGAGGCTAAGGGTTACCTCAAAAAGGAAAAAACGATACAGCCAGATGATATGAAAGAAAGACCAGGCAATCACTGAGGCAGTGAGCAGCCGTACCACTTGCTGACGCCCTAACATCGCCTCAGCATTATGAAGAGATAGACTCCAATGCAAACCTGTAATGCGCTCGAGGCGACGGCAGCCTAGCCTCCCGCGCTCTCTTCGACAACATCCCTTTCAAGCAGGTCAGAGGGCAGAGCACACAAAGGTGCAATAAACGCTTTCCCCCCTCTGCCCCAACCTTGTAATTGACCGTCCATCCTTTCC